>CAWEEY010000001.1:0-44098 GCA_963808215.1 uncultured Actinomycetota bacterium
ACGCCCGACCTGGGTGTGTCGGGTCTCGATTCCCCGCCGCTGCGCGCGGTGCAGCCCTCGACGCCATGGATGCCGTGTTGTCCGACCCAGCCGCGCTGCTCGCATCTCCGCTTCAGTCGTGCGGCGTCGCACGTCCTTGTAGCTGGCTGACGACACCCGCACGTCCGCGGGCCGGGCAGTCAAGGCGGGCTGCGGGCCGCTTTCCGTTATAGGGATGAGACTTTCGAGCGGACATGTGTACTGTATCGTTCCCCGCATCCACTCTTCGGGCGTATTCAAGAAGGTGAAAGGGGTTTTGGGGGAGTGTTATAAAAGTAAGGGAGGTCGGCACCTCGTCGCTCCGCGCAGTGGCGTGGGTGAGCCTGGCTGCGGTCGTTAGCCTGGTGGCTGCGGCGTGCGGCTCGTCGCACCGTCGTCAGGAACGTCGGCGTCGAGCGGCTCGAACACGATTCCCAGCGGGGCTGAGCACAGCTCGTTTACCGTTGACATCGCGTCGACGATGTCGAAGTTCAAGCCGCTGACGCAGTTCGCGACCAAGGGAGCCAACACCCTGCAGGTGGGCGTGATCCTGCCTGACACGACGTCGTCGACGCGGTGGGTTGACTTCGACCAGCCGTACCTGAACGATGCGTTTGCCGACGCCGGGTACACCCAGGCGCAGTACCGGATCGACAACGCGCAGGGTAGCGACGCGACCGAGCTGGACGATGCCACCGCCGACATCAACCTGGGCGCGAAGATCCTCATCATGGACCCGCTCGATGGCCCGACTGGCGTGGCGATCGCGAAGCTGGCCGAGTCCAAGGGCGTCACCATGATCAGCTACGACCGCGCCACTTTCCAGGGTTCGAAGACCTACTACGTCAGCTTCAACAACGAGCTACGTGGGTCGAGCTGATCGGCCAGGGCTTCAAGGCGTGCGTTAAGTCCTGGGGGCTCCAAGCCTCAGGTCTTCGTCCTGAATGGCGGCGAGGACACCGACCCCAACGCCATCTCCTTTGCCGTAGGGTTACAACAAGGTGGTCTGGGGCCAGGAAGCGAAGACGGTCAACGCGGGCGCGACCAACAGCACCGGCATGAAGCTGGTTGGCGAGAACTTCGCCCCTGGGTGGGACAACACCAAGGGCGGCACCATCTTCCAGCAGGAGTTCACCGCTCACAAGAAGATCAACGCCACGATCGAGGCCAATGACGGGCTCGCTAACTCGGTGATCACCGACCTCAAGGCGGACGGGGTCAAGCCCAAGTCAAGATTCCGACCACCGGGCAGGACGCCACGGCCCAGGGCATGGCCTGGATCCTTGAGGGATACCAGTGCGGCTCCGTCTACAAGGCCGTCTACAAGGAGGCCCAGGACGCCGTTCCCTGGCCACGATCCTGCTGGCCGGCGACAAGCCGCCGGCGGCTCTGCTGAACGGGACGACCACCGACCCGGCCGACTCGAGCATCAACGAGCCGGCGTCGCTGCTGACCCCGGTCTGGGTGAACGCGGCCAACATGGAGTCGACAGTGGTCAAGGACGGCTTCGACCCCGCCTCGGCCATCTGCACGATCGCGGGTGCGACCTTGTGCGCCGCAAACGGGATCCAGTGATCATCTGATCTAGGAAACCTCGACGGGTCTCATCGACCGCTCTTCCCAGCCGGGTTGGCGGACCCTCCAGCAGGACGGGTCCGCCAGCCCGGCGAACGGGAAGGCGAGAGACGAACGCGGCTATGCTCCTGCCGTTCCGGGATACCGGAGCGGCGGGAGCCCGACATCGGCAAGGCGACTGACAGGTCTTCAAGGTGACTGAGACGAACGAAGCCCCGGACGGCGCGAGCCGCGGCGGGGACGGGGTGGAACCCCTGCTGAAGCTGCGGGGCATCGACAAGCACTTCGGGCCGGTGCAGGCGCTCTACGGGGTGGACCTAGACCTGCCTGCGGGCCAGGTGACCGGCCTGTGCGGGGACAACGGCGCCGGGAAGTCGGTGCTCACCCGCTGTATCGCCGGCGTGCACCAGCCGGACCATGGTCAGATCTACTTCGAGGGGCGACCGGTCCACATCCGGAGCACCAGGGACGCCTCCGCGCTGGGGATCGAGACCGTCTACCAGGATCTGGCGCTGGCCGACAACCTGGACATCGTCCAGAACATGTTCCTCGGCCGGGAGCGGTTGCGCCACGGCCTGCTCGACGAGGACTCGATGGAGAGGCAGGCGGCCGAGACCCTGAGCACCCTGCACGTGACCACGGTGCGCTCGATCCGGCAGCCAGTGGCCTCGCTCTCCGGAGGTCAGCGGCAGGCGGTGGCGGTGGCCAAGGCGGTGATGTGGAACTCCAAGCTGGTGCTGCTGGACGAGCCCACCGCCGCCCTCGGGGTGGTGCAGACCCGGACGGTACTGGACCTGGTCAAACGGCTCAGGGACCGGGGGCTGGCGGTGATGGTGATCTCCCACAACCTGAACGACGTCTTCGAGGTCGCGGACCGGATCGCGGTGCTGCTACCTGGGCCGGATGGTGGCCCAAGGGCCGGCTGCGGACTTCGACCGGCAGAGCGTGGTGGAGTACATGACGACGGGTAGCGCCAGCGGGCGGCCGTTCGAGCCCGCCGGATCCGCCAGTGGCGAGGGTTGAGCCTATGGCCCGGACCGGGAAAGCCCAATGACCGCGGACGCCGGCGAGACCCCGACGGGGATGCCGGACGCTAGCGTGGTGGCCGACGTCGCCGCCGCTCCCGAGGTCGCGGCGGCCGACGTCCCACCGGAGCTCCTCGCCCAGTCGCTGGGCCAGTACCTCCGGGCGTGGTGGCTCCAGGTCCGCAGTGGCAACAGCGGTGTCCTGCCCGTGGTCCTGGCCATCGTGCTGGTCGCCGTCGTCTTCGAGGTGATCACCCCCGAGCACGCCTTCCTGCGGCCGAGCAACCTCGTCTACATCTTCGGGCTGAGCACCGTGTACATGGTGCTGGCGATGGCTGAGACGGTGGTCCTGCTCCTCGGCGAGATCGACCTCTCGGTCGGCGCGGTCGCGCTTATCGGCGGGGTGATCGCCTTCAAGCTGGTCCAGCAGCCCGGGCCAGGCTGGCCGTGGTGGGCGGCGATGCTCGCCGCGCTCGCTTGCTGCGGCGTGATCGGCGCCCTCCAAGGGACGCTCGTCGCCCGGCTCAAGATCCCGTCCTTCGTCGTGACCCTGGGCGGGTTCCTGCTCTTCTCTGGAATTCTCGTCGTCATCCTCGGCGGGGCCGACGGCAACGTCGGCGTCAGCTCTTCGGTGTCCAACCAGCGCGTCATCTATGACCTGGTCCAGGGCCTGATCGTCCCTGTTGTCGGCTGGGTCGCCCTGGCGGTGGTGGTCGGTTGCCGCCGGTACGGCCCTCTGGCTACGTGCGGCCGCGAGGCGACGCCAGGGCCTGGTGGCTCCCCCGGCCAGCCTGACAGCAATCAGAATCGCCCTGGTGGCGCTGGTCGGGGTAGCCGTGGTGCTGGTCTGCAACGACAACCGCGGCACGTCCCTCGTCACGGTGGAGGGGGTTCCGTGGGTGATCCCGATCGTCCTTGTCCTCCTTGGCGCCTGGACGCTGCTGCTCCAGCGGACCCGCTTCGGCCGCTACGTCTATGCCATCGGCGGTAATCCCGAAGCGGCCCGCCGCGCCGGCGTCAGCCTCGCCGCCATCCGCACCTGGGCCTTCGCGTTGTGCTCTGCGACCGCCGGCCTCGGCGGCATTCTGCTCGGGTCCTTCTTCTTCGGTGAGTACAGCACCAATACCGCAGACCCCGGTCAAGCTCGTCCTGTACTGCGTTGCCGCCGCCGTCATCGGCGGGGTCAGCCTCTTCGGCGGCCGGGGCAAGGCAATCCACGGTGTTCTCGGCGGCCTTCTGATCGGCGGCATCGCCTACGGCGTGTCCCTTCTCAACCTGGGTCAACTGGCCACGCCGCTGCAATACATCCTGCCGGGCGGGGTGCTCCTCGGCGCAGTGCTGGTTGACGTGCTGTCGCGGCGCGGGACTGGGAGCGTGACCGGTGTCTGACGTCCCGGTGGCAGCGGACCACGGCGAAACCCCGACCGGGACGGCGCAAGCCGGGGCGGTGATCGACCCCATCGCCCCGGACCTCGCCGCGGCCGACGTCCCGCCAGAGCTTCTCGCCCAGTCGCTGGGCCAGTACTTCCGGGCCTGGTGGCTCCGGGTCCGCAGCGGCGACAGCGGTGTCCTGCCCGTGGTCCTGGCCATCGTGGTCGTCGCCATCAGCTTCCAGATCGCGAACTCGAAGTTCCTGTCGCCGCTGAACCTGGTCAACCTCTTCGAGCAGAGCACCGTGTACATGCTGCTGGCCATGGCTGAGATCTTCGCCCTGCTCCTCGGCGAGATCGACCTCTCCGTCGGCCTGGTCATGGCGCTTAGCGGCGTCGTGGTCGCCGAGCTTGTGCAGCCGACCGGCGCAGACTGGCCGTGGTGGGTGGCGATCATCGTGGCGTTGCTCGCCTGCTCCGCGGTTGGCGCCATCCAGGGCTGGCTCGTGGCCCGGCTGAGGATGCCGTCGTTCATCGTCACTCTCGGCGGGCTGCTGATCCTGGAGGGAGTGGCGATCATCGTCCTTGGCGGGTCGCTGGTCGGCATCGGCAACTCCCAGTTCACTAACGAGCGCGTGCTCTACGACATCTTCTGACGGGCAGTTCGGCCCGGTGGTCGGCTGGATCTTGCTGGCCGTGCTGGTCGGAGCCGTTCGGCACCGGGCTGTGGCTGCGGGACGCCCGCAAGCGCCGCCACGGCCTGGAGACTCCGCCGCGCAGCCTCACCGCGATGAAGATCGTCCTCATGGCGGTGGCGGGAGTCGCGGTCGTCGCCATCTGCAACGTCAACCGAGCCCACTCCGGGACGATCGAGGGGGTTCCCTACATCATTCCGATCGTCCTGGTCGTGCTCGGCGCCTGGACGGTCCTGCTGCAGCGAACCCGCTTCGGCCGCTACGTGTACGCCATCGGCGGCAACGCCGAGGCGGCGCGGCGAGCCGGGGTCAGCCTACCCGCCGTCCGGATCTGGGGCTTCGTTCTCGCCGCTCTGACCTCTGGGATCGCCGGCGTGCTGTTCGCGTCGTGGCAAGTCTCGCTGACCACCAACATCATCAAGGCCGCCAACAGCTACGTGCTGCTGGCGGTGGCCGCGGCGGTCATCGGTGGCACCAGCCTCTTCGGCGGCCGGGGCAAGACCATCCACGGCGTACTGGGCGGCCTCGTCATCGGTGGCATCTACAACGGCCTCTACCTGCTAGGCGTGTCGAGCCAGTGGATTCGACGTCGTGGTCGCCGCGGTGCTACTCGTGGCGGCGGCCGTCGATGTCCTCTCGCGCCGAGGCGCGCCGCGCCAAGCGTGACCTCAGCGGAAGCCACAACCGAAGCTCGGCTCGCTGCACCACCGCCCGGTAAAGGCTGTCTGCGGCCGCCGGTTCCCTGGTTTGACTGGGGCGGGCTAGCCGCCGCGCGCCGGCTGGAGTCCATCCCGCCAGGCGGGTGGCGCAGGCCACAGCCTCACCATGGGACAGCGGAATACCTGGCATGGCACACTAGTTCTCGCAAGCAAGCGTGCTCCGGGGTCGGTGAAATTCCGAACCGGCGGTGATAGTCCGCGACCCGGCCGAGGCCATCGGCTGGCTGACCCGGTGAAATTCCGGGACCGACGGTAAAAGTCCGGATGGGAGGCAGCACGTGCGCGGTGAGCGGCCGGGCCCTGAGTCTGAGGGTTCGATCAGGCGGCAGATCCGCGTTTGCGCTCTTAGCGCACCCCCGGAGCCCGAGGCAGGGCAGTGCCCCAGTCGGTACGGAGGCTCCGGAGGAGGACACGGTGTTTACCGGGATAGTGGAAGAACTCGGCGAGGTCGTCGGCATCGAGATGAGCGGCGACTCGGCCCGGCTGACGAGTCCGCGGGCCCGCTGGTTACCGGCGACGCATCCCGACGGCGACTCGATCGCGATCAACGGTGTGTGCCTGACGGTTACCGGGACCCGCGACGGCGAGTTCAGCGCGGACGTGATGGGCGAGACGCTGGGCAGGTCCAGCCTCGGCGTCCTGACTCCGGGCGCGCCGGTGAACCTGGAGCGGCCGCTTCGGCCGGACGGCCGCCTCGGCGGCCACATCGTGCAGGGTCATGTCGACGGCACTGGCATCATCCTGGCCCGTCGGCCAGCCACGGGCTGGGAGGTGGTGCGGATCTCGATTCCGCCGTCAGCTAGCGCGTTACCTGGTGGAGAAAGGGTCGGTGGCCGTCGACGGCATCAGCCTGACGGTGTCGGCGCTCGGCGACTCCGGCGGGGAGGACTGGTTCGAGGTGAGCCTGATCCCGGAGACCCTGGAGCGGACCACGCTCGGCCGCAAGCAGCCCGGCGCCGTCGTGAACCTCGAGGTCGACATGATCGCCAAGTACGTGGAGCGCCTGCTCGCCGGGAGGATGCAGTGACCGGCGTGGTCAGCGCCGTCGTCGGCGGCTGACCGCCAGCTGGACGACGTGGCGCGCGCGGTCGCCGACATCGCGGCCGGGCGGCCCGTCGTGGTGGTCGACGACGCCGACCGGGAGAACGAGGGCGACATCATCTTCGCGGCCAGCAAGGCGACCCCGGAGCTGCTGACCTTCATGATCCGGTACACCAGCGGCGTGATCTGCGTGCCGATGCCGGGGGAGATGCTTGACCGGCTCCAGCTGCCGCTGATGACCACGCCAGAACGCCGAGCGGATGCGCACCGCCTACACCATCAGCGTGGACGCCCGCGATGGCGTGACCACCGGGATCTCCGCCGCCGACCGGGCCAAGACCATCCGCACGCTGGTCGACTCGGCGACCGAGCCGTACGAGATCGTCCGGCCCGGTCACGTGTTCCCGCTCCGGTACACGCCGGGCGGCGTGCTGCGGCGGCGCGGGCACACCGAGGCGGCCGTCGACCTGGCCCGGCTGGCCGGGCTGACCCCGGCGGGCGTGCTCGCCGAGATCGTCAACGACGACGGGACCATGGCCAGGCTGCCGGAGCTGCGGAAGTTCGCCGACGAGCACGGCCTGGCGCTGATCTCGATCGAGCAGCTGATCTCCTACCGCCGGCAGCACGAGCGGGTGGTGAGCCGGGTGGTCGAGACCCGGCTGCCGAATCAGTTCGGCGACTGGCGCGCCATCGGCTACCTCAACTCGGTCGACGGCACCGAGCACCTCGCGCTGGTGCTCGGTGACCTGACCGCGCCGGGGCCCGATGTGCTGGTCCGGATGCACTCCGAGTGCCTGACCGGCGACGTGTTCGGGTCGCAGCGCTGCGACTGCGGCGCCCAGCTGGACGCGGCGATGGCGGCGATCGCCGCGGAGGGACGCGGCGTGGTCCTTTACCTGCGCGGTCACGAGGGCCGGGGGATCGGGCTGCTGTCGAAGCTGCGGGCGTACCAGCTCCAGGACGGCGGCGCGGACACCGTCGACGCCAACACCGAGCTCGGCCTGCCGGTTGACGCGCGTGAGTACTCAACCGGCGCGCAGATGCTGACCGACCTTGGCGTGCAGTCGCTGCGGCTGCTGACCAACAACCCGGCGAAGATCGACGGGCTGGCCGGGTTCGGCCTGGAGGTCACCGGCCGGGTCGGGCTTCCGTCGGCGCTGACGCCGCACAACCTGCGGTACCTGACTGCCAAGCGAGACCGGCTCGGCCACCAGATCGACAACCTGCCCGGTCGTCGAGGACGGCGCAGTGCAGCCAGCGGCAACGGCGCGAGCAGCGGTCTGGTCACCGGCAACAGCGACGGTGCTGGTCATGGGACGGGCTCGGAACCGGCGCCGTCACTCGCGTATCCGGTCGCAGCCTGGCCGCAGGCTTGCGGTGAGCGGGGCGGGCCGACCAGACGGGCAGGTGGTCGACGCGGCCGGGCTGAGCGTCGCCATCGCGGCGACGCGCTGGCACGCCGAGATCACCGATCAGCTCGTAGACCGCGCGCTCGCCGCGGCCCGCGCATGCGGGATCTCCGATCCGCGGCTGGTTCGGGTGCCGGGCGCGGTCGAACTGCCCGTGGTAGCGGCCGAGCTGGCGCGACGTCACGATGCTGTCGCCTGCCTGGGCGCGGTGATCCGGGGCGGCACGCCGCATTTCGACTACGTGTGCGACGCGGTGACCTATGGGCTGACGAGGGTGGCGCTGGACGCCGGGACGCCGGTCGGCAACGGGGTCCTGACCTGTGACACCCTCCAGCAGGCCCGCGACCGCAGCGGCGCACCGGACAGCGCGGAAGACAAGGGCTGGGACGCGGTCGTTGCCGCCCTGGAGACGGCGCTGGTGCTGAGGTCGCTGCGCGGCTGACTCTTGGGCGACTGGGTCGAAACGGCCCTAGGCGGTTGCTGACTCTCGCGAGGTAGGCACATCCATGCGGTTTCCTGCCCTTTGCCGGGAGATATGTTCTTTTTGCCCGCAGGAAACCGCATGGATGTTAGGGACAGCCCTGCCGACCCCGCTCGTGAGCCTGTGCGGGAGTCTCAAAATGGCGCGACGCGGTAGTGGCAGGAGTGATGATCGGTGAAGCCGAGCCGCCGGTACAGCGCTCGCGCTGCCGTGTTGTCGTCGCTCACCTGCAGGCAGGGGCTCTCGAACCCGCGGCTGGCGGCGCGGGCACGCAGTGTCCGCTCGACAGCCCGTCCAGTGATCTTCGGGGTCTTCCGCGCCCAGGGCGGCAAGATCGCCGATGAGAACCGCTTCACGGTCCGCGGTCACCGGGTCGGTGCGCTTGTCAGTGACCTGGCGGCCGCGTCATGCTCTACGCGTATGCCCAGGCGAGTGCCAGGCAAGCCCCGGCACCAGAGAGGTTGGCCGATGGCGAGTGATCGGGAGGAACGAAACAAGGTCTTCGGGATGCCTCGCGGGGTAGGTCCATCTGCCAGGCAGGATGAGGAACCGCAGCGCGTCCTTGGCGTCCCGGTTGACTGGTACGGCCCCGTCGATCGGGATCAGTTCCGTTCACTCAGACATCCCATCAAGGCGTACAAGCACTGGTTGCTGCGGCGCCGCCTGGGTCCTTTCGCACCAGAAGAAGGGGACCCAGAGTCGAAGGGCTGATCCGGTCCGAGGAGGCATTAGCGCCGGCCGGGCGCGGTGGGACATATGTGGGATTACGAAGTCTCGCACGTCAGGGCCTGTGACCGGGATGCCGGTGATCACCTGTAGGCGGTCGGCTTTCGCGGGGCTGCCCAGCACCTCGGCCGCGTCGTCGGTAATCTTCGCGGCGGCCCTCGGGAACTTCGCGTGGCTTCAGGCCGCATGGTGAGTCACCTCCGGCGCCGCGGATGGTGCGCTCGGCTGACAGCGCCATCCGGGCGCTGCGCTACGTCGGCCGGATGGGCGCGACGCGATAGTGGTAGCCGTGGTGATCGGTGAAGCCGAGCCGCCCGTACAGCGTTCGCGCTGCAGTGTTGTCGTCACTCACCTGCAGGTAGAGGCTCTCGAAGCCGCGGCGGGCGGCGCTGGCTGCGAGGGCGGTGGTGATCGCGGCGGCCAGGCCCTGCCGGCGATGCTGCGGCGCGACTTCGATCGCGGTCAGGCCCGCCCAGTCGCCGGCTCCTGCCACCCGGCCGATGGCGATCGCCTCATCGCCGGACCGGACCGAGCCGAACTCCTGCCACGGCGCGGAGGTCAGCAGCTTGAGCGCCACGGACGGCAGCGGCCCGCCGCGGTAGTGATACCTGGCCAGCCACGCCGCGTCCGGCTCGGGACGGATTTCGATCGCCGGCCCCGTCGCCCGGGTCTGTGCGGCGACGGCCGATACCTCGGCCGTCATCACCGTCGCAGCGTCCGCGCGGATCGTCCAGCCGAGCCCGGCCAGCATCCGGTCGAGCGGTCTGGCGGCGGGCTGGCCCGTCGGGTAAGCCACGGCGATAATGGCCGGCAACCCGCGCTCGTAGTACCAGCCGCGGACCTTCTCGATCGCCGATGCCAGCGGCAGGCCCGGATCGCCGACCGCGAGCGCGCTGTTGGCCCGGCCGGTGAAGCCCTCAGCAGCGCGCAGCAGCCAGTCACCGAGCCGGCCGGACTCGCAGGCACGCCAGCCCGCCACCGCGGCGAGCTCCAGGTCGTCGATCGAGATCGTCACCCGCGTCAGGGTGCCAGGATTATGCTGCGGCCGCATCTGGTTACCTAGCTGACGGAAGCGCAGCTGCAGACAGGATGAGCCATGACTACGTTGTCCGACGCTGCCGCGATCGGCAGCCGCGACAAGTTCCTCGCAGTGATCTCGACAGCCCGAGCCGATGGGACGATCCAGTCCTCGCTGGTCAACGCCGGCGTGCTGGCCGATCCGAGCACCGGGCAGCGACGTCGTCGGCTTCGTTACCTACGGTCCGGCAAAGCTGGCCAACCTCCGGGCCCGGCCGCAGGTCACCGTCACCTTCAGGTCCGGCTGGCAATGGGCGGCGGTCGAGGGCCAGGCCAGGATCATCGGGCCGGACGACCCGGCGGCAGAATCCGATCCGGAGCGGCTCAGGCTGCTGCGCCGTGAGGTTTTCACCGCCGCCGGCGGCACGCACGAGGACTGGGACGAGTTCGACCGCGTGATGGCGGCCGAGCGCCGGGCGGTCGTGCTCGTGACGCCGACGAAGATCTACAGCAATCCGGGCTAGAAGGTCACAAAACCAACCATCGTGGCGTCTTGTGCGGGGCTCGGCTGTGCTGTCTCGAAGATCACGCCGGGGGAACCGCGGGCACGTAGCCTTGGAAGATGGCCGATGTCGGAGTTGTTAGCCCGGTGAAAGGCCGGATAGCCGGCCCGGGAGAAGTCGCTGAGGTGACCCGGTAGTGCGCGACATCCTTGACCCAATCACCGGCTGGTGGGCTGCGGACGACACGTTCGGCCTGGCCACGGTGGTTCGGACCTTCAGCAGCGCACCACGGGAGCCCGGCGCGGCGATGGCGGTCTCTGCCTCCGGCGAGGTCGTCGGCAGCGTGTCCGGCGGCTGCGTTGAGGGCGCGGTGTACGAGCTGGCTACCGAGGTGACAGCTAGCGGCGAACCGGTGCTACGGCGTTACGGCATCAGCGATGACGACGCGTTCGCGGTCGGCCTGACCTGTGGCGGCATCATCGACATCTTCGTGGAGCCGGTCAGCAACCAGCGCTTCGCGGAGCTCGGCGAGATCGCTGACGCGGTCCGGCAGGGCAGGCCGGTGGCCGTCGCGACCGTGATCGAAGGACCTGGCGCTCTTGGTGCCCGCCGGATCATCTGGCAGGACGAGCACGCCACCGGGACGCTGGGCGCGGGAGACCGGCTCGACGAGGCCGTCGACGACGATGCTCGCGGCATGCTGGCGCAGGGCCTCACGGCGGTTCGCCGCTACGGGCCCGACGGTGAGCGCCGCCGGGACGAGCTCGCGATCTTCGTCCAGTCGTTCGCGCCGGCACCGCGGATGCTCGTGTTCGGCGCGATCGACTTCGCGGCCGCGGTGGCCAAGGCCGGGAAGTTCCTCGGCTACCGGGTCACGGTCTGCGACGCTCGCCCGGTCTTCGCGACCGCGTCACGTTTTCCTGATGCCGATGAGGTCATCACTGACTGGCCGCATCGCTACCTGTCGAAGGTGAGCACTGACGAGCGGACCGTCATCTGCGTCCTGACGCACGACCCCAAGTTCGATGTACCGCTGCTGGAAGTCGCGTTGCGCCGACCGGCGGCGTACATCGGCGCAATGGGCAGCAGGCGCACACATGACGACCGGCTGGCCCGGCTGCGCGATGCCGGACTGGCCGAGGCTGAGCTGGCCCGGCTCCGCTCGCCGATCGGCCTGGATCTGGGCGCGCGCACTCCGGAGGAGACTGCGGTGGCGATTGCGGCTGAGCTGATTCAGCTGCGCTGGGGCGGCACCGGACGGCCGCTGACCGCCACGACCGGCAGGATCCACCACGGTCACCTGCCAGGTGACCGGCTGGCGCCCGAGGTGGCGGACGAGCGGACAGCGTGAGTGTCATCCGGGAACGTGGCAGGCATACTGCTCGCCGCTGGTGAGGGAAGCAGGCTTGGCCGCCCCAAGGCCCTGATCGAGCTTGGCGGCCGCTCGCTGGTGCACCGCGGTATCGCGCTGCTGCGCGACGGTGGTGCGAACCCCGTCATCGTGGTGTCTGGCGCGACCGGCCCGATCGGCACAGGCCTGGACGGTGCTGGCCCAGCCGGCGCTGGCCCCAGCGGTACTGGGCCTGGCAGCACTGGCGCCTGCGGCCGCGGACCGGGGGTGATCAGCGTGCACAATCCGGACTGGCGGGCGGGGATGGGCTCATCGCTGGTCGTCGGCCTCGCCGCCGTGCCAGCTGAGTGCCGGGCCGCCGTGCTCGCACTGGCCGACCAGCCGCTCGTCGGACCGGAGGCAGTGCGCAGGCTGATCGGCGCGTACGCGGCCGGCGCCAGCGTCGCGGTCGCGTGTTACGACGGGCGGCCGCGCAACCCGGTCCTGATCGGCCGCGAGCACTGGCCCGAGGTGATCGAGCTGGCCGTCGGCGACGTGGGCGCGCGGCCGTTCCTGCGCGCGCACCAGGACCTGGTGACCGAGATCGAGTGCGGCGACACCGGCCGACCAGACGATATCGATACGCCGGAGGACCTCGCTCGGATCGAAGCGCTGCTGGCCGGGACGACCACGTTCCCTACCTGATTGTCCTCGCCTGAATGCCCCACTGCTGCCTGGAGCTACCGCCGGGCTCGATGGTCAGCAGGTCCGTGCCGGTGACGAAGGCGTTGGGCGGGCAGGTCATCGGCTCGATCGCGAGAGCACGGCGGCGTGCGTCGGGGCCGAGCGGATCGCCGGTAAACACCTGCAGCCAGCGATACCCGGGTCCGGCCCAGAGTGCGACCTCGGCGTCGGGCCCGGTCAGCCTGGCCCAGGCGCGGCCGTCCTCGCCGGTGTACAGGCCGGTGAACGCGGTGTCGAGCGACGTGCTGCCGATCGTCCGCCGCTCACGGAAGTCATACTGCGACCCGGCAACCTCCTGGGGCGTCCGGCAGGAATGCCACGGTCGTCAGCGGGCTGCCAGCGCGCGGCCGGCAGCTGCAGCTGCCAGTCATCGACGGTGCCGGTGCCGGCCCGCAGGTACGGGTGCGAGCCGGTGCCGAACGGTGCCGGACGGCTGCCGGCGTTAGTAGCCGTGACAGTTACCTCCAGCCCGGTCTCCGCGGTGAGGCGGTAGCCCGCGCTCAGCTCCAGGCAGAACGGGTAACCAGGCCGGCCGAGCAGCCGCAGGCCAAGCTCTACGTAGTCGGGTCCATGTGCGGTCAGGCTCCAGGTGGCGAACCTGGTCAGGCCGTGAATCGCATTGTCGTGCGCAGGTTCGGATATGTCGAGCTGATAACTGCGCCCGCCGAAGTAGTACCTTCCGTGGTCGACGCGGTTCGGCCACGGAACTAGGAGCTGCCCGGCACCCGCAGGCGGGACCTCGTCGGCGTCGTACCCGGTGATGACCGGGCGGCCGTGATGGCTGAGCGCGCGCAAGCCGGCCCCGAGTTCGGTGACAGTGGCGTGGTAATCCCCAGCGACGATCTCGTGCTGTGCGCCGGTCAGCGGGAGAGTCGATTCTGGCATGGAAACAACTCTGGCATGAGGCAGGTGGTCCGCACCGCTGACTCGCCCGGACTCCGGTCGGCTACGCCCGGCGGCAGAAGATGCCGGCGGGGCTGCTTGGGGAGCGGGGGACCTTCAGCCCCGCCGGCAGTTGAACCCTAGCTGCCGGTAGTGTCCGTCGGTGCGAAGTTGGGCAACCCCGCAGCTAGTTCTCCCGGTCGCGGTGGCATTAGCGGGCCGGGCTTGCGTGCATGTCAGTCGGCACGCGCCCGAGGACGCCGTTGCGGACCGCCTCGGCAGCCAGCACACCGAACAGGTAGAAGCAGGCGGACTCTTCTGTCTGGAAGACCTGCAGCTCGTGCTGGGCACCGCTCGCCGAGTGGTAGACCTCAAACCTGTCCTCGGTCTGGACCAGGCACAGGGCTCCCTCGACGTCTTCGCCGATCGAGTAGGCGTCGGCGGGGATGCCGGCCTGGCTCGCGAGGTCGGCGAAGAGGCGTTCGGTCGCCGTCCGGCGGCGGGCCGCGCGGCGCTGCCGGGATGGTGCTGGCTTGGCGCGCGCCGCGTGAGCCCGACTGGAGTTGGCTGGGCTGGGCTGGCTGGACTGGGGCTGGCTGGACTCGTGGCTGGCTGGACTGGGGCTGGCTGGCTAGGCAGCGGGCTGGAGATAGCTAGCGCCGAATCGCCGGGGTGTCAGCTAGCTGCGGCGCGGCCGCCAACCGTGGCCGCCGAGCGGCTGACGCCGCCCGCATCGCTTCAGCCTCGAGTGGCAGCGGCGCCTCAGTCGGCACTGGCAGCGCCACGCCGGTCATGCCATCGGGAACGGCCTGGTAAGCCGGAACCGTCAGGTTGTCGCCGGGGTCGGCTGAGCTGGCGCTCGCGCC
This sequence comes from uncultured Actinomycetota bacterium, assembly GCA_963808215.1. Taxonomy (GTDB): domain Bacteria; phylum Actinomycetota; class Actinomycetes; order Streptosporangiales; family Streptosporangiaceae; genus JAJYUU01. The sequence goes on from CAWEEY010000001.1 coordinate 14,402, forward strand.
GGCTCCGAGCGGGTCAGCTGGCTGGTCCGGTCGCCACGAATAAGCCGGGCTCTGGTTGCCCCGCGGTATTTCCGTAGCTGGCCGGCTCGGAAACGGCGACTGGCACGGGATAACCAGTGGAACCCTGCCGTTCAGGGACCTGGTACCCACCCGAGTCGTACGACGCCGACGCTGGAGGCCCCGCGGAATCGTATTGGGGCCTGGCGTATTCACCTGAGCTGTGCCAGTCCTGGCCCGCGTAGCCGCCCGGCTCGGGCAGCTGGCGCATTCGCCCCGCACCGTCGGTCGAGCTCGCCGGGCGCCCGTACTCCGTGCGCTCCTCGAGGATGTCGCTTACCTCAGTCCTGGGCGCCACCAGCTCGAACACGCCCCGGTCGACCTGCCAGTAGCCCAGTTGCTCCGCCTTGTAGGCGTCGTGGCCGAGGTAACCGATGTGCAGCCGGTCACCTAGATCGTCCAGGACCATGCAGCGCTCGCCCCGGAACCTGCCGATCGGCCTGGACTCCCAGACCGCCTGCACGTCGCCGAAGCGCAGCTGCTTGCGCCAGTGTCCGGTCGCCGGCTCGAAGCCCAGCTCTTCCGGCGGCGGGCAAGCGGCAAACAGGACGATATCCCCGTCCGTGGGCCCGATCCCGGCCTCGAAGGGTGATCCCTGGTAGTTGGCCATCAGCCGGTAGCGCAAAGTTCAGACCCTTCTGCCGGACGGAGCCAGACCTGGCCGTCATAGCGGGCGATGAAGTCGGACTTACCAATGCCGATCCGGTGGATCTCAGCACCCACAGGAACGGGAATCGGGTCAGTGAAGTACTCAGCGACGCGCTGATCATCGGCCGCTGTGAAGCCGGTCCCGGTGAACGGGGGCTTCATCGTCCAGTCGCCGCCGTACTCGGGGGAGTGCGGCACCTGATATGCCTCGGTCCCGACCGCCCGCCAGCGCAGGACGTAGATCTCGTCCATGTCCGGGCTGAAGTCCGAGCCGTCGTAGCCGAGACCGAACAAGCGGTGCAGATCCCTAGGGCTGGAAACCGGAGCGTCCGCGACCCGGTGCACGAAACCGGAAATGATCGACCTTCGGCCGGTCAGGTACGGCTCGACCATCCGCGGCGGGATCGCCTTGTGCATGAGTGTTCCAGGCTCCACGGCTCTAGGCCCCTGGCTCACCCTGCCCCCTGTGCTGTGACCTGCTGTGCTTCGGTCTACTGTGCCATGACTTACCTGGGATTTCACGGCACTCCCATTATCGCCAGTTGCGTCCCTAGCTGCCGTAGCCTGGCCTCTGGCGGGGTGCCCAAGATTACCCCCCTGCGCGTCTTTTGCGGGCCCAGCGCACGTGCTGAGCGAACGTGCCGGGTGCCAGATCCGGGCGGTGCGGGCCACGGCGCGATCTCAGCCCGAGGGCGTTACAGTGAGCCCGATGACTGAGCTCACTGCCGGTGACGAGCGCTTCCGCGATGATCACGGGGAAGCCGACCCGGCTGTGTCGGCGGCGCTCGGGGCATACGCGGCCGGAACGTGCGGGGAGCATGCTGTGCTGACCGCGCTCGCTGACAGCCGGCTGCTAGTCACGGTGGTCGCGGTGCTCGGCGACGCCCTGCCGGATGCCGGCGCGGGTGGCCGCGCCGAGGCTGCTAGCGGCAAGGCTGCAGGCAATCCGCTCCACGGCGAGAAGGCCAGCGAGATGGCCATGCCGGCGATCGTGGGCCGGGATGGTCGCCGTGCCCTGCCCGCTTTCACCTCTGCCGACGCGGTCAGGCGCTGGCAGCCGTCCGCCAGGCCGGTCCCGGTACCCGCATCCAGTGTCTGGCAGTCCGCGGCACGGGAGTCGTGGGCCGTGGTCATCGACGTCGCCGGACCGGTGCCGCTAGTCGTGGAAGGTGCGCGCCTGGCCGCGCTGGCTGCAGGTGCGCAGGCGCCAGGCATGCATGAAGATCCCGACGTCTGGCACGAGGTGGCGGCGGCCGCGGCCGAGATCGCGCCGGGCATCCGGGTCCGGCTGAGTCCGCCACCGGAGGGCCTGGATTTCACCCTTGAGCTCGCGCCCCCGGCAGGCGTGGCCCGTCAGGTTCCTGACGAGGTGGCAAGTCGGATCGTGACGGCCGCCACCGCGCGGCTAGGTGGGCGGGTGCGAGCGGGCATCGCGGTCCTGCTACAGCCCCCAGGCTAGGCCCGAAGCGGTATTACGATCATGATCGTGCAGGCAATTAGCGTTGCCGAGGTAGCCGACGAGCTCTATGGGCTCTCTCCGGCCGAGTTCACGGCCGCGCGCGACGAGCGGGCGCGCCAGGCACGCGCGGCGGGCCAGCGCGACGAGGCCGCGGCCATCAAGAAACTTGCGCGCCCGACGGCTAGCGCCTGGCTGGTCAATCAGCTGGCTCGGACGGCTCCCAACGAGATCGCCCGGCTCATCGCGGTCGGCACGGCGCTGGAAGACGCACAGCGAAACCTGGTAGGGGAACGGCTGCGGGAGCTATCGACCGAGCGTCGGCAGGTCATTAACGAGCTTCTGCCGCATGCGACTGATATCTCCAGGCAGGCTGGCCAGCCCGCCAGCGCGGTCACGATGGGGGAGGTTCGGGCCACGCTGGAGGCCGCTCTGGCGGATGCCGGGGCCAGAGCCGCCGTCCGGTCGGGGCGGCTGACGAAAGCGCTGGCCTATGCCGGCCTTGGCGAGGTCGACGTGTCTGCCGCGGTTGCGCTGCCCGCAGAGCAGACGCCGGCTGGCCAGAAGCCGGCCAAAAGGACGCAACGCGCGGCCGAGGGCGCAGCGGCGGCCGAGGCCCCAGCGGCGGAGGCCCTGGCGGCGGCGGCCCTGGCGGCGGCCGAGACAGCTGTCGATGACGCGGAGCACGCGCTCGAGGACGCCGACGGGCGCCTGGCCGCCGTGGCCGAGCAGCGCCAGTTCCTGCGGCGGCGGATCCAGCACCTGGAGCGCGAGCTCGGTCAGGCGAAGGACGAGGACGCCCAGCTCGCGCGGGACGCTCATCAGGCTCAGCGCGGTCGTGACACCGCAGCACGCGAGCTGCAGAGCGCCATTCGGCGGCTGGGGCAGGCCCAGAAGCGCGCAGCCGAGAACAGCCGTCGTTAGCTCCCAGTGCCAGCAGTCAGTCGCTCCTGAGCGCGTCGATCTGGCGCTGCGCCTTCGCCAGCACGCGGGTCACCGCCAGCCCGAACTCCGCGTCACAAGGATGGCTGAGCTTTCCTGATCGGGCGTTGCCGGCGAGCTGGGTCAGGGCGATCCGGAGCGCGACCACTGGGTCATCTGCCAGTGGCGGAATTACCGACCGGCCGCGTTCGCCCCACACCTGCAAATCGAAGCCGTCGGCTTGCTCGGGCGCGCCGAGCGTGACAGTCACGGTGCTGGTCGCTCCGCCCCGATGATGCAGCACGAGATGGGTGAGGTCACCGCGGCCTACGTCGGCAGTGACGGACTCAACCGGGCCGAGTATGTCCCACAGCAGCGAGACCGTGTGCGGCCCGAGATCCCACAGGCCGCCCTTCTGCCGCCGCCACGGAGTGTTGAACGGGCTCGACTCCGAGTGCGCCGAGCCGAGCCAGAGCGCGCTGGCCCCCTGCCAGCCGCCCGCAGTTGCCAGATCTTCCAGCCAGGCGGCGGTCTCCGGCTGGAAGCGGCAGGTGAAGAAGACAACCGAAGCGACGCCGGCAACCCGGACAGCCGTGGCCAGCACCTCGGCTGCGGCCTGGGTCAGCGCGACCGGCTTCTCCAGCAGCAGGTGCTTGCCGGCCTGCGCGGCCCGCACCGCTAGCTCGCTCTGCACGTCCGGTGGCACCGAGAATGCGACCCCGTCGACGTCAGCGAGGAAGGCGTCGAAATCGGCGTGCGCCGTGATGCCATGCTGGGCCGCGAGGTCGGCGGCCGCCTCGGTGTTGCGTCCCCAGACCGCCGCGAACTCGATGCCCGGTGCTGACGCGAGGGCGCGCGCGTGCGCGACGCGCGCCCAGTAGCCGGTGCCGGCGAGGCCGAATCTCAGTGACCGGCCGGGGGAGGGGGTGGCGGGTTCTGCCGCTCCGGATCCGGATGGCGATGACGCTGCAGTGGGAGAGTGGGAGTTTTCTGTCACGTGAGAAACCATGCCAGACCGGCACGGCGTACCGGTCGCATCCCGGCCGACCCGAGCGCTGGCTATGCTCAAAAAGCGGGCCGCCAGCCTGGGTCCGGCCCGCATCCGGCCCGCTTCTGGCCAGCGACCGAATCTCGTCTGGGGAGACTGATGAGCATGCCGAGCGAGGACGTGACCGCCGCCGATGCCGCTGTCGTTGCAGCCGGCCAGGCCGCTCGCGGCGCGGCTGGCGCGCTCAGGGACGCCACTGCCGACTGCCTGAATGGCGCGCTCCTCGCGATCGCGGCCCGCCTCGGCGAGCGCGCCGCAGACGTCATCGCCGCCAACGGCGAGGATGTGCGCGCGGCGAAAGCTGACGGCATGCCCGACGCGTTCGTGGACCGGCTGACACTCGACGCGGGCCGCGTCGAGGCCATGATGGACCAGCTGCAGGCACTAGCTCAGATCGCGGCCGAACCCGCCAGGACACCGGTCCGCGACCTGCCTGACGGGCTCGAACTACAGGAGTGGCGGCGCCCCGTCGGAGTCATCGGGGCGAATTTCGAGGCCCGGCCCAACGTCGTTGTCGATATCGCCTCGCAGTTGATCAAGTCCAGGAATGCCGGCGTCCTGCGCACTGGCTCGAGCGCCATCCGGTCGGCTGCTGTCCTTGTCGACGAGGTTCTCGGACCGGCCATGGCGGCTGCCGGGCTTAATGCGGCGGCGATCCAGCTGCTGCGCGTTCCCGGCCGGGAGAGCGCGCGTGCCCTGGTGCGCCAGACCCGGCTGATTCCGCTGGTCATCCTGCGCGGCAGCGGCGAGAGCACCCGGGAGCTGGCCCGCGAGGCGGCGCTGCATGGCGTGCGCACGCTCGCGCACGCCGACGGGGGCGCGGTGATCTACATCGACTCCTCGGCTGACACCGGCCAGGCGCTGAAGCTGATCGAGCGCAGCCTCGACCGGCTCGGCGTCTGCAACCGGCTGAACCTGCTGCTCGTCGAGCGCGCGATCTGGGACGCAATGGTCCCGCAGGTGATCGCGCTCGCCGACCAGATCGGGATCGCGGTCTCGCTACCGCCGCACCGGCACCCGGTCGGCCACGAGTGGGCGCTGGACGCCGGGTCGGAAGCGACGATCACCGTTGCGCCTGCGGATGGCGCTGCGGACGCCGCCGAGATCGCCAACCGGGAGACCTCAGGTCTGGCGGCCTCGATCGTCGCGACCGATGAGGCGGCGGCTGCGCGGTTCCTTGACGCCTATTCCGGTACGGGCGCGTTCTGGAATGCAACCCCGCGGCTGCTCGACGGCTTCAAGTTGCTGTCGGTGCCGGAGACGGGGATCAACATCGACGTCGTGCCGGGTCCGCGCGGGCCGGTGACGTTCCGCGACCTCTACCTGCGCCAGTACGCGGTGGTGCCGAAGGCCGTCAGCTAGCCCGGGTACACGACCAGCGACTCGCGGTGCACGGCGTGGATGCCCCTCACCACCCGGCGCGCTGCCGCATCCGCTGGCACCTGGCCGTGCAGGAATCCCTTGTCCAGCAGGAACGTGGTGCACAGCTGAGGCTGTGCGAGCAGGAGCGAGTCGGCTAGCTCCGCGATCCGGTCCGGCGAGGATGCGGCCAGCTGCGCGAAGGCCTCCTGGCTCGCCCGTGACGTGCCGCCCGCGAGCTCCCGGCAGTCTTTGTAGACGTCAGGATCGAGCAGAGATCTCGGGCCGCTCGCATCGTCAGGCTCTGCGGTCGTGACGGAACTGCCGTATCGCAGGCGCAGCAGGATCGAGAGCACGCACGCGACTTCCTGCGGCGACAGCGCGCGCAGCAGCCGGAGTACGGCTGAGGGGAGTGCGACTGAACCGCGACCGAGCAGGCGCTCGGGGTGCCGGACGTCCAGCAGCTCGACAACCGAGCCCGCCGCGAAGTCGCCGTCGACCCGCTTGACGCCAGACAGGAACAGGGTGCTGCCAGTGCGCAGGCTCTGTTCCGCATCCCGGTTCACAAGGACCGAGCCAGCGGAATATGCAATGCCGCCGATCCAGCGCCTGCCCGGTTCCAGTTGCGGCCCGGCGGCCTTGACGACCGTCCCCATCCGGGCGCGGGGATTGAGGCTGCGGCCGACGACGTCCGGCTCGCGGGCTGAGCCGATGATGCACTCGACACCGCAGCACGCGGCCCGCGCGGCCGCCCTGAGCTTCGAGCCCATGCCGCCCCGGCCGCTACCGCCAGCCGTGGCGCGCACGGCCCTGGCCTGCGCCGGGGTGAGGCGGCCGATCCGCTCGCTCAGCGAGGCGTCCCGGTACGCGGCACGCACGTCGGTGAGGAAGAGCAATCGTGACGCCTCCGCGGCTACCGCGATGGCGACGGCCACCTGATCGTTGTCGAGAGCCGACACCGGGTCCGTCGCGTCATTGCCGTTCACGATCGGCAGCAGGCCACGGCCGACCGCCGCCCGCAGCAGATGCCCGAGGTCGCCCATGGCGCGAGCCGATGCCAAGTCGCTACGCGAGACCAGGATCTGGCAGACCTCGACGCCAACGGCGGCGGCGAGCTGCCGGTACAGCGCCATCAGCGCGGGCTGGCCGACCGCCGACGGCAGCGCGGTATCGACAGCTTCCGGCGCCGCCTGCGGGCTCTCGTAACGGCGCAGCACGTTCAGCAGTGAATCGACCAGCCGGTCGTACTCGTCGTCCGAGGCGGAGTCGGCCGACGACTGCACCGAGGACCGCACGGAGGCGACGAGCGAGCGCAACGCGGGCGCTGCCCCGGCAGTCGGTCCCTCGAACGCAAGCAACCGCTGGCCAAGCCGGGCGGCACCCGAGGTCACCAGGATGATCTCGTGGCCAGCGCGCTGGGCGGCCGCGATCTGGCTGACCAGGCCTGCGATCACGTCGAGAGCGAGCCCGTCACGGCTGGCAATAGAGCTGGAGCCGAGCTTTATCACTTGTCTGGTCACGGGCAACTCACGACGGTGCGCCTGTCGGGAATGAAGGCGCGAGAGCTGATGGTCTCGCGCTGATGATCATTTCAGACGCTACCACGGTCATGCTGCCGGCGAGATGAACGCGAAGCTGCAGGCGGGAGCTGCCGCGATGCCGAGATGGGCGCGTGCAGAAGGGTCGCTTCGAGACCGCACGGACTATACCTAGGATCACTTTGTAACCGTCAGGACGCTTAGTTTGGTATACAAAAGCTGATATGTCCGGCGCGCGAGCGGACTAAATACTTACAAAGTCATCCTAGGTATCGCTGCTAGGCCCGCCATAAGCCTTATTTCGGATATCGGTGGCGGACTGGGGTTCCCCGGAGTCGGCCGGCTGTGCGGCCGACGGGCTAGCGTCGGCCGGCCGCGGTTAACGCGGGGTGCCGGGGATGGCCGGGCCAGGGTTGCCGCAGGAACGGCGGGTAAGGAGCCAGCGCGCTTGCGGCTGGATGCGCGGCGCCGCATGGCGATGCCGCCGGCCAGGACACCGACGCCGATCAGGACCAGGCCGGCCGTCGCGAGCCTGCTGGTCGACGTCCCGCCGTGGCTGGTGCTCACCACAGCGGCCACCGGAAACTCGGTGACCGTCACCGCGGCGGTCGTGGACGTCCCGTCCGAGCAGTCGATATAGGGGTGGTAGACGGCAGGGCGCAGGTGCTCGGGCAGGGTGACCGTGATCGTGAAGTCGCCGTCCGCCGTCCCGGCGTCCATCGGGATCTGACCGGACAGGCCGAGTGCCTGGCCGAAGAACGCGGCTGAGGCCGTGTCTTGACTGGCACAGGAGACCGCGAACGTGACCCGGCTGCCGGGGGTAGCCGCCGAGGGAACGACTGATGCCACCGTGCTGGCCGGCGGATTGGCGGCAAGGGCTGTGGTTGGTGGCACGCGGTAAGTCGGCTCGGCAAAGGTCGGGGTAGCCAAGGCTCCCAGTGCCAGTGCGACGGAGACACCCAGGCCAAGTGCGGCCGAGGCTGCCAGGCCGAGAGCGAGCCACGCTGAGGCGGCACGCAGCGCCCCAGATCGCCTCTTCAGGCGCATGAAAACTCCTCCCCCGAAGACCGCCGAGCACCACGGTCAGCACCCAAAAGGCGAACGCGCCTGCCGCCGTCGCGGCGGCAAGCGCAAGGCTGGCGATTCCCCCGTATTGCTATGGCGGGATACCCGGCCGCCTGCCGGGCAAACGAAAGCCACTTCGGCAGGCATGGCAGGATCGGCAGCATGCTGCGCTGGCTGACAGCAGGAGAATCGCACGGCCGGGCCCTGGTCGCGGTCTGCGACGGCATGCCGTCCGGGGTCGAGGTCACGTCGGCGGATATCGCGCGGGCGCTGGCACGACGGCGAGCCGGCGACGGCCGAGGCGCCCGGATGAAGTTTGAGCAGGACGAGGTCGAGCTGACGGGCGGCGTCCGGCACGGGGTAACGCTCGGCGGCCCGGTCGCCATCACGATCGGCAACACTGAGTGGCCGAAATGGGAGACGGTCATGTCCCCGATCCGGTGGATGCGGACGTTCTGGCGGCCCAGGCCCGCAACGCGCCGCTGACCAGGCCCCGCCCTGGGCACGCGGATCTCGCCGGCATGCAGAAGTACGGTCTCCAGGACGCGCGGGCGATCCTGGAGCGGGCCAGCGCGCGCGAGACGGCGGCGCGGGTGGCGCTTGGCGAGGTAGCCCGCCGGCTGCTGCGCCAGGTGCTCGGAGCCGAGATCGTCAGCCATGTCGTGGCCCTCGGCCCGGTGCGGGCCGCGGAGGAATACGTGCCGGGACCGCACGACCAGGAGCGGATCGACGCGGACCCGGTGCGCTGCCACGATCCGGCCGCCAGTGCCGCGATGCAGGCCGAAATCGACGCCGCGCACCGTGACGGCGATACCCTGGGCGGCGTCGTCGAGGTGGTCGCTTACGGGCTGCCGCCCGGGCTTGGCAGCCACGTGCACTGGGACCGGCGGCTGGACGGCAGGCTCGCCGGAGCCCTGATGAGCATCCAGGCCATCAAGGGCGTCGAGGTGGGCGACGGGTTCGCGACCGCCGCCAGGCGTGGGTCGCAGGCTCATGACGAGATTGAGGGCACGGGGCCGGGATCCGGCGTACCAGCAACCGCGCGGGCGGGATCGAGGGCGGGATGAGCACGGGAGAGCCGATCCGGGTTCGCGCCGCGATGAAGCCGATCTCGACGGTGCCGCGCGCGCTGGCGACGGTGGACGTCCGAGACCGGCGAGCCGGCCAGGGCCATCAACCAGCGCAGCGACGTGACAGCCGTTCCTGCCGCAGGCGTGGTAGCCGAGGCGATGACCGCGCTCGTGCTTGCCGACGCCGCGCTGGAGAAGTTCGGCGGCGACAGTGTCGACCGAGACCGCCCGCAACGCGGAGGCTTACCTGAAGGCGATGGTCATCCGGTGACTGCGAACGGGCATGCGGCCGGGACCTGGGCGGCCCCGTTCCCCCTCATCATCCTGATCGGGCCGCCGGGGGCAGGTAAGACAACCGTCGGCTCGCTCGCTGGCCGCCCGGCTCGGGCGTGGGCTTCACCGATACGGACGCGGCCGTCGAGGCAGCTGCCGGGAAGCCCGTCAGTGACATTTTCATCAGCGACGGCGAGCCAGAGTTCCGGCGGCTGGAGCGGGAGGCCGTCGCGGCTGCGCTGGCCGGCAGCGAAGCTCGCGGCTCCGGAGCGGGAACGCCCGTGACCGGCGTGCTCGGGCTCGGTGGCGGCGCGGTCATGGACGAGCAAACCCAGGCCAGGCTGGCCGGCCGCACGGTGGTGTATCTGGAGACCGGCTTCTCGGAGCTGGCCAAGCGGGTCGGGCTGGACCGGGCCAGGCCGCTGCTGATCGGGACCAATCCTCGTGCCCAGCTCAAGTCACTGCTGGACCAGCGGCTGCCGGTCTACGGCCGGCTGGCCTGGCTGACGGTCGGCACTGACGGCCGGGATCCGGAAGCGATCGCCGCTGAGATCGCCGCCGCGGTCGAGAGCGGCGGCCTGCCGGGCAACGGCCTCCCAGGCGACGGCCGGTGACCGCGACCCGGATCGAGGTCAGCGGCGAGCACCCCTACGAGGTCGTCGTGGGGACCGATGTACTGGCCGAGTTGCCGTCGCTGGTCGGCTCTCATGCCAGGAACGTGGTGGTGATCCACTCCGCCGAGCGTCAGCAGGGTCGCGGTGCCTGTCTGCCAGGCGCTGGCCAGGGCGGGGTACGCCGTTCAGCCCGAGCCGGTGCCGGACGGCGAGGCGGCCAAGGAGATCAGCGTCGCGGCCGGCTTGTGGTCGCAGCTCGCGGCGGCAGGTGTAGGCCGGTCCGACGCGATCGTGGGCGTCGGCGGGGGAGCGGTCACCGACCTGGCCGGGTTCGTCGCGGCCACCTGGCTGCGCGGCGTCCGGGTGGTCCTGGTACCGACCACGCTGCTCGGCATGACCGACGCGGCGATCGGCGGTAAGACGGCGATCAACACGGCAGACGGCAAGAACCTGGTGGGCGCGTTCCACCCGCCGGCCGGCGTGCTGGCCGACACCTCGGTGCTGGCTACCCTCCCGCCGGCTGAGTACGTCAGCGGACTGGCCGAGGTGATCAAGGCGGGGTTCATCGCCGACCCGGTCATCCTGGACCTGATCGAATCCGACCCGGAAGCGGCCTCGCGGCCCGGCGGCCCGCATGAGCGCGAACTGATCGAGCGTGCCATCGCGATGAAGGCTGCGGTGGTCTCCGCCGACCTGCGTGAAGCCGGCCTGCGGGAGACGCTCAACTACGGGCACACGCTGGGCCACGCGATTGAGCGGGTCGAGGATTTCGGCCTGCGGCACGGGGATGCGGTCGCGATCGGCATGTGCTTCGCCGCTGCCGTCGGCAGGCTCGCCGGGCGGCTGGACGCACCGACGGCACAGCGGCACCGTAATGTGCTGACCGCCATCGGCCTGCCGGTCAGGTACCGGCCCGATGCCTGGCCTGCGCTGCGTGCGGCGATGACGGTGGACAAGAAGACGAGGGCGTCGAAGCTGCGGCTGGTCGTGCTTGATGGCCTGGCCAGGCCGGGCATCATGGCCGACCCGCCTGAGGAACTGCTCGAGCTGGCCTATGCGGAGGTGTCCTGAGGAATGACGGCAGGACAGATCACGACGGTTCTGGTGCTGAATGGACCGAACCTGCAGATGCTCGGCGCCCGCCAGCCGGAGATCTACGGATCCGCGACGCTGGCCGACGTTGCGGCCGCGTGCCTGGAGCTCGGCTCGCAGCTCGGGCTCGACGTCGACCTCAGGCAGACCGACGACGAGGCGGAGCTGATCGGCTGGGTGCACGAGGCCTTCGACCGGCGGCTGCCGGTGGTGATCAACCCGGCCGCGTTCACGCACTACTCGTACGCGCTCCGGGACGCTCTCGCCATGCTCAGCACTCCGCTGATCGAGGTCCACCTGTCGAACCCGGCCGCCCGCGAGTCCTTCCGGCACACCTCGGTCGTGTCGGCGGTCGCGACCGGCACGATCGCCGGCTTCGGCCCGCAGTCTTACGAGCTGGCGCTGCGCGCGGTCGCGGGGCTGCTGAAGCCGGCCGCGCCTGGCGAGCCGGCGGCAGCGCCCGCTAGCTAGGTGGGTGCAGCAGCCGCTGAATGGCGCGGACGAGCGAGCTGCCGTCGGCGAGAGACGGCTCGGCCCGCCCGCCGACCGTGACGTCGACATGCCGCACGCACGCGATCGACGGCGTCACCACAATCTTCGGCGCGCCCCGAGCTGGCCTGAAGACCAGCTTGTAGACGTTGATCACGCCGGCGATCATCGCCGGGCATTCGGTCACCACGTCAGGCGCACCGTGGAGGGCGTTGACCAGCCCGGCCAGCTTCGCCAGCTCTTGCCTCGACGTGACGGTCCTCGCGCGGCTGGCTTTGTTCGTACGGTGGCTGACGGTGACTGCGGTGTACCTCGACGGGCTGATGTGCTCGGCGGAGCTCCGGGGCGGAGACCAGGCCACCTGGGCGTCGGCGCGCAGCAAGCTGCCGCCGCCGGGCGCCGGCTTGAACGTGGTCTCCAGCTCAGCCGAATAGATTCCGGCGGGCAGCGCCCGCGGGGCGAAGCCGACGAACTCCGATGTCACCGAACCGGAGTGGCTGGCATACCCGTGAGTGTCGAGCGTCAGAGCAGGTGGCCGGTGTGCCAGCAGGAACGCATTGACCCTGTCCATCGAGGCCCTGATCCGGTAGAGCACCCTGAGGTCAATCGTGTCGGTCAGGATTGCCGGCGTTATCGGATTCAGGCCGGCTGGCGGCTTAGCCGGCCAGGGCAGGACGCGGGTGCCAGGCGGCAGGCGCAAGCTGGCCAGCAGGCGCCGCCCGTAAGCCTGCGCTCCGGCCCTGGAGTCCGAGGCTCGGTTGCTCAGCTTCCCGGTCACGACCGGCCGGCTGGCTGACGCCTTTACCTGGCCCGGCGCCGGGATGGTGCCGCAAGCGGCCACGACGAGCGCGGCCGCCGCGACGGTTACGGTGGCAATCACTCGCTGCGGCCGCCGCGGTGCAAGCCTTCGCGGTCCGTGCATGTCCGGCTCCTCACGGTCCTGGAGTGTCGCCCGCCTGTCGGTGACCCGCTCTCGCCAGCTTGGACGCCGCTTCAGGCCGCGCGGTTGCCTGTCAGCGCGCGGATTCGCACTGGCCGGCCGCGCTGGCTCTGTGCGTATCTGGTTACGCCAGTTACGATTCATCCCTAGCCAGGGAACGTGGCCGTCTGGCCAGCTGAGGGCCGCCAGCCGCGGCCGTATGGGCGCGAGAGGGTTCCGCATGCGCATCGGGATGGCTCTGAACTACGCGGGCGGTTTCAGGGAGACAGCGGCCGAGCTGGCCGATTTCGAGAAGGCCGGGCTCGATATCGTCTTCGTCCCTGAGGCTTACAGCTACGACGCAGTGAGCCAGCTCGGCTTCCTGGCAGCGGTCACGGAGCGGGTAGAGCTCGCCTCTGGCATCATGCAGCTGTATTCGCGCACGCCGACGCTGACTGCGATGACGGCCGCGGGCATCGACTACGTGTCCGGCGGCCGGTTCTCGCTCGGGATCGGCGCCTCCGGCCCGCAGGTGATCGAGGGCTGGCACGGCGTGCCCTACGATGCGCCGCTGGGCAGGACACGCGAGACGATCGAGATCTGCCGCGCAGTCTGGCGCCGTGAGCGGCTGGAGTACGACGGCACCTATTACCAGATCCCGCTGCCCGAAGGCCAGGGCACCGGCCTCGGCAAGGCGCTCAAGCTGATCAACCACCCAGTCCGCGAGCGCATCCCGATCATCCTTGCCGCGCTCGGCCCCAAGAATGTGGAGCTGGCCGCCGAACTGGCCGAGGGCTGGGAGCCGATCTTCTACTACCCGGAGAAGGCCGGTGAGGTCTGGGGCCCGTCGCTGGAGGCCGGCCTCGCCAAGCGCGATCCTTCGCTCCCGCCGCTTGACGTGTTCGCGCAGACGGCGCTGGCCATCGGGGATGATGTCAAGGGGCTGATCGACCTCATCAGGCCGGTTCAGGCGCTGTACATCGGTGGCATGGGCGCCCGCGGCCGGAACTTCTACAACAACCTCGCTGTGCGGTACGGCTACGGCAAGGAGGCGGCCGCGATCCAGGACGCCTACCTGGCCGGCCGTAAGGACGAGGCCGCCGGGCTCATCCCGCAGGAACTGCTGGAGCACGTTTCACTGATCGGGCCCAAGTCGTTCGTAACCGAGCGGGTCGCCGCGATGAGGGAGTCGGGTGTTACTACCCTGAACGTGGCCCCGATGGCCGGAACCCACGCCGAACGAGTCGCGCTGATCGAGCAGATCAAGGAGCTGGCCGGCTAGCTGCCGCGCGGCTGTTTCGACCGCGCCGCCTCGGGCAATGCCAAAGTTGCCCTACCGAGAGCGGAGCATGATGGGACGTAACCGACGGCGGGAGCAGTCGAGCGGCCCTGCCGTGCTCGTTGTCGGCGGGGGTTTCGCCGGAATGTCGGCGCTGCAGGTACTGGCCCGCTCCCGCGCGGATGTCACGCTGGTGGACCGGAACGTCTATAGCACCTTCCAGCCGCTGCTGTACCAGGTAGCCACGGCCGGGCTCACTGCGGCTGACGTTGCCTACCCGCTGTGGTCGGCGACAGGCAGGCGCGGTGCCAGGTTCCGCAAGGGCGAGCTGGTCGGTCTCGACCTAGACCGGCGGGTTGCAACGCTTGCGTCAGGCGCGGAGCTCAGCTACGACTACCTGATCATTGGCACCGGGGTGAGCGCCGCGTTCTTTGGCGTGCCAGGGGGCGGCCGAGCACAGCATGAGCCTCTACACCCGCCGGGATGCGATCGCGCTGCGGAATGAGCTGCTGGCCACGCTGGAGCGCCGCAACGAGGGCCTGACCGATCCCGAGCTCGACGTGACGATTGTCGGCGGCGGCGCGACCGGAGTCGAGCTCGCCGGGACCCTGGCCGAGCTGCGGAACCTGGCGCTGCCTGCGGTGTTCCCTGAGGTCGACAGGTCCATGTTCAAGGTGCGGCTGGTCGAGATGGGCCCGGCGCTGCTCGCGCCGTACGACGACTCGCTGCGCCAGTACACCCGGCAGCAGCTGGTCGACCGCGGTGTCGAGGTTTTGCTGAACACCGCGATCAAGGAAGTCAGGCCTGGATCGGTGCTGCTGGCCGATGGCAGACAGCACCGCAGCGACATCACGGTGTGGGCGGCCGGGATCTCCGCGCCCGACGCCGGGTGGACGTCCGGCCTGCCGCGCGGCAAGGGCGGCCGGATCGAGGTAGGCGCCGACCTCCGGGTAACCGGGCAGGAGCGAGTCTTCGCCACCGGGGATGTGTCAATATGCCTGCAAACGCCGGTGGCGCAGCTGGCCCAGCCCGCGATCCAGCAAGGCCGGCATGCGGCCGAGCAGGCGGTCCGGCTGATGGCTGGCCAGCCGACGACGCCGTTCAGGTATCACGACAAGGGCACGATGGCGACGATCGGCCGCCGCTCCGCGGTCGCGCAGCTTCGCGGCGGGCGTACGCCTGCGCGGGACGATCGCGTGGCTCGCCTGGCTCGGGCTGCACCTGATCTACCTGCTAGGTAACCGCAACCGGGTGGTCACGCTCGTGAACCTGTCCTGGCGTTACCTGACCTGGAGCCGGGGCGGCGGCATCGTACTCGGCGACGACGTGCCAGGCGAGGACTAGCAGCGCGCGCTGGCGACGAGGCCGTAATACTCCCAATCCGGGCCAGTCCCGCCCAGTCCCGGTCGGTCGTGCGTTCACTAAAGTCGGGGCATGGCCGAAATCCATGCAGCCCGCCGTTCCCGCGCCCAGCAGAAGATCGCCGAGTCCGGCGCCGACGCCGCGCTGATTACCAGCGGACCCAACGTCCGTTACCTCACCGGTCTGGTCAGCTCCAACGCGGCGATCCTGCTGCCTGCAGACGGAGCCGGCGTCCTGGCCACGGATACGCGCTACGCCGAGGCGGCCGGGCGCGACTGTCCCGACATCGAGGTCGCGACCGAGCGCCAGCTCGAGCCCGCCCTGGCGATGCTGGCCGCCGAGCGGGGCTACGACACGCTGGCGTTCGAGGCACAGCAGATGACCGTCGAGCGGTACACAGCTCTTGCCGAGCTCGAGAACGGCCCCCGGCTCGTGCCGCTCGGCCATGTCGTCGAGGAGCTCCGGACGATCAAGGATGAGGACGAGATCGAGCTGCTGGCCAGAGCCTGCGCGATCACGGCCGAGGCGTTCGCTGCGGTGCTTGGCACGATCGAGCCCGGCCGGACCGAGCGCAGCTTCGCCGTCCTGCTGGAACGGACCATGATCGACTTCGGCGCAGAGGGGCTGGCCTTCGACACCATCGTGGCCAGCGGGCCAAATGGCGCGATCCCGCACCACTCGCCCGGAGACCGGGCCTTTACTCGCGGCGACCTGATCACGATCGACTGTGGTGCCCGCTTCGGCGGCTACAACGCAGACATGACCAGGACTGTTGCGCTCGGCCAGCCGGCCGCCTGGCAGCGGGAGATTTACGAGCTGGTGGCCGCCGCGCAGCTGGCCGGAGTCGGCGCCGCCGTACCCGGCGCGGACGTTGCCTCAGTCGACGCGACGGCCAGGGATCTGATCGCGTGCGGCCGGTTATGCCGGGCATTTCGGCCATGGGCTGGGACATGGCGTTGGCCTGGAGGTGCATGAAGCGCCGCTGATGGGACCGGGCCGGACAGGTAGACTGGCAGACAGGGTCCCCGTCACGATCGAGCCTGGGGTTTACCTGCCCGGCAAGGGCGGCGTCAGGATCGAGGACACTCTCGTCGTTCGCGCTGGCACCAGCGGAACGGCAGGAACTGGCCAGCCCAGCCCAGTCGAGGCCAGCACAGTCGAGGCGGGTGCGGCGGCGGGACCCGCGCAAGTACTTACCACGACCACCAAGGAACTGCTGGTGCTGTGAGCGGCACCTGGTTCCGGACGCATGCAGGAGACACACTGACGTGGCCACCACCAATGACCTGAAGAACGGCATGACGCTGAGCATCGACGGCTCGCTCTGGAGCGTGGTGGACTTCCAGCACGTCAAGCCGGGCAAGGGCGGCGCCTTCGTCCGCACCAAGCTGAAGAACGTGCTGTCCGGCAAGGTCGTCGACAGGACGTTCAACGCCGGCGTGCGGGTCGAGGTCGCCAACGTCGACAAGCGCGAGATGCAGTACCTCTACCGCGAGGGAGAGGACTTCGTCTTCATGGACACCACGGACTACGACCAGCCGCGCATTCCCGCCGCGGTTGTCGGCGACGCGGCCAACTACCTGCTGGAAGAGCAGACTGCCACGATTGCCTTCAATGACGGCACGCCGCTGTACGTCGAGTTGCCGGCCGCGGTCGAGCTGACGGTCGAGCATACCGACCCCGGCCTGCAGGGAGACCGGTCGACCGGCGGCACAAAGCCAGCCACGCTGGAGACCGGAGCCCAGATCCAGGTGCCGCTGTTCATTACGACCGGCGAGAAGATCCGGGTCGACACGCGCTCGGGTGACTACCTGGGCAGGGCCTGAGTCTCCAGTCGGCCGGCGATCGAGCGAACGGCAGCTATGGCAGCGCGCACGAAAGCCCGCAAGCGGGCGCTTGACATCCTGTATGAGGCTGAGCTCCGCGGCGAGCCAGTGCTGGACCTGCTGGCCGAGCGGACCGCTGCCGCCGACCCGCCGGTTGCGGAGTACGCGGCCGTCCTGGTGCGCGGCGTTCACGAGCACGCCGGGCAGATCGACAAGCTGCTGGCCGCGCACGCCCACGGCTGGACGCTTGACCGGATGCCAGCTGTCGACCGCAACATCCTGCGGATAGGCGTGCAGGAAATGCTCTGGAACGACGACGTGCCGGACGCGGTCGCAATCAGCGAAGCCGTCACACTGGCCGGGGAACTGTCCACGGACGACTCATCGTCATTCGTCAACGGCCTCCTTGCCCGCCTACTTGAACTGAAGCCGACGCTGGCGCTCTGAGGTTGTCAGCAGCCGGCGCTACAGTCGGCACAAGGGACGTGGTTGCGGAGGCTGGCAGGTGAGACATGGGCAGTCAGGTCTCCTCGGGCGCGAAGGGAACGCTCGGCGATGACACTGGCTGCAACGTCCTGCATGTCGACATGGACGCCTTTTACGCCAGTGTCGAGATACGGGATCGCCCGGAGCTCGCCGGGCGTCCGGTGATCGTCGGCGGCCTGTCCGGCCGCAGCGTTGTGCTGTCCGCGACGTACCAGGCGCGCGCGTTCGGGGTACGGTCTGCGATGCCGATGTCCAGGGCCCGCCGGCTCTGCCCGCAGGCAACGGTGATCCCGCCGCGACACGGCGTGTACGGCGCGGTGTCGAAGGAGGTCATGGCGATCTTCGCGGCGGTTACCCCGCTGGTACAGCCGCTATCGCTTGACGAGGCGTTCCTTGAGGTGTCCGGGGCAAGGCGCCTGCTCGGCCGGCCCAGATCGGCGAGCTGATCCGGCAGCAGGTGGCCGAGCAGCAGCAGATCACGTGCTCGGTCGGCGTCGCCGCCAACAAGTTTCTGGCCAAGCTAGCGTCCGTGCACTGCAAGCCGGACGGGCTGCTGGTCATCCCGGCCGACGGCGCGCTGGAGTTCCTCCACCCGCTGCCGATCTCGGCGCTATGGGGGGTGGGAGAGCGAACCGGCCAGATGCTGGCCAGGCTCGGTCTGCGCACCGTCGGGGATATCGCGGGTACGCCTGTCAGCGCGCTAGAGCGGGAGCTCGGCAAAGCCGCAGCCGAGCATCTGCACGCGCTGGCCTGGGGCCGGGACGATCGCGGGGTCGAAGCATCGGTGCGGGAGAAGAGCGTCGGCGCGGAGGAAACGTTCGACGTCGACGTGACCGAGCCGGCCGTGGTCCGCCGCGAGCTGCTCCGGCTGTCCCGCCGGACGGCGAGCGCGCTCCGCTCGTCCGGGTATGCGACCAGGACCATCGTCGTCAAGCTGCGCAAGGCGGACTTCACGACCATCACCCGGTCGAGGACGCTACCCGAGCCGACCAGTGAGACGCAGCGGATCTATTCCACCGCCTGTGCGCTGTACGCGGCCTCGGGCCTCAGCGGGCAAGCCAGGCTGCGGCTGGTCGGGGTGCGGGCGACCGGACTTGTGCGGGCCGGTGCCGCTTCGACTCAGCTCGCGCTGGGCGAGGATGGTATCTCCTGGCGGGATGCCGAATCGGCCCTGGACAAGATCACCGGCCGGTTCGGCCCGGACGCCGTGCGGCCAGCCACGCTCGTAGATCGTCGCCACCGCAGCCCGGCAGGACCGCAGGCCGGCGGCGATGCCAGGGGGCATAAGCTGAAAAGTGATGACTCCGGGTAGCCATGGCGGACAGGAGCGCAGGCTGTGGCCAGGTACTCTTCCACAGGGCGCCCTCGCGCTCGTATTCTGGGCGTAAGGCAGGGGCCGCAGCGCATTTCAGCATCGGCCTGGTTGATGGGAGGCACAGTGCCGCTCTCTGAGCACGAGCAGCGTCAGCTCGAGCAGATTGAGCAGGCGCTTTACGCCGAGCATCCGCGACTCGCTCGGGCAATGCGGTCTAAAGACCCCAAAGTTCACTACCGGCGGAGAGTCATGGAGGCCGCGATCGGCTTCCTCCTCGGCGTGGGCATGGTCGCGGCCGGCGTTGTCCTGAAATACCACTGGCTCGCGGGCGCTGGCTTTGTGGTTCTCCTGGTCAGCAGTATCTGGGCAATTGCCAGCTACCGGCGGATGGCGGGCATAGTGACGGACCGCGCCCGCAGGCGGGAGCGTAAGTCAGCGTCGAAGGCTGCCGCCACCAGCGGCCTCATGGAGCGCATCGAGGAGCGCTGGCGCCGCCGCCAGGAGGGCAACAACCGCTAGGCGAAGACCGGTTCACTCGCCGAGCGTCAGGTCTGGGTTCGGGGGCCGCCCGTGGTCAGAGGCCACGGTGGTTCGAGGTCACCGTGGTTTGAGGCAACGGTGCCCGGGTTCAGGCGGCCTGCCTAGCCTGGCCGGTGTACGACTGCCCGCAGCTGCCGCCGCACCGCTGGCCATGAGAAGTCCAGCCAGCTGAACATAACGCCGCCGCGCTGGGCGAGCTGGCGTGCGGCCAGCAGCGTGGAGGCGGGCAGCAGCCTGGCCCGCAGCCGCTGCCGGCGCGGCACCGAGGCTGAGAACGCCCGGCGCGCCGTCCGGACACTGGCTTTGAGCCCGGTGCCTGGGTCTGCCAGCCGCGCGTACCTGGCACGCTCTTCAGCGGCGCTGATCCTCTTCACGGCCTGGATGCCTGACTCGTCTAGGTGTGCGTCCCCGGTCACCCGCCTCGCTACCGCGCGCGGCGTCTCGGCCGGCGCGAAACCCAGCCCGTAGTCGGCCAGGTCATCGGTCAGCTCGCGCCAGGCTGCATGGGCGACGTCTGCGTCGCTGGAAGCGGTTAGCCAGCGTCGGCGCCTTGTCGCTATGCGGATGAGGGCAGGCCAGGCGATGAGCAGGAACACCCCGGCCGGGATTCCGATCGCTAGCCAGAGATCGGAGCCTGCGGACCGCTTCGCGGCGGAGAGCTCGCCGCCGGGTGCCTCCACCAAGTGGTGCCGAGCCGGGTGGGGTCCGCCAGCCGTCGCCGAGCTCGCGGCGCTCGTCGGGTTAGTGGCCGGATTTGGCTTGTGGTTGGGGAGCGTGTTGCCGACGCCGGCGTAGGCGGGATCTTCTGCGGTGGCCTGGCCGAGCGCGCCCGTCGGCGTCGGCTCGAACCGTAGCCAGCCCTCACCGGCGAAGTAGAGCTCGGGCCAGGCGTGTGCGTCTTTGGTAGTGATCTGCCACGTGTCGCCCGAACCATGTGCCTGGAGGCCGCCGGTGTAGCCGACCGCGATCCGGGACGGGATACCGATAAGCCGCGCCAGTACGGCGAATGCCCAGGCGAACTGGGTGCAGTAGCCGCGCTGGTCGGTAGTGAGGAACGTCGGTAGCCAGTCGGCGGTGGTGGGAAGGCCGGGCTTGAGGCTGTAGCTGAAGTGGCTGTGGAACCAGTTCCCCAGGTCTTGCGCCTTCTCCAGCGGAGTCGTCGCGCCGACCGTGTTCTCTCTGGCGATTTTGCCCAGCAGAGCCCGGTCCGGCCCATAGTAGGACCCGAAGTCTGCCTGGATGCTCCCGGGTACGCGCATGTCGAGGATGTTGGCGGGCCTGGGATCGGGCTCCGTGCTCTGCACCGTGTACGACAAGCCGGCCAGGTCCAGTCCGTCGTTGAACACCATTAGCGACCCGTCACTCTCATGCCAGCCTACGTTCGCGCCGCTAATGTCGAGCTGAGTCGGGGCATAGGGCATGGGCAGCACCGAGGGGCCGTTGTACTCCCGGTAGATCTGGATGCGCGTCCGTACGTTCAGAACCGGGGTGCTGCCGACGACGCCCGGTGCCGGCCACGGGAGCTTTGCTTGGCCGCCTGGCCCCTGCTCGATGAGCGCCTGGCTTGGAGCACGGCCAGCGGAGCTCTGAGGCAGCCACTTATTGAGGTGCGCGTCATAGTTCAGGGCGTACACCTCGAAATACTGCTGACTTGGGTCGGGCGCATCGGTCGTATAAGTCAGCACCGGCTCTGGTTTGCCCTCGAGCAGGGGACCCACCTTGAGCAGCGGCGAAACCGCGGAGCCCCCGCTGCCGCTGCCGCCACCGGGTGTGGTGCCGAACAGATCGTGGGCATGCATCGTCGGCAGGATCACCGGGATGACGATCGCCAGACACACGGCGGCCAGCCCGATCCGGCGGCCAGACGCCGCCAGTTCCCTGGTGTCAGGTCCGGATCCGGTCTCATCGGCAGACTGGACGTGGCGGAAGGTCACCAGCCTGCCCCACATCCGGAGCCGCTCGCGGCCGTCGGCGGCTAGCAGTCCCAGGTAGCCCGTCAGGCTCAGCGCGAAGATGATCATCTGCGGGAAGCCGAAGGACTTAAGGTCGCTCGCGACCGGCACACTGAACAGCAGCAACAGCGGGAGCCCGGCGACGGCTGGCCGCCGGAGTCGGACCGCGAGGATGTCCACGGCGATGGCGATCGCTCCGATGCCTGCCGCCGCGACCAGGCTGACCGCCTTAGGGTCAGCTACGGGTGGCGAGTACCTGAAATCGGCAAAGGCGTCTTTCCATAGCCGGCCGAGTGCTGTCAGCGAGCTGGGACTCGGGATGATCTGGCCGAATGACGAACTATGCGCGAACGCCAGATTCAGGTACAGCAGCAGAAAAGCTAGGTAACAGGCCAGGACTGCGAAGCCGCGCAGCGCGCGCACGCCCGTGGCGCTCAGCGCGGTGAGGACAACGATCACCAGGCCACCGATCCAGTCCGGCCAGCTGGGCCTGCTCAGCAGCGGGACGACCGCAATCAGGACAGCGCACGTGGCCGTTACCGCCGATGTCAGCCGTGACATGCGGGTGAGGATTCCGGCGACAGCGACGACTGTCACAGCACCGATGCCGGCCACAAACCAGTTGGCCCCGGCGATGACAGAGCTCAGCGACAGCGATGCCAGTATGACGGCGACCCCAGCAGTGACCGCGAGGCGCGGGTTCACGCCGGCTGCCCGTTGCGCGCGCCCGAATGACCGCTCGCGGGGAGCATCTCGGCCATCTGCGGCAGGCGCTGCCAGGCGACGGCCAGCGGCGTGCTCGCGTCGATTGACGTGACATGCCAGCCAGCCCCGCGCAAGACCCCGGCAGCCGTAGCGGTCTCGGCGGTTCCGGCTGCGGCGGGCTCGACGGCCACCGCGACTGAGCTGGCCTGGATTGCCGACGACAGGCTCACGCTGCTGGCTGAGCCGTGGTGGTCGGCCGCTGCGAGATCGATGGCAGGCATATCGGCCACTGGCGGACGTGTCGCCGGCTGACCGGCCGCCAGCAGATCGGCTGCCGGCAGATCGATCACCGGCACCGTGCCGGCCAGCGCGTGGTCGTGGCTGGTGCCACCATCAGCGGCTCTGCCGTTGACGGCGGTGCCGTTGGCGGGGCTGCCGTTGCCGGCGGTGCCATTGCCGGGGGTGCCGTTGGCGGGGCTGCCGCTTGTGCCGCCGTTCGCCTGGCGGCGCCGGCGTGCCTCGTCAGACCAGCTCGAGACATCCAGCAGGAGCGCGATCCCCTGGCTCCCTTCGGGCCTGCAGGCGGCTAGCTGCTGAGCCTCGGTGACCGAGAGCCGGCCCATCACTGCGATGATCACGCCCCCGCCGAGCACTCTCAGTTCGGCGAACGCATGCGTCAGGCTCCGCGTGTTGGCGGACCTGAGGACGGCGAGCGAGTCGAGCAGCCTGTCCTCGAAGAAGGGGCCACTGCGAATCACGTCGCCTTCAGTGACGAACTGTCCGGTCAGGCCTTCCTGAGCGACGTGCACGCCGAGCGACGCGGCCGCGCTTACCGCCATCTCGAACGAGGACGCTGCACCGCTCCCGACGTGCGCGAGCGAACGGCTGTCGAGGAACACCGTCGCCTTGTTCCGCCAGCGCTGCTCCTCCCTTCGTACCATCAGCTCGCCGTACCTGGCCGTCGACCGCCAGTGCACTCGGCGCAGTTCGTCGCCGTCCCGGTAGGCACGCGGGATGACGTCGTCCTCACCGGCAGTGGATGACATGCGTGCCCGGCCGTCGCCCTCACCGGCCCAGGACCTGCTGACGACGGTCCTAGGCAGCGGAACTACCCGCGGCGTGACAACGAAGCTGGTCCGCCCGGACAGCGAGCGGGATAGCTCGACGAGCCCGAAAGAATCCGCCGCTCGGAGCTGCAATGGCCCGATCTCGAATTTGCCCCGCAAGTCTGAGCGGAGCGAATAGGTCAGCTCCCGGAAGCCGTTCCGCTCGATTTTGTCCAGCACGTACCTTGGCCGAGTGCCGAGTGCGTATGGCACGGTGTCCTCGGCCAGCAACAGGCCGGTAGGGATCCTGGATACGTTCTCCAGCCGCAATGTCACGGTGGCTGTGTGCCCCGCTCCGACGCGCGGCGGGCTGATCGCGCGGCTTGTCCCCAGCCGGTACTGGGCTCGCCGGATTGCGGCGGCAGCAAGCAGCGGCAACGCCATCAGCGCGATTCCGACGCAGAACAGGCCGCGTTCGCCGAGCAGGTAACCTGCCAGGGCCGATGCGGCACCGGCAGCCAGGAACGAAGTCCCCCGGGTCGTCATCCCGGCGAGCAGCGAGGTCCGCATGGTCATTATCCTTCCGGCGGCTCTCGCGCCAGAGTCTACGCCGCTTTAATGGCTTGGCAGCGGGAGCCGCCGGACGATTCCGGACAGGACCTGCTCTGGCAATTCCCGTCCAATCATGGCGTCGGCACTCGGCAGCAGGCGGTGCGCGAGCACCGGGAGCGCGAGTGACTGGACGTCGTCAGGGATGACGAAGTCGCGGTCGTCGAGCGCCGCTTGCGCCCGGCTTGCCCGCAGCAAGTGCAGTGCCGCCCTTGGGGAGGCGCCAAGCCGCAGCTCGGGCGCGCTCCTGGTCGCGTTAACCAGATCGATGATGTACCGGCGGATCGAGTCGGAGACATGCACCTCGCGCACCGCTGCCACCAGGGCTCGCACGTCGCTTGCGTGCGCAACCGGCTTGAGCTGGTCCAGCGGTGACCCGCCGCCATGGGAATCGAGCATCGCGAGCTCGGCCACGGGGATGTCGTGACCCGGTGAAGGATCGCCCCACGTCTCGTAGGCCACCGTGACAGGCCCCAACGACTCACCCAGCTCCAGCGCCAGCCCCTCTCCTCCAAACAGCGAGACGAACCGCCGATCCCCGGGTTCGTCGCCAGGCCGCCAGGCCGCCCCAGGGGAGGGGGAGGGACGCGGATCCGTGGCACTGCCACGGCACGAGCATAGCCGCACCCGGCCTATTCATGACTTTCGTACGTCACCTTTATGTGCTAGGGTCCGAAACCCTGGAGAGCCACGGGGCCCCGGGGCGGGCCCGATCTGGAGGTAAGACGAAGTGACGAACATCGCTACCCCTGTCGACAACGGAGTCAACGTCGAGTTCCTACAGACCGCCAGGGGATTGCTGGCGGAACAGCCGGAGGCGGCGAGCTTCAAGTGGCGAGTCTCCAACAGCTGGGTGAAGGGGACCCACAGCCGCAGCCACGTCAAGGGATTCTTCGGTCTCGGAGCTGAGCAGGCTCACCGCGCCGAGTTCCATTTCGACGGTGACCACCCGGAGGCCTTCTCGGCCGAGGACCAGGGCGCGACCCCCGTGGAGGTCCTGTTGGTCAGCCTGGCTGGCTGTCTCACGGCAGGTGTCGCGGCCGTGGCGCAGAACCGCCAGATCCAGTTGCGATCGGTCGAGGCGACCCTGGAAGGCGACATGGACATCCGGGGCATCCTGGGTGTCGATCCTGACGTCCGTAATGGTTTCAATCACATAAAAGTGACCTATCGCATCGATGCGGACGCCAGTCCAGAGGACATCCGGGCGTTGGTCGCTCAGTCTCAGAAGCGGTCGGCGGTGTACGACATCATCACGAACCCGACCAGCGTCACCGTCGACGTCGCCTGACGTGCCGGCACCGAAAACATGGCCGTTCTGGCGTGCGCCGGGTAACAACGGTCATCGTAGGAGCCGGCCAGGTCGGCTTGGCCATGAGCCGCTGCTTGGCTGAGCGGTCGATCGATCACGTGGTCTGGAACGCGGCCGGATTGCCAACTCCTGGCGGACGGGGCGCTGGGATTCGCTTCGCTTGCTCACTCCGAACTGGCAGAGCCGGCTGCCGGGATACTGCTACCAGGGCGACGACCCTGGCGGCTACATGACGATGCCCGAGGTGATCACCTACGTCAACAACTACGCGGCCCTGATCGGCGCGCCCGTCCACGAGCACACCGAGGTGACGTCGATCCGCGCCGCGGACGGCGGATTCGTGGTGACTACCAACGACGGCGAGTGGCAAGCCCGGAGCGTGGCGCTGGCTAGCGGCCCGTACAACCACCCGGACGTTCCGGAGTTCGCCCATGCCATTCCCGCCGGTGTCAAGTCGATCACCGCCTCTGAGTACCGCAACCCCGAACAACTGGAAGAGGGAGGAGTGCTGGTGGTCGGCGCCGCCGCGACGGGCGTCCAGTTGGCCGAGGAACTCCAGCAGTCGGGCCGACCGGTCACGCTGGCGGTCGGCGGCCACGTGCGGTTGCCCAGGGTGTACCGGGGCGTGGACACCATGTGGTGGCTCGACGCGGCAGGTGTTCTCGATGAGCGCTACGACCAGGTTGATGACATCGTCCGGGCCCGGAGCGTCTCGTCATTTCAGCTGGTCGGCTCGCCCAACCGATCCTCCGTGGACCTGAACTCCCTACAGAGCATCGGGGTGCGCATTGTCGGCCGGCTGGCGGCCATCACCGTGGACGGGACGGCCCAGTTCTCCGGCTCTCTACCCAATCAGTGCGCATTGGCAGACCTGAAACTCGGCCGGCTCCTGGACAGCCTCGACGACTGGGCTGCCAGCCACACTCTCGACCGCAAGATCGAGCCGGCCGAGCGACCAGCACCCACCTGGGTGCCGCCCGCGCCCCCTGCTCCTCCCACTGCGCTCTGGCCAGATCAGGACTGTTCTATGGGCCAGCGGGTATCGATCTCGCTACCCTGGTTGGAGGTACCGGTACTCGACGCCAAGGGCGGGGTTCGCCATGACGGGGGGATCACACCGGTTCCGGGCCTCTACCTGATGAGCGCCACGTTCCTGCGCCGCCGGAAGTCGACCTTCATCGACGGCGCTGGCGATGACGCCCGCGACCTGAGCGCCCATCTGACCGGTTACCTGGACCAGGTGGCCAGGGTCCTATGAATCGAAGTTGACCGCCGCCGAACGAGACGAAGGACCGGGCCGGCAACGGCCGCTTGGAGCTGATCACCCCGGTATCGAAGCCGGCCAGGTGCAGGCCGCCCGCGAACCGGGCGTGTTCGATCTTGATGCAGCGGTTCATGACCACCGAAAGCCCGGCCCAGTGGGCCAATTCGGCCGCCTCGTCGCTCCACAGTCCGAGCTGGGCCCAGAACGTGCGCGCTCCGACCGCGACGGCGTCGGCGGCCACGCCAGGGAGGTCCTCGACGCGACGGAAGGCGTCCACCAGATCGGGGGCTCGGGGAGGTCGGCCAGGGTCGGGTAGACCGGGTGACCGAGGATGGACGTCTCCCGCGGGTTGACGAACCACACCACGAAGTCGGTGCTCGAGCTGAGCAGGTAGGTGGCGACGAAGTGGCTGGCGCGCGCCGGGTTGGCCGAGGCGCCGACGATCGCGATCGTCCGGGTCCGGTTGAGGATCCCCAGCCGCTCCCGGGCGGTCGGGGGCCGCCACGGCTCGGGCGCCGGATCGCCGCTCCGGTGCCAGCGTGCCGACGGTCATTTGCCCGCCTTCGCGGCGATGGTAGAGCGCTCGGTCGAAGTCCCAGACGATGTCGTCGAGATCCTCGATGCCGACCGAGACCCGCACGAGATCGGCGGCCCACGCCGGCGGCGGCCAGGGCTTCGTCGGAAAGCTGGCGGTGGGTGGTGGAAGCCGGGATGGATCACGAGCGTCCTGGTGTCGCCGATGTTGGCGAGGTGGCTGGCCAGCTCGCCGGCCTCGACAAAGGCCTGGCCGGCTTGCCGCCCACCTTTGACGCCAAACGAGAACACCGCCCCGGGACCTTGCGGCAGGTACCGGCGGGCCAGGGCGTAGTAGGGAGAGGTGGGCAGCCCGGCGTAGCCGACCCAAGCCACCGCAGGGTGACCCGACAGATACTCCGCCAGGCCGACGGCATTGGCCACGTGAGCCTCCATCCGTAGCGGCAGGGTCTCCAGTCCCTGCATCAGGAGGAAGGCGTTGAGCGGCGCCAGGGAGGCGCCGAAATCGCGAAGCTGCTCGACGCGTAGCTGGGTGCAGAAGCCGTACTCGGCGAAGTTGTCCCAGTACCGCAAGCCACCGTAGCTGGGCACCGGCTCGGTCATTCGCGGGAAACGCCCGTTCGCCCAGTCGAAGCGCCCGCTCTCCACGACCACCCCTCCCATCGACGTGCCGTGGCCCCCGATGAATTTGGTGGCCGAGTGCAGGACCACGTCCGCCCCATGCTCGAAGGGGCGACACAGGTACGGGGTGGCCAGGGTCGAGTCCACGACGAGCGGCACCTGTACCGAGTGGGCCGCCTCCGCCAGCGCCTCGAGGTCCGCCACCACGCCGGAGGGATTGGCGACGATCTCGGTATAGAAGGCCTTCGTCTTCGGGCGGGCGGCCGCGGCGAAGGCGTCGGGGTCGTCGGGCGCGACGAACGTGGTATCGATCCCGAGGCGCCGCAGCGAGACGTCCAGCAGCGTGTGGGTACCGCCGTAGAGGGCAGCACTGGCCACGATGTGATCACCGGCGGCGGCCACCCCGGTGAAGAGAAGCGGTTTCCGCGGCCTGGCCGCTCGAGGTGGCGACCGCGCCGATCCCGCCTTCGAGGCTCGCCATGCGCTCCTCGAACGCGGCCACTGTCGGATTGGCGATCCGGGTGTAGATGTTGCCGTACTTCTGCAGGGCGAAAAGGTCGGCGGCGTCGGCAGCGTCCTCGAAGACGAATGCGGTGGTCTGGTAGATCGGGACGGCTCGGGCTCCGGTGGTGGCGTCGGGCCGGTTGCCGGCGTGGATGGCCCTTGTCCGAAAGCCCCACTGGTGATCCTCCACCCGGTTCATCGTAGCGGGCGAATGTTGACCCTCTCAATCAAGTTTGGCGGTTGAGATCCAGGCTCCTGGCGAAGTGGTTGAGGGCGGCCGGGGCGGGGTGACCGGAAGGGCGCCGCGGCCCAGCCGGCAAACCATGGCCAGAGCCTGTGACCGATGGCAAGGCGGCCGGCCATCACTGACAGACCCTTTGTCCTGACGGAACGCCGGCTACCTGGCTGACAAGTCGCAAGCCATGCCCGTTCGTCGCGGCCCCCGAGGTTGGCGGTACGACGTGCAAGAAGCGGCGGCGGGCTTGGTGATAGTCGGGGTGGGTGAAGTCGTGGCGCATGCGGGCCAGTTCCTCGTCGCGGTAGGCCTGTAACGGTTTGACCGATTCGTGGAGGAGACGTTGCTGGTTTTTGTGTTGGAGCCGGCGGTCGAAATCGGCGCCGGCGGTGAGGGTTTCAAGCTGCCGGCGCAGATCGCGGTGAAAGGCGGGTACGGGACCGGGAAAGGTGTCGTCGATCAGGCCCATGCTCTTGGCGGTCTGGGTGCTGATGGGCTGGCATTCGTGGGTGAGTTCCCGGGCCTGGCGGGCTCCGACTCGCCGGGGGAGCAGGTAGGTCCAGTATTCGGAGCCGAAGAGGTGCATGGTCTGGTAGTGGGGGTTCAGGACCACCCCGTCGCGGGCG
The DNA here is from genome assembly GCA_963808215.1 of uncultured Actinomycetota bacterium. Classification (GTDB taxonomy): domain Bacteria; phylum Actinomycetota; class Actinomycetes; order Streptosporangiales; family Streptosporangiaceae; genus JAJYUU01. The sequence goes on from CAWEEY010000001.1 coordinate 43,167, forward strand.
CAGACCACGTCGGCGGCCAGGGCCAGGATGGCTCCGCCGGCGCCGGCGTTGCCGGCGATGGCCGCGAAGGTCAGATGGGATTGGGTGGTGATGATGTCGTGGACGAGATCGTCGATGGCGTTTATGTTCCGCCACGATTCCACAACAGGGTCGGCGGCGGCCTCGATGGCGGTCAGGTCGATACCGTTGGACCACAGGTCGTGCCGCCCATCAACACGATGGCTTTGGTCGGCCTGCGGCGGGCCCACCGGTAGGCGTGCTGCAGGCGGCGGCACTGGCTGGTGCTCATGGCTCCGTTGTAGAACTCGAAGTGAAGGTAGCCGATCTGGTGGTGCTCCTGGTAGCGGATCTCCCGGAAGGTGCGGCCCTCGACCGGTTGGCCAGGAGAAATGTTCGGTTTCGGCACGTGGCACAGATGCCTTCGCAGAGCGGTGGCCGCGGGAAGTTTCAAGCCCCAGGCTCCGCCGCCTTCAGTCGTTCGATCCAGATGGCACCATCGCCTGTCGCCCGGCAGATGGCCCCATCGCGTTGGCCCAGGATCGTCCCCGGCGGGCCGGTAGGAATTCGTCCTCGTGAGCACCGAAAAGGTGGTACGGCGCGCCGGCGAGGACGTCGGACACTCCGGGGCTGCTGTCCGAGCCGCGGCAGGGTGCGCATGACCTCCGTGGGTGGGGGCCGACCAATCCACCCTCCGGTCGGACTGTTTCATCGCCGGTCGGGCCCGGCCGCGAACGTCTGGGCGGCCATAGTCCAAGGGGGTGGGGGTAAAGTTGCCCTGCCGGTAGTGCAACAGAGCGTCCTGGACGGCCGCACTGGCGGCATCGGCGACCTCGTGGCGGTACAGGGCGCTCTTGCTGGCCGGCCGCATCGCGAATTCCCGGTGGGCCCAGATGTCGCCCGCGTCGAACTCGGCATTGGCCTGCAAAACCGTC
>CAWEEY010000002.1:0-506700 GCA_963808215.1 uncultured Actinomycetota bacterium
GATACCATCAACACGTAGCTCCGGTGGGATAACATATCATGGCAGTATTACAAACCCGGGCAGTAAGTATTTGCGATGGATAATGTTCTCCATGCAGACATTCGTAATGAGAAGAATAGTAACGTAACGCAGTTTTACCATCGAATATCAAAGAAGAAGGGTAAGTCTAAAGAGCATGTATTGGATTATGAAGGAAAAACTCACGTGTAATAAATCAAAGTAGACTTTCTTAATCATTATGCTTAATGTGTATGAAGGAAAGCCTCGATTATTAACTGTGACATCTCCGTTAGCAATAGCACAGATCTTTCACAGTTTTAAATTCAAAAAACAAATTTCCACAAGAGTTTTTATGAAAGGTTTTGACCGGGACTTGGAAACTGAAACTTGGATCCCGTGATTTTTTTTGATCTGTTCATGAGTATTTGAAGACAAACCCCGTTCCTACAGTAAGTGTTCCCTCTGTGATATACGAATTTATTTTAACCGTACTATACATCAATCTATCAGATAATAAGGCCAGTGCATTAGGAGATTTGCTGTGCGCAAGAAGGTGATTGTTCGATTTGTGAGCTATCTCAATTGCTAGTCTCTCCGCTTCAGCGCCTATTTTTGCGATATTTGCGAGTTTGGCAGTGTATTGATCAATCCGAGTCTTACAGGTATAACTGATTCATTTTCTTCTGGAAATATCAATAACTAAATACAATGTTTATGAATAACTTACTTACTTATCTTATGACCGCCCCTGGAAACAGAGTCGGAATTACTAGAATTTGGAAAACGCTCGAGGGCAAGAATGTAAAAACAAATGATGGAAAAGATTTGGGAGTGATCAAGAAGATATCTGAAGAATATTTACTATTACAAAAAGGAATAGTTCACAAAGAGGAATTCTGGATTCCAAAATATATTCCCGATGCTTTTGATGGGAAAATATTATGGCTAATACTAAGTCAAGAAGATACGATTATGTATATTATATATATGCATAATCGTGGATTTCCTTTTGCAATATCTATTACTAGCAGAAGCCGTCCAGAATCCCAGACACGCACGACTAGAATGTGAAACGTTTTTTCCCTAATCCTTGCGTTAGTATATAACCAAAGACGAGGATTATTCCATAAGAATCAAATATACAATCACGATATAATGGTTTGATGTGTTCTTGTTCCCAGACTAGGGCCCGTGACCCTGGTTTGGTACGTTATATCATAACACAGCCGTCGCATTATCTTCACAAATGGTAAAACAGAACCAATTTCGGTTTTTATATAGTATCATGTCCCCTCGATGATATGAAGATACGAACGATAAAACATCTTACCGTTAATCGTGAGAGGCAATTTGTAAATGTTGTAATTAACGCTCTGGAATCACAAAGAAAGAAACACCCAAGCAAATCGCCACTTTGAGTATCGTGGCCTTTTGATAGATTCAGTCAAAGCTTTCTAGAGAGATCTGACCGGTGGATGAAATGTCGACGTAAAGTCTTTAAGACCCATCGAGTATTGTAATCTAAATCCCTGCAGGCATTGCGTTATGTTACGGTTACTAACCGTTGCGGTCTACACATCAAGGATTGTTTAGCATGCTCCAGGGAGGCATCTGGAGAAGTAGCGACAGCCCGCTGAAGGAAACAGAAGATGGTATCGATGGTAGCCTTCATCGCAAAGGGTATCTATTGCTCATGAAGTGCATTCATTGCTGAGAGGAAGAGCGTCGCTGGAGAGAATTTGAGGGGCGGGGTCTGGATAGTGGGCATTTCCTTGCCGAAGAGCAACCGGAGGAAATACTGCATGAATTGCCCTGCGCTTCTTCACGACTAAGGAGGACCAATGAACTTGAACTTCAAGCAGATCAGCGAATCTCCTAGGACTTTCATCATCGTCTTTGAAACCGGAGACGAACTCGCGGAGGGTCTCCTTCGGTTTGCCAGAGAGCAGAGGCTATCGGCCGCGAGCTTTAAGGCAGTTGGCGCACTCTCGTCTGTGCGGTTAGGATGGTTCAGTTGGGAAGGTAAGAGATATGAGCCGTCGGTCACGCTCGATGAACAAGTTGACTTTTATCGCTCATCGGCGACGTTGCACTCAAGGACTGAGGGCCCGGTCGTGCATGCTGATGCAGTGATCGGAAAGAAGGACGGCACGGCACATGGTGGACACCTGCTATGCGTATTCCCGAAGATGCCATTGTGTAAACAATAGCCTTTGATTCTATCAGGATATTCAACAAGACTTTCTAATTTCTTCAATAGTAGGAATTCTATTTTTATTTCCTCCCTTTGGGAAGCCCTAGTGTTATTTTCTTCCACGGGATAGGGATGTCTGCCATTTCACAGAATAACTTGATACTCTTTACATAGTTCCTAACTGTCACAACCACTATTTCATATACACAATACCTGCGTCACACCCATAATCTACACGCCATCAAAAGCAGAAAACTTTAAAACTTTGGCTACCGTTGTAATGTTAAGAATCCACTTCTAGTACCGTCACTATGACAACAACAATATACGATGGATTGAAAACCGTTACAAATTCCAATATCCGATCATAGTTTCATGTTTTTCTACAGTTTTTTTTGAGATATTCGACATCTTTTTCTTCCCTTCCAATACGAGAGATATATGAAAAGTGTTGTCTATCGATCCTTGGTTTTCTGATATTACTTTCTAAAGTAGCAGTCTAGGCTATACATTCCATTTTCTATTCATACGATCCAGGATCTATCCATTCCTGAAGCATGAGATATGGTTCACGTTCAGTTGCGTATAGATCTTGTTCTTGGTATTCGTAGTTTTCAATTTCGTTCTGTGTTTCTGTATAACTTTTATATCTAGCCAGTAGTCGTTGTACAGAATTTTCTTCTTCTTCAGCGACGGTGATACAGAAGTTTTCAATTCCCGCTAATCTCCTGATGCCTTTTGCATAACACCAAGTATGACAACAGCATGCATCCGGCTCCCTTGTTTGTAACATAGATAGCCTTTTCAAAGGAGATACCAACAATGCGGAAGAAATTGATACCGAACCGAAGTCAAAAGAATCACAGACTTCAAATTATTTTCGGAGGGGAAGACACCCGTAGAAGTAGTAGTTGCACTGGAATCCAGCTCAATCAGGTACAGGCAATATATCGAGAATTTTGGGAACTAAAAGGCATGTAAAGACTAGCCCAAATATACGACGAAGCCAAATATGATCTTCATGACTTGTTAAGATTGCACAAAATAGTAAAAGACCTACGAATGGAAGAGCACGATATAATTAACGTATTGGAACTTGCCATGCACAATCAATTGCCAGGGGAAAGTAGAATACTTTAGAAACGATATAGAAATGCTAGAGGTTCAAAAGACGAAAGACTTCTAATCACATACTAATCTTGAATAAGAGAATAAATGAATTTCAGGAAACACTAAACAATAGTAGTAATTTCTCGCAGTCCAATGCTCACTGGTATTCGACTGATATTTCTGTCACTTACCTATGAATGATTATTGGGCTGATAATTATTGGCCATAGCAGTTGCATGTGTTTCGTGTAACGGAATCTATATAGGCCATCAATCATTCTATGTCTTGGCTAAGTGCGGTTATTTGGCTTTCTCTTAGTTTTTCTTTTTTGTTTTCTATTAGTTGGTGAGCGGCACAATTATTGATAATATCCGTATTGATAGGATGGTTTTGTAACGACCCCCTGCATTGGCTCCTGTAACGACTCCCGTCCGCGGATGGGAGTAGGCATTCCACTAGCGATATTGCCGTCATCGCCATTAGCGGGGCCCGTCGGGATTTGTATGAAAATTCAATTGAATCCATAATTCTCACATATATTGTCTTAACATAATAGAATTCTTCTGGAATATGGAGAGAATAACCAACTTATAAATTACACTTTTTCATACTGAAACGTCGCCGTAACCAGACCAAACATAGCCTATCAAGCGGGCAATTAAATAAGGAAGCTTGATTCAAGTGTTTTCCCAGGTGGGTATTAAAAATACATGGCTTCTAAAACAGTGTAAACGGAAATATACGAGACATAAAAGGGCATAGAGGATAGATGACATTTGAGATGTAGCTAAATGTCTCGTAATTGCCCTATGAAGAAGAATATATGGTATATAGGGGCAAATTTTCTTAACGGGGCCAACCTAGTCATAAAGACCTTTTAAGAAAAAACCTACTACTATATTCTTTTAGCGATAGCAGAGAAAAATGCATACAAGATACTACTTAAAGAGCCAAAATGTTCAGAAAAAAAAGGAGATCCCTTTTCAGGACTTTTTCGTATTTTTTAGGGATTTGCGAATTTACTTGTTTATGATGAAGCCGTTGCCACCGTTAGCGTTACCGCCGTGACCGCCATTGGAATCTCCACCATTAGCATTTGCGCCACCGCAATGACCGCATTGCTTGACAATAGCTTACTCCGCCTGATCCTGCGTTTCCGCCTGCTCCGCCTGCTCCGCCTTGTCCGCCATCTCCACCTTTCGCAACCTGCGTTGCAAATGCGTGGTTTGCCATCACAGTTGTGAGGACAGTTACCGTCAGAATTGCCACTACGGCCGAAGCCATAATTACTGAAGTTTTCTTATACATATTTCGTCAGTAACTGTTTTGAATAACATGCCTTATTAAGGATTCGATTGATAATTTTGCTAGTTCTTTATCTAAGATGATTCGTGTGGTCCCATCCATAATTACTATCTTTTGATAGATAAGGATATAGAAAATAATCACATCTTTACTAGATATTAAGAATACTGAATTTCATGTATATATCAAAAGCTTACGTCATCTTTTTTTTTGCTATATCGAATATCTCTATCCACTTCAAGTTTAAATTAGAAAATCTAGATATTTTCTACCTGAATCTGGTATTTCTATGTATATAAGTGTTCTGCATAATACCTCTTTACAAAAATGACCTGAGAAGACTATTGATTTTGCTATGTATAAATTATAGGCATACACAAGTATATATGTTGTTCCTGGACATGCTGGCAGCATGAATACAGCTATAACGCGATTGCTAGTCCTAAAAGACTTCAATGAAACCGGCTTTGAGTTACTTAATTAGCCACGCTTTCAGTTCTTGTCGTCTGTAAAGCCCTCCAACCTGTTTGTCTACGTCCTTTGATGTGTTTAAGGTGTTCATATTGAACGGTGGAAGCCTCAGCATCGAGTAGTATGGAAGAGTAGGAACCGCAGGCGGAACAGGAACTAAACGGAGTTAATGCTAACGGACATCATGCTCGTAACATGAACGGTCATAACGCACACGGATAAGGCGCGCCCCGTGTGAATTAATAGTCGTGTATTATTATATGAATAACAAAATAACTATGGTTTTGGCCGTAGCTGTAGCGGGAATTCTAGCGCTGGCTGTACTCGCAGCTGTGTCATCAACCAACCAAGCATTCGCTCAAGCCATTGGCAGAAACGGAGGAGTAGGGGGCTAGGCGGATTTCCAGGGAAAGGTGGCGCAGCCGGACCAGGTGGGACTAGCGGATGTAATCGTCCCGGGGCTAACGGGTCTAATGGGGCTAACGGTAACGGCCAATCACCACTACCAGGATGCAGTCCATTAGACCCACGTTGATGCTGAGCACATCCTGCACCCGGACAACGATCGAACGTAATGTTCAAGAAGGTTCTTATGAAGGCCAAGCCACAAAGCTGACCAAGATGAATATAACTGAGTATAGGTAGATATATAGCATACATGAGTGTGTGGTTTGCAGCAATTCCAGACAATTCCGCATGCATTTGCGCACATAGATGTATATAATTAGGCCTAACTGCTCGGCTGGGCAATCATCGCGCTCGGACTCGATCGTTTTTGCGCCAAATTCTATCTCGGCGATCACACAACCGATTTCTTAGCGTCCGGCCAGATCTGCGGCTAAACTCGGGCAGGACGAGTGACTATTCCGCAGCCTGATCAAAGAACCCAGGATTATTACCAACATCGTCATCGTCGTCTGGGGCTTCGGGAGTGGCTAGCCTCTTTGGTGAAATGCCTTTATCTCATACCTCATGAGATTGACATGTCAAGAACGCAACTTCTGAATCACGACTCGTTGTTTAAGTCATAATGTCACCAATGTGTAGAGGTACAACAGTTAATTAAACCAGAGAATATTTTGATATTATATCAATTCACCGAGACCTAATCTTACTAAAGATGTCCTCGGGTAGTGCCAGTCGAGGGTGGATTGCGCCGCTGCGCTGTTGCATATCCCTTAACAAATTAAATACAACGTGTCTACAAAATATGGGATGTAGAAATCTCGAATATTTTAGAAACATCATATAATATGTGCTACAATGTGCTACCTTTTATCAAATCTTCGGGATTGTTTATTAGGAACATCAGTAAATACTTTTTATGAGAAACAAAGTAATGGTAATGGTGGCCACTTTAGGGTTGGTTTTAACCGTGGGTGTACTGACGACAATTTATTCACAGCAGGCCTTCGCACTTGTTGTGACAGGGGAAAATGGAGGAGATTGATATTTTCTGTAAAGGCAATCCAGGCGGAACGGCGAAACGGTGGAATAGGAACTAGCGGAACTGATGATAACGGAGGTCCTGTTCTTAACATGAACGGTCATAGTCACCACGTGACCGCCAGGAGGTAACGCACCACCAGCCACATCACGATCACCAACTACCTGACCAGCTGGAAGTAGCGGATCTAATCATCCCGGGTAACGGATCTCACGCTTCTCTCCTCCATGGTAACGGCGCACGAGATCTGCGACGGCCCATTCATTAACACCTCCCTACTGGGGTAGGAGAATCAGCTGTCGCATAGAAAGGAACTAGGGATGGCAAATCAGGTAGGGTGTTAGGCACAGTGGAGCCGACCTACAATACTGGTCTGTTAAAGTGAAAATCATACGCGACAGTTCAGCCTCAGTTCTAATCGAAAGTGTGGCTATATGGTGTCCTCTATTTAAGATAATAAATGTTTTCTAGCACGTTACACTGTGTGACGTATTTGAAGTATTTCAAGTGAAAAATAGTTTATTTAAAAGCGTGATTTGAGATATTGTTCACAGCATTTATCACAGTATACATGTCAAGGTTTTAACCGTGGGGGTACTGACGACAATTTATTCACAGAAGGCCTTCGCACTTGTTGTGACAGGCGGTAATGGAGGAGATTGTAGTGCTTCAGAGTACCTCTTGCAATGGCATTCAAGGGCCTGCGGCGGAAACGGCGGAATAGTAACTAGCGGAAATGGCGGAAACGGAGTGAATGCTAACGGAGGTCATGCTATGAACAAGAATGGTCAAAGTCACCACGTGGTTACCTAGCCCGAGAGGTTATAATGCACCGGAGACCGAGGAAGTAACGGACCATCAGGTACATCACGATCACCAACTGCCTGACCAGCTGGAAGTAGCCGATCTAATCATCCCGGGTAACGGATCTAACGCTTATGGTGATAATGGTAACGGCGCACGAGATCTGATATACCCTATTAATTCTAGCAGTTATTTTTAGAACTAGTCCTAAGAAATTCTTGTCCAAAGTGTGGCTATATGGTGTCGCATACAGTTCTATTGCTTTTATAATTTTGCAGAGGATTCTTGGGGGCTACACTGGTTTACATCTATACTGGTCATTGAATAGATTTAACAAGTCTCGCAAACGCAAACGAAACTAAAGCAACCAACTTTGCATGGCAAAGTCATCATACTGGTCTTATCTTATTTTGTTGCTGTTTGTTCAACTTGATGAACTGTCTGTCAATGCAGTTTCATGAATAAATTAACTATACCTTTTTCATTTACATAATTGTGGTTAGTGCGCCTACCGTTAAGACCAACCCTAACGTGGCTACCATTCCCATTATGTCGTGCCGGCAGGAGAGATGGCTCGGATCTTGATGAAAGATAATGGCCGCATAGCGAAGATGACCGGGACACCGCAACTAGTAACCAGCTGGAAGACATTCTGGACAAGAAGAGCGCCCGCAAATGGTTCCTCACGCATAAATCGCAGTTCCAAAATTGTGTCTACGTTAGATAAGCGTCTTACATTGACGGATGGAATACTACATGCCATACAGGGCTTGCTAAATTCCCAAGTACGGATTACGCATGTCCCTGCAAAAGGTAGATAAGACTTTCCTCCCCGTGACTGGCTGGCTTATACAAAGACTTTATCTTCTTTAAGGTATATATCTTATTCATGTTTGGTATGCCATCACAGATACTTAGGTTCAAAACCGCCTCGGAAAGGGTAGCTAAAAATATAATCAAAACCCAGAAATCTGCAAATCATTCAGACTATGAAGATTTGCTAACGAGGATGATTTCTTCTATTGAAAATATCGTGATTCCTATCTTACATAGTAATACCGAAGATATTGAAAATCAATTTGATAAACAGGTTTTATCTGTCGGTGCACTGTTGAAAGAGATTAATGAAGCGATATATGAACAGAAAAACGATGATTTATCAGAAGTTACAAAAGAGGTACTGGTCAGCTATGATCTCCTGAAACAAGATATAAGAACAGATCCGGCAGTCAGCGCGAACATTCGTGCCGAAGTATTAGAGATTTTGGATTCACTAAAAGATTTTGATAATATCTATCTTGGTATTGCCTTGACCAGACCAAAACAGTTGGAAAAAGCGCTAGTCGATATCGATAGCGACGGTGAAACTGAAGATCTTGAAAAAAATATAGCTGGTACAGCATTAGCATTTTTTTCAGTGTTGTTTTTTGCAAAACAACAGATAAAGGACGATGAAAAATTTAAAAGATTTTTGAAGATCGCCCATAAGTACTGTAAGGATCTCGAAGCTTGGGCGGATACAATCGACATAATGACCAATCCTGAATCAGTCGAAGCCATAAAAGAAGCAGAGAAGATTGCCCCAAGTGAATAGTTGACTAGATTAGATTTTTGACTTCTGGGACAGATGAAGCCAATTATGTTATTGTTGATGGTGGCCGTAGATACCAATACGATGTCGAACATTTACCACAATATGTTAAGCAGGATCTCGAAAAACAGTTGGAAATTCTAAAAAAAGATCCATATAGCGGAACAGAACCATTACGAGGTGGATATAGAGGACTTCGTAAGAAGAACCTAGTAGGAAATTACAGATTTGTTTTCCGCGTAAACATTAATTCCCATAGAATAGTCCCAGTTGAAGCAAAGCATAGAGGTCCATCCTATCAATTATCAAATCCTTGACTTTCATAAAAGCCTTGGCAAGGAGACCCCCGGTTTAAACCGTAGCGGGCCCGTCGGAATCCATGACGATATCGGTACTAAAAATGGGTTCCTAGCATTACAAAAGGCAGCAAAAGATTCAAAGTTTTCTGCTTTGATGGCGTGTCAGTTGGAAGGCAGAGCGACCCTTCATGTATGTTAGTGTTATAACGACTATAAATGCAACTGTCCTTGGAGAAGTCTCCTTGAGGAGCGAAAGATGAGGAAAAATTATGGGGAGTGGGAACTTGCGCTGCAGCTTCCAGTCGTAGTTCCCTCGCCGTCGCTAAACTGTGTATTTATTCCTGCGTGACTTGTTCATTATTATTAAACAAGTGTATTTATTCGCCGGCAATCCTTTACTGGCGACGATGGACTCGCTAAGGATGATAGAGGCACCATCAGGCATCAGCGGAAGAGCCTTTTATGTGGATATAGAAACGGTAAACGAAAAGGATGTTATCGATCACCAGGTAAGTCTAAACTAGACTGTCGTTGCTTGGATAACGATACCAGGCTACCACACTTAAATGCATGATGTGATGGTCTAGTGATAAAATACCACCATCGATATCATCATTGGACTTAATTTTCCAGTAAAAGGACAACCTGAAAACGTTAATTCTCGTTTCAATATCATATTGATATTCAAACAAGACATGTTCTAAGATGTGGTGGGTTTTAGATTTAAAGCGGATACATGTAGATGTGAAAATAAGTGGAAGCTTCTCTCAAAGAAAAGGCCAGATGTTGAATACCTAGAGAAAGTGTAGACAGGATGTATCGGTATCGAATTCAACGCTTCTTCCCTTTCTTTTTCTTCATTCTTCTTTTTCTTCTAATTCTTGTGCTCGTTCAAATAGCCCTGTCAAATTTATGTTATTACTATTGCAGTGTTGCGCTGCGTTAGTATGTATACATGCACTGTTACAACGATAGTATGTTCAAGCATAGTCATGAATGCATATCCGGACGCGAACATACCAGATGTACATCAATACTGTGGGGACCGCTAGCAACGACACAAAGCAATTTGATTTAACGGCTTTCACATAGGGAATCCCATCATACTAGATATTATAAAGTTGAGACATTTATTCTTGGCATGATATTCATTCCTTCTTTAGCCTGCAGTTACTGCAGTAACTTTACAGTCGCTCCGACTGACTGGATAGCAACGAAAAGAATCGTAGGTGAAACTAAATGAAGGTTCCATATTATTGTCCATATTGTGACCACCGTTCGACAAGGCGATGCAATCTCGATATTCATATAAGGAGAAGGCATGGCGAATATTTACTTGGCAGACCATCGGGCCGATATCCGGCCAGCAATCCGTTTTCGTATGAACCTAACTATCCATATCATAATTTCGAATATAAACTATCAAACGACCTATTCCTTCGATACGCGTATAATCGCCTACCTTTAACTGTTCTATAGCACCTTCTCTTATTCCACTAGAAATAAAGATAAGCGTCAATGCTTTGCCCCTAATATCAGCCGCTTCTATAATATTCTGAATTTCATCAATGGTTGGAACCCGAGGATTACATTGCTGAATCAGGTGTATGTTCAATATCAACGAATAATTAACCTATTTTGTCTCAATCATTAAAACCAATTGGAAGATAAATGTGATATGTACGTCGAAACCCGTATAGTTTAATCTGGAGAGAATAACTGTCTGCAGGGAGGCGTGACCTGACGCACGCCTTTTTATGCCTTGAACGAATGACCTGGCCTAGTCAAATTCAACTTTTCTTCTAGAAGTACCTGCGAATCGTCGTCGCTTGTAAGGGGGGCTGGAATAGCATTTTACCATTGGTATGTCGCATACATACTTCACTTCCTGGGGTACAAAAGGATTTGAATTGGACAAGTTTTCGGCACCGAAATATTTCTTCCGTTCAGTGTCAATTTCCCCTTTGTATCCTGTCCGGGTTTCCTTTAGAACGTAACCATGCATTTCTTGGACGCTTATTCATAAGATATGGAACAGCCCATCCTAAGAAACCACCTAAGATAACTCCTACAGTAGGTCCTAAAATTACACCGATTAAAAAATCTGAAGAAATCACCGGTGCAGGAGTAAAATTAGCAGTCAAACTTCCATAGTTCGTAATATTAAATGTCTCAACAGGACTATTTCTTAAATTAAGACCCATGTCATCAGACGCCTTCAATGGATGATCAAGCTATGGAAGCGGGCACTCGCAGAGGAGGGGCGTATGATGAGTGACGAGCAAATGACGTACTACTAATAAAATTCCTTCGAGATACTGACATTCTGGGTTATGCAGCGGTGAGTGCCTTATCCCGTATCCATAAAATGGAACACATCTGGTCTGGATCATGAAGAGTTACAAAAATGTGTTGATATCATACAGATATTAGAAAAACATAACAAAAATAGCTGATTTACGTTATGTTATACTATCGCTAGTGATATAAGATCCCTTGCAGGGAGACCTCCAGTCTTTGACACAAGGAGGAATTGCAATACATACAAACAGCCAAGTATCCCTATAACCAATTACTATCGATAGAACACGCTACAGTCTCTGAAGATTAGAAACCTCAGACGACGATAAGACTGTTAGAGATGGTAATTGACTATAACTCTATCTATCGGTAGATAGAAGTCTACAAAGCACAGGATATTACCAAGGATATCGCAAACTGAGCGAAGCACATGATATTGCGAACGTTCTTATAAAAAATATGCGAAAAGGTAGTAATCAATGGCCAATTTTACGGTCCTTTGGGAGCAAGAGGAAGTAGGTGGGTATAGCGGACGATGTTTGGAGGTGCCTGGTGCGATAAGCGAAGGAGAAACACTCGAGGAGTTGAAAGCCAATATGATTGATGCTATTACATTGGTAATGAAGTCCATCAATAAGGAAGCTCGAGAGAAGCAAGAGCAGAGGATGGTTATAGAAGTTCCTGTTCCTGTCTAGTCGGTTAGTTGACTTAAGGAATCAGAAATCACGTGACGTTATTAAAGTTCTGACTAAGTATTATGGTTTCAGTGTAGAGGAGATAAGTGGAAGCCACTTCCAATTGAAGGATCCAGATGGTAGGCGTGTCACAGTACCAAGTCATGATAAACCACTTAAACCAGGCACTCTGAAATCGATTATCATTCAAGCAAAAGCGACGCAAGAGGAGTTTTTGAAATACCTATGACATGACATTTTCCCGTATCATGGCGTCAATTTACAGTAGATATACGGAAAGTGCCCCGATTTCTATGTATGTAACAGACGATAGAAGATGATGTCTATTGGTGGGTTACTTTCCAGGAAGGGTGGTAGTGGTGGTAGTGATGATCAGCAGCAGATGGATGAAATGAAGGAAAAACGGCCATTCTATTGGCCTAACGACGGCTTAACGGAGGCCCAATTTTAATACAGGTGGGACTGAGCACATCCACGACCGGACAAGATTGAGGGTTTCACACTTCGCACAGCCGCTCATTAACTGCTCCCTAGTGGTGTAAGATTGCAGTAATATAACGGTCAGCTATCGCAGAAAGGACCTAGGGGGGGTTGCTATAAGTATTGACGGTGACTCTATCTATTCCGGCTATACAAGTTTGCTGATCCTAAGGGTTAGGAATCTAAGGAAGACATCTAGAAGAAGGGACAATGTTTTACTTGATTCTGGGTATTATTCTACACAAGCATGGGGTGCATTAAACAAATGTTGGAAGGGATACAAGATTGCAAAATCAGAATGGGATATGAAGATGTTCCACTATGCAAAAGGTATTAGGATATGACTTATTTCGACGTCTACATCTGCCGCCATATACAGAAGAAATAGGGTCGTTGCTGGTCAGTTAATTACATTTTGTTTTCAACCAGATTTTCTTCAACATTTATTGTTTGTTGTAATGATTGAACATTTTCTAACATATCATGGATTTGTTTCGAAGCCAACGCAAATCCAAGTCCTTGTAGGTGCTTCGCAGCTTCCGAGGTTGAATGCAGTTTGTACATCTTGGCACGATGACTGAAACTAGTAGTCTTCTGTGAACGTGTATTTAAAATTAATAGTCATGTGCGGTGTTTTTCTTTCCTGACAGTATAGAAACACCAGCCTGGGTATGACAGTTGAGGGTGGATTGCCCCGCTGCGCTGCCGCGTTCGTAGAAGCGCCAACGCTTGCTGGTCGCGCGGCTTAGGCCTATTCGCGTGCTCGCCGCCACAGCGCCGTGGTATTCGGAATCGGATGTGCCAAGCCACAGCGAACGATCCGTACACAAATCCACTCCGTCATAACGTGCATAGATCGCCATGGCGACCGTGAGGCGTCCCGGGCCACGCGCGAGGTCACGGAGCGACGAAGAGCGACGCCGCTTTTTCATGAGCTCGATTCCTTCGAGCGGTTCGAGCGCACGAAATAACACGCCCGCACCGATGCCGGGTTTTTCGCTCGAAATGTTCAGGCAATAATACATTCCATAGACGAAATACACGTACGCGTGACCGCGCGCCAAATAGAGCGAGGCATTTCTTTGCGTCTTGCCGCCAAACGCGTGCCCCGCCGGATCGCCGACCGGATAGGCTTCGACTTCCACGATGCGGCCGCTCGTCCGCTGCCCACGAAGATCGTGCACCAGTATCTTGCCGATCAGGAAGCGTGCGAGCGCGACGGTGTCGACGGGCAAATCACTTCTGCGAAGCCGTCTGTCCATCAACCCAGAATAGCACGTCCGGCACCACTTCCAATGACTAGGCAGTCGTCAATGGTATTAATACTATTATTGCCAATACTATTATTACGGCCTGCAGAGGGCCTAACTGCAATTGGAGAGATCGATGGACGAAGTACAAGTCGAGCAGCAGAACTATCAGATGCCACCGGTGGAGGGGTTTACGGTCGCGCACTTTCTCACCGTGGCCGACCTCAAGCGATCCGCCGAATTCTACAAAACGGTCTTCGATGGAGAAATTGTGAGCATGGGCGACGGAAACGCACCTCCGTACATCAAAATCGCCAACACATGGCTCATTCTCAACGTTGGCGGCGGTCCCACACCGGATAAACCGACGGTGACGCTTAGCCCGCCTCCCGATCCCGATCATATCAGTAGCTTCATGAATATCCGCGTTGCGGACATTCAGGCGTGCTCAAGTTGTGGAAGAGTCGAGGCGCAACGTTTCTCACGGAGCCCCTAGACAAGTACGGCGAGACGCGATGCTACATCCGCGATCCAGACGGCTACATCATCGAAGTCGGCCAAAGCAAATCCGGCTTCAAGTACGGGTAGAAGTGGCTAACGGCAAAGTCGTCGTAATAACGGGCGCATCGCATGGCATCGGCGCAAGTCTGGTCTCCGCGTACGGCGAAACCGGATACAACGTCGTTGCCAATGCGCTCTCGATAGAGCCAAGTTCCAATCCGAGCATCATCAACGTTCCAGGCGACATTGGTAAACCGGAGACGGCCGACCGCATCATGTGCGTGCCGTCGATATGCCGCTCGGCTGGGCGATCATCGCGCTCGGACTCTTGATCGTTTTTGCGCCAAATTCTATCGCGGCGATCACACAACCGATATTCTTAGCGTCCAGCCAGATCTGCGGCTAAACTCGGGCAGGACGAGTGACTATTCCGCAGCTTGATCAAAGAACCCAGGATTATTACCAACATCGTCATCGTCGTCTGGGGCTTCAGGAGTGGCTAGCCTCTTTGGGGAAATGCCTTTATCTCATACCTCACTGAGATTGACATGTCAAGAACGCAACTTCTGAATCACAGCTCGTTGTTTAAGCTATAATGTCACCTATGTGTAGAGGTACAACAGTTAATTAAACCAGAGAATATTTTGATATTATATCAAAAAACGAAAGGGAAATTATACCTAACACAATGCTGTTTAATTAACAACCGTCAAGTTGCCGCTTCTCTCTAGCATCGGCTGATTCTTTGTCCATATGTGCTATAAGTTCACTTTGACCAGGAAAACGTTGTTCGCAGTAGTAACATTGAAACTGCGGGGACGGTGGGGACGCTTCTAGGGGATGCGTAGGTCCACTTTCTGTCTTAATTACATTCCCGGTATCTTGAATCTCCTCAGTAATTTGACCAGCATTTCTTCTCATCAATGACCTCATCCGTCCCCGGCACAGAGGAATTATCTGTTGGATTGTTATCTGTGAGTTGTGACCTATGTGCTTGTTTATGCTTGTTTATGCTGTGACCACTACCTCCCCAAGACTCCAGATAAGGAGTCTTTTGCTGGGGAGGGTACAGGATAGGCTTCTGGTATCCATTTTTCGTGCATTTCGCTTTGTAGACTGTCACTCCATAAGATATGTGTCGACTGGATCTAAAAAATGTTTGATAGAGCGAACTTTGAGCCCGACTTTTTTTTCAAAGCCTGATATGGTCTGAATAGTCCGAAACCATGATTTCCTTAGAACAGATGCGTTCTACGTTTAATCGGAACTCTAGTTCGGAATCGCAGTCAGCTCGATATCGTTGATGACTTTGCTCACCCTTTGCCTGTCAGGGCAATTTCCGAAATGCTCGGTATACCCATCGAGGACAGAGCCCGATTGGAAGTTTGGATACCGGCGCTGGTCCGTAGACTCGAGCCGGCACAGCGGGTGGGAGAGACGCAGGTAGAGCAGGGCGGCGCAAGCTGCCATGCAGATGAGGGATTATGTACGCGGCCTTATTGCCATTCGTCACGATCGGCCAGGTGATGATTTGATATCCGCCCTGGTGGCAAGCAGTCACGACGACGCTGAACAGATGAACGAGCAAGAGCTTCTCTCGTCAGTAGGGCTGCTGCTCGGCGCTGGTTTCGAGACTACCGTTAACTTGATCGCCAATAGCATGCTTACGCTCCTGCGTCATCCCGATGTTCTCGGTACGGTTACATCGGGACCATGATATGGTCATCCGCACAGTCGAAGAGGTGCAACGCTATGATCCTCCGGTGCAGTTTCGCACCCGCACAACCCTCAGCGATATCAATATAGCCGGTGTCACCATCCCAAAAGGTGCGACCGTGGTGCTCCTGTTCGGCTCTGGCATCCGCGATCCGGCCCGCTTTTCTGATTCTGACCGCTTTGATCCCGACCGTACAGACAATGAGCATTTTGGCTTCGGCAGGAGCATTCACTATTGTGTTGGAGCACCCCTAGCCCGCATGGAAACGCATATCGCGTTAAACGGCTTGTCCGTCGGCTCGTCAACCCACGCCTGGTCACCGACCCGCCACCCTATCGTGAGCTCGCGTCCCTGCGCGGCCCGCGGCACCTTGAAGTCACCTTCGATCACATTGGCGACTGATTCAACCAGAGAAACCGGATCACACTAAAACGGCAGGCCAGCGTGTAACTACATGGTTTTTCATACGTTAGCCCAATTTTTGAGTCATATAATACAGATTGTACCTGTGATTATTTAAAATCGGTAGTATCTGTGATTATTCGGTAACGAACAAGCATCATCGTGTGACGAAGTCGTTGCAATATCAGCGCCTACCGGCAAAAGAGATTGGACGATGGACACGAAACCTCCAATCACATGCTTAACTTGTTGACGTCGTAATAACACCATCTATATGAGATAAAAAGCTTGATGAGGCATCATACTCTCTTACAGGATGCTCTTCATGGTATTTCAACGTGTAGAAGAATGGAGGCAGCTTGTTGCTAGCCGGGCCTCCAATCCATCTACAGGTTGTGGTTCGTAGATCATAGATATAAAAGAGAAACTCCCTTACAGAACGCATTGGGTGGGATGTGTTATACCCATGTTAGGTGGGCACAATGACAATCAAGATGTAACTGTAACTACTCTTGTTGCTGATGACGATGTGTGGGTGGCGTCACCAGGAAAGTATGCTTGAATTTCATGTGTACCTGGGGCTAGGTCGGCAAAAGTGCTATAGCTACCGAATTCATTAGTTGTGACAGTAAATTGTTTACCTTCGCCTGTTCCAGTAATATGTATAGTAGCTCCACCTACTTCTGAACCCTCAGAGGTCAGTTTGCCAGATAAGTTTACACGTAAGGTGCCGGCAGAGCCGACTTTTCCTTTATTAGGAAACGCGCCTAATGATAAAGATGTTGATGTATTAGCGAATACTTGGTTAGTTGATGATATCGCTGCCAGTATAGACAATGTTAGAATTCCTGCTACAACTATGGTCTGCAATAACAGATATTGAGATAGGTTTCTGTACCATATGCTGTATCAAACTGCTATATATTCCTAATAAGTGGTACTAATGATTCTTCTGCTCAGAGGGTCTTTAATTCTACGGCCCAGAAAAATATTTACCACATCCTACACATCTGTAGGATGTCGTTGCTATTCCGCTCTCCTAAAACGGCTTCTCCCCAGCCATGTTGCCCGGCGGACTGTAGCGGCACACCAGAAAGACCGTTTGGCCCGTCATACTACCACCGGTAGCAGTACCGCTAGCGCTGGCGGTCCCGCAACCGACCTCTTTCGTGGTCTTCCAGACCATCTGCGTATAATGATCGAAAGATCCTCCATAAGGCTTTTCGTTGACCCAGCCCTGGAGTAGTGACTCCGTCGAAGGAGGAGAAGTCGGCCCGCTTCCCCACGCGGCGCGCTGCGCAAGGTTCTCGCCCTGCCCCGTTCCTGTCGCGTGGACGAGATTGGATCGCTCGTCAAGCGGCTTGCCCTGGTTAAGCGTCACCAGATGCTCGGCCCAACTCTTGGCGTCGGCGGCTAGGCTGTCGCTCCACTTGAGTTCCGGAGATCCAACGGCAGCGCGCTCGCGGTTGTGCACGGCCAGGACGGTATTGGCGAGATCCGACTGCGCGTGCGAGCGCTGGAGCACGGCCGACGGCACTATCAGAATTGCCGCTATGGCCGAAGCCATAATTAGTGTTATTGATACATTCTTGTACATAATTCGTATTCATCTTCTCCTGTAGAGTGACTTACTCAAATATCTTTGGGACGCATTGTGTCACCGCGTGCCCACCTGTAGCACAGGTTAGATAGCTCATACCAGGTACCTGTTAGACATCTGTCAACAAATTCGTCATTTCAGGTTCTCGGATATTGGGGTTTGTAGTAATAATCATCCAGGGGGTAGTTCCACAAGGGAGATAGCAGCTGCGTCCCAAAACCCCACTGCAATTATTCCTACAACTGGTGTGAGCAGCCGAACGTTGCGATACTCATCAAGATGTTTAACTATATCGTTCATTAGCATGACAGGTTCAGCAACATCCGGTCCTGTCCCTTCAGACAATTATATGAAGAAACCGTATCAGACCTTCAGACGGAGTTGAAGGCCGCGCTAGTAGACTTGGGTCATAAAAGCGCGTTCGATTTATTGTTGAAAGAAGCGTGGAACCCAGAACAAGCAGCGATGGGAAACTCCACTCTCCTGACAGTCTGTGACAAACTTAACGTAATTGCTGTCATACATCTCAGGAAGCTCATTGCTGCTTTAGTTCGAGAGAACACTCAGAGAGACGCCGTGATTGGTAAGTTCGAAGAGAGGATAGTGGTGCTTGAGAGCAGGTTAAATGAGATTAAGAATCAGCCTAATACAGATACTGGCTCTCGTCATAAATCCTGCAACCATTCCTTTAATCGATCCTGCAATTCGAGAATACGCGATGGTTCACGAATTGCAGTATTCAGTTGGCCGTTAACCCATAAACACAGCATAACTCGTTCTCCTGGCTATACTTCTCAATATCTTGAACAAATCCTGCATCATGCCCTCCGGAGGTTTCCAACTTACTTTATCCGGTTTGCTATTACTACTCCACCTATCGATATGCGTCTGTAAATGGGTTTGCTGATGACGCTTATACTCCGATGAGGAGAGGAATTCCTGTCCGCAATCTTTACAGATAGAGACCATACCTAGCAATATCCATCAAGATGTTTAACCTGTATGATTACATTAGCATGATAATAGTGCACTAATTCGAAAATCTGTTGTGATAGCCGCTATCGCGATTCCACAGATTGATCTCGAAAAAGATCCAAAGAGGAATTAAGATTTTGGTTTAGCTAGTTCTCGTATGTTAATGCTGTTACCATAAACCGCGACAACAATGGCTGACGCAGTCTTTTCAACTGGTTACATGTCAAAAACACTGAACACTTCAACTCTATCCGCCTAGTCTTGGATACCTTTGTTTCTGTCAGGACGCCATCCTGCATCAATGACAGAAGACTGGCCTGGTCTGATTGTCGCAAATCTTCAATCTCGTCTATAAGCAAGAAATGTGGCAGTATCTCAAAACACTGATTTATCATACCAGCACCTGTAGCACCGCTCCCAAGAGCAAAGTAAGATCACTCATGGTATCTTTTTTCTATAGCCTTAATGAATCTGGTTTTGCTTGTACCAACGGATCCCTGTACCAACGGGGAAAATAATGAGCACGGTCTAAAATTCAGCCGTCGAAAATAGAAAACCTGCACCGGGACTGAGGATGTTTACAGGGCCATTAAAACATCGATTCTGACTCTGAAGCCAAAATCCTTCCACTTTGATAATATTAATCTAGTATTGCCACTTGGAAATGATGACAGTCAAATTGTTGAGGAAATACAATGTACTGAGGATATAAGTTAACCCAGAAAAGGCCCCAACACAACACACCAAAATAGTTAATCCAATACTGCACACAACGCTTTCCTAATTGTTGTATCACAATTAGGGAACTAAACAACACTTGTGATAGGATGAAATTTACACTTAGACCAGAGAAAAAAAGGATGGACGAAAATGCAAGACGATAGACACTGCAAAGCATGTGGTCACCTTTTTGCAATGCATCACGGAGAGGGCCTGATAAGAGTTGCCCTAAAACAAACCAACTACGATTGTGATCATGGTTATCATATGTCGTTTATAGCGCATAGTTAGTTGCATTTTCTATCACCTCATCTAAATTACGTAGACACTGTCTGCTTTGCTCTGGAGTCCTAGTAGTTCGCGGCATCTTCAGGCGAATGGCCTCGTTTGTAAATGAGCATGGTGCGCTCGAAGGACATCACTTCGATGCCATCTTGATTCAGCCCCCGAGTGGAAACCGTTACGATCCCTTGCGTGGGTCGGCTCTCCGACTCGCGCTTATGCAAGACCGTGCTCTCAGCGTAGATGGTATCGCCGGCGAAGACCGGATGGGTCGCCTTCACCTTGTCCCAACCCAGGTTGGCGACCACTTTAGCGCTGACCGTGCGCACGCTCATACCGGTAAGCAATGAGAGCGTGAAAGTCGAATCCACCAGAGGCGTCTTCCATTCGGTCTTGGCCGCGTAGGCTGCGTCGAAGTGGAGTTCCTGCGTATTCATCGTGAGTAGCGTGAACCAGGTGTTGTCCACGTCAAGAATGGTGCGTCCAGGGCGATGCTCGAACACATCACCGGGCTCGAAATCATCATAGTAGAGTCCCGCGATCTCGCGATACCGCCGTTCACCAACCTCTTTATAGGCTGGCAGAAGTGGTTTCATTGTCATCTATCTCAAAATCGGCTAGAAAAATATACCTCTGCGTAGAGATCGAAGAAGTACTTCCTTCAGCCTGGGCAGCATCTGTCAGCACTGGACTCACGGTGGTGTCATGGGTCCACGACGTGCCTCTTGAAGCGATAATTAACTCCTCATCAAAAAAATGAATCATGGTTAGACGTTTTACACATCGACTCCTGGCAGGACTTTTATCGAGGGGTAGAGAAGACTTGCTCTAGTTATGTATAAAGAATCAGCGATACTAGGGAGAAGCAGCGACCCGACGATCGTGTAATAAGCGGATTGTTCTATTTCTTGGTCAATATACTGTTGGAGCGGATTATTCTAGGGCGATTTGCCTAATAGCTGGTATGCTGTAAGGTGCTGCTACAAGTAAGAACGATATGACCACAAAAATTACAAAGTTACTGTTCAGGGGTATTGATAAAAGCGTGTTAAATATTGTCATTATTTAGCACCGCTCCTCTTAGCCAGATTCATATCCCTAAGCTACGTATCATCAATCCTGGAGATAGAAAAACATTACTCACTTAAAGAACTCCCTTATAGGAGGTATTACAAGATATGGTTATGATACCTGTGGGACATTGTAGCACATTATAGTCATAACATTTACAGAACATTTGAGCTTTACGGCAACCTCTCCCGGCCCCAAAATGCTGTCCTTGCACTTGCCATTTCC
Organism: uncultured Actinomycetota bacterium; assembly: GCA_963808215.1. Taxonomy (GTDB): domain Bacteria; phylum Actinomycetota; class Actinomycetes; order Streptosporangiales; family Streptosporangiaceae; genus JAJYUU01. The sequence goes on from CAWEEY010000002.1 coordinate 21,441, forward strand.
CACAGAAGCTTGAGGAAAGGATACCCCGTTTCTCGAGACGAGTCTGCAGATGTGTCTCCTGGTGACGTTTATACTCGGATGAGCTCAGAAATTTCTGTCCACAATCTTTACAGATAGGAACCATACCTAACGATACCCATCAAGACGTTTAACCTGTATGGCTGATTAGCATGATATAATAGTGCAAAGTTCAAGTGCAGTACAACAGCGCTGATTCACGGTGAGCTTGACAACAATCTACGCGACTTTTTGTTCTTTTTTGGCTCCTTGGACAGTATGATTGCTATTAGAGCTTAATAATCCTAGTATCGCAAAAATGGCTACGAAATCATTTGCTGCTTCAGCCTGTTCTTGTTCTTTTTGAAGAATCGTTCTTAATTCTTCTGCCTCCTCATACGATATGCTATCAAGTCTTAACTTTGCTGTTAAATCCTGTCTTCTCTTTATCAATTCCGGTGGAAGTAATGCCATTATCCGTTTTCCTCTCTACTTTTCAAAGTATAATCAAAGAACGCCGCCGTTCCTTTAGTCGCTATCCACTTATCATAAAAAAAAGTAACGAATGTTTTTCTAGACGTTGTAATTGTTTTTCTAACGCAGTAACCTTTCCCCGTAGCCCAACATAGAAAGCAGTAGCAGTACTAGCAGGCAGCAATAAGCGCAACCACTACAGCATTGTTTCGATATCCAATCTTTGTAATCTTGTTAACCTTATCATTATCACTATTTGAGATATTATATCTATATCTGAACGCCCTGATAAATGTTCTATAAGATAACCGCATAAGTTTTGGCCTAAGTGCTATCGAAGGATTTCCGCTTTGGCGGCTCGCGAAATCTCTGCCAACTTCTCTGGATCTTTTAGCAATTGTTGCATGTCAAGCATCGCCTCTTTTAACAATGCGATATCTGTATCATATTTCTCTCTTAATTCAGCAATCTCACTATCTTTTTCTCGTAAGTTAGCTTAAATACTTTTGCCTCTTGCTTCCACTTCGTTGCTTAGCCGGTTCTCTTGAGAGATAGTTAATGCATCCTTTACGTGTAGGTAGTCTTGCAATAATTCATTTTCAGTAGGTCTGTAATAAGAATCGCTAATGCCAACGCTATGACCCATAAGAATCTCGACATCGATAGGTTTCATCCCAGCCTGTTCGGTCCTGGTTTTGAAATATTTCCTAAACCCGTGAACTGAGAAGTCATGTCTTCTCTTCTTTTTGCTTCTAATCCCAATGGGGAAAAGAAGTCTGTTGTAATATTGTCGGATAGAAGGACCAGTCATTGGTATAACTATGTCTTTGGTCTAGTCTGTCCATGATGCCAGCGTCCTTCGTTTTTAATTGGGTCAAATTTGTCTCTAAATAATGGTGAATCAGCTGATACCATTTCTCCATGTTGCCTTCTGAAAGTCAGATATTTGTCAATGGCATCGCTGGCTTCAGGGCTTACGAAAGTAACATATCTCTCCTTTATGAGAACATTTTTGCTTTTGATAGTCTCTATAAAAGGTGGTGCTCAAAAAAAGGCGCATGAATAAAGAGAATGCGGTTCTCAATATACATATAATATATTGAGCATCGTGTATAGCGTAAAGATTCGAAAATGCATATCAAACGAATCGGTTCACAGCCTTCTAGCAAAGGGTCGGCTGAGTATTTTACAGGTACTGTGCGCATTGACCCTCTGTTCCAAGCAAACGATCCAGCGCGGGCTGTTGGCGCCAGTGTCACGTTTGAGCCTGGCGCCCGTACTGCATGGCATACCCATCCACTTGGCCAGACCCTGATCGTGATGGCTGGTTGCGGTCTAGTACAGCGCTGGAGCGGCCCGGTCGAGAAAATTTGTCCAGGTGACGTGGTTTGGATCCCACCTGGTGAAAAGCATTGGCATGGTGCCGCGGCAACTACAGCGATGACTCATATCGCCATTCAGGAACAGCTCAACGGCAAGGCTGTTGACTGGATGGAAAAGGTCAGTGACGAGCAATACCAGGTTTAAGGGCCGATGGTGTACGCACGCACCCTCACAGAAACTGGCATTGTAAACCAAATCCACAACATAAGACACTATGTCGAGCTGATTGCGATTTCTCTGCGCATCGAGCAATTCGTTCACGATTTGGATCACAAGGTCACGCATCCCTTCGATTCTTTCAGGGGTGAACTGATGTATTACAACGCTACGGAGGCGGTTGTGATCTGGTGGGTCTAGGAAGATGAAGGGCAGACTGTTCCCAGGCTCCCGTTGGCGAACTCTAAACCTGAGAGCGGACCGCGTGTATCTTGCGTTCGTCGGAACTGATGCGTGGATCGTACAAAAGAGCTTCGATCTCTCTATAAGTGCTGACTACATAGGTACCGTTGCCGACCGGCTGCTCGACGCCCTCAACGCCTTTCAGACCGCGCTGACGTGGCCTGAAACGCAGCAGCGAATACAAGCTCTGTTAAAGCGCGGACTCCAACGGGAAGGCGACTTCGAGAATCGGTGGCCCGCGCTGCCTCGGCAAGCTCCTCGAGACGTAGTCACCGTGTGGCGATGCCCGGTACCGCCTCACATAAGCGACCCGGTAACGACAACAATCCATCCAAAAAGCATCTATCAGAAATGAGACTAATTGGGTATCTGGCATGGCCTATCACCTATTCTTGGCTTGTCTGAGGGACGATTTGCTCTTGTTGAGGCTGTTGCTGTTGTTGTCCCTGCCCGTCTGGTCCTCTCAATGCGTTACTTCTGTTGATTGCCGCCAGTGCGACAGCCTGGGCTGTTGTGAGTTGGGTCTTAACTGGCGCCTGGGCTGCTGCCATAGCCTCAGCCTTAAGACGCCTAAAATAGGTGACATATTGCTCAACTACGACCTGAACTAAGGTTCCAACGCCGGCCCCAGGAGGGAAAAATGTGCTAAGAATATTCGGATCTTGAGGATGTGCGAATTGGGTCAAACACATCTCGCGCACAATGGCCTTGAGCTCTTCTTTTTGTCTCTTGTTAACGGTCATTCCAATGACTGGCATTTCTGCCAGCCATACCTAACGGTCTGTACTTAAGCGGAAGCGAGCGCACAGGGGGTTAAGGGGGTGTTTTCGCTGAAAATCAGGCAAAAACCCTTATTTTCGCATCATTTGCAGAAAAAAGACACCACTTAGGTGGTGTGCGTGTTCCTTTTACGTTCTCTACGGTGACATATAGCACATAATACTATTGGGTCCTTAAGAATATCGTCATAATCCACGGCACTACAGCAGACGAGTCTGCCGCGGTCAAACGGCACTACAGCACGACAGAAGTTGCAAACACCTACCGGATCTCGTGTGGAAAGCAAAACTGACGACCTTTGCCATCACGTAGCGTCTGTATTTCCATTCCCTGGGACAACCACGTATAATTAACCTCTCATTGCATGCATGGCATAGGAAATGCTGTGTGCCGCGATTGGCAATCCATACGCACCGCTTCGCACCTAAAGAGCCTAGTTTTACGGCGTCATCAATGGTTGGAACCCAATCTAGGGCATATCAAGCAAGAAGAGTATTATTTTCTAACGACTTTATACGACCATCTAGCCCTTTAAGACGACCTTCAATTCTGACTCCCACTTGCCAGATTACTATTAGTACTGTAGCAACACTTAGAATCAAGGTTATTGTTGTGGAATCAAGTGGTAAATCAGTCATGACCCACATAACTCCATATCTGTTTGTCAAGTGCATTACAGGCTTCTGATGATATGAAGGTAATGTACTTCTCTGGATCACCGTTGTAAACTGTCAAACGACCTAGACTTTATTGTTCAATTCGAATATAGTCATGTACCTTTAACCATTGTATAGCACCTTCACGTATTCTGCTTGAAATAAAAACTAGCGTTAGTGCCTTACCTCTGATGTCGGCGGCTTTTACAATATCGTGAACCTCATCAATAGTTGGTGTCTAATGCATATCTCCTAGCTTTAGGTAGGACTCTTTTGATCTTCTTCCAATTAATCGATAGGACATCGTTCATTTCGAACAACACTCTAACTGCTTTGATGGCGTTTCCAACTGTACCAGCAGTTATCTCCCCTTTTTGTGCCCTAGACTTCTGCGCAGAAATAAATGATATTATCTTAGACTCTATTGAAGATTGATCCAACTTTGCCTTAGCAACGAAAGTATCAGGCGTCATCTTGACTGTTTTCAGGAACGCTATTAACCTCCTTTCGTATGGGTCAAGGGTCGCAGCATTAGAAATTGCAGCCGTAAATGGTTCTATAGACTGCTGACCTTGAAGGACTGTCCTATCGATTTTACTGCCACCCATATCGTAGCGGGCCCGTCTGAATCCGTGACGATATAGGTGCTAAAAGTGGGTTCCTAACATTACAAAGGGCAGTCAGAGCTTTAAAGTTTGTGTGTCCATTGGAAGACAGAGCGACTGGGCCTGAGCTGGCCCCTCCGATTCGAGACTACGCTACTTAACCATTGTTGCAATGATCATGTAGGTAGTAAGTAACCCATCCTCGATCCTATAAGGCCTGGAAGATTTTTAGGGACTGGCCGTTTCGGTTCTGTTAAGCAAACACCAAAATGCCACGCGACTATCCGGGAAAGACTTCGTCGAAGCTGCGGATGACGGTCTTTGCTCCTTCAGGTTGAGGAGCTGGAGATCGCGGTCACAGATAATCGCTTGCATTCCTGCGTCACATGCGGCTCTGACTTCCTTCATGGCGTCGGAAATAAACAGTAAATCGCGTGGATTATGTGTTAGGGCTTGAGCAATTTTTCTGTAGCTTTCGGTTTCCGTCTTCGCGCCGATCCTAGTATCAAAAAAGTCTGAAATTCGTGGTGTAAGATCGCCATAAGAGGTGCTGCGGAAAAGGAGTCTGCTGTGCTAGGACGCTGCCAGAAGAATATATGCATATCCCCCGTTTCTGCAGCCGCCAGCGCTTGAACGCCGGAGGAACATCGGCGTAAACCTGACCGTGCAATTCTCCTAAGGTGTATCCCTCTTGCCAGATCTTCCCCTGTAGAGATTTGAGAGGGGTAGACTTGTTGTCTCTGGCCATCAGCCATCGGCAGTATTCAACACATGAACGCATTCGCGATTCATCGTGGTCGCCGTCAATCCAAGCAGAGGGTTGCAATCCCTGGCGTTCATCGGTTTGGTGCTCGAGTACAACTCTTGGACCAAGGATTCAACTTCTGGTTCTCGGAAGTGTTCGCGAAGGAAATATTCGAATTTGCGATTTGCATACGGAAAGAGTGTTTTATAGACAAATTCTACAGGCGTAGTTGTGCCCTCAATATCGAGCACAATGATATAGACTTGATTCTCAACTAGAGGTGATGACACGCACTACTTCGCTGCCATCTGTGGCGGAATATACCACGGACCCCAGCACACTGGTTCGTATTTTCGATCAATTGCGCTGTGTGTATAATGAGGCGTCCAACCGGATGCGTCTTGGAACAAACGTATTGCTCGGATACGCCTGTCACCACAAAGATCGAACCAATGAAGTGTGCCCCGTGGAACGCGAATCAAGTCTCCTGGCTCCACCTCGATTGCCACAACGGACCCCTTTTGTGGATGTATATGGAAGAGTCCTCGTCCGTCGACAATGTACCTGACCTCATCTTCATTATGGTAATGTTCAATATTGAACTTCGCGAGCATGGCATCTAGCCCTGGGGTATCCTGGTTCACGTCAATGACATCTGCGGTTACATAACCTCCACGGTGCTTGAGTTCATTAATCTGTTTCTCATAGGCACTCAGAATCTGGTCGCCGGATGCGTCCGGTGTAACGCGAGCCTCAGGCTCCCAGCGTTGATAATCGATGTCAATTCCCGCGAGAAACTCTCGAATCTGCTCAACTTCATGCAAGGAGCGACTCTCATCTGGAATTCGAACAACAGCCATGGCGTTCTCCTCTTATTAGTCCAGCTCCTTCTGGATCACAGATTGGTGAGACCGAACTAACACCTCCATGAGGAACTCAAGAATTTCGATATGGCGTTTGGCTTCTTGCAGACTCGCACCCCAACTATAAAGCCCGTGTCCGCGTAATAGAAACCCGTGAATACCGGAATGCGTGCATAGGCTTGAAACGTTTTGCGATAGCTCGGAGGTGTCTTGGGAATTATTGAGGATTGGCAGCCACTCGCGGTGCTCTTGAGTTCGAACTCCCATGAGTCCCTTTAGCATTTCGTATCCTTCAATTGCGACACCGCCCCGCGGCGCATGCATATTAGAGAGCACCGTACTCCACACGGAGTGGGTATGCAAAACTGCGCCCGCATTCACACAACCGATGATTGCAAGATGCAACATTGTTTCGGTCGATGGCTGTCCGTCACCACTGATGACATTGGATGCGCCATCAATCTCCAAAAACTGATCCGCTGTAAGACTGCCCTTGTCCAACCCGGTACGTGAGATTGCTAAGCGCAGCGGCTGCCAGGAAGTCACAGCACTAAAATTTCCGCTGGTGCCTAAAACCCAACCGCGTGAATAGAAGTTTTTGCCGGTTTCCGCTAGTTCTGTTGCTAGCTTGGTGAAATTGACACTATCCTGCATCTGAGTCTCATGATGGTCTATGACCATGTTGTTCATCTCTACTGCTCGTTCGGACATACTACACCTCAGCTGATTCTCGACGGTTCGTCCCGGTTTTTCATTATTAAAACTATGCATAGTTAGAAATGCCTCATAAATTTTTCTTTTGTTGGCCGTGCTAACATGCATTGGCCTCTTGCTCACTCGAGATACCAGCCAAGATAAAGAATACATCAGGGCTGCCAAAAGCGATATCTAGTTTAATGGCTGATTTTCTCATTCTAGCCGAACATCTCAATAATGCCGTGCAAATTCTGAGAAATGCAAAATCTGGTCTTGAATACAGATACGTAATGGATGAAGTAAAATCCGCACTCGAACCAATATACCAATATAAGAACAAGAAGGACCTTGGGAAGGAGTTGTTGGTAGAAACGAGCATAATTGGCAACATAGACGCTGTAAGTTAACGCAGGGGGGGCTGAAGAAGTTATTTGTAAGTTTATGCGGATAAGGAAAATACCTATTGGATTGCAAGTAAACCAGACTCACGCAAAGTTAACGAAATCAGGCGATAAATTTAGTATGCATCCAGACAGGAGTGAAGCACTTCTGGTTTTAGCTGTTGGATTAGCTGGTTTCAGGTTCTTATTAGAAAGAATTGATTACTATATTGAGACGGTACTATGATTTACTAGTAAAGGCGTGTTGATGGTAACTTTCTTATCATAGCGAGCCGTTTGTTAGGTTTTTGAGCACGATTCATCGAGGTTATGACTGAATGATTAACAAAAATTAGCTTCGGTGTTTATTCTGCAGATCAATTTAACAAATAGCGCAATTGCAACTCGTAAGCACTACTTTACAGTCTAAGGATAAACGGCAACCATCTGCAAGACTACAAGAGAAAATAAGGAATTGTGTTTCCGTCTTTCGTTCTCTTAACGAAACCGTCAATGAAGTAATCGAAATTGGCAAATCCGAAGGTTTTACTCCAAAGGAAATAGGTCAATTCGTTCGTCAAGAGATGATTAAGTCAGGACTTTCGAGGTCTACCGTCACCCGCTATCTACCCGCAGAGCTAAAGATGAAGCCTAGAGGTAAGCAAGTTAGTCACAACTTGAGCCAAAACCAAACGCAAACACAGGGCCAAAATCAATTTAGTCGCAATTTGACACTAAATTCAAATTCATCGCCGTCGCCGTCATCGGCAGAACCACATAAACTTACTAATGGTATCGAACAGTTTTCAATGGCTGACAGGTATCTATACAAATCTGAATATCTTGGCAAGGTGATAGACCACCTAGCCAAAATTTACAATGAAAAAACTGGTCAAAAAATTATTGTTATCTTCCGTAAAATGATTGACTAGGGTACAAACAAAGACAAAAAAATATTATCCGACTCCTGACGAGGTAAAGCAAAGAGAGAACAAAGTCTTCATTGGTCAAGAAATGTGTCATGAAATTAACTCACCAACCAATAGATTCTGAAATATCTTGTCACGTTATATCGGCCCAAAATTGGGCGAACTACAGGAAAGAATCTTGAATCATTTTTTTCAATGTGAATCTAAACAGGTCGAAGGCATAAATCATATTTCAAAGGCAATCAATGCAAAACAGCCTCGAAGTATCGATTATCTAGTAACCAACAAATTTCTTCAGCAGGACTCCCAACGGGCAAGGGAAAAGGGAAACAAATTCTTTGAAAAGCCTATCTATATCACGGACAAAGGGGCCGCATATGCTGTTGTTGTGCTAGGTGTTAAGCTGGACGAGATTAAAAATTATAACATAAAATATGACCGCTACTACTCGAAACCTGATTCACCCTTTTTTGCTTTTTGAACTATCTTGGAAACAGAGATTGTAAGGTTTAGTGACACAAGAAGATGGTACAGGTAGGCATATCTGATTTGCTCGAGCTAGCATAAAGGGTAAAAGGCCTTCTGAGTGTGATTTAGATAGACATAAGAATCCGAATATTGATAGGCTTCATCGCAACCTGTTCAGCCCTAGTGTTAAAGTATTTTCTAAACCCGTGAACTGAGAAGTCATGCCTTCTCTTTTTTTGATTTCTAATTCCAATCGAGAAAAGAAGTCTGTTGTAATATTGTCTGAACAGAGGCTCCAGTCATTGGTATAACTATCTCTTTGGCATCACTTCTAGTACGCCCATGATGCCCACGTCCTTCTTCTTGTTTTTTTATTGGGTCAAAATTATCTCTAAATAATGGAGAGTTAGGGGATATCATTTCTCCATGTTGCGTTCTAAAAGTCAAATATTTGTCAAGGGCGTTGCAGGCTTCAGGGCGAGACTACCAGGCGACCTATACCTTGGATACGTGTATAATCACTTACCTTCAACTGTTCTATAGCGCCTTCTCTTATTCCACTAGAAATGAGAACAGGCGTCAATGCTTTGCCCCTATTATCAGCCGCTTCAACAATACTCTGAATTTCGGCAATAGTAGGAATCCTGTCAAGGGCATATCTTCTGGCCTTGGGTAGAACCCGTTTAATCTTCTTCCAATTTAGAGAGGCGTCGTTCATTTCCAGTAGTACTTTAACTGCTTTAAGGGCATTACCAACGGTACCAGCAGTTATCTGTCCTTTTTCCGACCTACGGTTCTCGGCAGAAACATACGATATTACTCTCTTCTCAATTGCATCAGGTCGTGATTTTGCCTGGACTACAAATTCATCGGGTGTCATCCCCAGACTTTCGAGGAAATGAATAAGACGTCTTTCATATGGGTCCCTCGTGGCATCATTTCTAATAGCTGCCCTAAATTGTTCTATAGATTCCCCATGAAGCAATGACCTGTCAATAGCCTTTCTTGCCAATTATTTGTACTAAAGATGGCGAATCAAGCTATTAAAGCTTGTGGATTCGAATGAAAAACGATGCGGGCCCGTCGGGATTCGAACCCGAGACAGCCGGATTTCTTTCCTAGGTTAAAAGTCCGGTACTCTACCTGGCTGAGCTACGGGCCCAGTTTATCATAGACTCATGGAATGTATAATTTATTTTTATACAATTCCTATGCTTTGGGAGTACCCACCCCTAAAGGGTGTGGGCTTCATGTTTCATCGAAGTTGCTTGCTTGTTTTGAGCAAGTAGAGGCTCCTTCTCTACAAGGGTTCCCTCCGAACCCAATTTCAAAATATTTAGAGCGGCGTTGTGGTCTCTCGATTATCAAACCACAACTAGCACATTCGTAAGTCCTTACATAAAGTCCGATTCTCTTTTCGGGTATGAAACCACAACTAGAACATATCTGTGTTGTTTTACTTGGGTCGACAGTAACAACCTCCGCCTTATAGGCAGCCAGTTGTCGTAATTTATACCAAGTAGCATCTAGAATCTTTCCTGCTAGTTTATGGTTTTTGACCATCTTCAATATTGAGAGTTTTTCAAACACGATTGTTTCAAATCTTTTAGCCAGATTGGTCGTAACTTTCTGACAGTAATCCTCTCTCTCTAGTCTTACCTTTCTCCATGCTTTGGCTAGCGCTATTTTTGCTTTCTGCCAATGCATAGAACCTTTCTTCTTACGCCATAAATCTCTTTGTAACCGCTTTATATTTTCTACAGCAGTATCTAGGAACCTCGGCCTTTCAACGAGTTTTCCATTATTTAGCACGATCCAGTTATGTAATCCGACATCGATACTTGCAGTTATACCATTTGTAGTCTTTTCCATCGTTTTGATGTCACAGGAAAAACAAGCAAACCATCTGTCAATATCTCGCATAATAGTACATGTTTTGATCGTGCCTATAGGTATCCTATGGAGTCTCAGTTTGATCAATCCATCAATAAATGCCAGTCTTAGCCTATTCTCTTTGATATAGAATGAACCAGACTGAGGATAGGGTATGGAGTTGTATCTACCATGACGCTTGAAGTTAGGTCGTCCTACCTTGAAATCCCTGTGATAGTTTTGGAATGCTCTGTCAACTCTCCACACGACATCCTGTAAGACTTGGCTGTGTATGCTCTGTAAAGCTGGAGTAACTTTGCGTTTTTGAGTAAGATTCCTCTTTTGTTCATAATACCTTAGACCTTTATCCTTCAATCGCTCTTCTAGTGATTGGTTCTACAACAACCTACAGACTTCAATACTATCGTTTAAAGTCTGTGTCTGTTGTTTCGAAGGATATAATTGGAACTTGAAGGACATCATATACGTGTCTGTTGCTCCTAACTTCCAGGCGAAGCAAAACATTTTAATTGCTTGCTTAAAGGTTTGCTTTGTGCGCCCGGGTAGTATAGAGATTACTGATGTTCAGTAATCATAAATTCCGGTCCAGTATGGGGGACTGTCACTCCTTCGACCCGGGTTCGAATCCCGGCCCGGGCGCTGTTTATGGCTTTTTTTCAGCGTCCGATCTGCATATCGCAGCGAGACGTGCAAATATATCGTCGTTTCTTACTGCTACAAAGGAGATCCTTGCTTTGTTGCCTAATTCAGAATCAAGTTTCGAGCCATCGGTGGAGTACAACTTGCCTCCTGCTTCCTTTACGACAAGGTAAGCCTGCAAAGGTCTGTTGCACGAATTTTTCCGCGAATATCAATGTAAGCATCTAAAAGCCCTCTAGCAAAATAGCATAATTCCAGTGCATTTGCTCCAAAATTCCTGATATGATTGGCTTTTGAAATAATGTTGAGCAGATTCATCATGATCTGTGGGGAAGCACCAGATATATTCATGCCTACTAAAATATCATCCAGATTATTACTATCATCAAGTTCGAAGGACTTACTTACATGGATTTGACTGTTGTTCATAAACGCACCACGTTGATCTGAGGCGTAATAAAGATCACCTCGTGACAAGTCGATTATAGCACCATGAATTACCGAACTGAGTTTAAAGTTTGATGCATATGCGAGAGAGAGCAATAGAATGGTATTGCACGACTTGTATTAGTTGTTCCATCTATGGCATCTATGACCAAGAAACCGTGATCCTTGCCTTCAATTCGACCTGATTCTTCCGCAATTACTGTAGGGTTAAAGTCGTGTCTTTTGATTATTTCCATCACAGCTGCTTCGGCAACAACATCAATTCTTCGGCTCATATCTCCGCCAGCGCCTCTTCCCAGCTTTTCATTGCCCCGCTCGGTTCCGACCATACTTCTTGTTTGGTCGTAAACTTGATTGCATGCTTCCTTTAAGATGTTAAGAATATCCATGGTTGTGAGTGGACTCAGTTATTTGCTAAAAAGAAAAAATATCCGACTGTTTTTTAGTCGCTGTGAAGACCAGCTTCAGATTGAAATCTCCTTTTCTGTTTTCTTCTTTCTTTCTTTTATTACCCTATATATCCAAAGCTTAACTGCGAAATACATGCTATATAATCGGGATTGCATAGTTATCAATCGAAGAAATAGGTTATAAAGTTGTTGGATTCGATTGGTTTGAAGCGGAGCGCCTTAGGCAACTATTAATCTATTTGGATGTCAGATGCTAATAATCTAGACGTTCTTCTGGATATCAATAAAATAGTTAGCACACTCGGTTAATACAAATACTCTATTATATTTGTCATAGTATAGAATAGTACATGACTAATCCATATGATAGGAGGACGATGATTACTCTAGCAGGACTTAACCTCGCATTATCATACGAAAATGCGGCTGTCGATAGATTGGATAGGAGATTAGCTGAAAGCATAGATCCAGAGGTCAAGGAAAAGATTAATCGCCACTTAGCCCAGACAAGGGAGCAACAGGATCGACTGAAGGTGACGATAAAAGCAATGGGGGGCGAACCAATAATTGACAGCGGTAAATTACCCATTCCAGAACCTCCGCCATCTCTGAAAGGAATGATAGAAAGTGGCAGTACTCCGAACGAAAGAGAGGTTTGGGAATCAATGAACGATCTAATAATAGAAAGAGCAGAAACAATTTGGTATGAAGGTGGTATTCAGGCTCTTGAATTATTGAAAGCAGATAAAAGAGCTATTAAGGTTTTAGAGAAGAATCTGAAAGAGGAAGAAGCATTCGCAAACTGGCTAGAAAAGAACAATCCAAGAATAGCAAAACGATTAATGAAAAAGCAGTTAGAAGAGAGGAAGAAAAAACTAAAGACTGAGGAAGTCGCTGTCACTGCATAAATTAGGTTTAATATTGCGATCAAGTGATCAAGAACAACAATGAGATTAAAATCGGCCCCATTAGGGTAATCGGAGCTAATCGTGAAACTGAAGGTGTCTATGGTTATGATCGCACCTCAGTTTTTCGATTGAGCCGTCTTCTCTAAGGTGGCCGATATTCTTCATGATTTTGGTCTCACAGAAACTGAACGAAGTATATGTTATGCTCACTAGAAAAGGTACCATTTAGTAAGCGCGCCCGAATATCGCTATCTTGTTTGCAGGTTTTCTGCAATAGACACAATTCATAAGTAGATCCACTTCCTCCTCGCATTCAAAAGGGATGACCCGCAAGTCTGCTCCCGTCTCTTCCTTTACCTTTGTCTCGCAACTTTGTTCTCCGCACCACCTTGTATAAATGAAACCCCCTTTAGTGTCAAGAATTGATTTGAAAGTATCATAAGAATCAGTTCTCGACGTAAATTGCCTCTGGATTTCCTTGGTTCGAAGTAGCAGATTAGTTTGGATTTCATTCAGAATCGATATTACTGAATCTACCAATACAGATTCGTTGATTGTAGATTTCTGCATGGTATCTCTTCTAACGAGTTCAAGTTGTTCATTCTTGATATCTCTTGGTCCTAGATTAATTCTAAGTGGAACTCCTTTGACCTCCCATTCATTAAACTTCCATCCCGAAGTATACTCGTCGCGCTCATCTACTATGATCCTTACCCCTGATTTTCTCAATACATTGGCGATTTCCTGTGCTTTTGACTTGACCTGTATGGATTCTTTGTCTCTGAAGATCGGGACAATTACGACCTGGATAGGGGCTATGTAAGGAGGAAGCAAAAGTCCTTTGTCGTCTCCGTGCATCATTACTAATGCTCCTATAAGACGCCACGAAATACCCCATGAAGTTTGCCAAGCAAAGTGCTGCTGGTTATCCTGACCAAGATATCTTATTTCAAATGGCTTCGAAAAATTCTGTCCCAGATGATGAGAGGTAGCCATTTGGAGCGCCTTGCCATCTGTCATCATTCCTTCAAGGGGACTAGAATATTCTGCACCTACAAATTTTTCCTTCTCGCTTTTTAGTCCGGCTATTGTAGGAATAGCCAAGTGATCTTCAATCAATCGCTGATAGATCTCTAAAATTAACATTACTTCAGCCTTGGCTTCTTGTTTATCAGCGTGTACTGTATGTCCTTCCTGCCAAAGAAATTCTGAATTTCTAATAAAGGGTTTTGTTGCTTTTATTTCTGCTCGTAAGGCGCTATTCCAGAAGTTGATCTTGATGGGAAGATCTCTGTAGCTAGCAATCCATCTTGAGAAGATAGAGTATGCAATTGTCTCAGACGTTGGTCGTAAGGCTAGTTTTTCAGTTAGTTCGTTCTCACCAGCTCTCGTGACCCAAAATACCTCAGGCGTAAATCCGGTAAAATGATTTTTTTCTTTGGCAAGGAGAGATTCCGGTATCAATAGCGGTAAAAAGCCGTTTTGATGTCCGGTCTCTTTGAATTTCCTATCTAGAATATCCTTAATTAACTCCCATATGGCATACCCATACGGCTTTAATACTATGAAACCTTTAACAGGAGCGTAGTCTGCCAATCCTGCCTTCCAGATTACCTGAGTATACCAATCACTAAAATTCTCATTTTTTTTTACTGTAATGCCAATGGGTGTACCAGAAACCAACGAAGAAAAGCAGACTGACTAGATTTATGAAGTTTTGTGGTGCATATTCAAAAAGGCTCCCCTTTGCAATAGACCTGACCTGATATCCTACTATGAAAATTCTTACAAACATAACATTGGACAAATCCTACCTCGGCTTTCAAGACAGGGCAATCTACTGCCTCAAGTTTCATTCGTTTAAGCATCTTTGGACTCACACCTTTTAACTTTAATTTGCCTTTGTCATCCATCATTCCAATATTCCGTAGCTCTGCCTTTGCTTCGTCGGTTAACTTAATCGATTTCTCGACCTGCTTAACAGGAACCAAGTACTTGACACCGGTGCCGTCACTCATTTATTTGACCACCATACAAAACAGCTATAAGATCCTTTTCCTGGGACTTGAAATTACTTATATGTTTTTGTGACCTTTTTTTAAAAAAGATAATGGACACAGATACCGCGAAATCAGATTTAACGCTAGATTAAAAAATCGCGTTACACAGAATCACACTACCCTCTCGGAGCATCTAATAATACTCTGCTGCCGTAAGTTCAATTGAGTTTTTATGAGTGCAATGTGCTCTCCAAGTCCTTGTACCGTTGTTGAAAACTACATCGCTCTACTCATCATCATCGATTAGAGTAATACGACCATTTCTTTGACTCGATACTATTTTGCGATACAGAAAATGGTATCTGTTAGATTTATGGAACGCTGTTAGATTGAAGTATAATATCAATTTCAGTCTGCAGACTGCGAATTTAGAAGATCAAATAGCGAAGACAGATTTGCAGTTTATAAATTGATAGTGAATATCGTGCTTAAGTCACGTTATCTCGAATGAAGATAGAAACTAGAAAAGCTCGACAAACTTAATATACTATGTAGAACGTGAACGGGTAGGAGTCCGCGTGTTATTATGCTGATTATCTTTGACGTAGAAGGCGTACTCCTGAACGCAGAGGACCTTCCTGGACTAGCACAGCTGATTGGACCGGAGAAAGAGAAGGAAATTTGGGATATCACTAAGCAAGGAATTAGGGGAGAAATAAAATGGGAAGATGGACTTAGACAAAGAGTAGCTGCTCTTCGCGGCATAAGTTTGGAGGATGCTGAAAGAATTGGGGAGAATCTTCAGATTATGCCCGGTGCCAGAGAGCTTTGTTTTGCCTTGAAAAAAGCAGGTTGGAAAATGATTGCTGTTTCTGGTGGCTTTACCATCATAACCGATAGATTGAAAGGTGAACTTGGACTTGACAAGATATTTTCCAATGAATTAATCTTCAGAAATGGCAAGCTTCATGATGTGGACATCGTCGTTACCTCAGACAAATCAGTAGCAGTCAACCGGACTATAAGGGAATGGGGAATAAGACGCGAAGACACGGTAGCAGTAATTGACGGAGCAAATGATCTGAAATTGTTAGCTGTTGCAGGATTCACAATCGGATTCTGTCCTGTAGACAAGGTCAAGGAAGAAGCCGATGCCGTCGTAGAGATACGTGATTTATCACTATTACTGAAACTACTTGAAAAAAAGTTCGGCAAAGCAGGTACCGTCCAACATCCATTAGCAGTAATTATATCTTATATTCCGTTATTGCGACATACGATATATTGAAATCTAAGATTGAAATTATTCCTGTTCCTATTTCTTCTGATATAAGACCTGGCGATAATCTCGATTTAATTATTTTAGACTCGATGAAGAAAGCTAATGAGTTTCTTTCAGAGGGTGACATAGTCATTGTTGCACAGAAAGTAGTTTCCAAGGCTGAGGGAAGGCTGATAGATTTAAAACTCGTCAATCCTTCAGAGAGGTCGTTACAAATTGCAAAACAATACGATAAGGACCCTCGCTTAATCGAACTAATTTTAAATGAGTCAGTAGATGTTTTGAGATTGACCCGAGGCATGCTAATTGTAGAGACAAAGCGTGGGTTAATTTGTGCAAATGCTGGGGTAGATCAGAGCAACGTGGAAGAAAGTAATGATTACGCAGTTTTGCTGCCTGAGGATGCAGATTCATCTGCACGCAAGCTAAGACATTCATTTAAAATAAAAACGGGAGTTGATGTTGCTGTGATAATAACTGACACTTTCGGAAGGCCTTTTAGGGAAGGACAAGTTAACGTGGCTATCGGGATTGCGGGAATCAAACCGATAAAGAGCTACATTGGCACGCTCGATATGTACGGAAAGAAGTTGAAAGTAACTGAAATTGCAGTGGTCGATGAGATTGCATCTGCTGCAGAACTACAAATGGGTAAAACTGAACGCATTCCTGTTATAATATTAAGAGGATATGTGTATCGAATGCATGAAAACACTTCTATATCGGAGTCTACTTCGCTCTAAAGAGAAAGACCTATTCAGGTGACTAGAGTTAACGCCTAGTATGATCTTTTCATTTTGTCAACTATGCGTGTAGGTATAAATAGGTCTACATATTGTCAGTAGGGAAATTCGAAAAGATTATGATAAAACAGCATCTGAAAATGGAATGTCACAGTATTCTTGACCTACAAAAAATACACAGTCTGAATACACGGGTTACGAGAACCAACAAAGAATACTCAGTCTGAATAATAGGCTGGAAGAAACGCTCGGCTACCTTTCTCCTAAACAATTAATATATTGCCTATACCATCAATTTGTCTATCAATATGAATACCAGTGACACCAAATCTCCGACCAAGACCATCGACGTTAGAGGCCTTTACTGTCCTGAGCCTGTATTTCGCACCAAGATGGAAATGGAAAGACTTACTATAGGCGAGATGATAAAGATAGTTGCTGACGACCCTGAATCTGAAGAAGACATCTTTATGTGGTTGCAAAGAAATGGACATGAGCCTCTATCAGTCAACAAAGATAACAGATGCCGGTGCGGACCTCCGTGGCGTGAGGCAGGTCGCAAACCTTGGTGATGGTCTCGATGGCGGTCAAGCTCGTTCCCTTCATGGCAAGCGGCGCCGGGTGAGGGTGCCGTTGGTGTTCAGGACCCACAGGTCCCAGAACCGGCCGACCTGCTTGCGTTCGGTGGCCGGGTCGGTCTGGTGGCGGCGGTGGGAGTCGCGGAGGCGCTCGTACTCGTCGCCGGTCACGCGGATGGTGGATGGCTTGAAGATCACGGGGCCGTGCGGCTCGTCTGGCCGGGTGGCGCCGAGCCAGTCATTTGCGAAGGCGTACAGCACCCAGCCGTCAGGCTGGGTGTGCTTACCGGCAGTTCGTGCAGTTCATCAGCCCGCCCGGCTAGCGCGGCGGCCCGAGCTTCCCTGGTTGGTACACGGCGCCGAGGAAGTCGACGTAACGCGATGACGCACACTCACCGGCCGGCGCCTGGCGCTTTGTCAGCGTTACGCGGCGGCCAGCGAGCAAGCGGGCGGGGCAATCTGACGGTAACGGACCGCGCACGGCAGGCGAGTACCCTATTGCGGGTGGGTCCACGCAAGCCCGAGCCGAAGCCGCGGCCCAAGGCCAACGTTTACGTCGACGGCTTCAACCTCTACTACGGCGCGCTTAAGGGCACGCCGTATAAGTGGCTGGACCTAGACGCGCTGTTCCGCAGGCTGCTGCCGAGCTACGAGATTCAGAGGATCAGGTACTTCACCGCAAGGGTGAAGCCGCGCCCTACAGACTTGGACGCACCGAAGCGTCAGAACGCCTACCTCCGTGCCCTCGAGACCTTGCCTAGCGTGACGATCCACTACGGCGGCTTTATCGTCTCGACAACCAAGATGCCGCTCGCTGAGCCCTTGCCGCAGGGCCCTCGCATGGCCAAGGTAATCAAGACCGAGGAGAAGGGCAGCGACGTCAACCTCGCGACTTACCTCATCATCGACGCGATGCGCGCCGACAGCGATGCCGCGGTCGTGGTCAGTAACGATTCCGACCTATGCGAGCCGATCCGCATCGTCAACGACGAGATTGGCGTACCAGTCATCATCTACAACCCGCACCCCAAACCTGCGGCCGCGCTCAGGAACCTCGTTGCGCCTCGAGCTGTCCAGACCGATCCGTCAGGGCCCGCTTTCGGCGAGCCAGTTCCCCGCCAAGGTGACCACCGCCCGCGGGCGAACGCTCAGCAAACCTCTCGACTGGTAGGTACGCCGACCCGACAAAAAGCTAGGCCCCGTCCGAAGGACGGGGCCTGCACCCGCTCGACGAAGCGAGCGGGGGGATCGGCATCATCAAACAACGATGATTCCAAGTAGTCAATTCCCAATCACAAGAATGTGATGCAACTCTCAGGAATCTTTCCCGCACGGCTTCACGCGCGGATCGCAACAGGAGTCCTGTCACGGATCATCAAATCCAGCATCATCCCGCAAAACCCAGGTTAACCGTTACCGTTCAGGAATCAGCCGTCATCAGGTCCGTTGCCATCCCCGGAGCCGGTTGTCATCTAGGCGTTGTATAGCTCACGTGTTCTAATTACTTGATGGACGTGCAGCGACCTGGCTGGCGGTATTACCCGCTTCAGTGCAGAAACGACCCGCCGCACCCGTGAGCGCCTGGCCGGGTCACAGTGTCGTGGGTGGTCTGCGGCTGTGCCGGCGGCGACGGGCACCTTCGGGTGTCGTGCCGGATCGATGGTTGCATGAGCGCGGCGTGGTACTCGCCGAGGCATCGTGAGGGCGCCGAGCTGACGGGTAGGCCGGGGACTGTTAGCAGGGCCGAGACTTACGACTGACCGGCTCAGGAAACACCTGAGCAATCCCCGAGTAATGCCTCGCCGCCTACTGTCGCAGTCATGGCGACGGTCTGGGCCGACCTGCCCTGCTGTCCTGCCGTTGGCGACCTGTGCCCGGCGCTCCCTCAAGCGTGCTGGCCGTTGCGCGTCACTCCCCGATCGACAGGCACAGAACGTCTGCCTTGGCCGCCCAGCCGAGCGGGCTGCCCAGGGACCCGTCAGGGAACCCGCGTGCCACGAACCAGTCGGAAAGGTCCTTGACCAACTATCCGGCCGGATGCGAGAGCGGCGGCCGGCATCCGGCCCAGATACGGGAAGATTCCGGTGTACAGGCCCCCAGCGACGAACACGACAATAAGCAAGCCGGCGACGCGTTTCTGTATCGGGATGTTGCCTGCGAGCAGTGGCCCGGCCGCGCCCGAGACGAAGGTGTCTGCTATCCGCCGGTTACGCGAGAAGTGGCGCGTGCGCCGCGAGCGCAAGAAGCGGCTGAACGCCGACCGGCACGAGGCGCTCAAATACCGGCCGCCGCCGTATGGAGGGGGACCCTCCTTTAAGCCTAGGCACGCGAAAGCCGCGGCCAGCCGGGTCGCGTCTAACGGCTCGAGGACCGAAAGCACCTGACCACGAATCCGGTGGAGCACCGTAGCACAGCCGCTGACGCCGCCCGGCTCGCTGAGATCGCCGTCCGGGAACGGCAGACGCATCTGGTCTACCTGGCAGAGCTACTGTCCGCCGAGATTGATGACCGCAGCGGCCGCCGCCGGACCCCGCCGACCCATAGTCCCCCGGCCAATCCCCCGACGGTCCGTGTCCATGACCGACGGCACGCCGACCCTGATCTCGGGCGATGTCCTCGACTTCCTGGCGGCCGAATCCTCGGCAGTGGCGCCACCCTTGTGGGCATCAAGACCGCTCGCTCCTGGGCCGGTCTTCCAGCAGGCCCTCGGCACGGAAGCGCTCGTGGTTGCGACGCATCCAAGACGCCAGGCCCGGGCGCATCGTTTTAAGGTCATCGTCGGGATTCACCAGCAGCGTACCTAGCGCTACCGAGCCGAAGACCACAAACTCTCCCGGTCTCAGGGGTGGCCGGAGGGGGGAAGCTCAAAGGCCCTCCGAAAGGTATCCTCCAGCTGGACGTCGTCGGCCCGAATGACCTTCCGGAACCTTGGATAAACCGTGATGGTAAGTTCGTGCAAATCTGCCGGCGTAGGTGACTTCCCAAGAGCAGTCTTCACAGTGCGATACAGCAGGTAGAGCAGATACACCCCGGCATGCTGTTGACCGGCCAGAGAAACCTCAGTGGGCCATCGCATCAGCTCGAGTGAGTGGCTGTCAGCATCGCCGCGGCTCGCCGAGCTGACCACCGTGCGTAGCCGAGCCCAGAGATCATTATTCACACCATCATCCTCGGATGGTTTTCCGGCGTCGGCCGCGGTATTCAAGATTTACCCTCCGAAGGCTCTCTGCAGAATCGCTGCAATCACCATCGTGGCCATTACCAATGTATCTGCTCCCTGCTCCGTGACAGCTGGGATCCATGGGTCAATTGCGTGAAGAGATGTTGAGTATGTATGCACAGCATTCGCGATGTCATCCTCATTCTCGGCCAGGACCCCAGCCACGCTAGACGGCCCGTCATCTCCGAAGTTAGCAGGCGTCCCATCGGGGTTGATGTCCGTCGGCGTCGCCGCCTCCTGCATGCGCGCCAGTTCCTGCCGGGCCGCGTCCGACAGCGCAGGAAGCGAGTCGTCGACCCCAGCCACGGTCTCGCCTTCTGCCATGGCTTCCTCGATGGTGGCCACGTCGGTGGCTGGATCGAGCCCGCCTTGGAGGATGTCGATCAAGATGAGACCAAACAGTATGTTGCCGGCGGTGCCGCCTGCGCGCGTGTAGCAGCCTGCGCCGAGCTCGAACTGACTGGGTGGGACCCAGGTACCTGGGGGAGGGATCAGCCCGGTGGGGTCACTGAAGTTGACTGGGTTGTCGCTGGTGTAGGTGTAGGGGGCCTGGGTCTGGCTGACGGCTGGGTCGATGGTGAGGAACTGGGCGGTGGCGGGGTCGTAGTAGCGGTTGCGGAGGTAGTAGAAGCCGGTTGCGGGGTCCTGGTACTGGCCGGCGTAGAGGAGCGGGGTGGTGGCGGTGCCGGTGTGGCTGGTGGTGTTGCCCCACGGGTCGTAGGTGTAGGTGCCGGTGACGGCGCCGGTGGAGCTGGTGAGCAGCCGGGTGGAGCCGAGCTGGTCCTGCATGTAGATAGGTGGGGGTGCCGGTGGAGTGACTGTTCGACGGGCAGGCCGCCGGGGCCGTAGAGGTAGCTGGTGGTGCCGTCGGTGAGCATCAGCGGGACGGTGCTGGTGGTGTCCCAGGCGTAGCTGGTGGTGGTGCCGCCGGTGGTTTTGGCATCAGCAGCCCGTCGCCGTTGTAGGCGTAGCTGGTGGCGGTGCCGGTGGCGGGGGTGTAGCTGGTGAGCTGGTTGGCCTGGTTGTAGCCGTAGCTGGTGGTGGCGCCGCTGGTGGTGGCGCTGGTGCGGTCGCCGCGGGGGTTGTAGCCGTAGCTGGTGGTGGTGCCGCTGGTGGTGGCGGTGGCCAGCTGGCCGCCGGCGTTGAAGGTCTGGGTGGTGCCGCCGAGGGTGGTGGGGTCGGCGGCGTTGTCGTAGCCGTAGCTGGCGGTGCCGGTGCCGGTGAGCTGGCGGAGCGGGTTGTAGGTGTAGCTCTGGGCCGGGGCGCTGATCGCGCTGCCGGTCGTCGGTGGTGGCGGTGAGTTCGCCGTCCTTGCCGCGGGTGTAGGTGAAGCTGGCCAGGGTGGTGCTGCCGGAGTTCTTGTCGGTGATGGCGGTGACCTGGTCGGCGGTGCTGACGGTGTAGGCGGCGGTGTCGCCGTTCGGGTAGGTCTCGCTGGTGAGGACGCCGTCTTTGTTGTAGCCGAAGCTGGTCTTGTTGCTGTTCCAGTCGGTGACGGAGGTGAGCTGCTGGCCGGTGTCGTAGGCGTCGGTGACGGCTTTGCCGTTGGGGTAGGTCACGGTGGTGAGGTTGCCGTCGGGGTTGTAGACGTAGCTGACCGACTGGCCCGGCGCCGTTGGTGACCTTGGTGAGTCGGCCGTCGGGGTCGTAGGTGTAGCCGGTGGTGCCGGTGGCGTCGGTCATCGAGGTCCGGCTGCCCGGCTGGGTCGTAGACGTAGCTGACGGCGTGGGTGACGCCGTCGGAGTAGGTGACGGCGGTGAGCCGGTTGTGCGGGGTCGTAGGTGCTGGTGGTGACCAGCCCGTCGGGGCTGGTGGTGGTGGCCAGGTTGCCGTCGGCGTCGTAGGTGTAGCTGGTCGTCTCGCCCTAGGGGTCGGTGACGGAGGTGACGCCGGCCGAGCGGGTCATAGACGTAGCTGGTGGTGTTCCCGGCCGCGTCGGTGTAGCTGGTGTGGCTGCTGGTCGGGGTCGTAGCTGTAGGTCTGGGTGGTGGTGTCGGGCAGGGTGACCTGGCTGAGGTCGCCGTCGTCGTTGTAGATGTAGCTGGTGAGGTGGTTCTCGGGGTCGGTTTTGGTGGCGATCTTGCCGTCGTTGCCGTAGGTGTAGCTGGTGACGTGGGTCAGCGGGTCGGTGACCGAAGTCAGGTTGCCGTCGTTGTCGTAGGCGTAGGTGGTGAGGTTCGCCGGCCGGCGGTGGTGGCGCTGGTCTTGTGGCCGTCGGCGTCGTAGCCGTAGCTTGGTGACGTGTCTGAGCGGGTCGGTGATGCTGGTCAGGTCGCCGGCATTGTCGTAGCCGTAGGTGGTGGTCTTTCTGAGCGGGTCGGTGCTGCTGGTGAGCTGGCCGTCGG
The DNA here is from genome assembly GCA_963808215.1 of uncultured Actinomycetota bacterium. Lineage (GTDB taxonomy): Bacteria > Actinomycetota > Actinomycetes > Streptosporangiales > Streptosporangiaceae > JAJYUU01. Next base: position 44,282 of record CAWEEY010000002.1, read on the forward strand.
AGTTCTAGGCGTACTTGGTGACGTTCCCGGCCGGGTCGGTGACGCTGGCCAGGTCGTCGCTGGCGTCGTAGGTGTAGCTGGTGACGTCGGTTGTCGGGGTCGGTGACGGTCTTGACCTGCCCGTCGGGGTAGTAGGTGTAGCTGGTCTGGTCTTGCCGGCGGGTCGGTGACCGAGGTGAGCAGCCCGGCGCGTGGTGTAGGTGTAGGTGGTGGTGTTGCCGCGGCCGTCGGTGTGCGGTCAGCACCTCGTTCATGCTGTTGTAGGTCCAGGTCTGGGTGTAGTACAGCGGCGCCGGCGCGGTCTTGGACAGCATGTCCCCGGCCGCGTTGTAGGTCATGTAGGTGACGTAGCCGAGCGGGTCGGTGACCTGGATCAGGTCCAGGTTGGTGTCGTAGCCGTAGTAGGTGGTGCCGCCGTCGGGGTCGGTCTGCGCCAGCAGCACGTTGTCGTTGTAGACGTCGGTCCAGGTCCCGCCGTCGGGGTCTGCGTGGTGGTGGCGGTCTGCGTCGCGGCGTTCCAGGCGAAGCTGGTGGTCTTGCCGTCGCCGTTGGTCTGCGAGGTGACCCGGCCGGTGGAGGAGCTGTAGGCGTTGGTCAGGACCACGTTCCCGTCCGGGTCGGTGATCGTGGTCAGCTGCCCGGCGCTGTTGTAGGCGTACTTGGTGACCCCGCCGCGCAGGCCGGTGACCGAGGTCAGCCGCCCGCTGGTGTAGGCGTAGCTGACGGTGGTGGTGTTGGGCATGGTCAGCGAGGTCAGCAGCCCGGAGGAGTTGTAGGCGAAGGTGACCTTCCGGCCGCCGGCGTCGGTGACCGAGGCGAGCTGGCTGCCGGAGTAGGCATGGTCAGCCCGGTGCCGGACCGGTCGGTCTGCGAGGTGAGCTGCCCGGCGGTGTTGAAGTTGTAGTGCGTGCCGTCCGGGTGCGATCAGCTGGTACCCGCCCGACACCGCGGCCAGCGTCGCGTACACGCCGGCCGCCGGGGTGTAGGATGCCGCCGGAGTCTGGTGAACGTCATCTGCTGCCCGTCGGCGGAGGTGAACGTGGCGTTGCCGCCGGACCCGAAGCTCAGGCTGGCCTGGTACGGGTCGGTCCAGCCCGGCCCCAGCGGCCCGGCTGGCGGTATCCAGCGAGGTGTAGGCGCGGGTGAACGCGAAGTTGACTCCCGGCCCCGGCAGGGATCGCGTCGGTGACGGTGTCGCTGTAGGCGCCGGTCGCGGTGTTCACCGGATCACCCCGGTAGGCTTCCGGCCGCGCCGCCAGCTTCGTCCCGCACGCGCAGCCGTAAGTCTGGGCGGCCGGGACCGCCGGGCGGGAACTGCGCCGGGCCCGGCGGCAGCATCCCCATCGCGTTCGCGCCCCAGGAGGGTTCGGAGAACCAGATCGTCCCGTCCGGGGCCACGGCTATGCCATTGTTCGTGTGTCCCGACGGGACGGACGTGAACGCGACGGAGCCGCCGGTGGTCATCTCGCCGATGACGCCGTTGTACGGGTTAGCGAATACCAGCGTTCCGCTGCCGTCCGGGCGGATGTACCCGGGGACGTAGCCGGCGTTCACCCCTTCCTGCCAGGTGTAGGTGGTGTAGACGCCCGCGGTGGTCATCGCAGTCAGCGCGAAGTTGCCGCTGCCGAACCACAGCCGCCCGTCCCCGCCAGTGGTGATATCGTCCAGGCTCCACGTAGAGGGCAGCACATACTGGGTCAGCGACCCGCTGGTGGTGAGCCGGTCCACGTCGTTGTTGCTGGGGTCGATGAACCACACCGCCCCGTCCTTCCCTGCCGTGATGTAGTACGGGCGGCTCCCGGAGGGCAGGCTGTACTCGGTCACGGCTCCGCCTGGGGTCACGTACCCGACGATCCCGCCTATCTCGGTGAACCAGACGTTGCCGTCCGGGCCGGGGGTGATGTCGTAGGCGCCGTTGTACGCGGTGATCGGGTAGAAGGTGAACGACCCGGACGGGGTCATCCGGCCGATGTAGCTGTAGGTGGTGAACCACAGGTTCCCGTCCGGGCCGGCCGTGATTCCCTGCAGGATGCCGCTGTCATACTGCTTGGACGGGACGGGGTACTCGGTGATCGACCCGCCCTCGGTGACCTCGCCGATCTTGGCGGTGTCGGCCTCGGCGAACCACGCCGTGCCACCAGTAACAGTCATTCCCTCCGGGGCACTTTCGGCGGTGGGTACCGGGTACTCCGCGATCCCGCCCGCTCGACCCGCCGGCATACGCGGTCAGCTGGGCCCCGCCCTTGTCGTTCGTGCCTGCCTGGCTGGATTCAGCCGGGCGCCGGCGCTGCCAGACCACGGCACCACCCGTGCCCGCATCACCCGGCCCCGCGGCCGGACGACCTCGCACGTGCCGTACGTGAATCACCCGAAGCGACGGGCGACGCGGCGGAACCACGCGCGTCGGGTGCATTACCACCCGCGCGTCATGATGCGTACGCTGCGGCGCCGACGCGGTCGCATGACGCGGGCTGGTTGCCGCCGACGCGCCGGCGGCGGCCTGGGCCGCCAGCAGACCGAGCAGCAGGCTCAGGGCTGCAAGCACGCTGAAGACGCGGATGTATCCCACCAGAACCCCCCAAAGCTCTCCGGCCGGGGGGCGCCTCGAACAGCTCCCGCGCTGCCAGCCGGTGCTGGCAGAGTTAACGATGAAGTCGTCATACGAGACTGTCAATAGCATCTACATCATCATCTTCTTTACCTTCATCCGATGAAAGCCAGGACATGCGGCTGACCTCGTGGTCGCCTAAAGTCCGCCTGCAACGGTGCGGAATCATGTCAGCACGCCACAGTAGTCCGGCGAAATACGAAGCGAGTCATATAGACGGGTCAAGCGCCATGCGCGCCACTGCTCGAGGGGACTGGCTGGCAACACTCTGGGGCGTCTTCCGCATCCTGGGGGATCGGTCGGTCACGAGCAGGTATTCAAGATCGGGACCCAGTCGGCCGACGCCGGGGCGTTGAGCTTGGGTCACGGATCGGCGCACTTCCTATGACGAACCCTCCGGGTAACGCCAGCGAACAACAGTGCTCCGAACGGCCACGCGCAGCACCCCGCCGTGTCGAGCCAGCGAGTTAATGCCGGTCAGCGCTTAAGCGTGTTGCGCTCATCGGCAGTTCCGTAACTTCCGCGGCGAGACCACTCTCGAGATCCGGCGCCGGCAGACCATGGGCGCTGGGATCCATCTGAGACTGCTGGTAAGTGTGGTAGCTGTGTTGTTAGATCGAAGCCGCTGCCCCGCTTCGGCAGGCTCGCCGGCGACAGGCCAACCGTGATCCGCCGTTGCGGCCAGGATTGCTGGCTGTTGACGATCGCTGACCTGATCCGGTCCCGTGCCTCGCGCAGCGCCGTGTCTGGCAGGCCAACCAGCAGCAGCGCGACCAGGCCATTCTCGATATCGGCCTCCACCTCGATGACATGACCCTGGACACCGGCCAGGGCCACCGAGTACGTGCGGGCGAGCGCCATCTCCGACCACCTCCGGTCCCGACGGTGCCGGAGGGCCAGGCGCCGACGGGCTGACCACAAGGGAGGCTGTGGAAGGCCAGCTACCGCGGCGTTGAGCTGTGGACTGCGGCCACCAGATTGTCGGCAGCGCCTGCTTCAACGAGGGCTGGCAAGGCGGTCACCGGGGTTCAGCTCGCTAGACCCGGCCGCTGGCGGCGCCCTGCAGTGTCCTTCTCGGGTTCTGCCGGACCAGCAGCACGATCGCAGCGACAGAGGCGACCAGGAACACGGCACCACCGGCAGCTAGCGCCGCATTGGGGTGAGCCAGCAAGCCGAGCACAGAGGTCACGGCGTCAGCGACCCGGAACACTGTCGCGAGAATGAAGCCCCACCTGCGACCGTGTGCGAGGCCGAACGCGCTTACTAGCGTGACGGCGCCAATCAGGGCGGATTCTTGCTGAAGGACGCGCCTCCCGATCAGCTGATCGGCGCGGTGCGGTGCATTGCAGCGGGCGATGCGCTCATCGATCCGTCGATCACCAGAAGGCTGATCGGCAGGTTCGCGCACGCCGCGCGCCCCCCATCCCTGCAGCCGCCGCAGCTGAGGGACCTCACCCAGCGCGAGCTCGACGTACTGCGGCTAGTCGCACGCGGGCTGGCCAACCACGAGATTGCGGCCGAGCTCGTCGTGGAGGAGAGCACGGTCAAAACGCACGTCAGCAGAATCTTGATGAAGCTCGGCCTCCGGGACCGGGTACAGGCTGTTGTCGTCGCATATGAGTCCGGGTTTGTCATGCGTGATGAGGCGGCTAGCCCACACCCTGGACATGCTGGACCGTGAACTCGCCCGGCGCCGCCCGCAATACCCCGACAACGTCAATCCTGATCTCCTCGAAGAACGTGCCCTGGGCCTTGACCCAGGCCACTGCTAGCCCGCGCAACCGCGCCGCCTTCTGCCGCGTGATCGCTTCAAGCGGGGTTCCGAATCCCACGCCAGACCTGGTCTTCACCTCGCAGATGACCAGCGTCCTGCCATCAAGGGCCACGATGTCGATCTCGCCGCGGTTGCAGCGCCAGTTCCGATCGAGTATCTCCAGCCCGGCTTTGGCCAGGAAGTCCGCGGCTAGTTGCTCTCCCTGCTGTCCGAGCAGATCCTTCGCTCGCATTGACCCCACCTCCGGCAGCTAACTTGCCGGGAAGCGGACGACCCGCCGAGGGCCGAGTGCGCCATTGTGGACAGAACTGGAAGAATTGCAAACAACGGTGGATGAACCACGCAGACTGTCGGCCCCGAATGCTTCAATCCGGCCCGCAGCTCCCGCGCACGACAATCCCGCGCCGCGGGCGCGAGCTGCCGCAGGCGGGCAATCGGGAAAGGTCCAGGTCGCTCTTCGCGAGCTACTTGGGGTCGGGAATCTCCAGGTCGCTCTTCGCGAGCTCCTCGACGTTAACGTCCTTGAAGGTGACTACCCGAACGTTCTTGACGAACCTGGCAGGCCGGTACATGTCCCAGACCCAGGCGTCCTGCATCGTGACCTCGAAGAAGACCTCACCGTTGTCGGCCTGGCGGACGTTGAGCTCAACCTGGTTAGTCAGATAGAACCGGCGCTCGGTCTCCACCACGTGGGTGAACAGGCCGACGACGTCCCGGTACTCGCGGTAGAGCTGCAGCTCCATCTCGGTCTCATACTTCTCGAGATCCTCCGCGCTCATCTTCTCCCCTCCGATCAGGCACCGCGGGCCATCGCCGCGAAGCCTGCCGTCGGCCAGTCCTGCTCCTCGATGACGTCAACGATAGGGCCATTCTGCCCACTGCCCGGCGGGTAGCACGAGATCATGTCCTCGGAGTTGTCCGGGACGAGCTCAATGTGCGGCCTGCAGCCCCGGACGTTCACGAACGACATCCTGTGCTCTGAGCAGGGGCCATGCTCAGCGAGCGCACGCATGTGACTGCGGGTCGAATAGCCCTTGTGGCGGGAGAACCCGTAATCGGGGAACTTCTCGTCCAGTTCGCACATGATTGCGTCCCTGGTCACCTTGGCCACGATTGATGCGGCAGCCACGCAGGCCGCCACCTGGTCACCCTTCCACATGGCCAGCGACGGTGCCGGCAGCCCGCGGACGGGGAACCCGTCGGTCAGCACATAGCCGGGCTTTCCGGACAGTCCGGCCAGCGCACGCCGCATCCCCGCTACGTTGCAAACGTGCAGGCCGAGCCGGTCGATCTCGGTCGAGGGGATCGTGATCACGCTCCAGTCGAGCGCAGCATCCATTATCTGACTATATGCAGCGTTGCGGGCCTTGGCGGTCAGTGCCTTGGAATCGGCCAGCTCAGTAAGTTTGCTGATCCGGGCCGGTTTCAGCATCACCGCCGCGACGACTAGCGGGCCAGCGCACGCGCCCCGGCCGGCCTCGTCGACGCCCGCTACGGGCTCGAGCCCAGCCCGCACGAGCACCCGCTCATACCCGCTCAGTCCCAGGTCCCGCCTCGGCGTGTAGCCAACGGACCGCCGCTGCTCCCCGGCCACGATGCTCATCGCTTGCGCGCGGCTCGGCGTGCCCGCAGCCTCCTGGCCAGGCCTCGCCTCGCCCGACGCTGGGCCCACGTCAGGGGCAACGCGCCAGCAAGCCCGGCAGCCAGGGACCCGTACGGCCGGCCTGGCTTGATCCTGGCCCCTAGCAGCGCCGTAGCCGCGGCCTCGCGCGCGGCTGACTGCCTTGGCTGGGCGCTAGAACTGGTCTGGGCGATTCCAGCCTGGTCGAACGTCGACGGGATGGGCAGGATCCGCCAGCGACTCGCCGGCCAGACGATGACGAATGCCCGGCCGATCACCTCGTTCTCCGGAATCGTGCCGTGGCCTGGGTCGGACTGCCGCAATCGCGAATCGTCTGAGATCCCCCTGTTGTCGCCCATGACCCAGAGTCGGCCCTTCGGCACCACGATGTTGAAGCGGATGTCCGACGGCGCCGCACCCGGATATAGGTAGGACGATTCGTGCAGCGGCACGCCGTTGACCGTGACCAGGTTCTGGGCATTGCAGCACTTCACGCGGTCGCCCGGCACGCCGATGACCCGCTTGATGTAGTCCGTCTGCCCGAGCGGCGTGCCGAACAGGCCGGCGATCGAATGAAACAGCGGCCGCAGCGTGGCGTCGTATGCGCGCACCACCGGATCGTGAGAAGGGGGGCTCGGCCGAGGACTCGAATTCCAGGAACCAACTCCGTCGAAGACGATAATGTCGCCGGGCTCGATGCTGCGGAAGTGATAGACGAGCTTGTTCACCAGGACCTTGTCGCCGATCAGGAGGGTGTCCTCCATCGAAGACGACGGGATGAAGAACGGCTGTACAACGAAGGTCTTGACCACGAGGGCGATGGCGAGGGCCACGATGATCAGGATCGGCAGCTCACGCCAGGAGGACCGAGACTTCTTCACGTCCGGAGCCGTCTCCGGAGTTCCCGGCTCGAGCGGCAGCCGGCTCGGCGGCAGCCGGCGACGCGCTCGGCGGGAGTCGCCTCGCCTCCGGCGGCGTCTCCGGTGACCGCACCGCGGTAGCCAGCCGAACTGCCGTTCTGATCTGGTGCCCCGGCAAGGTCCGGAGGCACGGACCCCTCGGTCAGCCGCTCGGGGCCGGTCTGCTCGTCATTCATCAGGCCGAGCCTATCGCCGCTGACGGGCCGGCGCCTCGCGCGCCGGGCCTGCCCGGCCGGTCACGGCCGGCGCCTGCCACGCTGGATCAGGGCCCGGCGGCGTAGCCAGGTAAGCGGGACGGCGACGGTAAATCCGGCCGCCAGCGGCCCGTACGGCGCCGAGGGACGCACCCTGGCCGCCGTGAGACTCGCCGCTGTCTTCTCCGCCTGCCCAGCCAAGGCCGCAGAACTAGCTGATTTGGTGATCCCCGGCTGCTCGAACGTCGAGGGGATCGGCAGGAACCGCCACTGGCTCGGCGGCCATACGATCACGAACGCCCGGCCGATGACCTCATCCTCCGGGACCATGCCATTGCCCGGGTAAGCTTCGTGACCGCGCGAGTCATCAGAAATGCTGCGGTGATCGCCGAGAACCCACAGGTAACCCTTCGGCACAGTTACGTTGAAATGTGCCGGGATGCCGAACGGATTGCTGGCGGACTGGTCACCCGGGTACAGATAGGACTGCTCGTGCAGGGCCACGCCGTTGACGGTGATCAGGCCCCCGGCGTTACAGCAGACCACATGATCGCCCGGCACTCCAATAACCCGCTTGACATAATCAGTCTGGCCGATCGGCGTGCCGAAGAGGCCACCGACCGCATCAAAGGCCTTGCGGACCGTGTCGTCGTAGGCGCGCGCCAGCAGACCCGAGCTAGCGCCCGATGCGGCCGCAGGCGCATTCCAGCTGCCCGCGCCGTCGAAGACGACGATGTCCCCGGCGTGAATCGGCCGGAAGTGATACACGAGCTTGTTGACCAGGATCTTGTCCTGGAGTTCCAGCGTGTCCTGCATAGAGCCGGTCGGGATGACGAACGCCTGGACCACGAAGGTCTTGATCACCACCGCGATGACGAGCGCCACCACAACCAGAATGGGAGCTCACGCAGGAGCGACCGGTGCCCGCGCTTGCCGCGACCCTGCCGGGCCGGCCCTGGCCGAGCATGTCCGCCCCTGGCCTGTCCTGGCCTCCCAGGCGGCCGATCAGGCCCCGGCATCGCCTGGGCATACCGGCCCGGCGCGGTTACTGGGTCCGCGGCATTGCCCGGATCCCCGCCCGGCGTCATGGGCATTCAAGGCCACCTTTGCGAGGGAAGCGGTCGCGCGTGCCATCTGCACTGACCAGGATCCACGGGGCAGCTACGGCAAGACCGACCTGGCCCGGCTGGCAGTGCGTGAAGCTCAGCCGGGCGGTGGGCACCTACTTGGCGGGAGCGACCTCACGCCGCTCACGGATCCGGGCAGCCTTGCCCCGCAGCGAGCGGAGATAGTAAAGCTTCGCGCGCCGGACCCGGCCGCGGGTGACAACCTCGATCTTGTCGATAGCCGGCGTATGCACCGGGAAGGTCCGCTCGACGCCGACCCCGTAGCTGATCTTCCTGACGGTGAACGTCTCGCGCGCGCCACCGCCCTGCCGGCGGATTACCACGCCCTGGAAGACCTGGATCCGCGACCGGTTGCCTTCCGTGACCTTGACGTGCACCTTCAGGGTGTCGCCCGGCCGGAAGCCGGGGATGTCGGAACGGATCTGGGCCTGCTCAAGCTCGGCAATCGCGGTGTGCATCGCTGCGGTTTCCTCATTAGTCATCAGCGCACGCCTGCGAACGCGCTGGATCGGTCTGTCTGCGCCAGGCGACGCCCGGCAGCCCCGTGGCAGGTCCGCCAGCGGCGGGGCAGTGCCTTTTAGTGTGCCACATCTTCGCCACTAACCGGAAAGCCAGCCTCAGTCAGCACGGTTCGATCATGATCGTCCAGCCGGTCAGGGTCGTCAGCAGCCGGTTCGCCACTCTCAGGCGTGCCGCCGGACAGCATCAGGGAGACCAGGTCGGGCCGGTTTTGCGCAGTACGGCGCAGCGCGTTGTCCCGGCGCCACCTGGCGATCGCCCGGTGATCTCCCGAAAGCAGCACAGCTGGCACCTCCAGATCGCGCCACACCCGCGGCCTGGTGTAGGCAGGTCCCTCGACGAGGCCAGCCATCGGGCCGCCGGACGAGCCACCGCCGAAGCCAAACGAATCGTCGGCAGCAGATTCGGCATTGCCCAGCACCCCCGGCAGCAGCCTGCCGATGGCCTCGGTCATGACCAGGACAGCGGGCTCGCCGCCGGCCAGCACGTAGTCGCCGATGCTGACTTCCTCGACCCGCATCCTGGACCGGGCATCCTCGGCGACGCGCCCGTCGATGCCTTCATAACGCCCGCAGGCGAAGATCAGCCAGGCTTCGGCCGCGTACCGGGCCGCATGCCGCTGCGTGAACGGCACTCCGGCGGGCGTGGGGATCACCAGCAGCGGGTCGGCGCCCGGCCCGGGGTCCATGCCGACGACTGCGTCGAGCGCCTCGCCCCAGGGCTCGGGCTTCATGACCATGCCCGGCCCGCCGCCGAACGGCGAGTCGTCCACAGTGCGATGCACATCATGCGTCCAGCTGCGCAGGTCGTGCACGCGGAAGCCGATGTCGCCCCGCTCGGCCGCCTTGCCGATCAGCGAGACGCTGAGGGGGCCGAAGTACTCCGGGAAGATCGTGATGATGTCGATCCGCATGCCCACCCCTACACGGCGTCGTCGGGGTCCAGCAGGCCGGGCGGCGGGTCGATCCGCACCAGCCCAGCGGCAACATTGACTTCAGGGACCATGGCCGTAACGAAGGGGATCATGATCTCGGCCCCCGCACGTTCGCCGTGGCCGGCGACGACCAGGATGTCCTGGCCATAGTGCAGGACATCGGTGACCTCGCCGACCTGCTCGCCATCCATTGTGAGTACTGCCAGCCCGATCAGCTGATGATCGCGGAACTCATCGGGGTCAGCCACGTCCTCCAGCTCAGCGGAATCGACTACCAGCAGCACACCGCGTAGCTGGTCGGCCTCGTTCCGGTCCTTCAAGCCCTCGAACTGAACCAGCAGCCGGCCCGAGTGCCAGCGGGTTGTCGCAATGGTCAGCGGGCCGGCCGCCGCCGGGTCCGTCGAGAGGACGGCACCGGCGGTCAGCCGCAGCTCAGGATCGTCGGTGCGTACCTCGACCGCCAGCTCACCGCGGACTCCGTGCGGCCTGGAAATCCGGCCGACCACTAGCTGCATAGCGGCTAGCGGACCTCGTCGGCGTCCAGCAGGTCGACGCGAACATAGTTGTTGCCCGACAGCGAGCCGATCACCGTCCGCAGGGCTCTGGCCGTCCGGCCACCGCGGCCGATGACCTTACCCAGGTCATCGGGGTGGACTCGCACCTCAAGCACGCGCCCGCGGCGCATGCCACGGCTGCCCACCTGGACGTCGTCGGGGTGCTCGACTATGCCCTTGACCAGATGCTCCAGGGCTTCCTCGAGCATGTCAGGCTCCGCTGCCTTCCGCCTCGGCGGCCGCCACCTCGGCCTCAGCGTCAGCCTTGGCCGCAGCGGTCGCCGCTGCATCGGCGGCCTCACTGTCGGCAGCCTCTCGCGACTCAGCGGCCGCCTTCTTCTCCCTGGCCGGTGCCTTCTCCGCCTTCGCCCCGGCATCGGCCTTGCCAGCCTTGGCCTCGGCCGGCTTCGCGTCCGCAGCCTTGGCCTCGGCCGGCTTGGCGTCCGCAGCCTTGGCCTTTGGCTTCGCCTTGGCGCCGCTGTCAGCCAGCGACTCCGCGGCCGCCGCGGCGAACGCGGCCTTCTTGTCAGCCTTCGGCTCGGCGGTCCGCAGGGTGCCCTCAGCGCCCGGCAGCTTCTTGAACTTCTGCCAGTCGCCGGTGATCTCCAGGAGCTTGCGGACCGGGTCGGTCGGCTGCGCGCCGACGGACAGCCAGTGCTGGGCGCGCTCGGAGTCAACCTCGATAAACGACGGCTCGGTCTTCGGGTGGTACTTACCGATCTCCTCGATCGCGCGACCGTCCCGCTTGGTGCGGGAGTCGGCGACGATGATCCGGTAGTACGGCGCGCGGATCTTGCCCATGCGCTTCAGCTTGATCTTGACAGCCACGGCTGTGGTCTTCTCCCAGCGAATTGGTGTCGGGCAGGTCGCTGTCCGGGTGAGGACCGGATGCACACTGCCCAGATGGTGCCGGCTCAGCGAGTTAGAGAGGGCCTCGCGCGACCGAGCATAGCGTTCACATTCTGCCAGACGAGAACCGCCTGAGCGTAATCACGGGCCGCCAGGACGGCTGCGCGCACTCGGCTCATGCCCGACTTAAGCTATTTACCGCGCTTATCCGGCCGGGCGCGGAAGCCGGCTGGCAGATTCGGCTGCTGCGCGCCGACGCCGCCTGGCTGCCCCGGCAGCTTGAGCGACCCGTTGCCGCCGAGGCCGGGGAGCGAGCTGAGGCCGGGCAGCGCAGCCGGGCCTGCGCCTCCGCCCGCACTGCTTGCGCTCGGATCGAGGCCGGCCAGCTGCTCCAGCGCCTGCTTGGCATTCTGCTGGGCAGCCCTGCCTGCGCCCGCTGGCCGACCACCGCCCTTGCCCTTCTTCTTCGCCTTGCCCCTGGACTTGCTCTGCCGCCGCAGCCCGCCCATGCCGGGCATGCTGCCCATCATCTGGCGCATCATCTTCTGGCCCTCTTGGAACCGGATGATCAGCTGGTTGACCTCGCCGACCGTAACGCCAGAGCCGCCCGCAATCCTCGCCCGGCGTGATCCGTTGATGATCTTCGGGTTACGCCGCTCATCGACGGTCATCGAGTTCACGATCGCCGCAGCCCGGTCCAGGTCCTTATCGCTGATCTGGCTGAGCGCGTCGCGGTTCTGCGCCGCGCCGGGCAGCATGCCGAGCAGGTTGCCGATCGGGCCGAGCTTGCGGACCATGGCCAGCTGCTCGACGAAGTCCTCCAGCGTGAAACTCTCGCCGGCAGCCAGCTTGCCCGCCATGGCGGCGGCCTGATCCTGGTCGAACGTCCGTTCCGCCTGCTCGATCAGGGTCATGACGTCGCCGAGATCCAGGATGCGGGACGCCATCCGGTCCGGGTGGAAGACGTCGAAGTCATCCAGCTTCTCGCCGGTCGAAGCAAACATCACTGGCTTGCCGGTCAGCTGCGCGATCGATAGCGCGGCACCGCCGCGAGCGTCACCGTCCAGCTTGGTCAGCACGACGCCGTCGTAGCCGACGCCGTCCAGGAAGGCCTGGGCGGTCTGAACGGCATCCTGGCCGATCATCGCGTCGACGACGAACAGGATCTCGTCCGGGTCGACGGCGTCCCTGATGTCGGCAGCCTGCTGCATCATCTCCTGGTCGATGCCCAGCGGCCGGCCGTGTCGATGATCACGACGTTGTAGAGCTTGTGCTGTGCCTCGGCGATGCCGAGGTTGGCCGCCCGCACCGGATCGCCGATCCCGCTGCCAGGGAACGGGGCGAACACGGGGACTCCAGCCCGCTCGCCGAGCACTTGCAGCTGCTGCACCGCGTTCGGGCGCTGCAGGTCAGCGGCGACTAGCAGCGGCGTGTTGTTCTGCGACTTAAGCCACCGGGCCAGCTTTGCCGCCAGCGTCGTCTTACCCGAGCCCTGCAGGCCGGCCAGCATGATCACGGTCGGCGGAACCTTGGCGAACTGAAGCCGCCGCGCCTCCCCGCCGAGGATCGTGACCAGTTCCTCGTTGACGATCTTGATGATCTGCTGCGCCGGGTTCAGCGCCTCAGAGACCTCAGCGCCACCGGCCCGTTCCCGGACCTTGGCCATGAACTCGCGGACGACCGGCAGCGCGACATCGGCTTCGAGCAGCGCGATCCGGATTTCACGGCAGGTGGCGTCGATGTCGGCCTGGGACAGGCGACCACGCCCCCGCAAGGACGAGAAGACCTGATTGAGCCGATCGGAAAGTGTCTCGAACACGTAGGGCTGCCGTCCTCCCAGATGACCCGATTGCTAGTCCAAGGTTATCGGGTAGCGGCCGCGCAGCCCGCAGGCCGACGCAGCCTGCGCTAGATCGCAACCGGAAAATGCATCTTGTTTCGTCCCAAGACCGCACGTAGCGTTCTGGATATAGAGATTTTCTGACAAGCTGCCACACGGAGGTATCGGTGCGGGCGGCACAGCGGCGTTACTCCCTGCCCTCACGCCGGCAGTTATCCGGCGATATTCGCCTGTTAGCCAGGGCCGAGGGATTCCTCGCCCTGTTCCACGCGGAGAATCCAGAGGCCGGATCACTCAAAGAGCGGATGCGGCAGGTGCGCCGGGAGATCGAGTCGGAAGGCACCTACTGGCATACCGAGGCGGAGCTGACTTTCGCGGCCAGGGTTGCCTGGCGCAATAGCTCACGCTGCATCGGCCGGCTGTACTGGCGGAGCCTCCGCGTGCGCGATCGCCGTCAGGTCAGCGCCGCAGCCGGAGTCACCGCCGAGTGCTTTGCCCACCTGCGCGCGGCAACCAATGGCGGCCGGATCAGGCCGCTGATCACCGTCTTCGCGCCCGATATGCCGGGTCGGCCAGGGCCGCGGATCCTGAGCTCGCAGCTTGTGAGGTATGCCGGTTATCGCGATGACGGCAAGCGCATCATCGGCGATCCGTCGAACGTCGAGATCACCCGGCTCGCCGTTGAGCTTGGCTGGCGCGGCGGACAGCCGCGTGGCAGGTTCGATCTGGTGCCCCTGATCGTCCAGGCGGCCGGAACAGCGCCTAGCTGGCACGAGGTGCCCGCCGACGCAGTGCTGGAGGTACCGCTAGTGCACCCGGACCTCGACTGGTTCGGGAGCCTCGGGCTGCGCTGGTACGCGGTGCCGGTGATCAGTGACATGCAGCTAGAGGCCGGCGGCATCTGCTACCCGGCCGCCCCCTTCAACGGCTGGTACATGGGCACCGAGATCGGCTCACGAAACCTTGGTGACGCAGCGCGCTACAACCAGCTGCCCGAGATCGCGACGCGGATGGGCCTGAACATCACCGACGATCGCACGCTGTGGAAGGACAGGGCGGTGACCGAGCTGAACATCGCCGTCCTGCACTCATTCAGCAAAGCGGGCGTGACAATGACCGACCATCACACCGAGTCGGTCCGCTTCATGAAGCACCTGGAACTTGAGGAGCGCCGCGGCCGGGCGTGCCCGGCGGACTGGACCTGGATAGTGCCTCCAACGGCGTCGTCTACGACGCCGGTGTTCCACCGTTACTACACCGACTTCGACCAGTCCCCCAGCTTCCGCCGCCGGGCGAACGGCCCCTAATCGCCCAGGATCGCGTCGACGAAGACCTCGGGATCGAAGAACGCCAGGTCGTCCGGGCCCTCGCCGAGACCGACGAGCTTGACGGGAACGCCGAGCTCGCGCTGCACCTGGATCACGATGCCGCCTTTGGCGGTGCCGTCGAGCTTGGTGAGGATGATCCCGGTGATGTCGACGACCTCAGCGAATACTCGTGCCTGGCGCAGCCCGTTCTGGCCGGTTGTCGCGTCGAGGACCAGCAGGACCTCGTCGACCGAGCCGTGCTTCTCGATCACCCGCTTGATCTTGCCGAGCTCGTCCATCAGCCCGGTCTTGGTGTGCAGCCGCCGGCCGTATCAACGATCACGCTGTCCACACCCCGCTGGATGCCGACGTTGACGGCCTCGAAGGCCACGCTGGCCGGGTCGGCGCCTTCCCGGTCCGAGCGCACCACCTCGGCACCGACCCGGTCTCCCCAGGTCTGCAGCTGGTCCACGGCCGCGGCGCGGAAGGTGTCGGCTGCCCCGAGCACAACCGTCTTGTCGTCGCCGACCAGGAGCCTGGCGAGCTTGCCGCACGTGGTGGTCTTGCCGGTGCCGTTGACGCCGACGACGAGGACGACGGAGGGCCGGTCGCCGTGCCTGGCCACATGCAGCGTGCGGTCCATATCCGGGTTGATCATGGCGATCAGGTCAGACCGCAGCAGGTTCCGCACCGTCACCGGGTCATTCGTACCCGCGACCTTCACCTCGGTCTTGAGCTCTTCTACCAGCTCGCGCGCCGGGCCTACGCCCATGTCCGCAGTGATGAGGGTGTCCTCGACCTCCTCCCAGGCCTGATCGTCAAGCCTGCCGGAAGAGATCAGGTTCAGCAGGACCGAGCCGATCGCCGTGTGCGACCTGGCGAGCCTGCCGCGCAGCCGCGCCAGCCGGCCGACGGTGGCGGCTTCTCGACGAGGCGGCCGGGAACCTTCTCGACCTCGGGCGGCGCGGTAGTCTCCGCCGGCCCGCCAGTGTCCGGTGGTGCGACCGTCTCTGGCGGCGCGACCGCGTCCGGCGGCGCGAGCGTGCCAGGACCGGCCTGGCTTGAGTCGTCGCGCTCGAGTGTGCCGACTCCGCCACCCTGGGACTGCCCGCCCGGCGGGAGTGACCGGCGGCGGGACCGGACGTAAGGAACAAGGCCGGCAGCGCCGCCGCCCACAACGACGACGACGGCAGCGATAATCAGATCGTGAACCATGGCGCAACCAGTCTGACAGACCGCAGCGCTTAGGTCGGCAGGCCGGCCTGGCCAGGCGAGCCCATAGGGAACCGTCCTGTCGTTGGCCGCGTCCAACCGCTGGCACGCACGGGCGCGTGCCCTTTCACGGTCAGGGGATGGCCTGTGGCGACACCGCGCAGCCGGATCGCCTGCATGACCTCCGCAGCTGGCATGTTCTTCGCTCTGGCAATGCTCGGAGTGTCCGCCTGCTCGGGCAGCGCTTCACCTAAGTCGCCAGCCGTGGCGCCGGCTCGAGCCGATCGGCAGCCCTGGCGGGCGCGGTCTCACCCCCGCCTGGTGCCGCGCCGGTTCAGCCAATCTGCGCCGGCCAATGCGGGCCGCCGTATGCGCTGGCGGTGGTATTCCGGCCGCGAACCTCATCGGCCGCGGCCAGCGCCATCCTGAGCCGGTGCGTGGCCACGACCGTCGTCGTCAAGATCGGGCAGATAGCCAGGACATCGGGCGGGCTGGGCGCAGTGCTCTTCACGGAGGTCATCGGGGCCGGGCCACGGTCAGACGGCCTGCTCAGATGCCTGCACCGCTCGGGCGCCGTTGTCGGGGCAGGTTGGCCGGACTAACCGCCGGGCTTGGCTGCCTAGACGGTCTCGCGCTCCCGCAGCCGCTGGCTGATAACGGTAGACACGCCGTCGCCGCGCATGCTGATCCCGTACAGCGTGTCGGCGACCTCCATGGACCGCTTCTGGTGCGTCACGATGATCAGCTGGGAGACTTCCCTGAGTTCGGCCAGGATCTCCAGCAGTCGCTGCAGGTTGGTGTCATCGAGCGCCGCTTCGACCTCGTCCAGCACGTAGAACGGGGACGGCCTGGCCTTGAAGATCGCAATCAGGAATGCGATAGCCGTCAGCGAGCGCTCGCCGCCGGACAGCAGCGACAGCCGCTTCACCTTCTTGCCCGCCGGCCTCGCCTCGATGTCGATGCCGGTGGCCAGCATGTCATCGGGCTCGGTGAGCACCAGCCGGCCCTCGCCGCCAGGGAACAGCCTGCCGATGATCGACTCGAACTCTCTCGCCGTGTCGGCGTAAGCGGCGGCGAATACCTGCTGAACCCGCTCGTCTACTTCCCTGATCACGGTGAGCAGGTCCCGCCGGGTCTTCTTCAGGTCTTCCAGCTGAGCGACCAGGAATGCGTGCCGCTCCTCCAGCGCGGCAAACTCCTCCAGCGCTAGCGGGTTGACCTTGCCGAGCTGGTCAAGCTGGCGCTGCGCGTGCTGCGCGCGCCGCTCCTGCGCCTCCCGGTCATAGGCCACCGCGAGCTGCCCGTCGCCGGCGTCCGGGACCATGACGTCCGGACCGTACTCGCCCACAAGCACCTCGGCCTCGATGGCGAACTCCTCCAGCGCCCGCGCGCCGATCTGCTCCAGCTGAAGCTGCCGGGTTGCGCGAGCGATCTGGGCGCCGTGGGCGCTGTCGACCACCTTCTCGAGCTCTTCCGACGCAAGCCTGATCTGGGCGCGGACCGCCTTCAGCTCGCCGTCCCTGCCGCGGTGCGCCTCCTCAGCCTGCTGGCGGTCGGTGTCGGCCGCTGCCGACGACTGCTCGATCCTGGCGAGTGCAATCCTGGCGCCGGCTGCGACCGCGTTCGCGACCAGCGCTCCGGCTGCGCGTCGCTCGGCCCTGGCGAGCGCACGGGCGGCGGCCTGCCGCTCCCCCACGGCCGCAGCCGCAAGGGCGTCGGCCCGGCCGGAGATCGCCCGCTGCCGTTCCTCGACGGTGCGCACCTCGAGTCTGGCTTCCATCTCGGCACCGCGCGCGGCGACCGCGTCGTCAGCAAGCTGCTGCCGTCCGGCAGGCTGCGCGTCTGGCCCGTCAGCTGCTTGTCCGCCAGCCTCATTGCCCGCGGCCTCGTCCTGCTGTGCCTGCTGCTCCGCTTTTTGCTGCTCCGCTTTTTGCTGCTCCGCCAGCCGCGCCTGCACCTCAGCGGCCTGGGCCAGGCTCTGCTGGCGGGACTTCTCCGCCGCCGCGATGGCCGCCGTCAGGCGGCCTACCTCGTCCCTGGCCGCTCTGGCCCGGCCGGCCAGCGAGCCGAGCTTGCCCGACGTCTCCGCCGCCGCGGCATCGGCCTGCTGCAGCCCGGCGGCTGCCTCGGCGAGCACGTGCCGTGCGTGCTCCTCATCCTCCAGCGCAGCCGCCAGCTGGCGCTCGGCGCGCAGGCACTCGGCATCCGCTTCACCCAGCTGGGACGTGGCCTGACTGGCGGCCGCGCGCAGGCTCAGCAGGCTCTGCTCGCCTGCCGACCCGCCACGGGCCCAGTGCGTGCCGAGCACGTCGCCGTCGGCGGTGACCACCCGCAGCCGCGGGTCGGCCCGCACAATCCGCAGGCCGTCGGCCAGGCTGGTCACCACCACGACGTCGCCAAGCAGGTCGGCGACCGCACCGCTCAGCTCGGTCGGCGCGGCGACAAGATCGACAGCGCGGGAAACGTGGCCGACGCCGCTTTCGGCCGCCAGCCTGTCAATATCTGCGGGTAGCGGATCTTGGGGCGGCGTCAGTTCTGACGGCGCGGATCCCGCCTCCGCGGCCGACGCGATCACCAGCCCGGCCCGTCCCTCGTCCTGGCTGCGCAGCGCGGCCATGATGTCGACCGCTGCGTCGAGGCCATCGACGACGACCGAGCCAGCCGCCGCTCCGAGCGCCGCCGCGATGGCCTCCTGGGCGCCGTCGGACACGGTCAGCAGCTGGGCCAGGGGCCCGAGCACCCGGCTGAAACTGCCGTTCCCGGCAAGCAGCACCCCGGCCGCATCGGCACCGCTCGTCACTGCCTCGGTCAGCGCCTCAGACCTGGCCCGCAGGGCCGCTCGCTTGTCACTCGCGGCGTGCTCGGCTGTGCGCAGCCGGCTGACGGCTGCCGAGGCGGTAGCCAGTGTCGCAGCCGCGCGCTCGTGCTCGGCCGCCAGATCCGCACGGCCCTGTTCGCGGCCTGACACTAGGTCCTGGAGCGCGGCGTACTCGACCTGCGCTTGCTCGGCCCTGGCCCTGGCCTGTGCCTGCGCTTCGCCGAGCCGCCCGGCCTCCTCCTGCGCCGCGGCCGCCCGGCTTGCCGCTGCCTCTGCCTGGCTGCGCAATCGGGCGAGCCAGTCGGCCCGCTGGGCCGCGGCCTTGGCATCGGCCGCTAGCCGCCGCTCGTTCTCGGCCAGCGCGTTCTCAGCCCTGGTGCGGCCTGCGATCGCGGTCGTGAGCTGCTGCCTGGCGACGGCCAGCCGCTCGGCTAGCTCGCGCTCCTGCGCGCGCAGCTCGGCAGCCTCGGCCTCCAGCTCTGCCGGATCACGTCCGGCCCGCTGTGGCTCCGGCGCAGACAGGTTCCGGTGGCGCTCGGTCGCCAGGTTAAGCACGCCCCGCATCCGCTCGGCCAGTGCCGACAGCGCGAAGAACGCGTCCTGAGCCGCGGCCAGCCGGGGCGCGTGCTGCTGTTCCGCGAGCTCCAGCGCGGCCTCGGCCTCCCTTGCTTCCGCTAGCGCCGCCTCGAGCGTGGCCCTGACGGCCGCGGCTGCCGCCTCGTCGTTCTGGTCCTGTTCAAGCTCGGCCGCCACGCTGACGTAGTCGTCGGCCAGCAGCCGGAGCCGTGCGTCGCGCAGGTCAGCCTGGATGACAGCGGCCCGGCGCGCAATCTCCGCCTGCCTGCCGAGCGGCTTGAGCCGACGGCCGAGCTCGCCGGTCAGATCGACCAGCCTGGTCAGGTTTGCCTGCATGGCGTCGAGCTTGCGGACGGCCTTTTCCTTGCGACGGCGGTGCTTCAGCACCCCGGCCGCTTCCTCGATCAGCGCGCGGCGTGCGTCCGGCCCGGCGTTGAGCACCTCGTCGAGCTGACCCTGGCCGACGATGACATGCATTTCGCGGCCGAGGCCGGTGTCGGAAAGCAGCTCGGCAATGTCCAGCAGCCGGCACTGGTCGCCGTTGATGGCGTACTCGCTCTGCCCGGACCGGAACAGCAGCCGGCTAATCGTCACCTCTGAGTAGTCGATCGGCAGCGCGCCGTCGCTGTTGTCGATGGTGAGCGTCACCTCGGCGCGACCCAGAGCCGGCCGGCCAGAGGTACCAGCGAAGACGACGTCCTCCATCTTGCCGCCACGCAGCGGCTTGACGCCCTGCTCTCCCATGACCCAGGAGAAGGCGTCGACGACGTTCGACTTGCCCGACCCGTTCGGGCCGACGATGCAGGTGATGCCTGGCTCGAACCGCATCGTGGTAGCGGACGCGAACGACTTGAATCCGCGCATGGAGAGGGTCTTCAGGTACACCTGCCGACTCCTCCCAGCCACTGGCCACAAGGTCATGGACTATGCCCGGCCGCGCGGCCACCACCGTTCGCACTTTATCGTTAGGCAGCCATGACCCTGCGCATTCAGGCGCTCGCAAGGCGCGCCGCAGCACACTCCAGGCGTGGGGTTGCCGCCGGGAATGCCGATTAGCCCACGCGACGGCGGGCACAAATCAACTTCTGGACAGCCGAAGAGGGACGCCGAAATGCGCGCCCCTCACGGTGTTCTCTTTTCGGGCCCAGGCGCTCTGTCAGGTGAGCGCGGGCTCGCGAACCTTGATCAACAGGTCATTGCCGACGGAAGCCACGAGCACATCATTTTCGTCCTGAAGCCGAGCAAGCTCAGCTTCCAGGTCACGTACTCGTTGCTGCAAGCGGCGCATCTCTGAGACCATGCGGGGATCCGGCCCGCCGACGTGGCCGAGTAGAGCCTTTGCCATTGTGTAAGGTCCTCCACACTGAGTGACCAGGGTGGGCGTGCACGCAGGGGCATGACATGGCTGCGCGCTTGTTAACACCACTATGGTCCCACCGTCAAGGCTATTCGGTCAAGTTTGCCGATCGTGCAGGTCACACGGCCAATGCGAGGCCACGTCCTGACCCGCAGAAGCCGGCCGGAATGGCCGGTTGCAGGCTGGCAGGCACCGCTTCCGATGATCACCTTTCCGTGAAGCCGGACATGCCGCCCGCTGCCTCCGCCCACCGGTGCGCCACCCTCGTGACCCGGCCTGGCCTGCCCGCGCCGTCGGCCAGCAGCGCCAGCATTTCCTGGCAGCGCTCTTCTGGGCCCTCGGCCACCACCTTGACCCTGCCGTCTGCCAGGTTCTCAGCGAAGCCGGTCAGGCCAAGCTGGAGAGCACGCGATCTCACCCACCAGCGAAAGCCGACACCTTGCACCCTGCCCTCCACCCAGGCAGTGATCCGGACGTCAGCGACGGGCGTCACCAGCGGCCGTTCCTCGGCCGCGGCTGGCAGACCGGACAGCTGTAGGAGGACCGGTTCATGAATGGGTCACGGCGGATCAGGGCACCGCAGCGGCCGCACGGCTCGCTGGCCCGGCCGTAGACATTCAGCGACCGTTCGAAGTAACCGCTCTCGCCGTTCACGTTGACGTAGAGGGTGTCGAAACTGGTGCCGCCATCCTTGAGCGCCTCGGCGAAGACGTCTACGACGGCAGCCATCAGGCCGGCCACCTGGCCAGCACGCAGCCGGTCCGTGGCGCGCGCCCAGTGCAGCTTGGCACGCCACAGTGCTTCATCGGCGTAGATGTTGCCGATGCCGCTGACCAGTGACTGATCGAGCAGGGCTCGCTTGATGCCGGTTTTCCTGGTGCGCATCCGCTCGGTCAGCCACGCCAGGTCAAACGCATCCTCCAGCGGGTCGGCGGCGATGTGCGCCATGACAGGCGGCAGCTCGGCCCCGTCCGCCGCCACGAGCAGGTGGCCGAACGTGCGCTGATCGGTGAAGCGCAGGTCAGCGCCACCGTCGCCGAAGGTGAACCGGACCCGGACGTGCGGCGACAACGGTGCGTCCTGAGGCACGACCAGCAGCTGGCCGCTCATGCCAAGGTGCGCGAGCAGGGCGTCGTCGCCCACCGGGAGCCAGAGGTACTTGCCCCGTCGGCGGGCGCCGTCGATCGTCCGGCCGGTCAGCCTTGCGGCGAAGTCGCCGGGCCCGCCCTCATGTCGTCGGACCGCGCGCGGATGCAGCACCTCGACGGTCTCGATCCGCCGGCCAACCACGAACTGCTCAAGACCGCGGCGGACAACCTCCACCTCCGGCAGTTCTGGCACCGACTAAGCCCGGTGCGACTGGCCGGACTTGGTGGACTGGCCCGCTGATCCGTTGTTCCCGGCCGCATCCGGCGCTGACGCAGCCGCGGCCGGCCCGGGCAGCCCCGCGCTGATCGCATTCCAGGCCGCCTCGGCGGCCTGCTGCTCGGCTTCTTTCTTGGACCGGCCCTCGCCCTCGCCGTACGTGCGGGCGCCGATCCGGACGAACGCGCGGAACGACTTCTGATGATCCGGCCCGCTCTCCTCGACGTGGTACTCCGGCACGCCGAGCATCTCGGCCGCTGTCAGTTCCTGCAGCGACGTCTTCCAGTCAAGGCCGGCGCCGAGCCGCGCTGAGCGGGCGATAACCCCGTCGAACAGCCGGTGCACGAGCCCGTCCGCTGCCTGCAGGCCCTGATCCAGGTAGACGGCGCCGATCACGGCCTCGAGCGTGTCGGCCAGGATCGAGGACTTGTCCCGGCCGCCGGTGCCTTCCTCGCCCTTGCCAAGCCACACGTAGGCGCCAAGATCCAGGCTGCGCGCAACCCCGGCTAGGGCGCGCATGTTGACCACGGCGGCACGCAGCTTCGCCAGCTGGCCCTCGGGCAGGTCCGGGTAGGAGCGGAACAGTGTGTCCGTGACGATCAGGCCGAGGACCGAGTCACCCAGAAACTCCAGCCGCTCGTTGGTAGGGAGCCCGCCATTCTCGTACGCGTACGAGCGGTGCATGAGCGCCCGCTCGAGCAGCTCGGGCCGAATCGGCACCTGCAGAGCCGCCAGCAGGCCCTCATTCTGGCCAACCAGACATGGCGACCTGTCGGACACGGCCGCCTTATCAGCAGGTGAGTCGGTCACCAGCCCTTCCTTTCGCGCGGCTCCTCTCAGGACGGTGTAATCACCTGACGCCTGTTGTAGGTGCCGCAGGTCGGGCAAGCGGTGTGCGGAAGCTTCGTGGCCCGGCAGTTCGGGCAGACCATCAGCTGCGGTGCGGTCGCCTTCCACTGTGCGCGCCGCGACCTGGTGTTGCTCCGAGACATCTTTCGCTTGGGTACTGCCACTTCAGTGCTCCTTAGCCTGTCCCGGCACGGCATCCGTCCCAGGTGTCGCCCTCGCCGGTCCGGCAATCCCGTCCGGTACTTCATCCTCGCGCGGACCGCCGACTGGCTGCTCGCCGTCTGGCTGGTCTACCCGAAAGTCCTTCAGCGCAGCCCAGATCCCGCCGCGCTGCTCGTGTCCGTGTCCGGGCTCGGCATCGGCGAGCCGGATGCCGCATTCGGCGCACAGGCCCTGACACTCCTGCTCGCACAACGGCGAGAGCGGCAGTTCGAGCACCACAGCGTCGCGCAGCGCGGCCTCTAGGTCCAGAAGGCCGTTTGCGTCCAGCCGGTAGTTGTCCTCGCCGTCCGTGCCGTCAGCCTGCCGGTTCTCGGCGGCTAGCACGAACAGCTCCTGGAAACGCACCGTGATCGTCGAGGCGAACGGCTCCAGGCATCGCGCGCACTCTCCCTCCAGCGGCCCGGCCACCGTCGCCGTCACCAGCACGCCTTCGCTCACGCCTTCGAGCTGAACTTCCAGCTCAAGCTCGGCACCGGCTGGCACTTTGGCCATCCCCACGCCCATGTGCTCAGGCGCCGGGACACTGCGTGTCAGCGTACGCGCCACCCCGGGCCCGAGATCTCTGGTGTCGAACACCAGTGGATTGCGAAGATCGAGGCCCTTATGGTGCTTAGTCGAAGAATGTGGCATTGTCGCGGCTGAGCTTGACGGCATGGCAG
This sequence comes from uncultured Actinomycetota bacterium, assembly GCA_963808215.1. Lineage (GTDB taxonomy): Bacteria > Actinomycetota > Actinomycetes > Streptosporangiales > Streptosporangiaceae > JAJYUU01. The sequence continues at coordinate 67,587 of CAWEEY010000002.1, forward strand.
TTGGCGGAACAGGCAGGGTATCTGGCAATGATACCGGCTGGCCTGCGGTAGGCCCAACTTGATCGCGCAATCCCAGGCAGGCCGATGGCCGGCGTCGATCAGGGCGCGTGCTGTCAGGACTCGGTCAGCCGCCTGTTCAGCTGGTCGAGCACCGTGCGGGGCACCAGCCCGCTGACATCCCCGCCGAACTTGGCGAAGTCCTTGACCAGGCTCGAGGACAGGAACGCGTACAGCGGGTTCGTCGTCATGAACAGCGTCTCGACCCCGGCCTGGTTGTAGTTCATCTGCGCCATCTGCATCTCGTAGTCGAAGTCGCTGACCGCGCGGAGGCCCTTCACGATCGCGGAGATGTCGTTATCGCGGCAGAAGTCGACAGTCAGGCCCTCGAACCGGTCGACTCGCACGTTCTCGAGCTGCTTCGTCGCCTCTCGGATGAGCTCGACCCGCTCGTCGGCGGTGAATAGCGTTGTCTTGCTCGGGTTCTGCGCCACGGCCACGACGACCTCGTCGTAAAGCTGCGCCGCGCGGGAGATGATGTCGAGGTGCCCGTTGGTCACCGGGTCGAAAGAGCCTGGGCAGACTACTCGCCGCACTCGGGTTCACTCTCCCGTCGGGGATATCGCTGCAGGTTGTGCGCCTGCGGCGCGACCGTACCAGAGCGTCGCCTCACCGTATCTCCGGGATCGGTCAGTTTCGTAACCTACGGGCCAGGTTGGCGCCCCTGAGCGGGTAGCACGCTCCACCGCGATCAGTGCACCCGGCGCCAGCCAGCCCCGGCCGGCCAGCGCGGTGAGCACCTGGCTCAGTTCGTCATCGCCGACCGCATAGGGCGGATCTGCGAATACGAAGTCGCGAGGGGTGGTGCCGTCGTCCCGGCCGCGGGCTACCAGCCGTTCCACCTTGTCGGTGACAAGCCGGGCGCCCGGCAGGCCGACCAGAGCGATGTTTTCCCTGATCACACGGCTGGCCCGGCTGTCGGCCTCGACGAGCAGCACGTCCATGGCGCCGCGCGACAACGCCTCAAGCCCGACCGCGCCCGAGCCCGCATACAGGTCAAGGACCGCCGCCCCGGCCAGCCCCCCGCGGACCGCCGTCACCGTGGCGAACAGCCCTTCCCTGGTCCGGTCGCTGGTCGGCCGCGTGGTACGGCCGGCCACCGTGGCGAGCCGACGGCCGCCGGCGACGCCGGCGATGATCCTGGTCACGTCACGCTTTTTCCAGGAACGCGGTCTGCTCGGCGTCGATCAGCGCCCGCACGGCCGCGGCAAGCCCAGGCTGGCTGGCCAGCGCCGGATCGGCATCGACCAGCTTCATCGCTTCCTCCCGTGCCTGGCCGATCAGGTCCTCGTCGCGAAGCAACTGCAGCAGCTTCAGGCTCGACTTGCGGCCGGCCTGCGCGGTGCCAAGCACGTCACCCTCACGGCGCTGCTCAAGGTCAATGCGGGACAGCGCGAAGCCGTCAACCGTGCTCGCGACGGCGTCCAGCCGCTCCCGCGCCGGGGCAGCCTCCGGCGCCTCGGTGACCAGCAGGCACAGACCAGGATCGCTACCGCGACCGACCCGCCCGCGCAGCTGGTGCAGCTGGGAGACGCCGAACCGGTCCGCGTCCATGATCACCATCACCACCGCATTCGGCACGTCGACGCCGACCTCGACGACGGTCGTGGTGACTAGCACGTCCACCAGTCCGTCGGCGAACGCCAGCATCGCCTTGTCTTTCTCGTCCGGCGGCAGGCGGCCATGCAGAATGGCGAGCCGCAGCCCGGCCAGCGGGCCGGCAGCAAGCTCGGCTGCGAGGTCGAGGACGGCGATCGGCGGCCGCGTCGAGCCGTCGCCGGCATCGGCGGGCTCGTCGCCGCTGGCCGGCTCGTCGCCGCCGATCCGCGGGCAGACGATGTACGCCTGCCGCCTGGCGGCCACCTCCTCCCTGATCCGCTCCCAGGTCCTGGCCAGGTAGTTTGGCCGCTCGGCGACCGGCACTACGTGCGTGCTGATCGGCTGCCGGCCGGCCGGCAGCTCGGTCAAGGTGGAGACGTCCAGGTCACCGAACACCGTCATGGCCACGGTGCGCGGGATGGGCGTCGCGGTCATGACCAGCATGTGCGGCCGCCCGTCGCCTGCCTTGTCCCGGAGGGCATCGCGCTGCTCAACTCCGAACCGGTGCTGCTCGTCGATGACCACCAGTCCGAGGTCGGAGAACTGGACCCGGTCCTCGAGCAGCGCATGCGTGCCGATGATGATTCCGGCACTGCCCGAGGCCGCCTCGAGCAGGGCCTTGCGCCGCGCCGCTGCTCCCATGGACCCGGTTATCAGGGTCAGCCGGGTCGCGTGGTCGGCGCCGCCGAGCTGGCCGGCCATGCCGAGTGGCCCGAGCAGGTGCGAGAGCGACCGGAAGTGCTGCTGCGCGAGGACCTCGGTCGGCGCCAGCAGGGCGGCCTGACCGGCCGCGTCGATGACCTGAAGCATCGCCCGCAGCGCGATTACGGTCTTGCCGGAGCCGACCTCGCCCTGCAGCAGCCGGTGCATCGGGTGCTCGCGCGCCAGGTCAGCGCCGATGACCGTGCCCGCTTGGCGCTGACCTGCTGTCAGCTCGAACGGGAGCGCCGAGTCAAACTCGCCGAGCAGTCCGCCCTCGACCGGCGGCCGCGGGATGGCACCGTAACTCACCGCCGCGAGCCGGCGCTGGGCGAGCAGGACCTGCAAGGAGAACGCCTCATCCCACTTCAGCCTGGTCCTGGCCCGCTGCACGTCTGCGTCGTCCACCGGCCGGTGGATGCCGCGCAGCGCGTCAGCGTGGCCGCACAACCGGAGCCGGGCGCGCATCTCAGCAGGCAGCGGATCATCCGGCACGTCCAGCACGTCGAGCGCGACGCGCACGGAGTCGGCGATCTTCCAGGACTGCATCTGGGCGCTGGCCCGGTACACCGGGATCAGCTCGTTGGCGAATTCCGTCGCCCTGGCTCCCGAGCTGCCCGCGCCAAGCAGCTCATACTCCGGGTGCGTGAGCTGGCGCTTGCCACGGAAGCTGGACACCTGACCGGAGAACAGCCCTCGAACGCCCGGACTGAGCTGCTGCTGGCGCCAGTCTTGCCTGCCGTGGCCGAAGAACGTCAGCGTCAGCGTCCCGCGGCCGTCGGTCACGATGGCCTCGAAGATCGTCCCGGACCGGCGGTTCATCTTCCGCACGGAGGTCTTGGCGACCTCGGCCTGCACGGTGACGTACTCGCCGTCCCGCAGCCCGGCCAGGTCAGTCAGGTCGCCGCGCTTGTCATATCGGCGGGGGTAGTAGCTCAGCAGGTCGCCGACGGTCTGCAGGTCAAACGCCGAGGCCAGTCGCTTGGCTGCCTTGTCGCCAACGACCAGCCGCAGCGGATCAGCAACGACCGCCATGCCGCCACACCGCCGTTTGCGGTACTGCCGCTAGCAATACCGACGTCTGCAACACCGCTGTCACACCCGCAAGGATAGGCGGCGGCACCGTCAGCAGGCTGTCTGTTCTGGAGCCAGTTCGCGTCGCACCCGCTTCGTCGGATATCCTTTTTCGACTGGCACGGCGCGTGCCTGCCAGCACCTGTCTAGCAATCTCCCGAACTGGAGCGATCCCGTGGCTTCCGTGTGCGATGTGTGCGGCAAGGGGCCGGGCTTCGGCAATAACGTGTCGCACTCGCACCGCCGCACCCCGCGCCGCTGGAACCCGAATATTCAGCGCGTGCGCGCAATGGTCGGCAAGACGCCGCGTCGGCTTAACGTCTGCACCTCCTGCATCAAGGCAGGCAAGGTCACCCGCTAACTACCGGGGTGCGGCTGCTGCGTTCCGGAGCCGCCAGCCATGATCAACTGGCCCGATCCCCGCGCCCAGCGGGAATCCGGCCGCGATCGCGCCGGTCACGTACTCCTTGGCGGCCTTGACGGCGGCTGGCATCTGGTCGCCCCAGGCCAGCCTGGAAGCGATCGCAGAAGCGAGCGTGCAGCCGGTCCCGTGAGTGTGCTCACTTGTTATCCGCTCGCCTGGCACCCGGATAACGTTGGCGCCGTCGAACAGCAGGTCGACCGGTCTGCCCGGCAGGTGGCCGCCCTTGACCAGCACCCACTGCGGGCCCATCGCGCTGATCATCTTGGCCGCGACCAGCATCTGCGCCTCGTCGGTGATCTTCGTTCCGGTTAGCAGCTCGGCTTCGAACAGATTCGGCGTGACGATGGTGGCCAGCGGCAGCAGCCGCTCCCTGACCGTCTCCAGGGTGCCCGCGGACAGCAGGCTGTCACCGTGCTTGGAGACCGCCACTGGGTCGACCACGACCGGCGCTGCGACTCCGGCCAGAACCTCGCACACGGTGCTCACCAGCTCGGGCGAGGCCAGCATGCCGGTCTTGATGGCCTGAGCGCCAATGTCACCGAGAACCGAGTCGAGCTGCGCCAGGACCGCCTCCGGCGGCAGCTCCCAGTAGCCCTGGACGCCGACCGAGTTCTGCGCGGTGACCGCGGAGATCACGGTCATGCCGTGGACGCCGAGCGCGAGCATCGTCTTCAGATCGGCCTGGATGCCTGCGCCGCCGCCGGAGTCAGAGCCTGCGATGGCGAGGACGCGGGGCGGTGTCGGCGACGGTAGCTCGGCTGACGACATGCACACCAGCCTACGGACGTCCGCGCCCGGGCTGGGCAGCCGGGCCTCGGGCTACCCCGCCTCAGAATGCGGAGGCCACCCGGTCCTGAACGTGCAGCTCCGCCCGTTGTAGACGCAGCTGGTCGGCCCGACGGCCGAGCCCTTTCCTGATACCAGGAACGTGAACCCGTACTGGTGATGGTCCCCGCCTGAGGTGCCGCCTTGGCCCTGCCCGTCGCCTTGGCCCAGCCCGTCGCCTGGCCACTGCCCCGCCTGAACGTCGCCGCTCGCCGTGCCGCTGTCGCGGCTTGTCCGCTGCCAGTTAGCACCGGCTACCCAGCGAATCCGGTCGCCGCGCAGGACAAAGGCCAGCTGCCAGTCCTTGATCGCACTCTTGCCGCTCACGCTGATGCTGATCGTGAACTTGCCGTGCTCGCTCGGCAGGACGTAGTAGCTGAAGGTCAGGCCCGAGACGGCGGTGCGGCCCGGATCGTGAGCACCAGGTCCCGATCTCGCCGCCCCTGACTTCCCCGCAAGCTTCAGGCGACCACCCTTGCCTGCAAGCGAGCCGGAGCCCTTCTGGCTGCCCGCAGGAGAGCAGCTGCTATGGCAGTGCTGCAACTGGATCGCGTTGCCGTTATTAGGGAACTGGAGGTGCGCATGCGGCGAGTAAATCCACAGCGACGCCGCGATGACAAAGCCGCTGGCGGCCGCGAACCACGGTGTCACGAGCAGGCTGCGCGCCGCCCCGCGCAGCACGGCCGTCTCGCTGGCGCTGTGCGTGCTGGCTCGCGCTGGAACGCGGCGGTGGCGGCTGCCGGACCCGAGCGCTATCGCCCGGACCGGCGATCGCAACGGGACCGTGTCGGCAGCATCAGGATCGTCCGGTCCGGCGGATTCGAGCACCGCAATCGCCGTATCCACGGCAGCCGTCACCCGGGCGCGCCGGGCCGGACTGTCGGCTTGCCGTTGCGCCCTGTGCCAGGGCACGCGCTGTCTGCGATGGCGGGGCATCAAGGGGGTTATATCAAGCCTGGCCGTGATCGGCCAGTGCTGAACGAGCGAACTGTCGGCGGCTTGGCCGCTAACTGCCTGGCCTCGGGAAGTGATCCCAACCTGGGCCGCCGCGCCACCGCTTCGAGTCGACCAGAACCCCGGTCCCGTGGCCCGCGTGCCCGATCACTGTCCAGCCTTCCGGGACCTTCGATCCGGCAGGGAACGTGGCGGCTAGGGCGTGATCCTCACCGCCCTGCAGGGCCCACTCGAGCCAGTCAGAGCCGAGCTTGTCAGCCACAGCTACCAGCGGGCCGGTGCCGGGCAGGACTCCGGCCGCTATCTCGAGGCGCACGCCGCTCGCCTCCGCTACATGCCCGAGGTCGGCGACCAGGCCGTCGCTGATGTCGATCATGGCGGTCGCGCCCGCCATGGCCGCCGCCGGCCCAGCGCTGTAGTCGGGCTGTGGCCTGCGGTGCGCCGCCACCACCGCGCGCATGTCGGGGGTCCAGGAGTCGGGAGTCCAGGACGGAGTCGGTTGCCCGGACGCCTCCAGCAGCGCCAGGCCAGCCGCGGACTGGCCCACCGGGCCGCTGATCGCGATCACGTCGCCGGGCCGAGCGCCCGACCTGGTCACGGGATCGCGGCCATGCATGTTCCCGAGCGCGGTAATCGCGAGCATGATCAGGTCGGAGCTCGTGACATCCCCGCCAGCGATAAAGGCACCAGCGCGCTGGCATTCGGCGGCCATTCCCCTGGCGACATCTAGCACCCAGGCGGCGGCCAGGTTGCCGGGAATGGCCAGCCCGAATAGCAGCGCCGTCGGCTCGGCGCCCATCGCCGCTATATCGGCGAGATTCTGAGCCGCAGCCTTGACGCCGATATCGGTGGCAGCCGACCATTCGCGGCGAAAATGACGACCCTCGATCAGCAGGTCAGTGCTGGCCACCACACGGCCATCGGGTGCGGGCAGCACCGCGCCGTCATCCCCTGCGCCAATGACACCTGCCGGGTCCGGCGGCAGTACCTTCCGGATGGCCGATATCAGGCCGAACTCGCCGAAATCTGCAACGCTAATGAGGGCGTCCTTGCTGATCGACTCGCTGCTGATCACCGCGCTTCCTTACGGTAGCGTTGCCGTGACAACCACAACAGTGGAGGGGCCCCATGGTCCACGCCTACATTCTGGTCCAGACCGAGGTCGGGAAGGCGGCCGATGTGGCGCTCGCGATCGCGCAGATCGCTGGCGTAACCCAAGCCGATGACGTCACCGGGCCGTATGACGTGATAGTCCGAGCCCAGTCGGACAACGTGGACGATCTCGGTCGGCTGGTGGTCGCTCAGATCCAGGGCGTCGCTGGCATAACGAGGACATTGACCTGCCCCATCGTGCACATCTAAGGCCCTTCCAGCAGCTCCCGGGTGCGCGGGCCGAGCCCGATCTCGGCGGCCAGGCGCAAGTCCTCCATCGTGTCCACGTCCCGCCGCAGTCCGGCCAGGCTGCCGGCTTCGATCGCTTCGCTGTCGCCGTCGCCGATCTCCATGCGCCGATCTCCACTGCGCCGATCGCCAGGTGCCGGTCCCGGGAAGCGGGGCCGAACTGTGGCCGGAACTTCGAGCCCGGCGCGGCCGCGTACAGGACGGTGCCGGTTCCGTCGGCGTCGGGCACGAAGGCGGTGCCCAGCCGGGCGGCAGCAGCCAGCGCCGCGGTCAGCTCCCCAGGTCGCAGCGCGGGCAAGTCGCCCGCCAGCCCGGCACGGCCCCGTTCCGGCCAGGTGGCTTCTGAAAGCGCCGCCCCGTACGTCAGTGCATCGTTGAGCCCGGCCGCCGGTGCGTCCGGCATTACCAGTGCGCCAAGGCCAGCCGCGATGTCCGTGACCGCCGGATCGTCAGTAACGACCAGGACAGCGCTGACGGACCGAGCGCTCATCGCGGCCGCGATCGTGTCGGCTGCCATGGCGAGTGCCAGCTCGGACCGCCGCTGACCTGCGATGCCGATGATCCTGGATTTGGCCCGAGCAAGTACCTTGACGGGGATCACCAGCGACCAGCTCAGTGGCTGTGGTCGGGCAGACTGTCGGTTGACCGCCTGCGCAGTCTCGGGGTCGGCGTCGGGTGCCATGCGTATGATCCTCCCGCGACGCCTCGACACGGCATCGCGGGACCGGACAGACTGAGGCTGGATCACGGGGCCACGGCAGGTGGCGCCGGCGAGCCGGAGGGAACGGATGGCAGGCAAGACGTCGCGGAGGCAGGCTGACGGCAGCTACTCGCGCGCCTGGCGTAACGTCTCGAAGATCATCTTGCGGCCCGGCATCCGGATGATGATGCGGCTGGACTGGCACGGTCAGGAGAACATCCCGGCTGATGGCCCGGTCATCCTGGCCGCTAATCACCTGTCGTACATGGACATCTTCGCGGTCTCCCTGTTCGCTGACAGCGCTCGCAGGTACCCGGTGTTCCTAGCCAAGTCATCGTTGTTCACGATCCCGATCGTCGGCCGGGTCATCACCCGGCTGGGCCAGCTGCCGGTCTACCGCGACCAGGCCGACGCGGCCCTGGTGCTCAAGCGGGCAGCCGAGCTGGCCGCAAGGAACAGCGCCTCCGTGATCTTCTACCCTGAGGCCACGGTGACCCGGGATCCGCAGGAATGGCCGATGGTGGCCAAGACCGGCGTGGCCCGGCTGGCACTGGAACAGAACATCCCGGTCGTGCCGATCGCCCACTGGGGCGCGCAGCGGATCCTGCCGTACGGCAAGTTCGTGCCCAAGTTTCTGCCCCGTAAGACCGTCCAGATTGTCGCCGGGCCGCCTGTCGACCTGTCGGAGTTCGTCGGCCTGCCCCTGAGCAACGCCGTACTGAGGCCGGCCACCGACAAGATCATGACAGCCGTCGCGGCGCTACTCGGCGGACTGCGCGGTCAGGAGCCGCCCGCCGAGTTCTACCACCCGGCGGTGGCCCGGCGGAAGCTGCGCCAGGACATGCGCGCCCTGCAGGAAGCAAGCCTGCAGGAAGCAAGCCTGCGGAAGCAAACCAGCCCGACGGCGCGGACCCAGCCGTCGGTCAGGGACCGGCAGCAGGGTCCGCTGCCCCGTGAGAGCAGCGGTGCTCGGCGCCGGGGCCTGGGGCACTACTTTCGCCCAGGTGCTCTTCGACGCCGGGACTCCCGTCGCGCTCTGGTGCCGACGGCCTGAGCTGGCCGACAGCATCAACTCCACCAGTACGTCGCCGACCTACCTGCCGGGCATCTCGCTGCCCGCTGCGCTGCGAGCTACCGCCGATCCGGCGGAGGCGCTCGCGGGTGCAGACCTGGTCGTGCTGGCGGTTCCGGCCCAGACGCTGCGGCAGAACCTGGCCAGCTGGCGCTATCTGCTGCCGCCAGGGGCGCTGCTCGTCAGCCTGATAAAGGGCATCGAGCTTGGCACCGGCTACCGGATGAGCCAGGTCATCGCCGAGATGACCGGGCGCCGGACCGGACCGGATCGCGGTCATCTCCGGACCGAACCTGGCACCTGAGATCGCGGCCAGGCAGTACTGCGCCAGCGTGGTGGCCTGCGCCGACGAGGCGGTCGCCGAGCAGCTGCAGAAGGCCTGCCACACTGGTTACTTCCGCCCGTACACCAACCCGGACGTGGTCGGCTGCGAGCTGGGCGGCGCGGTCAAGAACGTGATCGCGCTCGCGGTCGGCATCGCGATCGGCATGGGCCTGGGCGACAACACCAGGGCAATGCTCATCACCAGAGGCCTGGCCGAGATCGCCAGGCTTGGCGCCGCGCTGGGCGCGGACCAGCACACCTTCGCCGGCCTTGCCGGGATGGGCGACCTGGTCGCCAGCTGCAGCTCGCCGCTGGCCAGGAACCGGGCGTTCGGCGAGAAGCTCGGCCGCGGCATTCCGCTGGAGGACGTGCTCGCCAGTACCAGCCATACGGTGGAAGGCGTCAAGTCGTCGGAATCAGTGCTGCAGCTAGCCCGCGTCCATGGCGTGGAGATGCCGATCACTGAGGTCATCGACGGCGTCATGCACCATGGCCTCGAGATCGGCGAGGCGGTGCTGCTGCTGGCGAGCAGATCTGCCAAGCCGGAGCGTTACGGCGTGTGAGACGCGGGCAGCTATCAACGTCGTCGGACTATTGGCAGTACTCGGGTAGTGGAGGACGAGTGAGCGAGCAGCGCAAGATCAGGGTTGCGGTCGTGTTCGGTGGGCGTGGTCCCGAGCATCAGGTGTCCTGCATGGGCGGCGGCAACATGCTGGGCGCCATCGACAGGTCCCGGTACGAGGTCATCCCGGTCGGCATCACCACCGATGGCAGCTGGGTGCAGGTGGCCGACGCGCCTGATCTTCTCGCGGTTACCGACGGCCAGCTGCCCACGGTCGAGGCGGTGGCTGCGCCAGGTTCGCAGCTCGTGCCGTGGTCCGGTACCGGGGCGGCGAGCGTGGCCGTAGCGGGCAGCGCGGCAGCGCCAGGCGGCGTCGTCGCCAGCGCGCCCGCGCAGATACCGCACCTCTTCGGCAACGTCGACGTCGTGCTGCCGGTGCTGCACGGCCCCTACGGCGAGGACGGCACCATCCAGGGCCTGCTCGAGATGGCCGGCGTCCCCTACGTCGGGGCGGGCGTTCTCGCTAGCGCGGTCAGCATGGACAAGGAGTACATGAACCTGGTCTTCGCCGCGAAGGGCCTGCCCGTCGGGCCTTACGTCGTGGTGAGGGAACGCGACTGGCCCGCGGCGGACGCGACGGGTGAGACGCTGTCTGTCGAGGCCAAGCGGGTGCTTGACGACATCACCGAGCTCGGCTGGCCGCTGTTCGTCAAGCCAGCCAGGGGCGGCTCCAGCATCGGCACCTCGAAGGCACACGACATGGCGCAGCTGCACGAGGCGATCGCGACAGCCCGCCAGTACGACCCGAAGGTGCTGGTCGAGGCTGCCATCGACGGGGTCGAAGTAGAAGTCTCGGTGCTGGAGGGCATCGACGGCGCGCCGCCGGACACCAGCATTCCAGGCCAGCTTCTCGTCGAAGGCGGCGAGGAGTTCTGGGACTTCGAGGCCAAGTATCTGGACTCGGCCAGCTCGATGGCGATTCCCGCACCGATCCCGGACGATGCCATCGCGGAAATCCGCCGCCTGGCTGCAGCCGCCTTCGACGCGGTGTCCTGCGAGGGCCTGGCCAGAGTTGATTTCTTCTACACCAGCGATGGCCGGGTCCTGCTGAACGAGATCAACACCATGCCCGGCCTGTCCCCTACCTCATACTTCCAGAAGCTGTGGGAGGCCAGCGGGATGCCGTTCCCCGTGCTGATCGACCGGCTGCTGCAAACCGCCCTCAAGAAGCGGCCGGGCCCGCGGTAGCCGGATTGGCTGCCTGATTGGCGTGCATCCAGATTGCCCCGATCCACGTCTTAAGACCGTGAGCAGCGACAGCGATGGCGCGGGAGCCGTCGGCCTGGCCACCCCCGCGACCGGTCGCACCGCTGTCGCGATGGCCGGCAACGGGAATGCGACGATCGGAGCTGGGCACGCTGATCGAGGGGCCGCAGGCGATCGCCCCGCAGTCCGGCTTAGTCGCCGCTACAGTTGCCGCCAAATGGGCAAATCAAAATATCGGGGGATATTAGTGAAGCGGTGGGCGCGAATGCCGCTCGGCCTCGTGTGGCTCGTCACCGTGATAGCCGTCTGGCTCGTCACGACGGCGCTGATTGCCGTCCTGATCAAGGCAGCTTTCGACGGGACGTCCGCAGGCGCCCTCATCGCACAGTCGATGCTCAGCTCCGCGTTCGCGTCCGTCGTGGTCGGCGGCCCGGCCACCGGCGTGGCGCTGCGCGTTCGGCGCAGCTGCGGGCTGGGCAAGGCCGCACTCGCAGGCCTCGGCATGGCCGTGCTGATCATGCTGTTCCTGTGGTCGTACCTACAGGCCTCCGGGACGCCGATCACGGACGCATGGACGGCGGTCCCACCCGTTCTCATCGTCGCCGTGGTCGAGATCGGGCTCGCATTCATGCTCCGCGGCCGGCGCGTGATGCCAAGCAGTCCCGAGCCGGACGCGGACTAGCCCGCGGCCTGCGGCCAGCTACCTGCCAGCACGGACGCGAGTCGTACGCGCGGACTGCGCGCCCGTGCTCCTGCTCGTCCGCGTGGCTGCGCCACCGCGCTTCGGCCCGGTCGAGCTGGCCTGAGCGGCGCGACTCCGGCTGGCCCGGCTAGGCGCATTGACCATGGCCTTGAAGTCGGCGCCAGCCCGGAACTTGGGTACCGAGGTCTTAGGTACCTTGACAGCCGCCCCGGTGGCCGGATTGCGCGCAGTGCGGGCTGCCCGGACCTGCTTCTCGAATACCCCGAACCCGGTAATAGAGACTTTGTCACCGCGAGCGACGGTTTCCTGGATTGTGTCCAGCACGGCGTTTACCGCCTCGGTCGCCGTCTTCTTGTCTCCCATTCGCCCGGAGACTGCGTCAATAAGGTCGCGCTTGTTCATTCTTCACCCTGCCGTTCCCCCGAAGCGGGAGGTCGCGGACGGGGAATACTGCTCGCGACCTCTAGTGGCCCTGGACAATCATAAAAGGCATTATGGATTGTCGTTCGCGTTCCCAGATCCAGGGGTCCTGGCGCTCGCTTGCTCGAGCTTTGCCAGGAATGCGGCCAGCCGGCGCTCGGCAGCTTCCTCGTCTGCGCCGGCTGCCTTGACCGAGTCGCAGACTGCGATGAACTGACGGTGCAGCCGCGCTGCGAGGGGGCCCGGCAGGTCGAGGGCGGCCATCCGCTGACGAGCATCCGCCAGTCTCGCCGCCAGCGATCTGGCTGCGACAGCTCCGCCGTCTGGCGACGGCGCGAATTCGGGCATCGACGTTCCCCCTGCTCCGACAATGCTCAGCCCACAACGAACATACGCCGCGCGGGCTTGACGGGCTGACGCCAGGCCCGCCCCTCCACTAGCGCGACCCGCCGGCCAACCGGACAAGGCAGCGCCAGGCGCTTGCTCAGGTCACTCCATACCACCGCGTCGCGGGCACGATGCCGGTACGGTCCATACTTGAGACTGCGGCCTGCGCGGGCCGCCTCTTAAGTCCCTGGTGACTGAGCGAGGCTGTCCATGAAGGTATCCGTGGTCAAGGAGACCGCGCCCGGCGAACGGCGAGTCGCGCTCGTGCCGGAAGCCGTGGTCAAGCTGCGCGCGGCCGGCCTGGAGGTGCTCGTCGAATCCGGGGCCGGCGATGGCGCGTGGCATACCGACGACAGCTACGCCGAGGCCGGGGCCAGCGTCGTCAGCCGCAGCGAGGCGCTGGCGGCCGACGTCGTGCTCATGGTCGGCAAGCCCGACGCCGCTGCGCTCGCTGCACTGCGGCCAGGCCAGCTCGTCATCGGCTTGCTCGCGCCGCTGACCGACCCCGATCTGACCGCGGCCCTGGCGGCTGCCGGGGTGACCGCGGTCAGCATGGACATGATCCCGCGGACGCTCCCGCGGGCCCAGCCGATGGACGCGCTGTCCTCCCAGGCCAATATCGCCGGCTACAAGGCAGCCCTGCTCGGCGCGCGACCGAATATGGCCGGTTCTTCCCGTTGCTCATCACCGCGGCCGGAACGGCCCGGCCCGCCCGCGTGCTGGTACTCGGCACGGGCGTGGCGGGCTTGCAGGCGATCGGTACGGCCCGGCGGCTGGGTGCGGTGGTCAGCGCTTATGACGTGCGGCCTGAGACCAGGACCGAGGCCGAGTCGGTCGGTGCAACGTTCATCGAGCTCACGCTCCGTCGGCGCTGCGCATCCGGCGAGGGCGGCTACGCTCGCGCGCTGACCGAGGAAGAGCGGATGGCCCAGCAGCAGGAACTCGCGGGCCATATCGCGCGCCACGACGTTGTGATCACAACGGCCCAGGTGCCGGGCCGGCGACCGCCGCTGCTGGTCACCGAGGACGCGCTCAAGTCAATGGCAGCCGGCTCGGTGATCGTGGACATGGGCGCGAGCGCTCTGGGCGGGAACGTGGCGGGCTCTGTTCCCGGCGAGACCGTGTTGACCGAGAACGGGGTCACGATCATCGGCGCATCCGGCCTGCCGTCGAGCATGGCTGCCGCCGCATCTGCCATGTACGCCCGGAATATCAGCGCGCTCCTGCTGTACCTGGTGAAGGACGGCGAGCTCGCGCTGGACCGCGGATGACGAACTGCAAGCCGGGGTCATCATCACCTCCGGCGGCGCGATCGTTCACCCCGCACTTGCGGCTGCGGCCGCCAGCCGGGAGCCGAGCCCGTCCTCCCTGAGCACAGGCTCCGCCAGAATAGAGCTCCGACCTGCCCGAAGAAGGGGCCGCCCGTGTCTTACCCGGCGCTACTCGTTGACGTCACTATTTTCGTGCTCAGCCTCTGGGTGGGCTTCGAGGTCATCAGCAAGGTGCCGGCCACCTTGCACACGCCACTGATGTCGGCAGCCAACTCGATCCACGGGATCGTGCTGGCCGGCGCGATGCTGATCGCCGTCACCGCGCACGACGCCGTCGGCTACGTGATCGCGTTCCTGGCCGCCGCGTTCGCCGCGATGAACGTGGTCGGCGGGTACGTAGTGACTGGCCGGATGCTGAAGATGTTCCGGCGGCGGCCGACTGTCCAGGCAGGCACCGCGCCCGATGCCGTCACGGCGGCGCCGAACGGCCCGGCCAGCGGCCGCGAGCGGCTCGGCACCAGCCGGCAACGCTGCCGCGAACGGCTCCGGCCGCAGCGGACAGACGGCATGAGCACCTTCGACTGGGTTATCCAGCTGATCTATGTCCTGGCCGCGTCGTGCTTCGTGCTCGGCCTGCACTTGATGAACACTCCGGCAACCGCCCGGCGAGGCAACCAGGTCTCGACCGGCGGCATGATCACGGCCGTTGCGGCGACGCTGGCCATCATCATCCATGGCGGCCTCATCAGCGGTACCGGCTGGATCGTGCTGATCGCCGGCGCACTCGTGGGCGGCGCGGCCGGGCTCTACTCGGCCCGGACGGTCCAGATGACGGCCATGCCGCAGCTGGTCAGCATGTTCAATGCCGTCGGCGGCGGCGCGGCGGCCCTCGTCGGTATCCACGACTACATGCAGGCCGGCCGGTCGGTCTCGGCGACTACCTCGGTGACGACCCTGCTCGACGTCATCATCGGCGGCGTGACGTTCTCCGGATCGATCATCGCGGCCGGGAAGCTGCAGGGAATCATCACGTCCGCGCCAGTCACGTTCCGTGGTGCCCGCGTCGTTAACGGGCTGCTCGCTGTGATCGCGGTTGGCTTCGGCGCGTACCTGATCGCCGCGCCGAGCGCAGGCCTGCTGACTATCGTGATCGTCGCCTCGCTGATCTTCGGCGTCTCGATGGTGATGCCGATCGGCGGTGCCGACATGCCGGTCGTCATCTCGCTGCTGAACGCATTTACCGGAACCGCGGTCGCGATGGCCGGTTTCGTCATCGGCAACTGGGCCATGATCATCGCCGGCGCGCTGGTAGGCGCCTCGGGCGGCATCTTGACCAAGCTGATGGCCGACGCCATGAACCGCTCGATCCGCAACATCATCGTCGGCGGCTTCGGAACCGGGGACACGGCCGTCGCTATCGCCGGACCCAGCGGCAGCGTGCGGTCCATCGCGGCCGACGATGCGGCGATCCAGCTCGCCTACGCCTCCAAGGTCATCATCGTGCCGGGCTACGGGCTGGCGGCTGCGCAGGCTCAGCACGAGGTTGCCGCGCTGGCGGACGTACTGGAGTCACGCGGCGTTGACGTCAGCTACGCCATTCACCCTGTCGCAGGCCGGATGCCCGGCCACATGAACGTGCTGCTGGCCGAGGCGAATGTCCCCTACCCGCAGCTCAAGGAGATGGACGAGATCAACCCTGAGTTCAGCCGGGCCGACGTAGCGCTGGTGATCGGCGCGAACGACGTCACGAACCCGGCTGCTCGGCGGGCCGGAACAGCGATCTCCGGCATGCCGATCCTGGACGTCGACCATGCCAAGAGCATCATCGTGATCAAGCGGTCCATGGGCCACGGTTATGCGGGCATCGACAATGAGCTCTACGTCGATCCAAAGACCAGCATGTACTTCGCCGATGCCAAGAAGGCTCTCGCCGACATGACGAGCGCGGTCAAGACGCTGGTGGGCTAGCCGCTGGCGGGCCTGGCACCGGCGCAACAGGCACCGGCCCGCTAGGCACCGGGGCGCTAGGCACTGGGGCGCCAGCCGCTGGGCTAAGCACTGGCGGGCTAAGCACTGGCGGGCTAAGTACTGGCGAGCCGGCGCAGATCGTCGCCGGTAAGTTCGCCCGTCGAAATGAGCAGGGCAGCCAGTTCCTCAAGCGCTCGCGGGCCTCGTAGGCCGGGAACGCCGATCCGGACGTAGCGGTTGCGGATGTTCTCGCATCGCTTCGACACGGTGTGCGGCTGCCAGCCGATGCGGGCAGCTGTCTCCCTTGCGCTGCGAGGGGACGCCGCGCCGGAGTGCTTCCAGGTCAGGTATTCCTCGAACCGCGCAGCGAGCACGAGGCGGTCGGCGTCGCTCAGCGGCGCGCGCAGCTTGGTGCTGGTGACCGTCCGTTCCGGCACTACGCTGGGCATGCCTGCGGCCAGCTCGGGCGCGTCATCGTCTTCGCCGTCGAACTCTTCGTCGAGATCAGGCAGGCGAATCCGCAGCGTGTAGCTGTCGATCACGCCGTCAAGCCGGACCTTGGCGTGCCACTGCTGCAGCGGGATCGCCAGGCCAGGCGGAATGTCGGCCCGGAACCCCAGGTCTCCGGCGAGATAGAGCATGGACGAGGCGCTCGAGTTCGTCAGCCACCAGAAACCGCCGCGCCAGTCGAAGCTCCCGGCGTTGCGAGACACCCCGCGGTCTGCGTTCGGCAGCGCGATATTGCAGGTGCTCGGCACGGCCGAAGGTAAGCCGCCCGGCCGGCTTAACCCGCCAGGTACCCGACTCAAACATCACGATCAACAGCACGCCAAGCCCGTCTTCCCCGCTTCGTGTATTTCTGCCTCGGTTGCGGCTACCGGGACCATAGGCGCACGCTGTCCCGGCCGTCAATCGGATCGCTCCCCATATGGGGAGGGCTCCCCACCTGGGGAGATCTCCCCTTGCTCCCCGGGCGGAGACCCGACAGGATTCGCCAGGTGACTGATCAGCGGCAGCCGTTCCGGGCGGAAAGGGCGAGATGAGGCGCGCGGCATTGGCCGCTGCAGTCGCCTGCGGCATCGGCGCGGACGCGGAGTCGCTGACGGATCAGGAAGCGCGGGCTCAGTCCGTGCACACGGGCAAGCCGGACAGGCCGACGCGGGGGCTCGGCCTGTCCGGTTCGTCGTTGGGTCGATGATCTGGGGGCTTAACTCGGGTATGGTTCGCCCGCGGTCTGGTAACTTCGGCCGCTGGGCATTCGCCATGTCATGTGCCCGGGCCGAGGTTGCTCCAGGTGCCAGCCCGGTGCCTGTTTCGCCCGGTGATGCCGACGGCAAACGGGCGCCAGATTGCACCAGCAGGTCCGGCCGCCCTGGTCAAAAGCCACCGTGTGATCGAGGTCGCACCGAACAGCGGGCCGCCGGCAGCCGGGGAAGCAACAAGTGCGCTGCCGGACCTGGACTAGGTGCCGGAGTGCTAGTGGCGGCTGGTAACTGGCCGACTCAAGCACGTGGCTGCAGTTGTCAATCTCCGGAAGCCGCAGCTTGGTCCGCAGCCCGGCAACCCACCTGATCACCGGCTGGCCGGCTGTCGGGCCGTTGCGCCCGGCGCAGGCGTGACCGACGGCCCGGCCGTCCTGGCCAGTCACCGTCAAGCACCACCTGCTGCGCGGGCTAGCGGCAAGCATGGCAGCCAGCTCGCGGCTCGTCGGGGCGTCGACCGGCCCGCGCCCAGCCACTTCACCTGGCTGACCGCCGCCGAGCCACGCCGACAGCGGCATGGTCAGATGGATCGTGCCAGACACCGCGGGCCATGCGGCAGCGCCGTCCGCGGCACTCTGTCCGTCACCATCCCGCACACCGGCCGGTTCGCCGCCGCTGCGTGCGCCGCCGTCGCTGCCTGCGCCGCCGTCGCTCGCTTGGTCGCCGCCGCGGCCTGAATCGCGCCCGCTGGCCTGAATCGCGCCCGCTGCCTGAGTCGCTGGAGCTCGCCGACTCTCCCTGGCTAGCTCACTAAACCCGGCAATAGCGACTCAAGTGGTCGGTCCGCGAGCAGCGCAAGGTAGACCGCGGCGCGCAACTGGCTGAGGGTGCCAACAGCGCCGTGGTCCTGCAGCCACTTGGCGAGCGCGGTGATCCGCGAGTCGGCAGCGATCACGTCGGCGGGCGGCAGCTCGCGGCCGGCGAGGGCAGCGTTGCCAGACGGCTCGTCCCAGGACTGAACCTCGGCGTCCTTGCGCGCCTCTTCGCGCCGCCGGTTGCGCGCCATGGGATCGGCCGCTAGCACGGCACGGCGAAGCGCGGCCCGAAGCTGGCCAGTCGTCCATCCACCGGCGCCAGCCCGGCCAAGCAATCGGCTGGCGATCTCCCTGGCCACGCCGTCATCAGCCAGGTTCGCGAGCTCACTGACGAAGAGACAGGCCTTCGCCCAGTCGATGTGGCCGCTCTGAAGGGCAGCGTGCACGTCCGGGAGGCGCGCGAAGCCGGACGACATCGATATCAGCCGGTCGGCGGAGCGCCCGGTAAGCGTGAGCGCGGCCGCCAGTTCGTCGTTGATGTGCTCGGCCAACCGCGACGTGTCCGGCTCCTGCGACTGGGCGCGGCGACGCCGGACGAATTCCATTACCGCCGCGGTCTCGCCAGCCGCCGCCCACGAGGACATCCGCCGCCACGCGCACAGCACGCCGATCAGCTCAGACTCGCCGAGCTTGTCGTTGCCGTCGGCTGCGGCAGTGGTTATCGCTTCACCGAGCCACGACCCGGGCGCCATCTCATCAAGGACGCCGCCCGCGGCGAACCCGACGCCCCGCGGACCAGCGCGCAGGTGATGCAGGAAACCGGCAGGGATGGTCTCGCCGTCGCCCGTCCATGGTCCGGCCAGAAAGTCGGCCCGCACGTCAGCAGGCAGGCTGGCCAGCCAGGCCTCGTCGTCGACGGCGTCGGTCTCGGGGTCAGCGTCATCTCCGGGGATCCAGCCGTGATCCACCCAGTCGTCGTCGGACCAGTCCTGGCTCGGCGCGGCCGGCCTGGCGTCACCAACCCGCGACACAGGGGCAGGCGAGTCCGGAAGCTCCAGATCGAGCTGACCGCTATCAGTCACATTGAACTCGCCCACGTGTGTCACCGCCTCTCTGTTCATCGCAAGCTTTTCGCTCATAGTATCGAGAGGCTCTGACAGTATTCGGGCCGCCGGAGTCAACGTCGGAGGCCGTGATAGTCATGGCCGTCGCAGTCATGGCCGTGGCAGTCATGGCCGTGGCAGTCATGGCCGCGGTAGTCAAGCTCCGGGCGACCGCAGCCGATACCCTGATACGGGCCTGAGCAGCCAGAGGTCCGCGCCGGATACCGGAGAGGTCATGCGCGAGGATGTCCAGCACCGGGCGACCGAGTTCGTCAAAGAGCTCTACGCAGCCGGGGATATCGATGCGGGAGTGCTGGACGCCAGCGTGACCGGGATACTTGCCGCCACGACCGAAGCCCAACTCGCCGAGGTCGTCCGGTCGCTGCCGCCGCCCATGATCCTCACCAGCGCCGACCGCCGGCTCGCCAGGCCGCTAGAGATCCACTCCGGCACCGGGCGGCTGCGCCTGGCCGGGCGATGGCAGGTCGGCAAGGAGACACACGTCAGCGCCGACCTGGGCAGCGTCACAATCGACCTCAGTGAAGCCGAGCTCGACGACAGCGTCATCGACCTGCACGTCTACACCGGGTGCGGCAGCATCACGATCATCGTCCCCCGCGGCATCGACGTCCAGATCATCCGCCACCGCGGCGGCCTCAGCTCGCGACTGGAACCGCCCGTGCCCGGGCTTCCGCTTATCCGGCTCGACATGACGACGAACATCGGCCGGATCCGCCTGCGCCACCCAGCCGGCACAAGTCGACCACCGAAGGGAGACCCCGGTGAGCACCATCGAAGCGAACGTGGAGGCCCCAGGCGACCGCGTTCCCGAAGGTAATGATCTTGAGGTAACGGAGGCACGTAACGCCCGCGTCGGTGCAATGACGGTGCGCCGGATGCTGCCCCTCCGGTTGCGCAGAAGCGTCGGCGCCTGGTGCTTCATCGATCACTACGGGCCGCTGGATGTCGACGGCGTGACCGGCATGAGCGTCCCGCCGCATCCGCACATCGGATTGCAGACCGTCACCTGGCTCTTTCGGGGGAACGTGCTGCACCGGGACAGCCTGGGCACCGAACAGCTGATCAAGCCCGGACAGCTCAACCTCATGACGTCGGGACGCGGCATCGCGCACGCCGAGGAGTCGCCGGCTGAACACGACCCGACGCTGCACGGCGTTCAGCTCTGGGTGGCACTACCGGAGGCCAGCCGCCACGTTGAGCCTGCCTTCGAGCACCATGGTCAGCTGCCGCAAGCCCGCGTCGGCGGATTCGCCATCAGTGTGCTAGTCGGGGAGCTGGCAGGCGCGGGTTCGCCTGCTACGGCGTTCTCCCCGATCGTCGGCGCGCAGCTGTCGGCTGCGGCCGGGTCGGCGAGTTGCATCCTGCCGCTGCGGCGCGATTACGAGCACGTCCTATTCGTCGCCACCGGGCAGGCCGACGTCGAGGGCGCGCTCCTGCAGCCCGGGCAGCTGCTCTACCTGCCAACCGGGCGGCACGAGATGGCCGTAGCGGCGCCAGGCGACGCGACCCTGATCCTGCTCGGCGGGGAGCCGCTTGGCGAGAAGCTGCTCATGTGGTGGAACTTCGTCGCCCGCACTCCCGAGGAGATCGGCGCAGCAGCGGCGGCCTGGCGGGCGGGCGAATTCGCCCCGGTAGGCGGCTACCAGGGAGACCCGATGCCGGCGCCGCCGCTCGACGTCAGCCGACTGCGCCCGCCGCGCTAGCTGACCCGCCAGCTGATGCCCGGGTCGCCTGCCACGCAGGGGTCGATGACCAACTGCGTCCCGGCCTTCGCGCCGTCGCCCGGATCGGCCAGGCAGAGCCCCGCAACGGGACTGACCACCTGCACGCCAACCGGGCCACCGGACAACTGCCATACCTGACTGGCAGCGCCCCGTACGCAGCGTTCCAGCCGCAGCTGCGTACCCGGCGCGGTCCTGCCGCCGGCCGTGCCGAGGCACTTGCCGGCCGAGCTAATCGCACCGTCGGGCTCGATGGTCCAGGCCTGCTGCGCCGACCGCTTGCACCGGCGCAGCGTGACTGCGCCGGCCGGATCCGACCTGCCGCCGAGGCTGCTCGCGCAGTTCCCAGCGATACCCGAGGTCAGCGGCCCCGCGGGCAACGTCCACTGCTGGGTAGCGCTGGGCGTACTGGCGCTGCCGGTGTTGTTCGGCGTGGCCTTGCAGACCGCGGCCACGGCGCGCGTGCCGTTCCGCGTACCGGTGTCGGCGAGGCAGCGGCCATTGGCGAGATTCTTCAGTACCGCGTTCGAGCCGAGCTGCCATCGCTGGCCGTCCTTCGCACACGACATCAGCGCCAGGGCTGCCGGACGCGGTGGAACTGGCCGACTTGGCTGCCAGGCACTCGCCGCGCATGCGCACCGTGCCGTCCGCCGCAATCGTCCACCGCTCGCTAGCGGCCGGGCTACACGTCTCGATGGCGATGTCGGTCGCGCTGCGCTCGGCGAGGCACTTGCCGCGGTTCAGCCGGATCTGCCCGGCCGGACCGCTTCCGTTCGCGCTGCCGATCCGCCACCGGAAGGAGTCCTGGCTGGAACCGTCTGTCACCTGCACCACAGCGGTAGCGGAGCCGCTCGTCGTGGGCCACCCGGAGATGATCCCGCAGCTGCTGATGGTCAGGCCACGAGGCAGTCTGCTGGCTGAGAACCGGAGCGTGCAGCCGGGCAGGCCGTCGGTGGCGCGGACCCGCAACCGGATCGGAGCCGCAACCGACCCCGTCAGCCTGCTCACCGCGGCGAGGTGGACCCTGGAATGGACGTACCAGCTGAAGCTTTGCCGTCGCCTGCTGCGCTCCCGCCGTTGCTGTGATTGATACCGGGAACGAGGCCGCCGACGCTGGCAGCGTGCCGCTGACAGCTCCGTTGGACGAGTCGATCTGTAGACCGGTGGGGAGGCCAGTGGCCGAGTAGGTCGCGGCCGTTCCGCCGTCGAGTGAGCGGACACCGAGGCTGGCCGACCGCCCGGCCTGGTCGCTCTGGCTGGCCGGAGCCGCGAGCTCCAAGGCGGTGCTGCTCAGCCAGCTCGCGTCGAACTTGGTCGGAACGGCCGACGATGACGCGCCACTGGTGTACTGCCAGTAGGTCCAGTTGGACCAGGCGGCCGGAGGGGTCGACGGCGTACTGCCCTGAGCCACGAGCCACAGCGGGTCCGATGTGAACGCGGCGCTGTCACCTGTGCACAGGTCCCAAAACTGCGTGCTGGTGTAGATGGCCGGCGACTGGCCGGTACGCCGGTGAATCTCGGTCGTGAATGCGCCGACCCACGCGACCATCTGGGCCGGGGTCAGTCCGTAGCACTCGTTGGTGCCGTCGCCGCCCTGCGAACGAGAACTGTCGTAAGGGTCGCCTTCGATGTCGAGGATGGGGGCCAGCATCTGTCCGTCCGGAGCGTACTGCGCGTGATCCAGCGCGTAGTCCGCCTGCAGCGCGCCGCCGGAATAATTAGGGATCGCGAACTCGTAGGGCGCCGCGAGCACGCCCGCTGCCTGCGCTTCGGCCGCATCGGACGCGTAGTAGGGATTGACGTAGTAGCTGCCTTCGCCGACCTTGATGAACGCGAACTTGTACCCGGCCAGCGCGACCCCGTTCCAGTCGATCGCGGCCCCGTTCGGGTGCTGGCCAGAGGACACGTCAATGCCCTGGACCGTGGACGCCGCAGTGGTCACACGGCCGGCCTCGCGCTGGCGCGCGCGGCCACCGCAGCGCGGCCCGCCAGCAATCGCTCGATAGCCGGCGAGTGGGTCGCGCCGACGTTGAATCGCAACACCGAGCCCGTCCGGACGCCACTGTGCTGGGTGGCACGGGGCTGACCCCCGGGCTGGCTGGCGATTGCTGCGCCGGTGGCGCCGAGCACTGTGATGCCAATGGTGGCAGCTGCCGCTGCTGCCAGCACACGATGCATGGATCCGGTCTCCCCGTGGACGGAATTATCTGACAAAGACGGCATAGTACTATTGGATCGTCATTAGCGCTGCCGATATTGGGGATCGGCGTCCTCAGAAGCCGTGGCTTCTAGGTCACCGGAAAGACGCTTTCTTGGCGTACTCTCCGCGTATGTCCGGGCGCATGTGGCGGGTAGTCGCCGTCTTCCGCGTGAT
This sequence comes from uncultured Actinomycetota bacterium, assembly GCA_963808215.1. Lineage (GTDB taxonomy): Bacteria > Actinomycetota > Actinomycetes > Streptosporangiales > Streptosporangiaceae > JAJYUU01. The sequence continues at coordinate 90,529 of CAWEEY010000002.1, forward strand.
CACGCTCGGCTACGTGGCACTGCTGATCCTGCGCGGCAACAGCCACTACCTCCACCCGGCCGGCGGCCTGATCGCACTGGGGTTCATGGTCGGCTGGACGATCCTGACAGTCGCGGCGTACGCCCGGCCGGGCGGCCGCCAGCCATGGCTGATCGTCAGCGACGTGATCGTCTCGGTCGGTCTCGTGCTGAGTACGCGCTTGATCGATTTCCCAACCCGGATTGACGGCGGCGCGCCGACGATTCCCGGGATCTGGTCCTGTTCCGCAGTGCTCGCATGTGCGGTCGCGGGCGGCCCGTGGGTCGGTCTGGCCGGCGCGGCTGCAGTCTCGGCTGCCGACCTAGCCGAGCGTGACGCATTCCTGCCGCAGAGCACATTCACCAACATCGTCATCGTTCTCATCGCCGGCGGTGTCGGGGGGTACGTCGTCCGACTCGGGCTACAAACTGAGGAGGCCGTGGACCGCGCCGCCAGGGCCGAGGCTTCGGTGGCGGAGCGCGAGCGAATCGCCCGCGGCATTCACGACTCTGTGCTTCAGGTACTGGCGTTGGTCAGCAGTCGTGGTCGCATGCTTGGCGGCGAAGCCGCGGAGCTCGGCAGGCTCGCCTCCGAGCAGGAGAGCGCCCTGCGGGCGCTGGTGTCGGGCACGATAACCGAGCCGGACGCCGAGACTGGCCAGATCGACGTACGCGGCCTGATCGAGCCGCTGGCCAACGGCAGAATCACCGTCGCCTGCCCGGCAACCCCAGTGCTGCTGCCTGCCGCGTCAGCCCGCGCGGTCGGCGGTGCTGCGCGCGCAGCGGTCGACAACATCTGCCATCATGCCGGCGAAAGCGCTCACGGCTGGGTGCTCGTCGAAGACGAAGGCGCGGCCATCCGGGTCAGCGTCCGCGATGACGGTCCCGGATTCGCGAACGGCCGGCTGACCGACGCCGCGGCCGCCGGCGGCTCGGCGTGTCCCAGTCGATCATCGGGCGCATGCGCGACGTCGGCGGCACCGCGACCGTAACGTCAGCGCCTGGCCAGGGAACCGAGGTGGACGTCCGTGTCCCACGGTGAGAACAAGGCAGCAGCCGGTTCTGGCACGGTCCGCATCATGGTCGTCGACGACCACCCGATCTGGCGAGAAGCCGCAGCCAGGACTCTGAGCGATGCCGGATACTCGGTCGTCGGTACCGCGGGCAGCGGGGCGCAGGCACTGCGGGTTGCCGCCGCGACCCGGCCCGACGTGGTGCTGCTCGACCTCAACCTGCCCGATCAGCCGGGCGCGCAGGTGACGCGGCAGATACTCGCGGCACTGCCGGGCCTCCGCGTGCTGATCCTGTCGGCCAGCGGGGAGCGGCAGGACGTCCTCGACGCCGTCACCGCCGGCGCCAGCGGCTACCTACTCAAGTCGGCCGAGCCAGGCCGAGCTGACTGCTGCGGTACGGTCCACGGCAGCCGGGCGCGCGGTGTTTACCCCCGGGCTCGCCGGACTTGTGCTCGGCGAGTACCGCCGGCTGGCTCAGTCTGGGGCGTCCGGCCAGGCCACGCACCGCGGCGACTCGGCTGACGGGCCGCGGGCCCCGCAGTTGACCGAGCGCGAGACCGAGGTACTGCGGCTGGTCGCCACCGGCCTGACGTACCCCCAGATCGCCGAGCGGCTTTCGCTTTCGCCGCGGACTGTGCAGAACCACGTGCAGAACACCCTCAGCAAACTGCAGCTCCACAACAAGGCCCAGCTCGTGCGATACGCGCTGGAGCAGGGCGTCAAGCTGGAGTAGCCAGTCAATCTGGAGTGGGCGCGGCGGCAGTATTCACACGAACTTCCACACCCGCCGCGCCAGGGCTCCACTGGCCCTCGGCTGAGATGAGGGCCAGCCGGTCGCCCCGAGGAACGCCCCCTAAGACGGGGCGGCTGGCCTGCGGAGGAAGGCAACATGACACGCGTAGCTGAGAAGATTCCCGTCGAGCGGCAAACGGCGCCCTATCGGCGGGCACAACGATGCCGCACTACCCGCAGGCCGGGGACCGCGATGGCGGTCGGTGCTTGAGGCCCGGTGGCGGGCCAGGCTGCAAGAAGTGACCGAGCTTTCCGTGGCCTATCACGACGCAGCCGCCGCTCCGGCGCTGAGCGCGAGCGGCGACGAAGCACCGCCTGCCAAGAAGCGGCTGCGGCGCCTGCTGCGGCAGGCGGTAACCGCGCGCCGCGCGCTAGCCGACACCGAGGACGCACTCACCCGCCTCGCCGACGGCCGCTACGGCCGATGCGAGCACTGCGCGTCCGCTCTGCCGCCTGGGCTGCTCACGCTCGAGCCAGAAATCCGGTACTGCCTGCGATGCGAGCCCGAGCCCGCCGGCAGCAGGCCACGGCACGGTGATCAGGTTCTCGAATCGACGCCGGTGGCGTAGAAGGCCACCGGGTGATATCGATGTCGTGCACCGCCGTGTCGATGATGGCCATGTCGCTGGTGTAGCTGTCCGGACGGCATCCACGTCATCGGACGCGATCAGTTCTTGCCCGTTGCACCTGCTCCGATCCTTCCCCTGCCACGCCGGGCCGCTCACGAACTAGCCGGCCTAGTGATGCCAAGCGCAGCCGCCTGCGCGAGTTTGGCTATAGCGGCCGGGTCCCAAGGGGCGGCTACCCGGCCGCTCCGTGTTACGACCGGGTAGCGCGGCGAGGCCGCGCCCCCGAGCGAGCCCGTTCCTGGCTCCTCGTGGAATCAGCCCCAAGATGGTTGATTGCACTGATGGCGGGGCGCAAGCAGGGCGGCAAGATTAATAAGCCGAGGTGAAGGAGTGGAAGCCAATGAGGCCCTGGTTCAAGGGGGGCGGCGCGGGTTGGCTCGTCGTCGGGACCGTTGTAGTGGCCTGGGACCTCGCGCACCTGAGACCCTCTCCGCGGCTTTTCAGCGCGCCAGGTCGAGCCCCGTCGGCTGCGCGGTGCTGGCGGTTGGGTGGGGGGCGCTTACGGGGCATCTGTTCCGGATTTTGCCAGGCCGGGCTGACCCATTTAACGCACCTGTTGACCTCGCCCGGTTGCCGCTGCGGCGCGGACGGTTGCCGACCATGCAGTCCGCATGAGCGCCGCATGGGGGCCGCCGCATGAGGCGGCGGGCGCGGATTCGACTCGCTGCGCTGCAGCTCGGTCCGGACTATGTAGGCGGCAGCGTCGGCACGGTTGCGCACGCCGATCTTCCGGTACGCATTCTGCAGGTGCCGCTCGACGGTGTGGATGCTGACCACGAGCTGGACGGCGATTTCGTTGTTGGTTCTGCCTGCCGCCAGGAGCTCGAGTACCTGCGCCTCGCGGCGGGTCAGCGTATCTGGCGGCGATGCACCGGAGCGCTGCGGCGGTACCGGGATCGGCACCGCGACGTGCTGTCCTGCCAGCCGCTCGGTCTCGGTCAGCAGTTCGGTAAGGATGCCAGGAGCTGCGCATCTGCCGATTACATCGCTAGCCTGGCTGATTCTCACGCGGGCGTCGTCAGCGTTACCGGTGCGCGACCTGATCTTGGCCAGGCATAGCAGCGCACTCGCGGTTTCCAGGCGCGCATGGCCACGCCGAGCATACTCAAGCGCGGCCAGCGCTGTCGTCTCGGCTTCGGTTAGCTCGCCGCGGTCGGCGGACAATTCAGCCGATGTCACCATGGCCGTGGTGGTTATCCAGTACTCGTCGAGACTGTGCCGAACGGCGAGATCAGTGGCCATGTACACCTGGCGCTCAGAGGCTTCGAGGTCGCCTGCCCTGGCCGAGATGGCAGCCAGGCAGCTCAGTGCCCGAACGCTGGCCAGGTTGCTGGCCAGCGAGCGCGTCGGCCCTGCTACCTGCTCGAGGATCATGCTGGCTTCGGCGTCCTGTGCGCGCCAGAAGAGGTTCGTGCCAACAGCCGCAAGCGCCTCCGCATGCCATTGGGCCGTCCCGGCCGCGTCGGACCTCCGCTGCCCGGCGGCTGGCTGCCTCGGCCGAGGCAAGGTCGCCGACCAGGTGATAGTAATCGGCCCAGAGCACGGATGCCGCGGATGCCATCGCGGCGGGTCCTTCGCGGGCCCTTCCGTGGACCGACCTTGCGGCGAGGCTGCTTCCGCCGCCGCTAGCCATGACTTTACGTCGTCAGGGTGGCCCAGGTGCCGGCCAAGGAGAACCTCGGATCAGGCACATCCGGGCGTCCTCGATGATCATCTCGGGCGGTAGCCGATCCAGCCACGACTCCACGTCCTCGGCCAGCCCCTGGTCGATCAGCGTGTTCGAGTGCCCGGCGATCAGCTCCCTGGCGTCCGCCAGATCAGACGCCAGGACGGCATGATCGATAGCTTCACCGATCGATCCGTGCTGGCGATGCCACGCCGAGGCGCGCTGGTGCAGCAGCGGTGCGAGGCCAGGCTCGGACCGGTCAAGCTCATGGCGCAGCAACTCGGCGAACAGCCGGTGATAGCGGTACCAGTTCCGAGTGGTGTCGAGAGGCTCGAGGAACAGCTGGGATCTCTCCAGCTCCTCGAGCAGGCTCTGGGACCCGCTCCCTTCGGTGACGACGTCACAGAGCGGCCCCGAGAAGCGGTCCAGCACTGATGTCCGTAGCAGCAGCGTGCGGACCTGAGCCGACTGGCCAGACAGCACTTCGGCAGTAAGATAATCGGCGATCTGGCGGTCGTCGCCGCCGAAGCCCTGGATGAACCGGGCTGGGTCCTTGTGACCTCGCAGCGACAAGCCAGCCAGGTACAGGCCGGCGGCCCAGCCCTCGGTCCGCTCCAGTAGGGCATGTACGTCCTCAGGCGGGAGCGCGAGGCCGAGAGTCCCGTTCAGCAAGTCCCTGGTCTCGCCCTCGGAGAAACGAAGATCGTCGGCCCGGATCTCGGCCATCTCCCCCCGGCGCGCAGCCGGGCCAGCGGGAAGCGATGGCTGCGACCGGGATGCCACGACCAGCCCTAGGGTCGCCGGCAGGTGCTCCACCAGGTACGCAACGCTCTGCAGGATCTCGGGGTTGGTGATCTGGTGGAAATCATCGAGTACGAGGGTCACCCGCTCGGGCATCCGGGCCAGGTCGTTGATTACCGGGCCTATCAGCGCGTCCGGGGTCTTAACGAGCGCAGCGTTCAGCACCTGGAGAGCAGCTGCGCCGATCCCCGGAGACACGCCGTCGACCGCTGCGACAACTCCGGCCCAGAAATGGGCCGGGTCGTTGTCGCCCTGGTCAACCGAGAGCCATGTGGTCCGTGGCTTCTCGCCAGCCAGGACCCAGTCCCGCAGCAGCGAGGTCTTACCCCAGCCCGCGGGGCGACGACCAGGACCAGCTTGGCCGGAATGTATTCGGCCAGCAAGTCGAGTAGGGACTGGCGTGCAACGCTGCCGTGCAATGCGGCCGGCGGTCGCAGCCTGCTCCACAGGGTGGCTGTCACGTCACCGGCGGCCGGATCCGGCCCGGTAGACGAGGTTCCCTGGCCACGTTCTACAGGACCGCCGGCCGGATGGCGGCGACCGCGGCTTCCGCGACGGTGTGGTCCTGTTGTCCGGAGTTGAACCGCTTAGAGGTCGAGAAGTTATGAATCACGACTAACTCCCTCATCCCTGGCCGATCCGCAGATCACTCCGTTGATCGTGTTCCGTTGCGGCTATGAGGATGACCATCCGGTACTGGACAAGCTTTCGATCATCCCGCTGCTCCGCACATCACTCATTTGGATAAGGCCGGCGGCAGCGCCGGAGCGTGGGTCATCGCCTACGAGAAGTTATCGAGATGTCGCTGATCGTAACATCGCGGGCGCTTGGCGCCCGATGCCGGCCCCGCCAGGTCAGGACGGGAACTTGCCGCTGCCTTTGCTGGCGTGTGGTGCGGCCTGGAACTCGCGGACCAAGGTCCACTCGAGCGGCGCCGCGGCCATGGCTGGCGTCTGACCGCCCCCGAGGCCAAGAGATGGTCGATTACCGGGATGGCAGCGTGACCCGCCCGCTCACGTTCCCAAGAAGGCGCGGGCTGGCGCGGCGAGGTCGCGAAGCTATCGACGGCCGGGTCGCAGCAGACCACTGGACAGGGCTTGCGCAGGAGATCTGCATAGTGCCCCGGCTGGACCAAGATGGTCAAAGATGGGGATGGCACTGCGTTGACCTGCCCGTAGAACTAGAACAACGAACTCATTCCTCGGTGCTCAGGCGAGAACAGCGGTCTGGGCTCGGCCAGTTGTCTTGCAGTGGTCCCGATGCCGTCCCAACTGAAAGCGAGCGACTTATGCGCCAGTCGCTTAGACACACTGACCGACTTCGAGCGATGCGGCGTACCCACGAGGTACGCCGACATCCTGCGACCCTCTTGAAGGGTGCCTGAGCCCGGTTACTGACACCGTGCGCATCCGTGATCAAGGGTGCATGTCAGGAGTCCCCCGGCCATCCGAACACTGAGCGATAGCGCATGCAGAGAGTTATGTGAACGTGAACGGTCATTAGGTAGCGCGCGGATTCGAAAGGGCCTTCGCTCATGCAGATACCAGGGTCGATGCGCACCGGCCACTACCTGTGAAGGACTACGTTTATCGCTCGTCGATCTGGTTCCCCCAGTAACTATGCATTCAGCGTCACCTCGGTCTCGCGCAGGGTGGCGTGATGCTTGATCTCATCTATGCGGTGCTCGTGCTGGTGTCACTGCTGGTGACCGTGCAGTCCGCGCACACGCTGTACCTGACCCTGTACACCTGGGACCGGCCACCGGCTGAAGCCAGGGCGCCGGACCAGTTCAAGCCGCCAGGACTGTCCTTCACGGTCATGCTCCCGGCACGGCAAGAAGAGGACGTCATCCAGGCGACCATCGGCCGCGTCGCCGAGTCGAACTATCCGCAAGACCTGATCCAGGTTCTGGTGATCTGCAGGGCAGATGACCAGGGCACTATCGACAAGGCCGAAGAGAAGATCAGCGAACTGCGGCGGCACGGACTTCGTAACGTCGAGATGGTTGTGTTTCGCGACGAGCCGATTAACAAGCCGCACGGCCTGAACGCCGCCCTGCCGCACGCGGCCAAGGACGTCCTCGCAATCTTCGACGCAGAAGACGACATCCATCCCGACATCTTCAACGTCGTCAACACGGTGATGGAGGAAGAGGAGGTCAAGGTCGTTCAGGGCGGCGTGCAGCTAATGAACTTCAACTCGTCCTGGTATTCCGCACTGAACGTCCTTGAGTATTTCTTCTGGTTCAAGAGCCGCCTGCATTACCACGCGCGTCTCGGTGCGATACCGCTGGGCGGGAACACGGTGTTCTTCGACCGCGAACCTTATCGTCGACCTCGGCGGCTGGGACGAGCACAACCTGACCGAGGATGCGGAGATCGGGCTGCGCCTGTCGGCTGCTGGCGAGCGGATCCGCGTCGTATACGACAGCCGCTACGTGACCAGGGAGGAGACACCGCCGACGCTCGGGCACTTCATCCGTCAGCGCACCCGCTGGAGCCAGGGATTCATGCAAACCCTGCAGCAAGGGAACCTGGCGGAGCCTGCACGACCCGCCGCAGCGCTTCCTGGCCTTCTACACCCTGGCTTTCCCGCAGGCCCAGGCTTTGCTCGGCATCTACTTCTCTTCTCGCTGGCGACGATGTTCTACTTCAAGACCCCGGTGCTGGTCGCCCTCATCTCGTTCCTGCCGGTCATGATGCTGCTGGCATACTTCCTGATCTGCACGGTCGGCCTGTACGAGTTCACCGCGGCATACGGCCTGAAAGTATCTCCCGGCGTGGTCATAGGCATGGCCTTCGCGTGGATCCCCTACCAGCTAATTTCTGGCCTACGCCTCGCTGCGTGCGGTCGGCCGCCAGATGCGGGGCGTCAGCAACTGGGAGAAAACACGGCACGTCGGCGCGCACCGCGAGCAAGTGGCATACCGGCCCGACAGCCTGAGGGAGGCGGGCGACCGTGCCGCCTGACCGGGCAGTGGCACCGCCCGCAGGGTGCTGCACCCGCACCCGCCAGAGTCCGCAGCGAACCGCCCGGGAAGCCGGCGTGCCCACACGCAGCGCACCGAAGGGCTGCAGTCGCTCGGCCGCCCGGGGACGATCGCCCTGGCCTTCGCCCTGCTGAGCGGGCTGATCACGCACAGCTACCACCTGTTCGATTACCCGCTCTACCAGACTGACGAAGGCATCTACATGGAGCGGGCCTGGGCGGTGATCCGCGAGCACCGGCTCAGCCCGCAGACCTACGTCTATGACCACGCGCCCGGCGGCTGGCTGCATGATCGCCGCCTGGGTGTTCTGCTTCCCGGGCATTTCGAGGCGTTCGGCAATCCGGTGAATAGCGGCCGGGTCCTGATGGTGATCCTGCACGCTGGCCAGTACCTTCTTCTTGTTCGAGATCGCGCGCAAGCTCTCCGGCGGCCTGCTTGCACCCACTGATCGCGACGCTTCTTCTTCAATTTCTCCTTCCTTGCGGTGTACTACCAGCGGATGGCGCTGCTGGACAACATCATGGTCTTCTGGGTGCTGCTGAGCATCTACCTGCTGCTGCGCCGACGAGGACCGGCTGTTCACCGGCCTGTGGTCGGGCCTTGCATTCGGTATCTCCGTGGTCACCAAGGAGAACGCGATATTCTTCGCGCCCGCGATATTTTATCTCCTCTAGCCGCCAGACGCAGGGAAGATTCCAACCGGGGTTTCTCGCGTCGCATTCTGGCTATTCGGGGTCGTGCTCGCCGGTGGTTACCTATTTCCTCTACGCCACGCTGAAGGGCGAGCTGTTCCCGAAGTACTTCTCCTTCAACCTCAACAAGCCCCCGCAGGGTCACGTCTCACTGCTGTATGAGATGTGGTACCAGATTCACCGCAACTCAGGCGACCCTGTTCGCAAAGAACAGCAGCGGTCTTCATCCCCTGTACCTCTACGGATCCTGGCTGCCCAAGGACCCCTTCCTGCTGGCGGCGGGCACGGCGGCGATGCTGATCTGCCTGTGGCTGGGGTGGCAGCAGCGAGAGCGGAATCCGAGCCTTCTGGTCGCCGGAGGCCTGGCCTTCGGTATCGCGTTCTACCTGGCCAGGGGCAGCGTCATACTTGACTTCTACGTCATACCGCTGATCCCGCTGTACGCCTTGTGCATCGCCCTCGTCGCGGATCGGATGCTCAAACGGATCCCCGATAGCGACCGCAGCGCCGTCGATCGCCGGGCTGTGTGCCGCGCTCCTGCTCCTGCCGAGCGGGCCGCCGGCCGGCGGTTATCTGCTGAAGCACAACCAGGCAGGCAAGCTGCAAGCGGCCGACCCGTACCACGTGCCGCAGACCTTCATGCAGCACGAAGAGATCGCCTGGGTACGCCATAACATCCCGCCCAATGCCAGGATCGTCAGTGATGACGACATCTGGGTAGCACTTCATGACGTCAAGCCCTGTTTTCCCGTACGACCAGTCGCACTGGAACGCGGCAACCGATCCCCAGGTACGGAAAGATATTCGGGGGCGGTCAACTGGCAGTACATCGACTACATCGTTATGTCAAACGGAATGTTGCAGGCGATGCAACTCAATAACGGCAGCACCAGTACTAGTCGCGGCCCAGAAGCATACATGCTCTATGCACTGCAATATCATTCCTCGATCGTGTGGCAGATCAAAAGAGGAAACGTCCACCTGTTCATATACAAGATAAACCATTAATCGGCGGAAGGGGGATGTGATGAACGGCAAGCCCGATCAGAAAGCTCGGTCAGAGCGCTACGAGGCTGCAAACGAACCACCACGCGGCCCGAAGCGCAAGCAAGCTCAACTGGAAGTCGGTGCTGGGCGCCGCTATCGCCCTCTTCATCGCCTGGCAGCTCTTCCACGTCTTCACGCAGAGCACCGGCAGGCCGAGTGCCAGCCACAGCGCCGCGCCCAGTGCTTCGGTGCCCACGCCGGTGGCGACGCCGACGCCCGACGGTCACCCTTGGCGGCCATCGGGTCGCGGCCACGAGCGGCCCCAGCATCGTCCTCATTCCCGGCCTGGTCGCGCCGGGCGGCCAGGTCGGGGTCGACGGCAGCGGCTTCACCCCGAAGACCTCCGTCGTCGTCTTGCTGCGGCCAGCGCACTCGAGCAAGGGCGGCACTGTGGTCGCGCACGGCACGACCGCGCGTGACGGCACCTTCACCACAGGCTTTAAGATGCCGACCTCCGGTACCGGGAACGGCGGATCCGTCGTGGCCGAGGACGCCAGCGATGGCAAGACGGCCACTGCCAGCCTCGTCACCGCTGGCGGTGTGGCGACCGCCAAGATCGTCGGCAAGGATGCCGGGAAGCCCGGCATGCATGTCACGGTGTCGGCGACAGGATTCGGCCCCGGCGAGACAGTCGACGTGTTCTGGGGTCGCGTCAGCGGAACGCCAGCGGCAACGATCACCGCGAACAGCTCGGGCGGGATCAGCCAGGCCAGCATCCTGGTCGGCGTGGCGCCGGTCGGGAATACGACGCTGGTCCTGATCGGTCAGCGGACGCACACGACGGCCACGGTTCCCTACCTGATGCTGGGCCTGTATCCCTCGACCGCCATGCATCCGTATGCCATCAGGGCGGGGCATGCGGTGACCTTCACTGGGACCGGATTCGCGCCCAGCGAGCAGGTTCTCATCTACCTCAATAACTCGGGCGGCGTGCCGGCCATCACGACCACCGCCACTAGCAACGGCAGCTTCTCGATCAACTTCGCGGTGCCGTTCGGGCTCAAGGGCAGGCAGTCCCTGACCGCGATCGGCGACGAGAGCCGTGCGTCTGCGCGGAACGGCTTCCTCGTCATGCCCTACATGCCGTCCGCTCAGGCCAGCACATACGGTGCCCTGCCCGGTACAACCGTCTCGTTCTACGCCAAGGGCTTCGCCGCCAACGAGGTCGTGCTGGTCTACACCGACGGCAAGCTGGTGACGGCCTTCCGGGTCAGCAGTCAGGGCAGCGCGTCCGCAGCCGGGAGCTACGTCGTTCCGAGCGGAGTAGCGAACGGTATCTACTTCAAGATGGTCGGGCAGCAAAGTGGCGGCACGGCTACCGTGAAGCTCGGCATCGAGCCTGGCGGATCGGCGACGGTTCCGCCCCAGCGGCCCTACGTGCTCCCGCCCAGCCTAGGCGGCAAGCCTCCGGCGACCCATTCGCCGAGCTCGTCGTCGTCAGGCGGCTCGTCGGGCTCGGCAGCCCCATCGTCGCCCTAGCCCGGCCAGCCACCTCGCGCGCCCCGACGACTTAGCGTGGAGGGGACTAGACATCGATCTACCGGACACGGAGAGCCTAGATGAAGACAATTTTCGGCCCGCACACTCGGCGGGTGCTCGAGGTCCTCACCAGGCTGCGGGCGCTCTCGCCTGGGGATGTTGACCTGGTGGCCGTCAACTGGAAGCACGCAAGCGGCGTGGACCGTGCCGAAGCCTGGGCGCAGCTGAACCGCGCCACATCACGGGACGAGCGGTACCCGATTCTGGCGGCGGCCGCCGCTGGACGACGGACGGCTATGGACACCGCGCGCAACCTCAACCGGACAGACTGGGCATTCTGGGCTGCAGCCTGGGACGCGGCCGCGGCGGTCGCCGCGGCCGACGTCATCGGCGGCTACTTCGATGTCCTGGCCGCTCCGGTGGCGGAGGTCATGCCGTCGCTGGCGGAAGACCGCGTCGGTGCGCCGAGCCAGAGCCCCGCGCGGGTCCCATCACCCCGGTCACAGCACGATCCCGTGCGGTCGAGGGACCGGTCGTCTGTTCCCGGCAGTCCCGGTCGAAATGCACATTCCCGGCGACAGTGACAATATGTAACTATGAAGACACAGTTCCGTCAGTTTTTCGAGTCGTCCCCCGATGCCCTGCTGGTCGTGGACTCGGTGGGACGGATCCGCCAGGCAAACGCTCAGGCGGAGTCCTTGTTCGGCTACCGGCAGGAGCAGGTACACGGCGAGATGGCCCAGACCCTGTTCCCCGGCCAGCAGATGACCTGGTCTCCGCCTGCACGCGCTCCCGGACAGCGGCAGGCGGCTGGACGGCACCTCGAACTCGTCGGCAGGCGCAGCGACCGTAGCCAGTTCCCTGCCGACGTCGCCGTCATCCCGATACAGACTGCGGAAGGCCCCGAGACCCTTATCAGCATCAAGGACCTGTCCGAGGCACAGCGCGCTCAGTTTGCCCTAGAGCTAGGTCTGGAAGTACTGCAGTCGGCCGAACGAGACGACCAGGCGCTGCTGGACCACCTCATCCGCGCCCTAGAGCAGGAGCGCGCCCGCATTGCCGCAGATATTCATGACGACACGATCCAGATACTCAGTGCCGCCAACCTGCGGCTCCAGCAACTCCGCCACCGGCTACAGGATCCAGATGAGCTTCAGATTCTGGACAAACTTGAGGAAACGCTCACCCTGTCGCTTGGCCGCCTGCGCCAGCTCATCTTCGACCTCAGGCCGTCAACACTGGAGCAAGGTACCGTCGCCGATGCCGTGCGGGCCTATCTCGAGGAGATGAGGTCCGACATTGGCGTTGATTGCAGCGTAGAGGGCTCCTGCCGCGCCGAAATTCCCGCCAGCACCAGCATGCTCATCTACCGAACGGCCCAGGAGGCGCTGGTAAACGTGCGAAAGCACGCCAGGGCCAAGACGGTCCGTGTCCAGTTCGTTGACGTCTCCGACGGCTGCCTGACCCGGATCTCTGACGATGGCGTCGGTTACAGCCCAGCCGAGGTAGAGGACCGGCCAGGCCACCTTGGCCTGACCCTGATGCGGGAACGTGCTGAGCTCGCCGGGGGCTGGTGCCGGATCGAGAGCACACCAGGTGGCGGAACGGTCGTGGAGTTCTGGGTGCCATTCGACAACCCCCCCGAGCAGCCCGGGGCAGGGCATGAGCGCGCCGCCTGACCACACCGACGCTGTCCGGGTCCTGATCGTAGAAGATCACCCCGTCGTTGCTGAGGGCCTGTCGTCTCTGCTGGAAGATTATTCGGACCTTACAGTCGCGGCGATCGCCGGATCAGTAGCTGAGGCGATCGCGGTGACCGAACGTGTCCCCTTCGACGTGGCCATGGTCGATTTCCATCTCCCCGACGGAACCGGGGCCGACGCTGCCGACGGCATCCGCGCCCGTTCGGCCTCCGCCGCGATCGTCTTCCTGAGCGCGGACGATAGCGACAAGCGCCTACTGACAGCGATCGAGGCAGGCGCCAGCAGTTACCTCCTCAAGTCAGCGAGCGGAGACGAAATCGTCGAGTCGATCCGCGCGGCAGCCGCCGGCCGCAACCTGATTCCAGCCGGGGCAATCGCCGACGCCCTGGCCCGAGACCGCGAGATCACCCGCGAGCATTCCAGGCAGGCAGAAGTGCTCGCAAGCCTCACGCCCAGGGAGAAGGAAATCCTGGCTCTCATGGCAGAGGGCGCCGACAACAGGGCCGTGGCGAAACGCCTCCACATCAGCTATGCCACCGTGCGAACGCACGTCAGGTCAATCCTCACCAAGCTCGGCGCGAGGTCTCAGCTCGACGCGGTCGCCAAGGCTTCGCAACTAGGCTTCCGGGGTTGACGGCAGGGTGGCCGCCCTCGCTACCCGCCCGCGGACACCAGCAGTCTTCCCCTGCCTGATCGCCGGCGGTGACCGGTTATGACCAACGCTTTACATGCTTGCGGCATGCGTTCTGTCGGCTGGGGGGCAGCCTCACCAAGACAGGCTCATCACCTCGGGGGAAAGCGACGGCTAGGGTGCGCGTGAACGCCGCGTCTCGGCTGGCCGCTGGCATCGCCTGCGCCGCACTTGCAACCGCAGCGGCGGGCTGCAGCGCGCCAAGCATGCAGGAACAGGCGGCAACGCAATTCCTGTCAAAGTATGTGCAGCGAGACGGCCGGGTCGTGCGGCTGGACCAGGGTCGAGACACGGTGAGTGAGGGTCAGGCCTACGGGATGCTGCTCGCGGAGGCGGTCGGCAAGTACGGCGTTTTCGGCCGGATCTGGAACTGGACGCGCGTCCACCTGCAGCTCATCAACGGACTGTTCGCGTTCCATGCGAATCCGGCGGGGCAGATCATCAGCCCCGAGCCTGCCAGCGACGCCGACGTGCTGATCGCGTGGGCGCTGCTGCGGTATCGGGGGCCTGGGGCGGCTGCCTGGCACCTGGACGGTCACCGGGTGGCGGACGCCATCCTTGCCCACGAGGTGATCTCGGGTCCTAACGGGACGCTCGTCCTGACAGCGGGGCCCTGGGCAACTGGATCAACCGCAACCCTCGATCCCAGCTACTGGTCCCTGCCCGCATTCCGGGGCCTCGCGCAACTTACCGGCAACTCGCAGTGGAATCGCCTGGCGTCTGGTGCGGTCAGCCTCACAATTGCGCTCACCCACGACGGCCGCCTACTTCCGCCTGACTGGGCGGTGCTCAGTCCCAATGGATCCGACGCGGCGGTGCGGCCAGAGCCAGCGCCCGACGGTAGCGCGCCATATGTCCAGTACGGCCCGGATGCCGATCGGACGGTTGTCTGGTTTGCGGCATCTTGCGATCCGCGGGCCAGGGCCCTCGCTGCGCGCTGGTGGCTGGTGCTCAGAGCCGATCACCGTGCGCGCGCATTCGCGCTGAGCCTCCCCGGCGCGGTACTCGACCCGGAGAAGGGGCCGCTGCCACTGGTCGCATCGGCCAGCGCAGCGAAAGCCGACGGGAACAGCGCAGCCGCGCAGCACCTCCTGCAGCAAGCCGCGGCGCAAAATCGGCAGCTATCCGACATACTATGGCGGCGCATGGACCGCCCTCGGCTTTACCCTTCTCGACACCAGCGCTCTGCGAGCCTGCTGACCCAGGCTGCTGGTGCCTCATCGCAGCGCTGACCGGCACTGACGGCGCCTGCGTCTGCTCCCTACCTCACCTGTGGTAGGCCGGCATACGCCATTTGATGGGCGCCGAATCCATTCACGCGTACGACGATTTCCGCATGGCTTCTGCCTAGAGTTTCCGGGATGACTGCGATCTTCGCCGGGAATCTGGCAACGCACTTATCCGGCCTCTGGCCGGAGGCGGCCCGCGTCAAATGCCGTTAGATCGCACTTGCGGACCGCCTTTGTGTAAGTGAGGCAGAGAAGCAAATCTGCCGTCGAACCGCCAGGCTCCCCCCGAGACCTGCACAGGAGCTAAATGAAACTCCCGCAGACAATCGTCAGCAGGATACAGCGCATGCGAGCCGATGACTCGGCCACCCCGAACGAGCACGAACCTCGTCCCTGGGCGCAATGGCGGCCAGGAAAGCGGCAGGCAACCCTCGGAGTCGCCGCCCTGGCTGCTGCCGGAGTTGTAGCGGGCACCGTCCTCGGTTTGTCCGGCGGCTCGCACGGCGCCCAGGGTACCCAGGACAACCTTGGTGCCGGACAAGTCACCCTAGTTAGCTCCGGTTCTGCTCCGCAGCTGCACGTGGCCGGTAACAAGCTGGTCAGCGCCGACGGCCAGAAGGTCGTCCTGCACGGGGTTGACCGCTCCGGCAGCGAATTCATGTGTGTCCAGAACCACGGGATCTTCGATGGCCCCGTCAATTCGGCGTCGGTCAACGTCATGAAGGCGAAGGGGATCAATGCGGTCCGGGTCCCGCTTAACGAGGCCTGCTGGAACGGGGACTCTTACGTCAACTCCGCCGATGCCGGCGCTCACTACCAGGCGGCAATCAAGGCCTACGTGAAGCGGCTCAATGCCGCTGGCATGGCGGTCGTCCTCGACCTGCACTGGACCGATGGGACCTACACCGGCCCCGCGTCAGCCTGTTCGGGTTCGCAGGCAACCTGCCAGAAGCCGATGCCAGACAAGGCCGGCGCCGTTCCGTTCTGGACCTCGGTGGCAAGCACGTTCAAGGGCAACGACAGCGTCATCTTCGACCTGTTCAACGAGCCGTACCCGGACCAGACTTTCCAGTCCAACACCGCAGAGGCCTGGAACTGCTGGGAGCA
Source organism: uncultured Actinomycetota bacterium (assembly GCA_963808215.1). Taxonomy (GTDB): domain Bacteria; phylum Actinomycetota; class Actinomycetes; order Streptosporangiales; family Streptosporangiaceae; genus JAJYUU01. The sequence continues at coordinate 106,384 of CAWEEY010000002.1, forward strand.
CGGCGGCAACGCTTGCCCCGGCTTCTCCTACCAGGTCGCCGGCATGCAGGACCTAGTGAACGCGGTGCGCTCGACTGGCGCGAACAACGTGCTGATGCTCGGCGGACTGACCTGGTCCAACGACCTGAACGGCTGGCTGGCTCACGAGCCGCAGGACCCGGACCACAACCTGGCCGCGTCCTGGCACTCCTACAACTTCAACGCGTGCAGCACGCAGTCGTGCTGGAACAGCCAGATCGCTCCGGTGATCGCCAAGGTCCCGCTCATCGCCGGGGAGATTGGCGAGAACGACTGCGCCGACAGCTACGTGACGCCGCTGATGACGTGGCTGAACTCCAAGGGGGCCAGCTACCTGGCCTGGACCTGGAACAGCGACTTCAACTGCGCCTCTGGCCCGGGTCTGATCACCAACTACAACGGTGCGCCCACCGGATTGGGCGCGGGCGTCGAGTCCATGCTGCATAACATGGCCCAGAAGAACTAACGACGCGCCCTAGCCCTCCACCAGGGCCAGGAATGTGAAAAGGGCGGTGGCGGCACATTGTGCCGTCACCGCCCTCTTTCGTGTCCATACGCGGGTGACGGCCCGACGCCACCGCCTTGAGAGGCGGATTTCCGTTCCCATTTCCTTATGTGGCGGCGAGCGCAACACCGAGAGCCCTGAGGTCGCGGCGCAGGCTGGCCGCAGCAGGTCCGTTGATCTGGCCTTGCGACTTGTGCTGGTCGTAGGCCTGGACGAGCTGCTGGTATTGCTGGTGGATCTGCTGGGGGTTGCGGCCAGAGGGGCCGAACAGCAGTTGCTGCAGATGGTTGAGCAGGTCCTGGCCGGCTGGCTGGGCTACCTGACCGTCAGCCGCTGCGGCTTGCAGGTCACCGACAAACGAGGCTGCCGCGGCGGCGGCCGGGGGCAGCGCGCTGGCCCGCCCGGACCTGGCCGGCTTGCGTTTCTTGTGGTGTCCCGCAGGTGGCTTGTGCACTGTCGAGGCGACGGCCGGGTGTGTCTGGGGCCGGGTGACCGGCGGCGTGGCGGAACGGCGAGGGGCCGTACCGGTCAGTAGTACGGCGGCCAGGCCAGCGAGCGCGGCAACGAGAGCGGCGGCGAGCACGATCTCGGTAACGCGGGGACGCCAGCGGCTGTGACTTGCAGGCAGGCCTGGCGCTTGGTCACTGGCCAGCGGCGGCAGGCTGGCGGTTGCGTCCTGATGAAGCGCGGCCAGCAGCCCGGCCCGGGCGGCGGCGGCGCTGGCCGGCCGGTCAGCGGGGCTCTTGGCCAGCAGCCGGGCGGTGATCAGGTCGAGCCGTCCGGGCAAGCCAGGACGGCGGGCCGATGGCGGGCCGGGATCGTCGTGCACGTGCCGGTAGGCCAGGCCGACTGCGCTGTCAGCGGAAAACGGCGGGGCGCCGGTGAGCATCTCGAACAGCACGCAGCCCAGGGCGTACAAGTCGGTCTGAGGGACCGCCGGGTGCCCGGATGCCTGTTCCGGCGCCAAATAGGCGGGGGTGCCTAGCACGGTCTGGGTCCGGGTGGTGCCGCCTGCGCCGTCGGCGCGGGCGATGCCGAAGTCGAGCACCTTGACCTCGCCGCCGTCGGCCAGCACGATGTTGGCCGGCTTGATGTCGCGGTGCACCAGCCCGGCCGCGTGGGCGACGTCCAGGGCCTCGCAGACCGCCGCGGCGATGCCGACCGCTTGGCCGGCCGGGAGCGATCCCGGCCTGGTCCAGGATCTGCCGCAGGGTTGGGCCCGTGACCAGCTCCATCACGATGAACGGTGTCGTCTGGTCCACGCCGCAGTCGAACACCGTTACCAGGTGCGGGTGGCTGAGCAGGGCCGCGTGCCGGGCCTCCCGCTCAAAGCGGGCCAGGAATCCGGCATCGGCGGCGTACTGCGGGCTGAGCACCTTCACGGCGACCTCCCGGCCGAGCACCTCATCTCTGGCCCGCCACACCGTAGCCATGCCGCCGGTGCCCAGCACCTCGTGCAGCGCGTAACGGCCGCCCAGAACGCGCGTGCCAGTCACCGCCATAGCTGTCCCTCGCCATCCGCGGAGCGGCCTCCGCATCCTCACGACCATAGACACCACTACGCGGACAGGCAGCACGTTCCGCGCATCGGCGCCGATTCTGCCAGCCCTTCGAACTGAACCGGCCGTTAGCTGAAGCCCGGCCAAGCGTGGTGTAGCCGACGGGACGATGAGGCGTTATATCCCCGCGATGGTCCAGGTCTGTCCTGCGTCCATGGGCTACCTCAGGGGGAGGGCGTCAGAACCGTGTCGCAGTAGGTGGAGTCGGGTCCGAACGGTCCGCCGCAGAGCGGCGTGGTGGCGAACTGCGAGCCCTGGCCGTAGTCGAATTTGGTGCCGGGGTAATCAGCGCCGTACGTGATGGCGTGCGCCGCCGAGTTGAACGCATACCAGGGGTAGGTGCAGTACGGGCCGCCGTAGCTCGGGCAGGTCGCGGCGACCTCGGCCGTTCCGCCCAGGTCGCTGACCACCGCCCACTGGCTGGGGGTGGATCCGTTCGCGAACGTGACCGAGAGAATCTTGAGCGGGGTGAAGCCGAGCCAGTGGGTCGTGTCATAGGAGGCGCAGTCGGTCTGGCCGGCTACGCAGAGCTGGCCGGCTGGCGTGGTGAAGTTAGAGGTGTGCCCGATCTCCCAGACGAAGGCATTCGGCGTGTCGTTCACTAGGCCCCAGCCGAGCGCGTTACCTATCTGCTGGGTGCTGTACAGCGGCAGCAGCGGGCCGTACTTGCTGGCAAGCACGATGCTGCCGGACTGGCCCGTGGTCAGGTCGGTCACGCTGATGTTCCAGCCCACGGCGGGCGTGGTGTCGAAGAAGTGAATCTTGATCGTGTCGCCGCCATGCATGATCAGCGGTGAATGCGTCGAGCCGTCGTAAAGCTCTGCGTTGAACGCGGCGTCCTCGGCGCCGCTCTGCGTGCTGACCTGCCAGACCGGTGAGCAGACGGTGTACTCGTTCGGCGCAGACGTCACGTTGTAACCGCCGTCGGAGGAGCAGGTCTTCACCACCGAGTCTGGGTAGAACTGCAGTTCAAGGAAGGCCTGGCCGAACAGGGCGTGCGGGTTCGGGTCGGAGACCGCGCCGCCCCACCAGAAAGTCGGGCCGACCGCGGAGACCGGCACCGTCCCGTCTTTGGGCAGGATCGCCGTCCAGGTCAGGTCCTGGGCCGATCCCGGCAGCGACGACACCGGGTCCAGCTCCGGCTCATCGTGACCTGAGCAGGCGCCGGTGTACCAGGCCGCGGTCGGATTCGGGTGCCGGCCGATGCACACCCCGCCGCTCTGGCCCGCCGACACCGCGGCCGCAGCGGACGCCGATCGCCTCGCGCGCCGAGGAGGCCGCGCCCGCACCGGCGGGCACAGCCAACGCCAGCGATGCGCCCGCAGCGACCGCAACGAATGCTGCTGTCCTCGCCACAGGGCGGAATCTCATCGAAGCCATGTCACGCCTTCCTGCTGAAAGAACGGCACGCGTGACCAAGGGCCGGCCGACGCGAGTCAGGGGCCGAGCAGCTGCCGGTCGTCTGCGACCAGTCGCGCACTGCGAGTGGCCGCGCCGACAGTCGCGCGTCGCACGCCGACGAGAATAGCCCGCTCCTCGGTTAGGTCCGGAGGCCTTTGATCGAGGCGGCGTGCGACGCGCGCCCAGAGGGTTACTTCTTCAGGCTGATGACGTTGCTGTGACTCTTCCGGTACGTCGAGTCGCCGGCGAAGACCATCTCGAACTGCGTCTTCACGGTCGGCGCGGTGATCGTGAACGTCACCGACCCGTCGGACCCAGTCGTCCCCGTCGCGACCACGACCCACTTGCGGTGCTTCCCGGCCCGGTCCTGCAAGGTGACGGTCTCAGCCGCCACGCCCTTGCGGTGCGACCGGAGCACGCCGGTCAGCGCGTCGGCGTGATGATGGCTGTGAGCGACGACCTTGTTTGAGATGTGCAGCGTCGTCGGGAGCTTCGCGTGGCCGTGGCCTGCGGCGGCACTTGCGGCGCCCGAGGTGGCCAGCACGCCACCGGTGGCCAGCACGGCCACCCCGGCGGCCGAGCCGACTCGAGCCAGCAGAGACGCTCGAACTGCGCGCATGGGTCTCCTTCAGGTTGGGCCCCAGGTGCTGAGGCAGCTGATGAACACCACCGAAGCGACGGGGCGCGTCGGTTTGTTACAGGCGTTGTCAACAAGCGCGTGGCAGGCCAGCGCGGCTGCCTGAACCGGTGACCAAGGTGCTGCGGCTAGTGAGCGCCAGCGTTGCTCGTGGCGGGAGCGGTTGAATGGCTCGGCTTAGGCGTCGGGTGCGGCTTACGCGTCGGGTGCGGCTTCGGCGTCGGGTGCGGCTTCGGCGTCGGGTGCGGCTTCGGCGTCGGGTGCGGCTTTGTCTTGCCGTAAGCATTGCCCTTGTTGTGGTGGAACGGGGTTGACTCCGGTCCGGCCCGCTGGACGGCGGCGCAATAGGCGCCGATCTTGTCTGCGCCGCCGGCGGCTCTGGCCAGGTTGGCGAATTCGCCGGTGACAGGTCCGGACGGGCCGTGGACGGTAGCCCGCAAGTAGGCAGTGCACGCGCGGGACAACTCTGGCGGCACGCCGCGCGGACGCGGTGCCCGCCCATGCGCGGCGGGAGCGCCGATCGCTGCGTGCGCGAAGTTCTGTATTGGCCGGGGCAGGGCGCCGGCGTACGCCGCAGCAGTGGCGCCCCCCAACCCGATCGCGACCGCAGCAACCGCGGCGGCCAGCCTGCCCGTGCGGAAGGCAGCGAGCCGCCTGGGCGCGTGCGATGCTTGCCGGCGATCGGGCGAGATTGCCGGGGAGGCTGCGCGGGCGAACGCCCGCCGTGCCGCAGCCTCCCCGGCGAGCGCACCTGGGACCACCGGATCTGTCAGGCTGGCGAGCATGTCCGCCACTGCGCGCGCTTGTTCCGGGGCGTCGGGGGGAGGGACTGCCCTGTCAGCAGCGCGTCCAGCACTGACTCAGCCAGCGGCATCGCTGGCCGTCGGGGGAAAGGGAATCCAGGCATCTCTGGCCCGGAAGCGTCCGGACTGCTCATGTTGTTACACCCGCCTGGTCCACGATGGTGGCCAGCCGCCTGAGGCCCCGGTGCGCAGCGACTCGCACAGCGCCAGGGGACTTGCCCACCATGCGCGCGACATCCGGAGTGCTCAGGCCGGCGACCACCTTCAGCAAGATGATCTCGGCCTGATCACGCGGCAGAGCCGCCAGCATGGAGAGAGCAGCCCGGGTCGAGATGGCCTCCAGGGCAAGGTCGCCGGCATCGGGGACCGTGAGCCTGTCGGCTGATTCGCTCTCGTCCAGCGGGACCGTGCGGTGCCGGGCTCGGGCCCGGCCAACATCGATCGCGCGGTGCCGAGCGATCGTGAACACCCACCCACGGAACGCTTCTTCGCCGCCGCGAAAGCCGGCCAGGCCTCCTACTACCCGAAGCCATGTCTCGCCAGCGACGTCCTCGGCGGCCCCGGGCGCGATGACCCGCAAGTACCCCAGCAGAGCTGGCTGCACGGCGCGGAACAACGAGGCAAAGGCCTCCTCGTCACCGCCCTGCGCATCGGACAGGACGACACTGAACGCAGCGCCGATCACCCGGCTCAGTATCAGCGCGCCGACCAGCGCTTGTAGCCCGAAACGGGAATTTTCTCCGCTGTTCCGAGCCGAGGTGGTACATACCGTGACCCGGACGCGGGAGTCTCGCTGCCCGCCGTGTCCAGAACGCTGCCGCTCATTTCCCGCAATGTTCGCTGGCAGTTTGTGCCATTTCGTGGCAGGCCGCCGCCATTCTTGAGTCACGGCAGCTAACCGCCACCGTCGGCGCTGTCGAACGTAATGATGTGCACTGACACGGAGGTGCAAATGCGCAGAACACTGATGTGCCTGGCTGCGGCCGCGCTCGCGTTGGTCGGGCCGGCAACAGCAGTAGCTGCTGGTGCCGCCGCTCCGTCGGCCGCCGCCGGGGTTCCGGGCCGTGCGGCACCGTCAGCACACCGCCCACCTACCAGCACGTCATCTGGATCTGGATGGAGAACCACAGCTTCGGCGACATCATCGGCAACACCGCCCAGGCTCCCTACCTCAACTCCCTCGCCGCCGAGTGCGGCCTGGCGACCAACTACCACAACATCTCCCACCCCAGCCTGCCCAACTACATCGCCGCCACCTCCGGGCCTGGGTGGCAGGCAGATCAAGGTCTTTGACAACGACTGCAGCGTCTCCAAGAAATGCAGCACCTCAGCGCCGAGCATCTTCGGCCAGGGCGAGACGTGGAAGGCCTACCAGGAGTCGATGCCCGCCAACTGCGACCCCGGCGGACTCCGGCGAGTACGCCGTCCGCCACAACCCGCCGCCGTACTACACCACGCTCGTCCGGCTGCGCCACCCTCGACGTCCCCTACACGCCAGCTGGCGACCGACCTCGCCGGCAACGCCCTGCCCGCGTTCTCCTTCATCACCCCCAACCTGATCGACGACATGCACGACGGCACCATCGCCGACGGCGACACCTGGCTGGCCAACAACCTGCCGGCCATCCTCAACAGCCCCGAGTACCAGAGCGGCAACACCGCCGTGTTCATCACCTGGGACGAGGGCGAGGGCGGCAAGACCGGCGAGAACTGCGCCGCCAACACCACCGACGTCGGCTGCCACGTCGCCACGATCGTCATCAGCCCCAGCACGCCGGCCGGCGCCAACTCGGCGACGCTGTTCAACCACTACTCGCTGCTGGGCACCGCCGAGCAGCTGCTCGGCCTGCCGCCGCTGGGCGAGGCCGCGTCGTACCCGACGATGACCGCCGCGTTCAACCTGTAGCCGAATAGCCCAACCAAGACAGGACGCGAGTCTCCGCCCGGCCGACTGATAGCTGACGCTGCCGGGCGTTCAGACCCCGGCGATCGCGGACAGGGCCTCCTTCCGGTCGCCGCGCTCGCCGCGCGTCAGCCAGCGGTAAGCGATGTATCCGACGATTGCGATCACGAATGACATGCCCAGCATGATCGTGCCCAGGGCGTTGAGCGCGGGCCCGCCGTTGCCGCCGTGTTGCTGGGAGTAGATGTATACCGACATCGGCGTGTTCCCAGCATTGGAGTACAGCAGGTCCACGATCACGAAGTCATCGATCACGCTGGAGAAGACGAGCACAGCGCTGGCGAAGATGGCCGGGGCCAGCAGCGGCAGCATCACCCGCCGCAGGATCTGCGGCTGCGTCGCGCCGAGGTCGGCGGCTGCCTCCTCGTACTGCCTGCCGATCGTCACCAGCCTGGCCTGCACGATGATGGCCGGCCAGCTGACGTTCCAGGTGATCAGCCCGAGGGTCTGGGCCAGCGTGCCGAGATGGACGAAGGTGAACAGCGCGGTGAATACGAAGAACATCGCCACGCCGAAGATCAGCTCGGGAATGACGAAAGAAAGGATCATCACGAAGTTGAACGTCGAGGCGGTGTAGCCCCGCCACCGGTTGATGCCCAGCGCGAACGCCACGCCGAGCGGCACCGCGATCACCGTTGTGTAAACACCGAGCCGGACTGTCTGGACCACGGCCTCCTGCAGCGGCGGGGAGTGCAGCACGGAGTTGATCGGGTCGGCGAAGTACCAGCGCCAGGAGAAGCCCTGCCAGGCGCTCTGCGACCGCCCGTTGTTGAACGAGAAGAGTACGGCGAGCGCGATCGGCACCAGGGACCAGATCAGGTACACCCAGGTGAAGCCCTCGAGCCCCCACGGATGGCGCCACGGATTAGTCCGTGGGCCCAGCCGGCGCAGCGGAGTGCGGGCCGCGGCTTCCGGGCGCCTGGCCGCCGTTACCTCGGTGCTCCTGGTCACGCCGCATCCCGCGAGGAGCGGTTGGTAGACACCACGTAGTAGATCATCGGGACGAGCAGGACCAGCAGCACCAGCACGGAGAAGACCGCGCCCTCTCCTTGCAGCCCTGGCGTGCTGAGCTGGTCATCGATGACGTTGCCCAGCATCGTCGTCCCGGCCGTGCCCGACAGTAGCTGGTTGGTGAAGTAGTCACCGACCATCGGCAGCGCGGTGATCAGCATCCCGGTCATGATGGGCTGCCTGGACAGCGGCAGCGTGACCCGGATGAACGTGGCCGCCCGGCCAAGACCCAGGTCGCGCCCGGCTTCGATCAGCGCTGGGTCGATCCGGTCCAGCCCGGCGTAGAGCACCAGGATCAGGTACGGGATATATCCGTAGACCAGGCCGAGCACCACCGTTACGCCGAGGCCGCCGAGCCAGTCAACGGGCTGGCTGATCAGGTGCAGGGACATCAACGCCCTGTTCACGTACCCGTCGGTCTGCAGAAGGTCGATCCAGGCCAGCATGCGCATCATGTAGCTGATCCAGAACGGCGCGATCAGCAGGACCAGGAACAGTCCTTTGCGGCGGCCGGCGTACCTGGCCACGAAATACGCGGCGGGATAGGCGATGAGCAGGCACAGCAGTGAGGCCAGGGCAACGTAGACGATGGTCCTGACGATGATCGGGCCGACGAACCCCGCGCTTCCGGCGATGTCGCGCGAGGCCGCGGCGAGGTTGGCGGTGCTCCATTGCAGCGGGTTCCAGACCGCGACCGGATACCCGAAGACCTGATTCACGTGCCCGGCCGCGATCGCGAGGATGGCATAGAACGGCACGATGAACAGCAGCACTAGCCAGGCTATGGCGGGGGCGGCGAGCACGGCCCAGAAGAGCTTGCGCGGCTCGGTCGCCTGCCGTCGCCGGAGCGTGGCCCCGGGCGCTGACATGCCCGGCCGCCTACGCGCTCTTAGCCTGGAGCCACGCCTGGTCCCACTGGCCGAGCGCTGTCACGGGCAGCTGCAGTTCCATGACGCCGCGCCGGAAGTACGACGGGAGCACGGTCGTGGACATCAGGCTCGGCGGCAGCAGCTTCTCCTTAACCAGGCGCTGCGGGGTGATCTCGTTGAGCGGCTGCATGTAGCCGTTGAAACTGATGTTGGTCAGCACGTTCGGCAGGTCGAGCATGTAGTTCTGGAACAGGTGGGCCAGAACCGGATTGGGCGCACCGCGGAGCACGGTGATCAGGTCGTTCCCGACCGGGCCCTTGCCGTCGGGCGGGAACCAATATCCCACGACCTCGACCGGCGTTCCCTTGGGCATGTACGACGCTGCGGTGGCGATGTCACCCGACCAGGCATGGTGGATCCAGATCTGGCCGCCGGGGACCTCGGTGTAGTCGTTGTTGTCGATGTGCACGTCGGTGAGGTGCGCCAGGTCCTCCAGGGCCTTCGCCGCCGCAGCGATCTGGCCTGGGTCGGTCGTGTTGAGGTCGAAGATCCCGTTCTTCATCAGCCCGAGGCTGATGCTCTCCCGGGAGTCGTCCAGGATCGCGACCTTGCCTTTGTACTTCGCCTGCCATGGCATCGCCCACGGGTTGGCCATCGTGTACGGGTTCTCCGGCACGTGGTCCTTCCGCCACGCGATGCCCGTGGTGTAGATCGTGTACGGAACGGTGTACTGCCACTTGCCGTCATAGAACGGATCTTTGAAGTCCGGCCACGCCTGCGTGATGTTCGGGATGTAGCTGTGGTTGATCGGCTGGATCATCTTCCCCTCCACCAGCTGGCCCATCACGTCGATGGTCGGGAAGAAGATGTCGAAGTTGAGCTGCCCGGAGCGCAGCTTGGCCATAGCGTCGTCCATGTTCTGAAACGTGGTCAGCTCGACCTTGCAGTTGTACTTCTTGCCGAAGTCCTTCAAGCACTGCGGGTTGAGGTAAGAAACCCAGTTGAAGATCCGCAGCGTCGCATTCGTCTCCGGGGCCAGGCCGCTCGCGATGGGCTTGTTGTCACCGAAGATCTGCCAGGTTACCGGCTTGGTGGGCCTGGGCAGCGGAATGCCGTGGCTGGTGAGAGCCCCGGGATTACCGGAACCGGACCCGCACGCCGCCAGCAGCGAGCCGATGCCACCAGCAGCGCCCACCATCATGCCCGCGGCGGCGCTGTGCTGTAGGAAGCCGCGGCGGGACAGCCCTGCCCGCGGCGGGGTGCCGTCAGCCTGCCAGCCTTCTCTTGGATGCATGCCACACCAGCCCTTCATCTAGCGCATCCGGGCTGCACCCAGGCGGCGTGTCTGTCCAGGTGGCCGTGGCGCGTCCGCTGACTGAACGGTCCGTCAACACTCCTACTACTGCTGAAGCACGGAAACAAGGCTTAGCTGATAACGGCAAGGTTTCAGCCGTCACCCTGCGGGTCCGAGCACTGAGGCAGGTGACGGTACCGCGACATAGAAGCGCCGGCCCGTCGCGTCTCGTTACAACAGTGAAAGGCAGCAGCAATCTGTGCCTGGTCGTGTCATGACGGCCCGGCCGCACCGGGACCTGCGCGGCGTTCGGCCTCGCGCTGAATGCTGGCGACCGGCCCAGGTGGCCGACATCACGCTGGCGACCGACGGCGCGGGCAAACGATCAAGGCCCGGCCGCCGCAACCGGCGACCAGGCCTTGACCTGCTGCTTCATCGTAGCCCCGACCGGATTTGAACCGGCGCTACCGCCTTGAGAGGGCGGCGTCCTGGGCCGCTAGACGACGGGGCCAGGTACTTTCGCTGCTCCCGCGGCACTCCCCGCCGCCCTGCCAGGCGACCGATAGCTCGCAAGAAAAGCCGGCAGTCACTCGATCCGCACGGACCCCCTGCCGGGCCATCAGGTTAGCGCACAGCGCTTGCCCGAGCCAAACCGGGCGGCGCCGCCGCGATTCCGCAGAAGCCTGGCCATGAGTAATCAGCGAATTTGCTGGTACTTGGTAGGCATGCTTGCATTCATCGTTGTACTGATCGTCGTCGGCCTCATCGTCGGCCTGATCGCACGCCTGCTGGTGCCGGGCCGGGACAACATCGGCCTGCTCGGCACGATCCTCCTCGGGATCGTCGGATCGTTCGTGGGCGGATTCCTGTGGGAGCTCGTCGAGCACCACCACATCGAGACCCGCCACTTCCAGACATCCGGCCTCATCGGATCGATCGTGGGCGCCATCGTGGTCCTGCTGCTGCTCCGCGTCACGGGGCTGGAGCGAGGCAGGTCCCGCCGCCGGGTCTAGCCGCCAACATCAGGTCCAGCCAGCAAAAAGCGCGGCCGCCCGTGCGGGCGGCCGCGCTGCTGTCTTCACATTGCCGCGATCTGCAAATCGCTGGGGTACCAGGACTCGAACCTAGACTAACGGGGCCAGAACCCGTCGGGCTGCCAATTACCCCATACCCCATGGGAGCGCGATTCGGGTCATCCCGCCCGCGCCGGTGCGGTCTAGCCAGTGCAGTGTAGCCGAAGCCAGACGCGCGGGCCAAAGGGATCCCGGCTGACCTGATCATCATGATCACATATCCGATTGTGACGTCTTTCCGGATATGCGCTGTGCGGTCAGGCACGGAGCACACTGCCTCCCAAGGTCAGTCAGCCGCTGTCGACGACGCGGTTGGTCAGGGTCCCGATCCCCTCGATCCGAGACCGAGACACTGTCGCCCGCGACCAGCGGACCGACACCCGCCGGCGTCCCGGTCAGCAGCACGTCACCGGGCAGCATCGTCATTACCGCGGTGACGTAGCTGACCAGCGTGGCGATTTCGTGGATTAGCAGGGACGTGCGCGAGTCCTGCTTGATCTCGCCGTTCACCGTCGTGGTCAGCCGCACGTCGGCAGGGTCAAGGCCGGTCTCGATCCACGGACCCAGCGGGCTGAATGTGTCGAAGCCCTTTGCCCTGGTCCACTGGCCGTCGCGGGCCTGCAGGTCGCGGGCGGTTACGTCGTTGGCGCAGGTGTAGCCGAAGATCACCTCCGGCACCCTGGCCTCAGGGACGTCGCGGCACAGCCTGCCGAACACGATGGCCAGCTCGCCTTCATAGTCGACCCGTTTGGACAACGGCGCAGGCCGGACGATCGCATCGGCAGGACCGATCACCGCCGTCGACGGCTTCAGGAAGATCAAGGGCTCCGCTGGCGGCTCGTTGCCCAGTTCCCTGGCGTGCTCGGCGTAATTCCGGCCAATTGCCACGATCTTGCTCGGTAGTATCGGCGCCAGCAGCCGGACATCCTCAAGCGGGTAACGGGCACCGGTGAGCCTGACATTCTCCGGATCGGGCCCGAACGGATGGCCGGCGATCTCCGCCACGCTCAGCCCGGCAGCCGGCCTCCCCGGTCAGCCCTGCACCGCAGCAGCCGGTTCCCCGGCAGCGCGGCCACCGCGAGCGGAGTCCTGGCGACGATGGTTCCCGTTGGCGGCGCCGTCGACTCCGGCGACCTCATCGTCGTCGACGATTCCGTACCTGACCTCATCCTCGAGGGCGAACCTCGCGATGCGCATGTCCTGCTCCCGGCTCAGAAATGACGATTGCCCTACTGCAGGTAACTCTCGACCTCATCGACCGGCCGCGTCGTCGTGCCGCCCGGGTCCTCGCCGAACTCGCGCCTGGCCCGGCGCTGCCGTAGCAGGTCCCAGCACTGGTCAAGCTGTGCCTCGACGGTCCTGAGCTGTTCTTGCTCCTCGTCGGTGGTCAGCTCCCCGGCGGCGAGCCTGCCACGCAAACCGTGCTCGGTCTTAATCAGGTCATCGATATTGCGGAGGATTTCCTTGTCGTCCATCGGATTGTCCTTCCTGGCGGCTCCGCCCATCCTTGCATCCCGTCCCGCCAGCACCGCGCTGGTGTCGGACGTACGGCGTAAGTTCGCGCTATGCAGCTGACCCGGAGTCGCATCATCGCCATCGGCGACCGAGCTGATCGAGGCTGACGGCGTCGAGGCGATCTCGATGCAGCGCCTGGCTACTGAGCTGGGCTGCAGCGTGATGTCCCTGTATAACTACGTTCCCTCCAAACGCGCCCTTCTGGACGGAGTCGCCGACCAGGTCATGTCCGCCATCGCGGTGATCCCGATGACGCATGGAGCCTGGGAGGAACGGCTGCACGCTCAGGCCAGTGCCATCCGCAAGATCGCCGGGGCTCACCCGCGCTGCGCGATGATGGCAGTCTCCAGGCGGCCTGCACCGGTCAGCATGGTGCGGCAGGCCGAGACCGCGCTCGCTACCCTCAGGGAGGCTGGATTCGGGAGCCAGGACGCCGTCCGGATCCTGCGGACCTACCTCGCCTATATCAGCGGATCGATCCTGCGGGAGGTCGGCGTCGCGCCCGGCCAAGCGGATGCCGATGAGATCACCGGCGGCAGGCGTTGCCCGCAGGAAGGTCCGGAGGCTGACTTTGACTTCGGCCTCGGGCTGCTCATGCACGCGGTCGTCAGCAGATCTTGTGCACCCAGCCGTAGGAATCCGGCAACAGGCCGAACTGAATTCCCAGCAGGTGCTCGCGCAGCCTCATCGTGACCGCACCGGGCTGGCCATCCCCGATGCTCCACTCGCCGGCCTGGCCGCGCACCGCGCCCACCGGCGTGATCACCGCCGCGGTCCCGCACGCGAATACCTCGGTGATCTCGCCAGACTCACAGCCCGCCTGCCATTGCTCGACCGAGATCGCGCCTTCTTCCGCCGGTATGCCGAGATCCGGCGCCAGGGTCAGCAGCGAATCCCTCGTTACCCCGGCGAGCAGGCTTCCAGTCAGGCCAGGAGTCATGATCCTGGCATCCGCGCCGGAACCGTAAACGAAGAACAGGTTCATTCCGCCCATCTCTTCGATGAAGCGGTGCTCGGCGGCATCCAGCCAGACCACCTGGTCGCAGCCATGCGCCAGTGCCTCGAGCTGGCCGGCGAACGCGCCCGCGTAATTGCCGCCGGTCTTGGCCGCGCCGGTGCCGCCGGGCGCCGCCCTGGTGTACGTACCGGCTAGCCAGACGGAGACGGGCCGGACACCACCGGAGAAATAGGCGCCCGCCGGCGAGGCGATGACTGCGAACAGGTACGACGACGAGGGCCTGTGAACGCCCAGTCCGATCTCCGTGGCGATCATGAACGGCCGAAGGTACAGGCTGTGCTCGGCCGCGCTGGGAGCGCCGGCGCCAGGTACCCAGTCCCGGTCCTGGCTGACGAGAAGCTCCAGGGCCTGCACGAAGGCAGCTTCCGGCAGCTCAGGCATGGCCATCCGGACCGCTGACCGGTTGAACCTGGCGGCGTTGGCTCTCGGCCTGAACGTCGCGATGGACCCGCCCACCTGCCGGTAGGCCTTGAGTCCTTCGAATATCTCCTGGCCATAGTGGAGCACCTCGCTGGCGGGGTCCATGGCGAACGGCCCGTACGGGCAAAGCTGGGCGTCATGCCAGCCCCGGCCCGCGGCCCAGCTGACCGTGATCATGTGATCGGTGAATACCCGGCCGAATCCGGGTGTCGCGAGCAGTTCGGTTCGAGCCTGCGCTGAGACCGGATTCACTGACGGATGGATCGCGAAGGAGAGCTCGTCCCCGGCATCTGCGGTCATCGACGTCCTTCCTGGTCCGGGTCCGGCAACGCTGCGCGGACCCGTCAGTTCTGACGCTAGCTCGCTACCCGTTCGGCGATGTCGTCACCAATCTCCGGCGTCGAGCGCGGCGACCAGGCTCCCTGACGCTCAAGCAGGTCGTCGGAAACCGCCTGTTCGATTCTGGCGGCTTCGGCTGACATGCCCAGATGCTCGCACAGCATCGCCGCCGACAAGATAGCGGCGGTCGGATCCGCCTGCTGCTTGCCGACGATGTCCGGCGCGCTGCCGTGGAGCGGCTCGAACGTGCTCGGCGCCGTGCGGCCAGGATTGATGCTGGCGCTGGCGGCAAGCCCGATCCCGCCTGCCACGGCCGCGCCGATGGCGGTCAGGATGTCACCGAACATGTTGTCGGTGAGGATGACGTCGAAGCGCTCAGGCTCGGTCAGGAAGTAGATGGCCGCAGCGTCCATGTGGCAGTACTCGGTCGTCACGTCCGGGAAGTCCGCTGCGACCTCGGCCACGGTCCGGCGCCACAGGTCGCCTGCGTAGGTCAGCACGTTGGTCTTGTGCACCAGGGTCAGCCTGCGCCGCGGCCGCTCGGCCGCGCGCTGCAGCGCATACCTGGCAACCCGGCCGACGCCGAAGGCGGTGTTGATGCTCTCCTGGGTTGCTACTTCAGCCGGCGTTCCCTTACGCATGATCCCGCCAGCATCGATGTAGGGGCCCTCCGTGCCTTCCCTGACCACCAGCATGTCGACAGCCTCAGATCGCACGCCCACCAGTGGCGAAGCGACACCGGGATACAGCCTGACGGGCCGCAGGTTGACGTACTGATCGAACTCGAACCGGAGCCTCAGCAGTAGTCCGCGCTCCAGCACGCCGCTCGGCACGCTCGGATCGCCGACGGCGCCCAGCAGGATTGCATCGTGCTGCGCGATCTCGCCGAGCACCGATTCAGGCAGCAGCTCACCGGTCCGGCTGTATCGCTGCGACCCGAGATCGTAGCTGGTGGGCTCGATGGCCAGGGTGCCGGCGGCCCGCAGAACCTTGAGAGCCTCGGCCACGACCTCGGGGCCGATGCCGTCGCCGCCGATTACGGCAAGCCGGATGTTTCGTGTTGGCACGGCAGTACCTTACTGGTCGGTTCCCGGCCGGAGGCAATATCGGACGAGTCGCACGTTAATCCTCAGTCAGGTCGACGACCCTCGCCAGGTCGGCCTCGATTGCGTCGCCCACCTCGCTGACGAGGTCAGCCGAGACGGCGGTGTCGATGGACAGCACGATCAGCGCGTCGCCGCCCCGTGTATGCCGGCAGACCTGCATCTGGCCGATGTTGATCTGGTAACTGCCGAGGATCTGGCCGACGGTGCCGACGACACCAGGACGGTCAGAATAGCCAAGGAAGATCATGTGCTCGCCGGGCGCGATCTCCCCGTCTAGTCCGTTGAACTGAACCAGCCGCTCGTTCTGCCGCAGCCCGGACAGCGTGCCGGCGACTGAGGCGAGCTGCCCGTCCGGCGCGGTGCCGCGGATCGTCAGCAGGTTCCGCCAGTCCTGGCTGACGTCGTCGGTGCTGAGGCTGACCTGGACGCCGCGCTCCTTAGCCACCAGGGGCGCGTTGACGTAGGTGACCGGCTCCTCGGTGACGTCGGCGAAGAGGCCCTTCATGACCGCGAGCGCCAGCACGCTGACGTCGAGGCTCGCGATCTCGCCTCTGACTTCGACCGCAATCGCCGTGGTCGCGCCGCCGGCCAGCGCCGCGAAGATGCGCCCGAGTTTCTCGCCGAGCGGCAGCCACGGCCGCAGTTCCTCGGCGACCACACCGCCCTGGACGTTGACCGCGTCAGGCACGAACTCACCGTCCAGCGCTAGCCGCACGCGACCTGGCGACCTGTGTGCCCGCTTTCTCCTGTGCCTCGGCTGTGCTCGCGCCCAGATGAGGGGTAACCACGACATTGTCCAGGTCGAACAGCGGGCTGTCGGTGCAGGGCTCTCGGGCATAAACGTCGAGCCCGGCACCGGCTACCCGGCCCTCCTTTAGTGCGCTGGCCAGGGCGGCCTCGTCCACGATCCCGCCGCGGGCGGCATTGATAATCCGCACCTCTGGCTTGACCAGTTGCAGCTCGCGATCGCCGATCAGCCCAGTGGTCTCGGCATTCCTGGGCAGGTGGACGCTGATGAAATCCGCCTCGGCCAGCAACTCGTCGAGACCGACCATGCGAACGCCGAAGTGAGTCGAGCGGGCGGGCGGAGCGTACGGATCGTAGGCGATCACGATCATGCCGAAAGCAGCGAGCCGCTCGGCCACGAGCGCGCCAATCCGGCCGAGGCCGAGGATGCCGACAACCTTGTCCTGCAGTTCCACACCGGTAAAGGCAGAGCGCTTCCACTGGCCGTTCTTCAGGGATGCCGTCGCCTGCGGCACGTTGCGGGCAACGGACAGCAGCAGGGCGATGGCATGCTCGGCCGCGCTGACGACGTTCGAGGCGGGCGCGTTCACCACCATTACGCCCGCCTTAGTCGCGGCGTCGACGTCGACGTTGTCCAGGCCGACGCCAGCCCGTGCCACCACCCGTAGCCGACGGCCAGCCGCGATCGCCTCGGCATCGATCTGCGTCGCGCTTCGCACGATCACCGCGTCGACGTCGGCCAGGGCCGCCAGCAGCTTGTCCCTGTCTTCGCCGTCGGTATAACGGACCTCGAAAGAGGCTTCAAGCAGAGCGATCCCAGCCGGTGAGAGCTCCTCGGCCACAAGGACGACAGGTGCAGGCAAGGATTCCTCCGGATCGGCGGGCATCGGGCTTCACAGTGTATCGGCGTGCTTGTGATCTGCTTCACAACGGCGCCGCCGCGGGGATGCTAGCCGGCCGGTGCAGCCGCAGCCGTATCCGGGCTCCCAGTCGCTGGCCGTGCCTGATCGCCAACCAGACATCGTCCCTGGGGATGAAGCCGCGACCGCCTGCCGCGACTGCCGACTCAATGCCGGGTGCCGCCATCGGGCGTGCTACCAGGTAGCCCTGTCCGAGGCCGCAGCCCATCGCACGGAGCAGTTCGAGCTGCTCAGGCCGCTCGATCCCCTCGGCGACGATCTCGATCCCCAGGTCGTGCCCGACCTGGACGATCGTCCGGGTCAGCATCGCCAGCGTGCCGTCGGTGCCGAGGCCAGCCACGAACGACGGGTCGATCTTGATGATGTCGACCGGCAGCTGGCGCAGGTAGGCCAGCGAGGCGTAGCCAGTGCCGAAGTCGTCGATCGCCAGCCGGACACCTAGCTGCCTGAGCCGGGCCAGCCCGTCCATGACGGGCCCGTCGATCTCGATGAGCACCCGCTCGGTCACTTCCAGCGTCAGGGCCGAGCGCGGCAGGCCGCTGTCGTCCAGCGCCACCAGCACCGACTCAGCGAACCCGGCCGCGCTGACCTGCCGAAGCGAGAAGTTGACAGAGAGCCCGACCAGCCAGCCTGACTCTCGCCAGTGCGCCACCTGGCGGCATGCCTCGCGCCAGGATCCAGGCGCCTAGCGGCACGATGAGCCCGGACTCCTCAGCGATCCCCAGGAACTCGGCCGGCGCGATCTGCTCGCCCGCCCGCGACCAGCGGACTAGTGCCTCAACGCTCGCCACCCGCCCCGTAGACAACTCGACTACGGGCTGGTACTCAATGCCGAGGTCGCCATCGCCGATCGCGGCCCGCAAGTCAGTCGCCAGCTCCAGCCGGCGGATTACGTCGGCGTGCATATGCGCCGCGAAGACCTCGACGCGGCCACCGCCCGCATCCTTAGCCCTGGACATGGCAAGGTCGGCGTTACGCAGCAAATGCTCGGCCACGTCCGGGTCATCGAATGCGACCCCGAGGCTAGCGGTGATCGACATCTCGCGCCCCGCCACCTGGAACGGCTCAGCGGCGATCGACCCGGCAAGGCGCTCGGCGATGTCGACAATCTCCTGCGGGCCGGCTGCGTTCTCGATCAGCACGGCGAACTCGTCGCCGCCCCACCGCGCCACCGTGTCATGCGCAGGCACTAGGCCACGCAGCCGACGGCCAGCCTGAGCAAGCACGACATCGCCGGCTCCGTGTCCGACCGAGTCGTTGATCGCGGTAAATCCGTCGAGGTCCACGAAGATGGCCCCGGTCCGTTCCGTCAGGCCCGGCGCCTCGCGCCGCCGTGCCAGCACGTCCTT
This sequence comes from uncultured Actinomycetota bacterium, assembly GCA_963808215.1. Lineage (GTDB taxonomy): Bacteria > Actinomycetota > Actinomycetes > Streptosporangiales > Streptosporangiaceae > JAJYUU01. The sequence goes on from CAWEEY010000002.1 coordinate 124,931, forward strand.
GGCGCGCTCTTCCAGGTAGGAGCGGTTGGGCAGGCCGGTGAGACCGTCATGGAAGGTGAGATGGGTCACCTGCTGGCGCAGTGCCACCTGATCGCTGATATCCCTGGCCGTGATGAGCAGCTGGCCAGACCGGGCCGCACTGGCGTAGCGAGACACGGTCGCCTGCACATGCCGCCAGGTGCCATCAGACGCTCTGACCCGGCAGGCCAGGCCCTCTGCCGGGGCGGCGGCACCGGAGGCGATAGCCGCCGCCGTCCGCATCGCGTTCGGCAGATCATCGGGATGAATGAGGTGCGGCAACGCGGAACCGACCAGGCCTTCCGGCGTGTAACCGTACTGGGATACGGCCTTAGTCGCATAGCTGATCAGGCCCGCCCCGTCACAGAGCAGGACCACGTCGCTGGTCCGATCGGCGAGCTGCTGAAACTGGCTGCCCGACTCCTGCGCCAGCGCCGACATGATCGCAGCCTTCCGGAGCAGCCCGGTGATCCGCATGATCAGGGCTAGGACCAGAATCGCGCCCGCGACCGCCAGCAGCGTGCTGCTATGCCCCCAATGCAAAGCCCAGAAGATCAGGGTAACGACGGCAGCCAGGCCCGCGGCCGTCAGCGCAACTAGGGTCGTCAGCGGCGGCTCGGCTGCGCTAGGCGTCAGCTCGGCCGACGGTTCGTTCGCGGCCGATGCGGGTATCCGCGCGCTCAGGCCGAGCAGGGCGATCGCCACCAGCCAGGCCAGCTGGGGCACTGGGCCAGGGTGCATGCCGCTTGCCCTGGCCTGCACGGCCGCGAAGTCGCCGAAGGTAGCGGCGCAGAGCGCCAGGTAAGGCCTGATGCCCCGGCGGCCGGCCTGGACGGCCAGCCAGAGCGTGCCGGCCAGCAGGGCCAGGTCGGCGGCCGGATGGATCATGTCCACGACGAACGAGCCAACTCCGACGTCGGTCACCGCGTAGGCGTGCCTGAGCAGGGCGATCCAGCCGATAATGAACGCCGACAGCGCCAGCAGGCAGCCGTCGGTGATCTGCCCCGAGCCCCAGCCGCGGCTGAGGCTGTCCATCCGCACGTTTGCCTGGCCCCGGCTCTCCTGGGCCAGCCGGAGCAAGCCGAGCCCGAGCGCAGGCAAGCCCAGCAGGGCCAGCAGGTCGGTCAAGGTGAGCTGGATTACCGCGGGCGTCACCGCGCCTGCACCGGCACCCTGCGCAGCGAAGGCGGCACCCCACGCGACAGCGGCGACGGCCAGCCACCTGCTGGCCCGATCGCCCTGCCGGTAGCGGCGGACGAGAAGCCATACCGCGGCGACGGCCAGCAGCACCCCGATGACCGTCCACGCGGGTGAGGACGAGCTCATCGCGGCCAGCCCGATGCGAGCGCCTGACCTTGGCGTGCGTGCACCGGACCTCCTGTCGGCTGCGTCCCGCGGCACAGGCCGAACGTTGCAGGGGCGAGCCAGCCAAGCACCATCGCCGCATGCCGTGCAGGGAGGTCATGCCTGCAGCTCGTCATTGAGCGACGGCAGCACACGACGTGCATTACGGTGCTATCACTCCCGGCGCCGCCAAAGGCGCACCGGAAACGTATTCGTGGTCTCGCAATCTTCAGTGAAGCGCATGCACTCTATGGCCGCTAGGTCACGCTTCGATTGAGGAAGGGCCTACACACGGCGACAACTTCGTGGCGGTTAGCAACTAACGCGCTGACCTGCGGATTTAGTAATCACCTGTGATCACGTTCGCCAGCGGCTTACCGGCCAGGTAGCGCTCGGCCTGCTCCAGGACGAAGCCGCGCGCGGTCATTGCTGAGTACGGCGTCGAGGCCCCGATGTGCGGCGTGATCAGGACGTTCGGCAGCGTCCAGAGCGGATGACCCGCCTCAAGCGGCTCCGGATCGGTGACGTCCATGGCAGCCGATAGCCGGCCGGAACTGACCTCGGCTAGCAGGTCCTCGGTCACGACCAGGACACCTCGAGCGGCATTCACCAGCAGCGCCCCGTCCTTCATCTGCGCAAGGAAAGCCGCGTCCACCATGCCGATGGTCTCATTGGTGACCGGGGCCAGGACGATCACCACATCGGCCTCGGGCAGCAGGTCCGGCAGCGCCGACACCGGGCTGATCCCATCCCTGGCGGACCTCGCCACCCGGCGGATCTGGACGTCGAACCCAGCCAGCCTGCGCTCGACGGCCCGGCCGATCGAGCCGTAACCGACTATCAGCACGGTCTTGCCGGCCAGTGAATCGGTGAACCTGTAGCTCCACCGCCCGGCCGCCTGCTCGGCGGCGAAATACGGGAACTGGCGGAGGGCGGCGATCGCAGCGCCCACAACCCACTCAGCCGTGCTGGCATCGTGCACTCCCCGTGCATTGCACAGCACCGCACCTGCCGGAACATGTGGCCGGACCCGGTCGAAGCCCGCCGTCAGAGTCTGGACCACCTTGAGGCGCGGCATCTGCGCCATGGCGGTAACCGAATCCGGTCCAGGGAAGAACGGCGGCACGTAGAACTCCACGTCGGCCGCCGACGCCGGGAGGCCGGAGCCGTCCGGCGCCTGCACCTCCACGCGGGCACCGTCGAGTCCCTCCAGGGCCTGCGCCACCAGTTCCGTCGGCACCCAGATCAGCACGGTTCGGTTCAGCACTGTGGCAGGATACTGCCGCTTCGCGGCTAGGGCGTGCCTGACAAAGTGTTGCGGTGGCCCGCAGTCTTTGTGCTTTAGCGGCGGCGTGAGGCGGCGCCAAGCGCCGTCGTGCCGACGTTCCACATGTTGTCGGCGACGTTGATCGTGACCCCAGGGGGGACGATCTCGTCGATGCGGTCAAGCACATCGCCCGGCAGGCCGATCCCGTCGGCGGCGAGGTAAGCGTCCAGATGCTCCATGGTGCGCGGGCCGATGATCGCGGAAGTGACCGCCGGGTGGCGGGTGGCAAAAGCGACCGCCATCTGGATGAGCGTCAGCCCGGCCTCGTCGGCGAGCGCGCCGAGCGCGTCGGCGGCGTCGAGCTTGGCGGCATTGGCCGGGTTGGCGGCGTCATAGGCGCCGGGGAAGCGATTGGCGCGAGCGGCCGAGCCGGGCCCGCTGACCTCCTGGCCCTTGCGGTACTTTCCCGACAACCAGCCCCCGGCCAGCGGGCTGTAGGCGAGGACGCCCATTCCGTGCCGCTGGCAGGTCGGCAGCAGGTCGTATTCAATCGCCCGGGTCAGCATGGAGTAGGGGGGCTGTTCGGTGCGGAACCGTCCGTGGCCGCGGCGATCGGCGGTCCACTGGGCCTCGACGATCTGGGAGGCGGGGAGCTTTGACGCGCCGAAGGAGCGGATCTTGCCGGCCCGCACGAGGTCGGTCAGGGCGCCGAGGGTTTCGTCGACGTCTGTCTTCGGATCTGGAACGCCCACTTGGTAGAGGTCGATCCAGTCGGTCTGCAGCCGGCTCAGCGAGCCCTCGACCGCCTCGGTGATCCACCGCCGCGACGCTCCGCGGTGGTTAGGGTCCTGGTCGAAAGGAACGCCGAACTTGACGGCGAGCACCACGCTCTCGCGCCGCCCGCCGGCGAGCGCCTTGCCCAGGATCTCTTCTGACTCGCCGGCGGAGTAGCCATCGGCGGTGTCGATGAAGTTGATCCCGGCGTCCAGCGCCTTGCGGATGATCTGGATCGCGTCGTCGTGATCGGGGTTGCCGAAGGCGCCGAACATCATGGCACCTAGGCACATCTGGCTGACCGAGACGCCAGTGCGTCCCAGGGGTCGGTAGTCCATGGAGAGCTCCTTGAGTCCTGCGAGGCAGTCGCGACAGGTAAACAGAATCGAGATGCGGCTAGAATCGGATAACCTATCCAGTTCACCGTAGCGGATACCGGATAGCCTGTCCACTTGGAGTCCTGATGGCCACGGACCAGTTCCCTTCACCTACGAGACGTGCCGACGCCGAGCGCAACCGCGACAAGATCCTCGCGGCCGCCCGTTCCGCGTTCGCCGATCCTGACGCCGAGGTGTCGATGGCCGAGATCTCGCGACGCGCGGGAGTCGGCATGGCGACTCTGTACCGCAACTTCCCCGGACGCCGAGAACTCCTCGAGGCCCTCTACACCGACGAGGTCAACGCCCTCTGCAAGGCCGCCGAGACCCTCGACGGACAGACGCCCGGCGCGGCGCTGACGGCCTGGCTGAAAAGGTTCTTCGCCTTCGCGGGGAGCAAGCGCCACATCGCCTCCGAGCTGCTCGAGCACACGGACCGCAGCAACCCCCTGTTCGACAACAACCGCGCCCGAGTGATCGCCGCCGGCCGACCGCTCCTCGCCGCGGCGCAACACGCCCGCGAGGTCCGCGACGATCTCGCCCTTGAGCAGGTCCTCGACATGATCATCGCCATCGCGACGATCCACGGCGACACCCGGTACGTCGAGCCAGTCCTCCAGACCGCACTCGACGGCCTGCGCCCGCCGAACGATGTGAAGCCCGAATAGGACGAGCGGGCCCGCCGCTTTGGGGCGCTAGGCAACCTGGCTCACATCGATCCGGGGGAAGACCGGCTGCGGCTTTGGCAGCTGCCCCCCGAGATCGTTGCAGGCGGCCGCGGTCCTGGCGGCCAGGTCCGGCAGGAACGGCCAGATCTCGGCCGCGAACACCTGGCAGGCCGCGACCAGCGCACCAAGCACCTTGTCCAAACGCTGGCCAGCTGCGACATCACCAGCTCGCTCGGCCCTGCCAAGGTGCCAGGGCTCGGTGGCATCCACGTACCGGTTGGCCTGCTCCACGATCTCCCATACCGCGCTCGCGCCAGCCCGGAAGTCGAACCTGGCAAGCGCCTCCTTGACGCTCGCAGGCGTCCGCTCGACCGTCGCCCGCAACGCGTTTGCGTCGGCTGGCCAGTCGTCAGCCGGCGAGCCGACGGGGCGCCCGTCAGCCGCGTTCGCCAGCCAGCGACTGGTTCCCAGCGGGCGGCTGCATGGCCGGACTACCCCGTTCCGGTAAGAATGGGCCAGCGACACCACCCGGCTGATGAGGTTGCCGAGTCCGTTGGCGAGGTCCGTGTTGGCCCGGCCGATCAGCTTGTCAACGGTGAAGTCGGCGTCGCCAACCCGCGGCACGTCGCGCAGTAGCCACCAGCGGAGGGCGTCGGTGCCGTAGGTTGCGGTGAGTGCGACCGGATCGGTGCTGGCCAGGGCTGTGCTGTCGAGGCCTGTGCCGGCGGCCGACTTGCTGATCTTGCGGCCGTCGACGGTGAGATAGTCGTGCACGAAGATCTCGGTCGGCAGCGGCTGGCCCGCCGACAGCAAGATGGCCGGCCAGTACACCGCGTGGAACCGGAGCACGCCCTTGCCGACCACGTGCACCCGGCGGTCGGCACCGGACCACCAGCGTTCGTAATCAACGCCGCCCGCGCCATCGTCCCCGGCGCCGAAATTCAGTGAGGTCACGTAGTTGCCGAGGGCGTCCCACCAGACGTAGATGACCTGGCTCGGGTCGCCGGGCACCTGGATGCCCCAGCCACGAGCCCGCGCCACGGATCTGGACGCGCTGAAGTCCTCCAGCCCGCCGGCGATGAAGCCGAGCACCTCGTTTCGGCGGCTGGCCGGCTCGATTCGCAGCTGGCCCGAGCTGATCAGCTCATGCAGCTGCCCGGCATAGCGGGATAGGCGGAAGAACCAGTTCTCCTCGGCCACCTGCTGAAGCGGCGTTCCGTGGTCCGGGCAGTTACCATCCGACAGCTCGTCCTCGGTGTAGAACTGCTCGCAGCCGACGCAGTACAGGCCCTCGTATGTCTTGCGGTACAGGTCTCCGCTGGCCTGGCAGGCCCGCCACAGCCGTTCGACGCCGGGCCGGTGCCGCGGGTCACTGCTAGTGCGGATGAAGTCGTCGAAGCTGAGCGACAAGTGCTCGCGCAGTCCGGCGAAAGCGCTGGCGTTGCGATTGACAAGTTCCCTGGTACTGATCCCTTCAGCGTCGGCAGCGAGGACGTTTTTCAGCGAGTTGTCGTCGGTCCCGCTCTGTAGCCGGACCTCGTCGCCGATACGGCGATGATGGCGGGCGAGCACGTCCGCCTGGACGAGCTCGAGCGCGTGCCCGACGTGGGCGCGTGAGTTGACGTAGGGGATGGTGGTGCTGAGATAGATGCGCTGGGTGGTCATCGGAACCTCCTGATACATCAGGGGCGCCGACCCCGCACATGAATCGAGGCCCCTGAAAGGGCCTCGTGCGGACTGAGTCCTGGCAGCGTGAGATGGCCCCGGCTAGCGGGGCATCATCTCCTGGTGCGCGAAGGACTGCATCTCACCATGGTACCGCATCGCGCCCCGGCTCCCTCGGGCGGCGCAGGTTGTTCATTGCGTCCACGGAACTGGCCGACCGGTGAATGCCACCAGCCGGTCGATGGCGGGTGCGTTATCGGGGATCGGCTGCGGATCGGCGAATCGTCCGGCACGCGGCTGGCTCGGCAGCTGGGCCCGAGCGAACGTGAGCGCCTGCTCCGCGAGATCGTCAGGCAGTTCGACCACAACGCCGGTGGCCTGGACAAGGTCCCACCCATGCGCGAGCAGATCCACGATGCGCCACTGCAGCCGCTCGGCGCCGGTAGCAACGCCTACCGGAGTCGCCTGGCTTCGCTCCAGAACCCCTGGGCGGCCGGCGGCGGCCTGCAACGATGCGGCGGATTGACGGTAGGCCCCAGCCGGATCGGCGCCGAGGCGGTCGGACCCGCGTTCGGGCATCGGGCCCTCATCGAACATCGCCACCATCACGATGTTCATCCCGACCAGATGACTGACGACATCTCGCACACTCCACTCAGTACACGGCGTCGGCGCCGTCCACTGGGCGGCAGCTATGCCGTCGATCAGGTCGCCTATGGCTGCGGATGCACGCGCGAGACCGTCGAAGATCGCAGAGTTCGTCACTCGGCGAGGCTACGACACGACTGACCCGACGGCCCACCGGTTTTCGGCCGGTGATCAGCTGGCGGCGGCCAGGGCAGTGTCTAAGGCCGGGCCAGCCGTTCCAGGATGAGTTCGCGCACGCGGTTGGCGTCAGCGCGGCCGCGGGTTGCCTTCATGACCGCGCCCACTAGCGCGCCGACAGCGGCCGTCTTGCCGTCGCGGATCTTCGCGGCGACGTCGGGGTTCCCGGCGATCGCGGCGTCGACGGCCTCGGTCAGCGCCGCATCGTCGCTCACGACCGCCAGGCCGCGCGCCTCCACGACTGCGTCCGGGTCGCCCTCGCCAGCAAGCACCCCAAGCAGGACCTGCTTAGCCAGCTTGTCGTTGATGGTCCCGGCCTGAACCATCGCACTCACCCGGGCCACCTGGACCGGCGTGATGGGCAGCTGCGCGAGGTCGATGCTGGTCTCGTTGGCATGCCGGGCCAGCTCACCCATCCACCACTTGCGCGCGCCAGCCGCCGATGCCCCGGCAGCCACCGTCTCGCTGACCAGGTCGAGCGCGCCGGCGTTTGAAAGCTGGGTCATGTCGAGGTCGGACAGTCCCCACTCGGCCTGCAGCCGGACCCGGCGGGCGGCTGGAAGCTCGGGCAGGCTGGCCCGGATCCGGTCAACCCACTCGCGTGCCGGGGCGACCGGCACCAGGTCGGGCTCGGGAAAGTAGCGGTAGTCCTGCGCCTCTTCCTTGCTCCTCCCTGGCGTTGTCGTGCCGTTGTCCTCGTGGAAGTGCCGGGTCTCCTGCATGACCTTCTGGCCGGCGTCGAGCACCGCTGCCTGTCGCTCCATCTCGAACCGGACCGCGCGCTCCACCGAGCGCAGGGAGTTCACGTTCTTTGTTTCGGTCCGGGTGCCCCACTCACGAGCTTCGCGAGGAGCGAGGGAGATGTTGACGTCACAGCGCAGTGAGCCTTCCTCCATCCGGACGTCGGATACGTCCAAGGCGCGCAGCAGATCGCGCAACTCAGTCACATAGGCGCGGGCGGCGACTGGCGCCAGCGCGCTGGTCCCGGCCACTGGTTTGGTGACGACCTCGACCAGCGGGATCCCGGCCCGGTTGTAGTCAACGAGCGAGTACTCGGCGCCGTGGATCCGGCCGGTCGCGCCGCCTATGTGCAGCGACTTACCGGTGTCCTCTTCCAGGTGCACGCGCTCGATGCCGACCCGGATGTTCTGGCCTTCCACGACGACGTCGAGCCAGCCGTCGGTGCACAGCGGCTCGTCGTACTGCGAGATCTGAAAGTCCTTCGGCATGTCCGGGTAGAAGTAGTTCTTCCGCGCGAACCGGCACCAGGTGGCGATCGTGCAGTTCAGCGCGAGGCCGATCCGGATCGTGTATTCGATCGCAGCCCTGTTGGTCACCGGCAGCGAGCCGGGCAGGCCGAGGCAGACCGGGCAGACCGCCGAGTTCGGCTCGAGGCCGAATGTGGTCGGGCAGCCGCAGAACATTTTCGTCGTCGTGCCGAGCTCGACGTGCGTCTCCAGCCCGATCACCGGCTCGTACCTGGACAGGGCCTCGTCGTAGGGCACCAGCTGTGCTACCTGGGTCATCGCGGCCCTCCGCTCCGCTGTGCCAGCCCCTTGGCCTGTGCGAGCAGTGGCCCGCCCCAGCGCTGCTGCAAGCGCCGCCTCTACCGCCGCGCCGACCCGGTAGCTGCGGTCATCGGCGAGCGCGGGCGCCATGATCTGCAACCCGACAGGCAGTCCGTCCTCGGGGGCGAGCCCGCAGGGCACCGATATGGCCGCGTTCCCGGCCAGATCAGACGGGATCGTGCACAGGTCTGCGAGGTACATGGCCATCGGATCGTCCGCGCGTTCCCCGATGGGGAACGCGGTCGTGGGCGTGGTCGGGGAAACCAGCACGTCGACCTGCTCGAACGCGGCGTCGAAGTCCTGCGAGATCAGGGTGCGCACCTGCTGGGCCTTGCCGTAGTAGGCGTCGTAGTAGCCGCTCGACAGGGCGTACGTACCGAGCATGATGCGGCGCTTGACCTCCGGGCCGAATCCGGCCTCCCTGGTCAGCGACATCACCTCGTCCGCGCTTCTGGTGCCGTCGTCACCGACCCGAAGGCCGTAGCGCATCCCGTCGAATCTGGCGAGGTTCGACGAGCACTCGCTCGGCGCGATCAGGTAGTAGGCGGGCAGCGCGTAGGTGAAGTGCGGGCAGGACACCTCGACGACCTTCGCGCCGAGTGACTCAAGCAGCTCCACCGCCTCGTTGAACCTGGCCTGCACGCCGGTCTGAGAGCCGCTCGCCGCTGAATTCCGTGACCACGCCGACCCGGAGCCCGGCCACATCGGCCTGCCGGGCCGCCGCCACGACCGGCGGCACCGGCGCGTCAACCGAGGTGGAGTCGCACGGGTCGTGCCCCGACATGGCCTCATGCAGCAGGGCCGCATCCAGCACAGTGCGGGCTAGCGGACCCGGCGTGTCCAGCGAGGAGGCGAACGCGACCAGCCCGTACCGCGAAGATCCGCCGTAGGTCGGCTTCATGCCGACGATCCCGCAGACGGCCGCGGGCTGGCGGATGGAACCGCCGGTGTCGGTGCCGATCGCCAGCGGCGCCTCATATGAGGCGACGGCAGCCGATGAGCCGCCGGAAGAGCCGCCGGGGATGCGGCTGAGGTCCCATGGGTTGTGACTCGGCCCGTACGCGGAGTTCTCAGTCGAGGACCCCATGGCGAACTCGTCCATGTTGGTCTTGCCGAGGATGACGACGCCCGCATCGCGCAGCCGCCTGGTGACAGTCGCGTCATAGGGCGGCCGCCAGCCCTCCAGGATCCTGCGAGCCGCAGGTGGTGGGCATGTCCGCAGTCGTCATGACATCTTTCAGCGCCAGCGGCACTCCCGCCAGCGGCCCTAGCGGCTCGCCGGCCGCGCGCTTGCGGTCGACGCGCTCCGCGGCGGCCAGCGCGCCGACGCCTGCCACGTGCAGGAACGCGTGCACGTCCGGATCGACGGCGACGATCCGGTCGAGATGGGCCTGAGTGACCTCGACCGCGGATACTTCGCCCGAAGCCACGGCAGCGGCGATCTGCGCGGCAGTCAGCCGGGTCAGCTCGCCAGCGGCATCCGCAGCCATGTCAGTCCTCCGCCAGGATGCGCGGGACCCGGAACCTGCCCTGCTCGGCGGCGGGCGCACCGGACAGCGCCTGCTCCTGGGTCAGGCCGGGACGTCGACGTCGTCGCGGAACACGTTGACGACCGGTACCGCATGAGTCATCGGCGGGATCCCCTCGGCCGCGACCTCCTGCACCCGCGCGACTGCGCCGATGATCTGGTCAAGCTGGCCGGCAAAATGGTCGAGCTCTGCGTCAGTCAGGGCCAGCCTGGACAGCCTGGCCAGGTGCGCGACCTCGTCCCTGGTGATGGACATGAACGCCATCCTATGGGGCCGGCGTAAAGCCAGCCGAAGGCATTAACCCAGGGCGCCTAGGGGGTCCACCCCGCCGGCGGCGCTGCGACCGATTCGTGCCGACCGGGCGGGTGCGGCGCGCGCAAGCCGACGGCGAGCCCCGCTGCCGGACTCAGTTCCCGCTGGGTCGCTGCGCCGAACAGCTTGTCCTCCGTCAGCCAGGCGGTCGCTGAGGCTGCGTTCAACGGCTTGGCGAAGTACCAGCCCTGGGCCGCGACGCAGCCCATGGCCAGTAGGGCCGCCGCCACGTCAGCAGACTCCACCCCTTCGGCCACCGACCGGATGCCGAGCGCCGCAGCCAGGTCGAGGATGGACTTGACGACCACCTCGTCGTCGGGAGACTCGAGCAGCCGGCTAACGAACGAGGAGTCCACCTTGACCTCACTGACAGGCAGCCGTTTAAGCCGGACCAGGTTGGAGTAGCCGGTACCGAAGTCATCCAGACTGAGGCCGACGCCGAGCCCGGCTAGCGCCTCCGCCGTCGCGACCGAGTGGGCCGGCTCACTGGTCAGCACTCGCTCGTCAATCTCCAGCAGCAGCGCGCCGGGCGGCAGCCGATGCCGGTTCAGGCCCTGCGCGACTAGGTCAGCGAGGCCGCTGTCGAGCAGGTCACGGCCGGAGACGTTAATCGAGATCTGCACATCCAGCCCGGACTGCCGCCAGAGGGCCGCCTGGGCCAGCGCTGTCTCGATCACGAAAGCCGTGACCTCGCGCATGAGGTAGGACTGCTGGACGATCGGGATGAAGTCGTCAGGCATCAGCATGCCCCGGACCGGATGCCGCCAGCGGACCAGCGCCTCCACGCCCGCCACGCCGCTGGTCGGCGAGGTAGACCTTCGGCTGGTAATGCAGCTCCAGCTCGCCCCGATCCAGGCCGCGGCGTAGCTCGCCGAACAGCGCGAGCCGGGCGGGCGAGTTGCGGTCCAGGTCCGGCACGTACCGCTCGACGCCGCTCCGCCGCTGTTTGGCCAGGTACATCGCCACGTCCGCGCGTTGCATCAGCAACTCGACCGCAGTGGCATCATCGGGGAACATCGCGATTCCGATGCTCACCTCGATCACGAACGACATGCCTTCCAGCCGGATCGGCTCAGCCACTGCGGCCCGCAGCCGGGCCGCGACCTCGCGCGCCGCCGACGCCTCTTTCACCGACGGCAGCAGGACGGCGAACTCGTCACCGCCAAGGCGCGCGACTAGGTCTCCAGGCCGGATGCTGTGCGTGAGCCGGTGCGCCACCAGCCGCAGCAGCCGGTCTCCGACCGCGTGCCCGAGCGTGTCGTTGACTTCCTTCAGGCCGCGATCCAGGTCGAGCAGCAGGAAGCCCGCGCTGCTGCCAGTGCTGGCCGCCTGCGCGAGCATGCTGTCGAGCCGGAGCATCAGCATCTTGCGGTTGGGCAGGCCGGTCAGCTCGTCGTGATGCGCCTGATGCTCGCGCTGGACGGAGATGGCTGCGTTGACGTAGATGGCGGCCAGCGGGAAGGCGAACAGCAGTACGAACAGGGCGCCTGTGTCGATCGCGACGGCCACCAGCGGGGCAGTCGCGAACAGGACCAGGCTCACGAAAGCCTCGTACGGCAGTGTCCTGATCAGCGTGCGCAGCACCGGCTCGCGAGAGTGCAGCGCGATGGCCACGGTGACGAGCACATAGCTCACTGCGAAGCAGGCCGCCGCCGCCAGCAGGACCTTCCACAGACCGCCGCTATGCAGCATCCACGGGTGTGACGGCCTCCCGCGCAGGCGGAGGGCCCAGAGCACGCTGCCGCCCGCCGCAAGGCCCAGCGTGTTCGCGGCCGCGTTGAAGGCGGCGCGATGCGGTGCCTTGCGCTTTGCCAGGAACGTCACCATGGTCGAGATTGCCCGCACCAGCACGGCGACCGGCAGGCCCCAGACGATCAGCATGGCGAAGCTGAAGGTGACCGAGGCCACCGGTGCCTCGAGGCTGGAGCGGCCGGGCGTGACGATCGGCCAGATGTCGCCGAGCACGACCATAGCGGCCAGGACCCAGAACACCGGTTGCCTGGCGAGCCGCGACATGTCCATCAGCTGGGGGGTAACCGCCAGCACGAAGACGACTGCGCCGACGAGGGTGACCAGCGGTCATGTGGATCCACAGCGGGGAGCCGACGCGCGGGCCGATGTTCCTGGTATCGGTCGGGTCCTTCATGGCTCCTCATAGGCCAGCTGTCGCGCAGTGTGCAGCATCCGGCGCTTTGCGTTGAATGCTACGGGCAGAAAGCGTACTTCCCGAAGCCAATTGCATACTATCCGTTACAGCCTGAGATCATGACCGTCCAGCGGAATCCGGGGCCGAAAATGCAGGTCCGGCCCATTGTCAGAGGTCCAGCCGCCAGCGTATCAACCTGGAACGAGCGCCCTGGCCGCGTCCGGTCCCTGCGAGAGCAGCACATCAGGCCCGCCTCGTCCAGCACCGGCACGCCAAGTGACTCAGCCTTGCTCGAGTTTGGAGCCAGGGTTCTGCCCCGCGACGACAAAACCCGGTCTTCTTCGACACCGAGCCGGACACCTTTCCGCCGAGCGCCTGGATCGCCTCTGCGGCCTCCTCGCTGGTGCGGCCCTCGAGCGTTCCGGTCAGCACCACGGTCACTCCTGCCAGCGGGCCTGCCGCGCTGGCTGCGGCCGCCGCCTGAGCACGCGGCGCTCGGGCGGCACGAAACCGGGGATGGCCAGGTCAACCCCGGCCGCTCGCCATTTCTCCACGATGGCCGCGTGCCAGTCGACCTCGAACCACTCTCGGAGCGACCTGGCGATGGTCGGCCCGACGTCCTCGACGGTGACCAGTTCGGCCTCTGGCGCGGCCGCGATGGCGTCGACCGATCCGAAGGCGGCCGCCAGCGCCGTGGCCGCAGTCGGGCCGATGTGCCGGATGGACAGCGCTACCAGGATCCGCCAGAGCGGCCGGTGCCGCGCGTCCTCCAGGTTGGCCAGCAGCCTGGTCGCGTTCGCGGTCAGTGCGCCGGCCTTCGTCACGAAGAACGGCACTGTCGCCAGCGTCTGCGCCGTCAGCCCGAACAGATCGCCCTCATCGGTCACCAGCCCGGAATCCAGCAGCGCGACCGCTGCCTCGTAGCCGAGCACCTCGATGTCCAGCGCGCCTCGCCCGGCTAGGTGGAACAGCCGCTCTCGCAGCTGCGCCGGACACGATCTCGCGTTCGGGCAGCGCCAGTCCACGCCGCCGTCCTCGCGCGTCAGCGGCGTGCCGCAGGCCGGGACATCGGGTCGGGAACTCAAAGGCCCGCTCGTCTCCGGTCCGCAGATCGGCCACCGGCCCGACGACCTCAGGGATGACATCGCCCGCCTTGCGCAGCACGACCATGTCCCCGATCAGCACGCCCTTGCGGGCAATCTCGTCAGCGTTGTGCAGGGTCGCGTTCTCTACCGTTGAGCCGCTGACCTTGACCGGCTCCATCACGGCGAACGGCGTTACCCGGCCTGTCCGGCCGACGTTCACCCGGATGTCCAGCAGCCGGGTGTTGACCTCCTCGGGCGGGTACTTGTACGCGATCGCCCACCGTGGCGCCCGGCTGGTCGAGCCGAGCTGCTGCTGGACCTCGACCGTGTCGATCTTGACCACAACGCCGTCGATCTCATACGGCGGGTCGTGCCGGTGCTCGGCGTAGTGCGAGATGTACGCCCGTACGCCGTCGATGTCAGGGACCACCTGGTACAGGTCGCTGACCGGCAGGCCCCACTGACGCAGACGCTCGTACCAGCCAGACAGGGTCTCTGGCGGGTCTGTCCAGCCCCTCAACGAGGCCGATGCCGTGCAGGATCATGTTGAGTGCGCGCGAGGCGGTGATCCGCGGATCCTTCTGCCGCAGTGACCCCGCGGCCGAGTTGCGGGGGTTGGCGAATGGCTGCTTGCCCGCCTCTGTCAGCTTCCGGTTCAGTTCCTCGAACGCCGTTACTGGCAGGAATACCTCGCCGCGGACTTCCAGGACGTCCGGCCAGCCCGATCCGGAGAGCCTGCTCGGCACCGCGGCGATGGTCTTGACGTTCGGAGTGACGTCCTCGCCGGTGACGCCGTCGCCCTCGGGTCGCAGCCCGCTGCAGGCGGCCCTTGCGATAGACCAGCGCGATCGCCAGGCCGTCGATCTTCAGCTCGCACAGGTAGGGGCCGGTCGCCGCCGAGCCGTTCCGCCCGCGCCACCCAGCCGTCCAGGTCCTCGGCGGAGAACACGTTGTCCAGGCTCTGCAGCGGCTGCAGGTGCTGGACCGGGGTGAAGTCGGTCGAGAACATGCCGCCGACGCGCTGGCTGGGCGAATCCGGCGTGCGCAGCTCGGGAATCTGCTCCTCGATGCTCTCCAGCTCGCGCATCATCGTGTCGTACTCGATGTCAGAGATCGAGCGGCGAGTCGAGCACGTAGTAGCGGTACTGGTGCTCAAGCAGCTCGGCGGCCAGCTCGGCATGCCGCTTCCTCGGATCTTGCTGCGTCATCGGGGCCCTCCTGCGTCAGCTCGGCTCGATCAGCTCGGGCGCGATCCGTGCCGCCTCCCGGCAGTGCCCGAGCGCCGCCCTCGCTGCCGCCGGCGAGGCCCCGGCCAGCCCGCAGGCCGGCGTGATCACAACCTGCTGCGCCATGCTTCCCGGCCGCCAGCCCGGTCCGGCGCCACAGCGTGACGACGGACTGCGCGGTCTCACGCGGCGCCAGCGGCGGCCCGCTCACCAGGCGCTCCGCACTGCTGGTCGGCAGCGCTCCGGCGAACAGCGCGATGCCGTCGTCGGCAAGCTCGGCAACAAGATCAATTTCGTTGGTCCGAAGCCGGCTGAGATCGAAGCCAACGGCCGACGCTCCTGCAGCCTTTATTTCCGGGAACGGGGCACGTCCGGCGCAGCAGTGCACGACGGTGAATGCCGCCGGGGCGGAAAGCACCGTCTGCAGTCGCTGCGGTCGCTACGGTGCTGTCGATCGCCGCGACGACAGAGAAGCGGCTGGCCGTCGGCACTCGGCCGAGCAGAGCTGCTGGCAATGACGGCTCGTCTAGCTGCACGATCAGCGTCGCGCCAGGCACTCGCTTGCGCACATCGGCCGCATGGTTAGCCAGGCCCTCGGCAAGCGAGGCGGTCAGGTCCTCGACGGCACCCAGGTCGGCCAGCGCTGGGTTGACCGACCGGCTCAGCTCCAGCGAGGCAGCCAGCGTCCAGGGCCCGCAGACTCCGATCTTCAGCGGCCCGGAGTAGCCGCTGGCGACCTCCTCGAGAGTGTCCAGGTCCTGCGAGAGGAAACCGGCGGCCCGCCTGGCATCCCGGCCCGGCCGGTCGGCGAGCTTCCAGCCGCTGGCAATGGCCTGCACCGGCATGTCGACCAGCAGCGCCGCGGCCCGGCCGATCATGTCCGCCCCGACCCCACGGTCTGGCAGCTCGGGCAGGTACGGCAGGTCCGGCAGCTCGCCGAACACCACCCGGCACGCCTCCACCGGATCGGTGCCTGGCATCGACCCGATTCCGGTCGCGGTACCGGACGGCCAAGGGAAACCCTGGCCCTGCTGCTCGCTCACGGTCAGAGCCTAGTGCTGCACGCTGACATCCGGCCCGTCTCGCCGCGGGTCACCGACGGCGTGCCAGGCAGGTCGGCGGTACTCGCTCGTCGCCGGGGATCGGCTCCGCGTCGGTCTTGCGAATGTAAAGGCCGACGATCTGGCGCGTCATCCACGCGGCGAGGCCGGGTGCTATCCGCCGCAGCATGCTGAGCTCTCGCTCCTCGTGCCGGATGCCGCTGATGACGATCACCATGATCGCTGACAACGACACAGCTGACACGCCGACGACGATGAATGCGAGTGCCTCGGTAAGCGGCATGGCTGGCTCCCCTCTGGCCCAGTCAGGCTCTTCGGCTCAGGACATGACCTTTCTGCTGGTTTGCACGGCCTGGATTCATCGGCGAACTCGGGCGAGTAGCAGACCCTGCGGCCAGGACGTTAAGGTCATTCCTGACGACCCTATAGTCCTAGTCATCCCTACATTTGGATCCTCTCTCATCGTGACACGCGCCGACACGCCGCGCAATGACTGAGGTACCTACATTTGGGATTGCTAGGCTGACAGCGATGAGTGCTTGGCTGCTAGCAGCCAAGCGGCCGAGATCCGGAGTGCACATGCCCGAACCGCTCTACCGGCGGATTGCTAACGAACTCGAGCGGCAGATCGAGTCAGGCGCCCTTGCACCCGGCGCCAAGCTGCTGAGCGAGCTTGAGCTCAGGCGCCGGTACCGGGCATCGCGCAATACGGTGCGGGACGCGGTCCGGTGGCTCACCATCCGGGGGCGCGTCGAGACCAGGCCCGGCCAGGGCACCTTTGTGGTACAGCCACCAGAGCCATTCATCACCACGCTGTCCGCTGACCCTGACACGGGCCTTGGCGGCGGAGAAGGTAGCGCATTCCGGGCCGAAGTGAGACTCCGCGGTCGGCAGCCGTATACGCCAGAGCCGCAGGTCGAGGTATCCCGCGCAACCGGGGTCATCGCCGCGGAACTTCGGCTTCCTGACGGCACCTCGGTCGTCGTCCGGCAGCAGAGACGCTTCATCGACGGAGCGCCGTCATCGATCCAGACGTCGTACTACCCGATGGCCCTGGTGAAAGCGGGGGCTACCCGGCTGCTCGATGCGGCAACAATCGAGCCGGGGGCTGTCAGCTATCTGAGCGGAGCCATCGGCCTTGAGCAGGCCCGCTACCGCGACACGATCACGGTCCGGACACCTGACGCCGCGGAGACCGAGTTCTTCGGGCTGCCCGAGGACGGCCTGGTGTCGGTCTTCGAGACGTTCAGGATCGCGTTCGACCGCAACGACGAGCCGTTCCGCCTCACCGTGAGCGTCTTTGCGGCGGATAGGCATCAGCTGGCGGTGTTCGTCGGCCAGGTGCCGCCGGAGGCTCGGCAGGTTAAGAGCATGCGACCCGTGCTTGCGGGTGAGGCCGGCAATGGCTGATCCGGCTTACCGCCGCATCGCTGATAGCTTGCGGCAGGCCATCGATGCCGGCTCGCTGCATGGCGGTGACCAGTTGCCCACTGAGCAGGAACTGGCCGAGGAGTGGGGCGCCTCCCGGAGCACCGTTCGCGAAGCCATCAGGATCCTGGTCACTCGCGGACTGGTGGAAGCCAGGCCCGGTCAGGGAACATTCGTCACCAAGAAGATCACGCCGATCATGACGGACCTATCAGCGACGCATGACCTCGGTACCGGGGAGACCGCCCGTTACTACATCGATGTGCGCAGGCAGAACCGGACTCCGCGAAGCACGGTGCCTAAGGTGGTCATCGAGGCGGCGAGCCCGATCATCGCGGCTGAGCTTCAGCTTCGGCCGGCCGGTCAGGTCATCTGCCGGCATCAGCTGCGATTCGTCGACGATGAGCCCTACTCGCTGCAAACCTCGTTCTATCCGATGGAGCTGCTCACTGATCGCGGCGCTAGCCGCCTGATCGAGGCGGTGGACGTTGCCGAAGGAGTAATCCAGTACCTGCGCGACGAAGTCGGGATCGACCAGGTCGGCTACCGAGACGTCATTACCGTGCGCATACCCAATGCCACTGAAGTCGGCTTCTTCAAGATCCCCGAAGATGGCAGAGTCGCGGTTTTCGAGAATTTCCGTACGTCCTACGACCGCGATGGCGGGCCCATCAGAGTCACTGTCACGGTCTACCCGGCCGATCGGAATCAGTTCGTCATCGACGTCCCCAGTCCGGCGTCCTAGCTGCGCCCGGAGCTCTTCCCGGGGGGCTGACGACGCTGCGAACGGACGGGACTAAGCTCCCAAGATGCTGCACGTTCGGCCAGCCACGAGCACTGAGTTTGAGACCATCATCGGCTTTATCGATGAGGCTTCATGGTGGCTTGCCGGCAAGGGAACGGACCAGTGGGCGAGGCCGTGGCCGGACGAGACGGAGCGCGATGACCGGGTCCGCCGCGGCATTAAGGACGGCTGCACCTGGATGGTGGTCGATGAGGGCGA
Source organism: uncultured Actinomycetota bacterium (assembly GCA_963808215.1). Lineage (GTDB taxonomy): Bacteria > Actinomycetota > Actinomycetes > Streptosporangiales > Streptosporangiaceae > JAJYUU01. The sequence goes on from CAWEEY010000002.1 coordinate 143,227, forward strand.
GTCGGTCGCAACTGTCGCCTGCCGGCGAGACGGCAACCCTGACCTGTGGAGCAACTTTGAGCGAGCAGGGCCGGCGGTATACGTCTCCCGCCTGATCGTCCGACGCAGCCATGGCGGTCAAGGCATTGGCAATGAGCTCATCGACTGGGTCGGGCTGTGGTCCAGGCGTCAGTACGCAGCGCGCTGGATCAGGATCGACGTCTGGACCACAAATACGACGCTGCACGACTACTACCGCGAGCGTGGTTTCCTGTTCTGCCGACGCTGCGATGACGTGAGTTATCCATCGGCGATGCTCTTTCAGAAGCCGACAGCAGGCATCACGAGTGCTGACGTGCCGCGGCTGCAGGAAGTCCCCGATCTGCAGCCAGCGGCCGGTCAGCGTCGAACGACGGTGTAGGTCACCCGGACCGCCGGCCGGTCGTCGGGGCTAGCGCGAAGCCACGATGGTCGCGCTGCCGAGGACAGCATCACCGTCATAGAAGACGGCTGCCTGGCCGGGCGCGATACCGCGGGCTGGCTCTCGCAGGCTGATCCGACGCCATCGCCGGACTGCTGGCAAACGGCCGGGTGCACCTCGCCGTGTGCACGCAACTGGACCACGCAATCGAGCGGGCCAGCGGGCGGCAGGCAGCCTGACCAGACCGGGCGGCTTGCTTCAATCTCGAGCACGTCAAGCGCCTCCGCCGGACCGACCGTCACGGTGCGCGAAACCGGCTCGATGCTGAGCACGAACCGCGGCTTGCCATCGGCGGCGGGCCGGTCGATGTGCAGGCCCTTACGCTGGCCGATGGTGAAGCCGTAGCTGCCATCATGGCTGCCGATGACGGTGCCGTCGGCCTCCACGATGTCGCCAGGCGTGCTGCCGAGATGACGCCGAAGGAAGCCCCTTGTGTCGCCGTCCGCGATGAAGCAGACGTCGTGGCTGTCCGGCTTGTCGGCGACCGCGAGCCCGCGCTCGGCCGCCTCCTTGCGGACCTGCTCCTTCGTGGTGTCGCCGAGCGGGAACATGGCCCGGCTCAGCTGCTCGCTGGTCAGCACCGCGAGCACATAGGACTGATCCTTGGCGGCATCCACGCTACGGACCAGCCGGGTGAGGCCGTCAGCACCGGGCACTGGCTCAAGCCGGGCATGGTGCCCGGTGCAGACCGCGTCGAAGCCGAGCCCGACCGCGCGGTCGAGCACCGCTGCGAACTTGATCTTCTCGTTGCAGCGCAGGCACGGGTTGGGCGTGTTGCCGCGCGCGTATTCGTCGACGAAGTCCTGGACCACGTCCGCGTGGAATCGCTCGGCCATGTCCCAGACATAGAACGGGATACCGATAACGTCAGCTGCCCGGCGGGCGTCGCGGGCGTCTTCGAGCGTGCAGCACCCACGGGCCCCGGTACGGTACGAGGTCGGGTTGCTGGACAGCGCCAGGTGCACGCCGGTGACGTCGTGACCGGCGTCGGCGGCACGGGCCGCCGCGACGGCCGAGTCGACGCCGCCCGACATGGCAGCGAGCACGCGCAGAGTAGTCATCGCCGTCAAGCATATGCACCCACGGGGGACACCCCCGTGAGCCCCCGAAACCCCCACCCACGGGGACACCCGGGACACCCCCGAGACCCCGAACCGAAACCCGAAACGGGGGACACCCCCGCGAACCTATGCCGCAGTCCAGAGCCGGATGATCTTGAACGAATGTGGCGTGAGGTGGGGCTATAGCCCCAGCTGCGTCGCATTCATTTGGCCCGGCTGGTTTAGCGTGCGGCGCGACGCGCGCGCTCGACGACCTCGCCGATCACCGCGCCAAGGGCGTCGACATCAGGCTGCTCGGATGAGTGACCCAGCGAGAACCGGAGCGACCCGCGGGCCCTAGCCTCATCAGCACCCATGGCGAGCAGCACATGGCTCGGCTGGGCCACTCCCGCGGTGCAGGCCGAGCCAGTCGAGCAGGCGATGCCGCGAGCGTCCAGGAGCATCAGGAGCGCGTCGCCCTCGCAGCCAGGGAAGGAGAAGTGCGCGTTACCGGGCAAGCGGCCAGGGCCCGGCGGCGCCCCGTTCAGCACCGCGTCCGGGACCGCGGCCTTTATCTGGGCGATCAGGTCGTCCCGCAGTGACGCCAGCCGCTTGGCCTCATCGGCGCGGCGCTCGGTGGCGACCTCCACCGCGACCGCGAAGGCGCGGATCGCCGGCACGTCCAAAGTCCCGGACCGGACGTCCCGCTCCTGGCCGCCGCCGTGCAGCACGGGCACCGGCTGGGCACCCTTGGCCAGCAGCAGCGCACCGACGCCCACCGGCCCGCCGATCTTGTGCGCGGTTATGGTGAGCGCTGTGGCACCGGTCGCCGCCAGGCTCACCGGCAGCTGCCCGGCCGCCTGGACCGCGTCGCTGTGGAACGGGATCTGATGCTCGGCCGCCACGCTGGCCAGCTCGGCAATCGGCTGCACCGTGCCGACCTCGTTGTTCACCCACATGACGCTGATCACCCCGACGCTGGCCGGGCCGCGGTCCACCGCCGCCGCCAGCTCTGCCGGGCTGAGCAGGCCGGCCTTGTCGACCGACAGCCAGTCTGCGTCGGCGCCGTCGTGCTCTGCCAGCCAGCGGACGCTATCGAGCACGGCGTGGTGCTCAGTGGCAGTGGCCAGCACGCGCCGACGCCTCGGGTCCGCCGCCTTCGATGCCCAGTACAGCCCCTTAACCGCGAGGTTGTCGGCCTCGGTGCCGCCGCTGGTGAACACAACTTCGCTCGGCCTGGCTCCGTAGGCCTCGGCGATCAGCTCCCTGGACTCCTCGACCACCCGCCGAGCCCGACGGCCGGCGTTATGCAGCGACGAGGGGTTACCCAGCTGGGCCAGCTCCTCAGTCATCGCAGCCAGCGCGGCAGGCAGCATCGGCGTCGTGGCCGCGTGGTCGAGATATGCGTTTGACATGATGGCCCCAGCCTAATGGCGATCCGGTGAACACGACCGTCACGGGCCGGTGAGCACCCGGCCGCTATCGCTCGCCTGCTGTTGTCAGCCCTCCGACCGCTTCCCGATCTCCTCGATGAGCTGCGGAACCACCTTGAACAGGTCGCCCACGACCCCGAAGTCGGCCAGCTCGAAGATCGGAGCCTCAGGATCCTTGTTCACGACCATGATCGTTTTAGAGGTCTGCATGCCCGCCCGGTGCTGAATGGCCCCGGAGATGCCAATCGCCATGTAGAGCTGCGGCGACACCGTCTTGCCGGTCTGGCCGACCTGGAACTGGTGCGGGTACCACCCGGCGTCCGTAGCCGCACGGGAAGCCCCTACTGCGGCTCCCAGCGAGTCGGCGAGCTGCTCGATCAGGGCGAAGTGCTCGCCGGAGCCGAGCCCGCGACCACCGGAAACTACGATCGACGCCTCGGTCAGCTCGGGGCGCTCGCCCCGCTCTGCGACCACCTTGCCTGTCAGCCGCGCGGTCTTGGCGTCGTCGGAGATCTCCACCGGTACCGGCTCGATTTCGGCCGCGCCCGCCGCGGTGGATTCAGGAGTTACCGCATTCGGCCGGACTGCGATGATCGGCGTCCCGGTGCGCACCCTGGACTGGACGGTGATCGCGCCGCCGAAGATCGACTGCTCACCGACCAGGCCGTCGGCTACCCCGGTGACGTCCGTCAGGACCCCCGAGCCGGTCTTGACCGCGAGCCGTCCGGCCACCTCGCGGCCCTCGGATGTGGCGGCTACCAGCACTGCGGCCGGTGCCTTCTGGGCGACCAGGTATGCCAGCAGTTCGGCCTTAGGCGCCACCACGTAGTCCGCGTAGTCGGGGCTGTCGGCCACGTACACCTTGGCGGCGCCGAACTCGGCCAGCCGGGCCCGTGCGCCCTCCGCGCCGTCACCCGTCCACACCACGGACGGCTCGCCGTGGGCCCGCGCCAGCGTCAGCAGCTCGGTTGTGACCTTCTTGACGGTCTCGCCATCGTGCTCGGCAAGGACCAGGATCTCAGCCATTTAGGGATAGCCTTCCGCGTCAGCCGGTTGGTGCTCAGGTATATCGGTCGGTGGTCAGATGAAGTCGGTGCTCAGATGAACTTGCGCGACGCCAGGAACTCGGCGGCCTTGGCGCCGCCATCTCCTTCGTCGGTCACGATGGTGCCGGCCGCGCGTGGCGGCCGGTTCGCGAAGCTGACCACCTCGGTGGCACTCGCGCCGAGCCCGGCCGAGCTGACGTCCATCCCGAGATCGGCCAGGCCCAGCGTCTCTACCGGCTTCTTCTTCGCCGCCATGATGCCCTTGAAAGAGGGGTACCGCGGCTCGTTGATCTTCTCGACCACGCTGACTATCGCGGGCAGAGTCCCCTCGACGGTGTCGTAACCGTAGTCGGCCTGCCGGTGAATGCTGATCTTCGAGCCGTCAGTCTCCACTTTGCTGGCGAACGACATCTGGGGCACGCCGAGCCGCTCGGCGAGCATGGCGGCCAGCGTGCCCATCCGCGCGTCAGTGGACTCTGAACCGAGTATCACCAGGTCGAAGCCGGTCCGCCGGAGTACGTTCGCCAGCACAGCCGAGGTCACAAGGCCGTCAGAGCCGCGCAGCGCCTCGTCGGTGACGTGCACCGCCTTATCGGCTCCCATGGACAGCGCCTTGCGGATGGCGTCGGTCGCCTTCTCCGGGCCCATGGAGACGATCGTGACCTCGCCGCCGTGCGCCTCCTGCAGCCGAAGGCCTTCCTCAATCGCGTACTCGTCGAGTTCGTTGATAACGGCGTCGGCGGCATCCCGATCCAGTGTGCTGTCGTCGGCCCGCAGCTTGCGTTCCGACCAGGTGTCCGGTACCTGCTTGACCAAGACCACGATGTTCATGAGCGGCTGCCGACCCTTCCCATTTCGGACTCTGACTCCCGAAGAATATGTTACTGACCAGTAGTGCCGTAATCGGGTCCGCTGGCCGCTAGCTGCCGCTCCGCGGCTTCCACCACGTTAGCCAGCAGCATGGCCCTGGTCATCGGTCCTACGCCACCTGGCATCGGGGCCAGGTAGCCCGCCACCTCGGCCACAGCGGGATCGACGTCACCGACCAGGCCCGAGTCGGTCCTGGTTATTCCAACGTCCAGCACGGCGGCACCCGGCCTGACCATGTCCGCGGTGAGCAGACCCGGTCGGCCAGCGGCCACTACGACGATGTCGGCGCTGCGCGTGTGAGCCGCCAGGTCCCTGGTGCCGGTGTGGCACTGGGTTACCGTGGCGTTCTCGCTGCGGCGAGTCAGCAACAGCCCGAGCGAGCGCCCGACGGTGATACCGCGGCCGATTACCGTCACGTCTGCGCCCGCGATCGGGACCTGGTACCGGCGGAGCAACTCGACGATGCCCTTGGGCGTACACGGCAGCGGGCCAGGCTCGCCGAGCACCAGCTTGCCGAGGTTGACCGGCTGCAGGCCGTCTGCGTCCTTGTCCGGGTCCATCTTGGCGAGTACGCGCTGCGCGTTCAGGCCCGCAGGCAACGGCAACTGGACGATGTAGCCGGTGCAGGCCGGATCCGCATTCAGCTCGGCGACGACATCCTCGACCTGCTGCTGGCTTGCATCGGCCGGCAGGTCCCGGCGGATGCTCACGATCCCGACCTGCGCGCAGTCCCGGTGCTTCCCTGCCACGTAGGACTGACTGCCAGGGTCGTCGCCGACCAGCACGGTACCCAGGCCAGGCCTGATTCCGTGTTCGGCCAGCCTCGCTACCCGCCGGGTGAGGTCCTCGCGGATGGCCCCGGCTGTCGCCTTGCCGTCCAGAATTGTGGCAGTCATCGCGCGCTTATTCTGCCTGATGCACGGGGTCCTGCCGTACCCGAGGCCCGTCAACTGCCCGAAGGCGCAGCCAGGCATGCGACGGTGTGACAGCATATGCGCGGCCTGCCGACCAGCTAAGGAGGACGCAGTAATGGCGCTGACCAGCATCGAGGTCGTGTCCATTCCTGTCGGTGACACCGACCGGTCGAAGTGCTTCTACGCCGACGTGCTCGGCTTCAGCCTCGAGATTGACAGCACCTTTGGCGACGGCGGCATGCGGTGGGTAATGCTGCGCCCGCCGGGCGGAGGCACCGCGATCACGCTGGTCACGTGGTTCGAGGAAATGACACCCGGCTGGCTGCGCGGCACGGTGCTCGGCTGCGACGACATCGAGCAGACCGCGGCCGAGCTCACAAAGCGCGGCGTTACGTTTAATGAAGACGCTGTCGCCGAGGCACCGTGGGGCCGCTGGCTGACGTTCGCCGATCCGGACGGGAACGGCTGGGTTCTGCAGCAGACCAACCGAGAGTTCTCTGGCTAGCAAGGAGCTCGCTGGCGCCGGACACTGCCATCGCGGTCGGCCGGCCCTCGTCAGTGGTAGAAGTGCCGGACGCCGGTGAAGTAGAGCGCGACGCCCGCTGCCTGCGCGGCGGCGATCACCTCGTCGTCCCGGACCGACCCACCCGGCTCGGCGACCGCGCGCACGCCCGCGTCGGCCAGGATCTGGAATCCGTCTGCGAACGGAAAGTACGCGTCGCTGGCAGCGACCGAGCCGGCCGCCCGATCCCCCGCCCTGGTGACCGCTAGCCGGCACGAGTCGACCCGGTTGACCTGGCCCATGCCGATGCCTACGCTGGCCTGCCCGGACGCCAGCAGGATGGCGTTGGACTTCACCGCCCGGCAGGCACGCCAGGCGAACTCCAGATCCTCGAGCACGTCGGTGTCAGCGGTAGGTCCGGCGACCAGCCGCCAGTTCACTGCTGAGTCGCCCGGCTCGGTTCCGGTGTCGGGCGTCTGCATCAGCATGCCGCCGCTAACCTGCCGCCAGTCCAGCGCGGCCGCGGCCTGCGGCTCCGCTGGCATCGGGCAGCGCAGCAGCCGCTGGTTCTTCTTCGCGGTGAGGATCTTCAGCGCACCGGGCTCGAAGTCCGGCGCAACGACGACCTCAGTGAAGATCTCCGCGACCTGGGCGGCCATTTCCTCGGTCACCGCGCCGTTCGCCGCGATCACGCCGCCGAACGCCGATACCGGGTCGCAGGCATTCGCCATCCGGTGCGCCTCTGCCAGGTCGGAGCCCAGCGCGATGCCGCACGGGTTGGCGTGCTTCATGATTGCCACGCACGGCTGGCTGAAGCCAGCGACGGCACGGCGGGCGGCATCGGCGTCGACGTAGTTGTTGTACGACATGGCCTTGCCGTGCAGCACCTCGGCGTCGGCGATCCCGCCACCGGGGCGGCTGCCACCCGACCGCAGGTACAGCGCAGCGCGCTGATGCGGGTTCTCGCCGTACCTGAGCACATCCTTGCGAGTCCACACCGCGCCGGCGACGTCCGGCCAGCCCGTTTCCGCGGCAACCTCATCGGGCGCGTAGGCGGCGGCGAACCAGGACGATACGGCCGCATCGTAGGCGGCCGTGCGGGCGTAGGCCTGGGCTGCCAGTCGGCGGCGCTGCTCCAGCGTGAAGCCGCCCTCCCCCAGCGCGGCCACCACCTCCGGATAGCTTGCCGGGCTGGTCACCACCGCTACCGTTGCGTGGTTCTTGGCCGCGGCCCGGACCATCGCGGGCCCGCCGATGTCGATCTGCTCAACGCAGTCTGCCGGGCTGGCGCCGCTGGCAACGGTCTGCTCGAACGGGTAGAGGTTAGACACCAGCAGGTCGAACGGCTCGATGCCGAGCCCGGCCAGCTGCTCCCGGTGGCTGTCTTTGGCCAGGTCGGCGAGCAGCCCGGCGTGCACCGCCGGGTGCAGCGTCTTCACCCGGCCGTCCAGGCACTCGGGAAAGCTGGTGAGCTCCTCAACTGGCGTTACCGGCAGGCCAGCGGCGGCGATCGCAGCCGCCGTGGAGCCGGTCGACACGAGCTGCACGCCGGCCGCGTGCAGTGCCGCCGGCCAGCTCCGTCAGCCCGCTCTTGTCGTAGACGCTGATCAGCGCCCGCCTGATCGCTACCCTGGTCAACTGCCAATTCTCGCTTTCCGGCCCTGCACGGACCAGCCGTCGCGGACCATGCGGCCCACGGTGTCCACCACGAGCGACCGCTCTGCCACCTTTATCCGCTCGTGCAGCGTCTCCTCGTCGTCATCGTCGTGCACCTGCACTGCCCCCTGCGCCAGGATCGGGCCACTGTCCACCCCAGCGTCCACCAGGATCACGCTGCAGCCGGTCAACCTTCACCCCGCACGCCAGCGCGTCCCTGACGCTGTGCATGCCAGGGAACGACGGCAGCAGGGCCGGGTGTGTATTGATCATGCGGCCGCCGAACCTGGCCAGGAACTCGGCGCCAACGAGCTTAAGGAAGCCCGCGGCGATGACGAGGTCGGGCTCGAACGAGGCACAGTCCTCGGTGAGTTCCCGGTCCCAGGCGAACCGGTCAGGTGAGTCCTTGAGCCGCCGCACGAAGGTCGGGATACCCGCCGCCTGCGCCCTGGCAACGCCGCCGGTGCCGTCGCGGTCCGCCCCGACTGCCACGATCTCGGCCCCGAAACCGGGGTTGGCGCAGGCGTCAAGCAGGGCCTGCAGGATGCTGCCCGTGCCGGAGACCAGCACGACCAATCGTGACGGACTGACGGTGCGCTCCCTGATTGCTCGACGAGCCTGGGCGATCCGCGCGTGCGGGCAGACCCCCGGAGGCTTCAGCGTACAAGCCTGGCGGGCTGCCACTTTCGGAGACACTGCCGCTCGCGAGGCAGGAAATGCGCCGGGGCGCGGCGACCGGTGTCCGGTCGCCGCGCCCCGTCAGCTAGCTTGGCCCAGGGGCCAAGCTGTGAGCTATCTCAGCCCGATAAGGCCGCAGAGCGGAGTCGGCTCAAAGCCGTAGGCCGTCGCGACCTTCGTCTGCTGTGCAGAAGTAGCCCTTGTGGCCGAGGAGCCCGTTCAGGTTCGCCGGGATGTGGTTCGACGTGGTCGTGGAGTACGGAACCACGGCGTACAGGAACCGGTCGAAGGGGGCGGGGAACCTCGGGTTGGTGACTGGGGCAGCGTGCCTGCCCTTGCCCTTGACGGTCGGCGCGATGCCCTTGATGGCGTTCAGGTGCAACACGCCGTTCTCGTTGCAGCCGAACATGTTCTCGCCCTTCGTGGCCCTCTTGCCGCACTTGGTGGAGTGGTACTGCTGCGCCACCCACGCGCCGACCGAGAACGGGTAGATGACGTTCGGGTTGGGCTTGCCGTGGACGAGGAACACCTTGCTGAGTCCCTCGTTCTCCTCAGGCTGCTGTACCGTCGTCAGGCTCGCGGCGGTACCGCACAGCGGCTCGGGGTCGCTCGTGAAGCCCAGCGCGGTCTCCTGCCAGAATGACAGCGTGCCCGAGCCAGCCTGCGGCAGGACCGGGTCAATCACGCCCGTGGGATCCTTGGCCTTGCTGCCCAGGAGCGCGCCCCAGGTATCCTTCGCGAAGCCGTTCGCGGCCAGCACGTTGCAGCCGAAGATCGCCTGCAGCTGGGCCAGGGTCAAGCTGCTCGGCGCGTTGGAGTTCTTGGTCGTCGCGTACGTGACAGCGTCGCGCCAGAGCTGACGAACGCGTCGCCGCCAGCGCCAAAGACCGGGTCGCTCGACTTGCGGGGCCGCGAGGACCGGGCGAAGTCGACGCACGGGTACGTCTTGCCCCTGAAGGACGTGGTGCCATACGTGCCGAGTGCGCTGATGCCTGCCGATGAGCCGTCCGGCCTGAAGGTTCTTCTTGCAGCCGGCCTTGACGATGACTTCTGGTGGTGGCGTTCGGCCGGCGGGCGGGAACGCCATCCCAGCTGTAGTAAAGGGGTGCTTCGGGCTGTGCTGTGCCGACCGTCTTGTTGTAGTTGAAGCTCAGCTGGTCGGAGATGGCGTAGATCGACTCGGAGCCGACGCTGACGATGTCGTACGGGGCGGGCGTGACTTTGTGTTTGCTGCTGTTGATCGGGTCGGCCATGGCCGGAGCCGCCACCAACGTGGCCGCCGTTACGGCAAGTGCGCCAACCGCAACCAGACTTCTCATGATGCGCAACGCGTCCTCCTACAGACGATTGAGCGCCGCAGACGTGCGAGCACGTCGCACGGACCGGCCAGGTGGCCGTCGCGCCTAAATATGCATGATGCTCAATAGGGCAACAAGAAACGTTAGTGAATGCCTGTCTTATGACTTGGTGAACGGTTCACGTCCGCAAGGTGAATCAGCAGATCATGGCGGTTTCCTTGGGTCCGCAGTTACATGAGGCTGCCTGGGCGGTTGCGCTGAGTCACGTAGCGCGCCGGATAACACTCTGACCCACGGCTACTGTTCATTCCATTCTTGCTAGCGAAACGAGCGGCGCGGCGGGTCAGCCGAATGGGAATGGCGCGGATTTACGGCAGCGCCGACGGCCCCGGAGCGCCCCGGCGCTCCTCCGGCGGATCACCGGCCCACGGGTCGAGGTAGATCACGTGCCCGGCGGCAGTGTCTGAGCCTGCCACGGCACTCGCTGCGGAGCTGCTGCGCGCGGCCGCAAATCGCCCGGCCGCCGTTCCCTCCCTGGCGGTACGCGGGGCCAGCATCCCGGCCCGGCGCAACGTGAGGTAGTTCGCCGCCCCGGCGGTGACGGCGGCAGCGACGCCGATCTCCAGCGCCGATACCGCGCCGACCTGCCACGCTGACGGTCCGACCGCGGCCAGCCTGCCATCGCCAAGCGGCCCGCCAGAAACCGCGGCCAGCAGGCCGAGCACCGCGCCGGACACCGCACCGCACGCTAGGCCCCACACTGGCGCCGCGTCGAGCGCTAGCCGCGGGCGCGGCCCGGACCAGCAGGAGGCCGCCTAGACCCCCGGCGAGGTACGGCACGGCAAGCACGGTCGGCTCGATCCAGCCAGGAACCGCCGCGTGCAGGCCCGGCGGCAGGGCGGCAAGCATCGGGAAGGCCGGCAACTGCGCCAGCGCCGAGCCAGTCGGCGCGACGACGGTGCCGGAGCCGAACGCGAAGCCGGGGCCAAGCGAGAAGGCGATGGCCCAGATGACCGCGTTCGGCAGGTAGCCCAGCTGCAACAGCAACCAGCAGCACGGTGCCGATGGCACCCGGTGCGAGGTCACGCTCGAGCACCGCCGCCTCGTGCAGGTGAACCGTCAGCGAGATGCCAGCGATCAGCGCTCCGCATCCGGCCAGCGTGGCGAGCGCGCCTGCGACGCCGACGACCATGGACCTCGGCCGCTCTGGCAGCAGCCGAACCAGCTGCGGCCACGGCGCTAGCGCTCTGGCGCCGCCGAGCCCGCCCGCGGCAAACGCCAGCAGCAGCCCCCAGGCAACCGCTTGCGGCAGCGAGGACGACTCAAGCGCTGACCTGCTGGCTAGCGCGAGCGCTGCGGCCAGCAGGGCGTAGGGCACGGCCAGCGCCACCGCCGCGTAGCCGACATGCCGTAGCCGCCGCACTTGCCCGGCCCGGACTACCCAGCTCCCGGCCCGCCAGAGCAGCGCGCCGGGCAGCACGACCAGGCCCAGCGGCAGCAGGCCGATCCGGCCGGCGCCGCGGAAGGCGAAGCCGACATGCTGGCTGACAAGCCAGAGCGCTGCCGAGGCGCGCAGCACCGCAGCAAGGCCGAGGCCAGCGTGCGGCGCCGCGATCCAGCCCGCCAGCACCAGCACCATGATGCCTGCCAGCCCGGTTCCGGTGACCACCCGGCGGCGATGGCGCCGGTCACCACCAGGGGGCGCTCGGAGCGTCACAAGAGTCAAGCCTGGCAATCCGGCCCGATGAGCCACCGCCAGGCGAGCCAGCTCATGGGGGAACCAACGGCGGAAGCGGTGCACAAGAGCCAAGCCTGGCAATACAGCACGGTCGGGCCGTGGAGGCGCGCCGGAACTACCGTGCCTGCATGATCTCCCGGACGAGCGCGGCCGTCTCGCTCGGCGTGCGGCCTACGCGGACGCCCACCTTCTCCAGCGCTTCCTTCTTTGCCTGGGCAGTTCCGGCCGAGCCGGAGATGATCGCGCCGGCATGGCCCATGGTCTTGCCCTCCGGCGCGGTGAAGCCGGCGACGTAGGCGATGACTGGCTTGGTCACGTTCTTCTCGATGAACGCCGCCGCGCGCTCCTCCGCGTCGCCGCCAATCTCGCCGATCATGACGATCGCATCGGTCTCCGGGTCGTCCTGGAATGCGCTGAGGCAGTCGATGTGAGTCGTGCCGATGATCGGGTCACCGCCGATGCCCACCGCGGTAGAGAATCCGATGTCCCGCAGCTCGTACATCATCTGGTAGGTCAGGGTGCCGGACTTGGAGACAAGGCCGATCCGCCCCTCGGTGGTGATGTCGGCCGGGATGATGCCCGCGTTCGACTTGCCCGGCGACGCGACGCCGGGGCAGTTCGGGCCGACGATCCTGGTGCACGTTCCCGGTGGCGACCGCGTGCGCCCAGAACTCCGCGGTGTCGTGCACCGGCACGCCCTCGGTGATCACGATGACAAGCGGGATCTGCGCGTCGATGGCCTCGATCACAGCGTCCTTGGTGCCTGCCGGGGGCACGAAGACGACCGAGACATTGGCTCCGGTGGCAGCCATCGCATCGCCGACGGAGGCGAAGACCGGTACTTCGCGGCCGGACAGCTCGATCGTCTGGCCGGCCTTGCGCGGGTTCGTTCCGCCCACGACGTTGGTGCCGGCCGCGATCATCCGCGCGCCGTGCTTACGGCCTTCCGAGCCGGTGATGCCCTGCACGATCACTCGGCTGTCGGCGTTCAGGAAGATTGCCATGTCATGCTCCGTTCGAGGCCGCGGCGGCCAGTTCGGCGGCGCGCCGCGCCGCATCGTCCATGGTGGCGACCTGCTCGACCACCGGCAGCGCTGCCTCTGCCAGGATCCGGCGGCCCTCGGCCGCCTTGTTGCCGTCCAGCCGGACCACGATGGGGTGCCTGACCTGCTCGCCGCGCTCGGCCAGCAGCGCCATCGCCGACACGATTCCGTTGGCCACCGCGTCGCACGAGGTGATGCCGCCGAACACGTTCACCAGCACGCTGCGCACGCTCGGATCCGACAGCACGATGTCCAGGCCGTTGGCCATCACCTCAGCCGAGGCGCCACCGCCGATGTCAAGGAAGTTGGCTGGCCGGACGCCGCCGAATTCCTCCCCGGCGTAGGCGACGACGTCGAGCGTGGACATCACCAGCCCGGCGCCGTTCCCGATAATCCCGACCGACCCGTCGAGCTTGACGTAGTTCAGGTGCTTGGCCTTCGCCCGCGCCTCGATCGGATCGACAGCGGTCGGGTCCGCAAAGGACTGCCCAGTCCTGCCTGAAGGCGGCATTGTCGTCGAGGGTGACCTTGGCATCGAGCGCGACCACCCGGCCGTCGCCGGTGTAGACCAGCGGGTTCACCTCGACCAGCGTGGCGTCCTCGTCGGTGAACACCGCCCACAGCCGCTCGGCGAGCTGCGCCGCAGCCTCTTGCGCCTCCTCCGGCAGGCCGCCGGCCCGGACGATCTCCAGCGCCTTGGCGTGGTCGACGCCAGTGAGCGGGCTCACCGGGATCTTGGCCAGCGCTTCGGGCTTAGTCCTGGCCACCTCCTCGATCTCCACGCCGCCCTCGACCGAGCACATCGACAGGAACGTGCGCTCGGCCCGGTCCAGCAGGAATGACAGGTAGTACTCCTGCGCGATGTCGGTGTCCTCGGCGACCAGGACGGTGTGCACGGTGTGGCCCTTGATGTCCATGCCGAGGATCCTGGCGGCCTTTTCCTGCGCCTCCTCCGGCGTGTCGGCCAGCTTCACCCCTCCGGCCTTGCCGCGGCCGCCGGTCTTCACCTGGGCCTTGATCACCACCAGCGGCTTGGCGCCAGGCCGGGCTGGCTGCGAACTCCTCGGCAATCTGCCGAGGCCTCATCCGCGGTGCTGGCCACTTTGCCCTGCGGAATTGGAACGCCGTACTCGGCGAACAGCTCTTTCGCCTGGTACTCGAACAGGTCCACTCGGGTTAGTCCTTCGTGCTCGGGGAACTTCGTGCGTCGGGAGCTCCGTGGTCGGGGAAGCTCGCTCTCAGGAAATCGTCGCTGCGCGCCTGTGGCCCCCGGACGCAGGAAGCCTAGTCGCGTCCGATCCTCCGGGCAGAACTGGGTGCAGCCGGCATGTGCGACGCTATCCGACTGGCTCTTCGCTGCCCAGTGCCGAGCGCACCCAGTCCACGATCTCGGTTGTCGTCGCGCCGGGCGTGAAGATCTTTGCCACGCCCATCTGCTCGAGCTCGGCAATGTCAGCGTCCGGGATGATGCCGCCGCCAAAGACCGTGATGTCGGTGGCATCGCGCTCCGCCAGCAGCTCGAGGACGCGGCGGAACTGCGTCATGTGGGCGCCGGACAGGACGGAAAGGCCGATCGCGTCGGCATCCTCCTGCAGGGCCGCGGAGACGATCTGCTCCGGCGTCTGATGCAGCCCGGTGTAGATCACCTCGACGCCCGGCGTCGCGCAGCGCCCGGGCGACCACTTTCGCCCCGCGATCATGACCATCCAGGCCAGGCTTGGCGATGATCACCCGGATGCTGCTCATGGAATCCTCCGACCGCAGGCTGTCGTGCCTGCCGACATAACGGGCAGGCAATTCAGCGTAACCGGCCGGAGAACCGTTCCGGACTCACAGTGGCCGATCTCACGGTGCAGGGCAGCCGAGCCGACCGGGCCGCGACTGCGAACGGCTCAGCAGGTGGCTGAGGTAGCTCAGGCCAGCGCCGTTGTCAGTTCCGCCAGGTACCGGTCGAGCTGGCTGCCGTCGGCGTCGTAGGTCGGGTTGACCTCGGTGAGCACGAGGGCGGCACAAGCCGGATCGGCGAGCAGCACGCGCAGGCAGCGGCCCACATCGGTCGAGCCTGACACCGGAGTTGTAGTGCGGGAAGTTGCCAAGCGGCAGGTCGCCGGAGTCGACCACGTCGACGTCGAAGTGGACGACCATCGGCCCGCTCCCGGCCAGGGCGGCCAGCGCCGTCCGGGCCGCCGCCTCCGGATCGGCGACCAGAGCGGGCCCGTCGGTATAGCTGACCCGCCTGGCCGCCAGGAACCTGCGGCCATCCTCGGTCACCTCTCGCGGGTCGCAGCCGACAATGGCCAGGCGGGAGGGGTCAAGCAACGGCGGCTCGCCCGCCAGCCTGACGAGTTCGGGCTCGCCGTGGCCGAGCAGGTGCGAGATGCCGGTCGCGTCGAGGATCCCCGAGCGCTCCGCCGACAGCGCGCCGAGGTCGGCGTCGCCGTCCACGTAAGCCAGTCCGGTGCCGGGATGCACCCGGCGGAAACCGGCGATGACGCCGAGCGTGATCGTGCAGTCGCCGCCCAGCACGAGCGGTCGCAGGCCCGCTTGTACGAGGCTGGCGACTGCGTCGGCAACCTCGCGCGCAACCTTCACGACGGCGTCCAGGTTGCGTGCGCCCGGATGCTCGTGGTCCACGGCAAACACTGAGCCGGGTAGGTCGCCTGCGTCGTCGACGCTCAGGCCGCGGGCCCGGAGCCGGTCAGCCAGGCCCGCCTGCCCGCAGGGCAGCAGGTGCGCGCTCCTGGCCAGCGTGGTGAGCTCCGGCGCTCGTCGGTACGCCGATCAGCGTCCAGTCGTTCCTGCCCTGCCCTGAACTCATGTCGCGCCTCCGCCGTCAGAATGCGGCCGGCGACTGCGCCGCCCCTAGATTTCTGCCAGCGCCTCGTCACCGTCATTCGCACTTAGCTGGTAACGACACTAGTGCGATCGACTCGGCGACGCAACCAGCAGACGTAGAATGATGGTGACGGAGATAGGCCGGAGGAGGCTCATGGCTGCCAGCAGTGCCCCGACCTCGGACCGCGGTCACGACATCGGCCAGGCTCCGGGCGCCTTGCCGCCGTGCAGGCGTTCGTCAACACACTCGATATCGAGCAGGGAACCGACCAGATCAGCTCCCCGTCCGCTCTCGATGCCTGGCTGCGCAGCGCGGGCCTGAGCAGGCCTGACGCCTGCAAGTCGGGCCCCGGCGAGCTAGCCCTCGCTGTGGAACTCAGGGAGGCGCTGCGCGGCGTACTCCGATCGCACGTGACGCACAACCCGGCGCCCAGTCGCGATGTCGCGGCCGAGCCCGGCGCCGACGGAGCGGCCCGGCTCGCCCAGATCAGCTCGGCGATGCAGGCGAGGATCAGCGCGGATGCCGACGGCAGCGTCCGGGTCGTCGCCGGTGACGCGGGTCACGGGCGGCACTAGCCGGGCTGCTGCTGATCGCAGCCGAAGCCCACACGCTCGGCACCTGGGCTCGCCTCAAGGTATGCAGCGCCGACGACTGCCAGTGGGCGTTCTATGACCGGTCGCCCACGCGAGCGGCTGCTGGTGCAGCATGCAGATCTGCGGGTCGCGGGCCAAGTCGCGGGCTTACCGCACGCCGGGCAGGCCGGCCATTCGGTCAGGACGTAAATTCGTCCGTGCTGGGGCCCGGCCGAATCTTCGTGATCATGGCCTCGCTGAGCCGGTTACAGCTTCTCGATCGGCGCGTACCGCAGCACCAGGTGCTTGATTCCGTAGTCGCCGCCGAAGTCGATCTTGGCCTCCGGGTCATCGCCGCGGCCTTCGACCGACAGGACGGTGCCGAGCCCGTAGGAATCGTGGTTGACCCGGTCGCCAGGCTGAAGCGACGGGAACCGGCCGGTTCCCGACCGCGCGCACTCCGGGGCGCCGGGCCAGCCGCTCCGAGGCCGGCTGGGTAGCGGCCGACTCGTCCCGGCGCCAGTCGATCAGCCCGGCCGGGATCTCGGACAGGAACCTGGACTGCTTGTGATAGCCCGGTCGCCCGAACCAGGTACGGGTTGCTGCCCTGGTGACGTACAGCCGCTGCATGGCCCTGGTGATGCCGACGTAGGCCAGCCGCCGTTCCTCGGCCAGCTCCCGCTCATCGCCCATCGACCGCTCGTGCGGGAAGACGTTCTCTTCCAGGCCGGTCAGGAAGACGACAGGGAACTCAAGGCCCTTGGCGGTGTGCAGCGTCATCAGCGTGACCATGCCGCCGTGCTGCTCGCCCTCGGGGATCTGGTCGGCATCGGCGACCAGCGAGACCTGCTCGAGGAATTCGGCCAGCGTGCCATCCGGATTGCGAGCGTCGAACTCGCGTGCCACCGAGACGAGCTCGGTCAGGTTCTCAATCCGGCTCGCGTCCTGCAGGTCGGAGGAGGCCTGCAGCTCGGCCACGTAGCCGGTCCGGTCGAGTACGGCCTCGGCGATGTCGCCGGCCGGGCAGTCCGGCCGCCGACATCTCCCGCAGTCCGGCCATCAGGTCATTGAAGCCCTCGATGGCGCGCGCAGACCGGGTCGCCAGGCCGGGCACATCGTCAGGCCGCGCGAGCGCGGCCGCGAAGCTGATCTTGTCCCGGCTCGCCAGCGCAGCGACATACTCCTCGGCCCGGTCGCCGATCCCGCGCCGCGGGGTGTTGAGCACCCGGCGCAGCGACACCTCGTCCTCGGGGTTGGCGATCAGCCGCAGGTAGGCGAGGAGGTCGCGGACCTCCCGCCGCTCGTAGAACCGGACGCCGCCGACCACCTTGTAAGGCAGCCCGGACCGGATGAACACTTCCTCGAACACCCGGGACTGCGCATTAGTGCGGTAGAAGACGGCAACCTCGCCCGGCGCCGCCTCCCCCGCGTCGGAGAGCCGGTCGACTTCCTCGGCGACGAAAGCCGCCTCGTCGTGCTCGCTGTCGGCCACGTAACCGGTGATCAGCGGGCCGTCGCCGGCGTCCGACCACAGGTTCTTCGGGATCCGGCCGGGGTTACGGGAGACGACGGCGTTGGCCGCCGCCAGGATGTTCTGCGTGGAGCGGTAGTTCTGCTCGAGCAGGATGACCCGCGCGCCGGCGAAGTCCCGCTCGAACTCCTCGATGTTCCTGATCGTGGCGCCCCGGAAGGCGTAGATGGACTGGTCGGCGTCACCGACGACGACCAGCTCGGCCGGGGACTCGCCGCCGGATCCGGCCAGCTCGCGGATCAGCACGTACTGCGCGTGGTTGGTGTCCTGGTACTCGTCGACCAGCACGTGCCGGAAGCGCTCGCGGTACTCGGCGGCCAGGTCAGGGAACGCCTGCAGCAGGTTGACGGTCACCATGATCAGGTCGTCGAAGTCCATGGCTCCCGCGGCGACCAGCCGGCGCTGGTACTCCGCGTAGGCCTCGCCGAGCGCCTTCTCCCGGTAACCGCTGGCCCTGGCCAGCACGGTCTCGTAGTCGACCAGCTCGTTCTTCAGGTTCGAGACCTGGTTGATCATCGCCTTCGGCGGAAAGAACTTCGCGTCCAGCTCGAGCTCGCGGCAGACCATCGCCATCAGCCGCTGCGAGTCGGCCTGGTCATAGATCGAGAAACTGGACGGGTAGCCGAATCGCCTGGCCTCCCGGCGCAGGATCCGCACGCAGGCTGAGTGGAAGGTCATCAGCCACATCGACCGGGCCCGCGCCCCAGTCAGCGAGGCCGCCCGGGCCGCCATCTCGCCTGCTGCCTTATTCGTGAACGTAATGGCGAGGATCTGGCTCGGCGCCACGTCCCGCTCGGCCAGCAGATAGGCGATCCGGTGCGTGAGCACCCTGGTCTTGCCCGAGCCAGCGCCGGCCACGATGAGCAGCGGACTGCCCTGGTGCAGGACGGCAGCGCGCTGCTGCGGGTTCAGCCCGTCCAGCAGGGAGTCGACAACCAACGCGGTCACCCGCCTAAGCCTAGGCGGTGCTGCCGACAGCCGCCGGCGCTTACCGCGCGGCGCGGCGCCAGGGCCCGGCGACTAGCTCAGCGGGCACGATTTCGACCGGGAACGGGGTAGCCGCGGCGAAGGGCTCCGTCGCCGACTGCGCGGCCGACTTCGGCATAGCTACCGCCTGAGTCAGGCCGAATGCAGTCAGCGAAGGCTGTCCAGGGTCCGGGACGACGATCCAGTAGGCCGGGATGCCGAACTCCGCATACACGGCTTTTTTCCGGTTCCGGTCATAGCGCGCCGTGCTTGGCGAGGCGATCTCCACCGCCAGCTCCGGCGGCCTGGTGACGTTAGCGTCAGCGATGGCGATGGAGCCCGCACGGACGATGACAAGGTCGGGGATCCGGTAGTTGGTCTCGCTCATCGCGACGCCCGGACCCGGCACGATCTCCAAATCGGGCGGGCAGGCGGCGTCGAGGAGCACCTCGAGCCGGTGCAGGACACGCTGATGAATGGGCATCGGGGCCGGGCGACACGACGAGGACCCCGTCATCCAGCTCGTAACGGCAGCCGTCGTCGGGCGTGAGATCCAGGTCGGCCACGGTCAGCGGCCGGTCCGCTGGCAGCACGAACTGCGGGGCAGTCATGACACTCATGGTCTCTCCTACCGTCATGACCGCCACTTTGCCCGCCGCCGCCGACATTTCCGGCCGCCGCAGAACGCCAGAAGGCCCGCGCGACGGGTGCGATCCGCGCGCGGGCCTTGGGGCGTAGGAGCTGCTACTTGTCCGGGACGAGAGTCGGCGTCGACCGGGTCAGCGTCTGCTTGCGGAAGAACGCCGGGCTGGACGATCCGCATGTAGATGAACGCGAGCAGCCCGACGAGCCAGGACAGGAAGACGATCACGAACACGCCGCCGATCTGCCAGTGCAGGCCGGGCACCGTGAAGCATGGTGTAGGACGCCTCGTTCGCGCTGTTCATGTCTAGTCCAGCCACAGGCTCCAGCCGCCGAGGAACCACAGCATCACCGCCGCCAAGGAACGGCAGGATGCCCTGCATCCACAGGTTGCGGGCGCTGCTGGTCAGGTTCCTGCGGTAGTACCAGGCGCAGGTGAAGCCGGTCAGCCCGTAGTAGGTGGCGATGAAGACGCCGCAGCTGGTCACCGCGTCCGCGATCACCTGGCCTTTGGACATGTAGTTGAACGCCGCGTACAGCACGATCGAGATGCCGCCCATGACCAGCGTCGACACCGTCGGGGTCAGGTACTTGCGGTGCATCTTGGCGAACGACTTGGGCAGCGCCTGGTAGGTCGCCATCGACAGCGTCGTCCGGGCGGTCGGCAGGATCGTGGTCTGCGTGGACGCCGCCGCCGAGGACAGGACCATCAGGAGCAGCAGCCGGTAGAAGACGTTGCCGATGGTGCCGGCTGCCGAAGACCGCGTGGCCGAGCACGGACAGCACGTCGCCGGAGTTGTTCGGGTTAGCCAGGCCGATGCCCTTAGTGCCGATGCCGGCGAACGACTGCGCGCCGAAGATCGCAGATGCCGTAGGTGACCACCAGGATGAGGGTGGACAGGATCGCCGACCGGCCAGGGGTCCTGGTCGGGTCCTTGGTCTCCTCGTTCACCGACAGCGCGGTGTCCCAGCCCCAGTAGATGAACACCATGAGGATCAGCCCGGCGGCAAAGGCGCTGAACGACAGGCCTGACGGGTTCAGCCAGGACCAGGTCGGCTGGATTGACTCCGCCGGGTGGTGGCCGGTGCCGACCCGGATCAGGGCGACCACCGAGAGCACCATCAGCATGGTGATCTCGATGGACAGCAGCGCCTTCTGGAAGTTCGCCGAGACCTCGATGCCGCGGTAGCAGATGTAGGTCATGAAGACGATCCAGAGGACGCCGGTGAGCAGCACCCACCCGCTGGCCGGATTGGTGCCGATGCCATTGGCATTGAACAGCAGGAAGATGTACTGGCCCGCCACCTGGGCCAGGCTCGCCATCACCAGCACGTCGGCGACGACGATCGCCCAGCCGCCCGCCCAGCCGGTCTTCGGGCCGAACGCCCTCGTCGCCCAGGTGAAGCGTAGTGCCGCAGTCCGGGTCTGCCTTGTTGAGCTCGCTGTAGCCGATCGAGGTCAAGATCATCGGCACGAACGCGAGGATCGCCACGAGCGGCGACTTCAGCCCGACCGCCAGGACGACGAAGCCGAGCGTCGCGGCCAGGCTGTACGCGGGCGCAACAGAAGCCGTCGCGATAACCGTGCTTGAGATCAGGCCGAGGGCACCGGACTTGAGGCCCTTATCCTTGAATTCCTCTACCGGCTGCAGTTCAGAGGTGGTGGTGGCCATGGGCTCTGGTCGTCCCCTCCTGAATTACCCGGATCACTCCAGAATCGGACGTTACCTGGCGCGGGCTCACGCCGGTAACGTGCCGACGCAGACATCCTGCCCTGCTTGCAACGGTTCTAGCATGCATCACGCCAGATGGCAACGATTTCAGTTGTAACATGTACGAAACGCAACTGGTCCCGTCGGCGGATCACGCACCACTGAGAGCTAGGATCGCAGCATGCGCGTACTTCTTGTCGGAGCTGGCGGGGTCGGTACTGCCTTCGCCCGGATCGCCGCCCGCCGGCCGTTCGCTGACCTGGTCGTAGCAGACTACGACCTCGCCAGGGCCCAGCGAGCCGCCGCCGCCAAGGATTCCTATACAGCCGTCCAGCTCGACGCCAGAGATGAGGCGGCGACCGCCTCGCTTCTGACTGAGCACCGCTGCGACGCGCTGATGAACGCCACCGACCCGCGGTTCGTGATGCCGCTCTTCCGCGCCGCGCTCAAGGCCCGGGTGAACTACCTGGACATGGCCATGTCGCTTGTCGCATCCGCACCCCACTGAGCCGTACGCCAGGACCGGCGTCAAGCTCGGGGATGATCAGTTCGCCATGGCCGATGCAGTGGGAGCAGGCAGGCAAGCTGGCCCTGGCGGGCATCGGCGTCGAGCCAGGACTGTCCGACGTGTTCGCCCGCTACGCGGCCGACGAGCTTTTCAGCGAGATCGACGAGCTCGGCGTCCGGGACGGGGCGAACCTGGCCGTGGCCGGCTACGAGTTCGCGCCCACCTTCTCCATCTGGACCACGATCGAGGAGTGCCTCAACCCGCCGGTGATCTGGGAGAAGGACCGCGGCTGGTTCACTACTGCGCCATTCAGCGAGCCGGAGACCTTCAACTTCCCGGCTGGCATCGGCCCGGTCGAGTGCGTCAACGTGGAGCACGAGGAGGTGCTCCTGATGCCGCGCTGGGTCGACGCGAAGCGGGTCACCTTCAAGTACGGCCTCGGCGAGGAGTTCATCGGCGTCCTTCAGACCCTGCACAAGCTCGGGCTGGACCGGACTGACCCGGTCAGCGTCGGCGGCGCCCAGGTCTCGCCCCGCGACGTGGTCGCCGCCTGCCTGCCAGACCCGGCCACGCTGGGCGACAAGATGACCGGCCTGACCTGCGCCGGCACCTGGGTCACCGGCACCGGCAAGGACGGCCGCCGCGCGAGGTCTACCTCTCCCACGTGGTCGACAACGCCCAGACCATGGCCGAGTACGGCTCGCAGGCGGTGGTCTGGCAGACCGCGGTCAATCCGGTCGTCGCGCTCGAGCTGATCGATTCCGGCGCCTGGTCCGGCGCGGGCGTGCTCGGCCCGGAGGCACTTCCGCCGCGGCCGTTCCTTGACCTGCTGACCGAGTACGGCTCACCGTGGGCGTGCGAGGAGCGCACGCCATCCGGCGCCTGACACCCGCGCAGACGACAACCGCACACCCTTCAATGACCGGAACGGAGTCAACCGTGGCTAATGACCTCCAGAACTTCATCGGCGGTCAGTGGACTGATTTGTCCTTTGACCGGCGCGCCGACTTGATCGACCCGAGTACCGGCGAGGTATTCGCGACCGCCCCGATCTCCGGCGAGGCCGAGGTCGACGCCGCAGTCAGCTCGGCCGCTGACGCGTTCCCCGGCTGGCGGGACGCCACGCCGGCCGAGCGCAGCCTGGCGCTGCTGCGGATCGCCGACGCGATCGAGGCCAGGGCGGACGAGTTCGTGAAGGCGGAGTCGCAGAACACCGGCAAGCCGCTCGGGCTGACCGCCTCGGAGGAGATCCCGCCGATGGTCGACCAGATCCGGTTCTTCGCCGGCGCTGCCCGCATGCTCGAGGGCCGGTCGGCAGGCGAGTACATGGCCGGGTTCACCTCGTTCATCCGGCGCGAGCCGGTCGGGCGTCTGCGCGGCCGTGACGCCGTGGAACTACCCGATGATGATGGCGGTCTGGAAGTGGGCGCCGGCGCTGGCGGCCGGCAACACCATGGTGCTCAAGCCGTCGGACACCACGCCCTACTCCACGCTGCTGATGGCCGAGCTGATGAGCGAGTTCCTGCCGGCCGGCGTGTTCAACGTCATCTGACGGCGACCGCGACACCGGCCGGGCGCTGGTCGCGCACAAGGTGCCGCAGATGGTGTCGATCACCGGCTCGGTCCGGGCGGGCATAGAGGTGGCCCAGGCAGCGGCCGCCGACCTGAAGCGCGTGCACCTGGAGCTCGGCGGCAAGGCGCCGGTCATCGTGTTCGACGACGCCGACCCGGAGAAGGCGGCCGAGGCGATCGCGATCGCCGGCTACTTCAACGCCGGCCAGGACTGCACTGCCGCGACCCGGGTGCTGGCCGGCCCCGGCATCCACGACGACTTCGTCGCCGCGCTGACCGAGCAGGCCAAGGCGCAGGTGACGGCCGGCCCGGACAACGAGGACGCGACCTACGGGCCGCTGAACAACGCCAGCCAGCTGGACCGGGTGTCCGGGTTCATCTCCCGGCTGCCCGACCACGCCCGCGTGCTGACCGGCGGCAGCCGAGTCGGCGACAAGGGCTACTTCTACGCGGCCAGCGTCGTGGACGGACTGCAGCAGGACGACGAGATCATCCAGAACGAGGTCTTCGGCCCGGTCATCACCGTGCAGAAGTTCAGCGACGAGGCCGAGGCGCTGCGCTGGGCCAACGGCACCCAGTACGGCCTGGCATCCTCGGTCTGGACCTCCGAACCACGGCCGGGCGATGCGGATGGCGCGGGCGCTGGACTTCGGCTGCGTCTGGATCAACACCCACATCCCGCTGGTCGCCGAGATGCCGCACGGCGGCTTCAAGCACTCCGGCTACGGCAAGGACCTGTCGATGTACGGGTTCGAGGACTACACCCGGATCAAGCACGTCATGTCCTCGCTGGACTAATCAGCCGCCTGCACCCGCAGGGCGCCTGGGTCACCCGGGCGCTCTGCGGGCGCGGAAGCCCAGGCGCTCTGCGGGCTTGGCAGCGGCTGGTGACGGTACCGAGCTGGCCCGTTGCGAGCTGCTGGTCGCTGCGTCGGCAACGCTACGCCCGCTGCCGCGGCCGGGTCCCAGGCTCGTGGATGAGCAGCCCCTCCCCCGGCTTCACGCACGCTGGAGAGCGTGGGGGCGCCTGGGCGCGGCAGCGGGCGTAAACGTCACTGGCGCCACGCTGAGCACGTCCGGCCAGCAACGGGCCGGACGACAGTACTGGCGCTCAACCTGCGCCAAGCCCGCAGAGCGCACGGGCGACGCCAAGGCGCTCCCGCAGACGGCGCGGAGCGAACCTAGGCGGCCCCGCAGAGCACCCAGGCGACCTGGGCTTAGCGCTAGCTGCGCTAGCCGAGTTGCGGGCGCGGCGGCGGCGCAGGCCGAAGATCACCAGGAGTATCGCGATCAGCGCAGCGGCCGCCGGAATCGCGCGCTTGAGCACCGGCAGCGCCAGCGACGTCGAGCAGATCGATCGCATCGTTGTCCGGCGGCTGCCAGGTCGACGGCTCCCGCTTCGCCGGTCCGGCCGCGGCCGGCGACTCGTGCCTGGCCGGCCGCAGATCGGCGTCACGTCGGCTAGGTCGTCGCTCGCACCGTCCTCGTCAACCCCGGCGTGCCTGCCCGCGGCGACGCCGGTCGCCGTTCATGGCAGCAGCCGCGCCAGCCGCGTCCGCAGCCTCCGCTGCGGCAGGCTCGGCTGGATCCGCCGGCCTGTGGCCTCGGCAGCGGCCGGGCCCTCCGAGCGGGAGTCGTCACCGGGCGCCAGGGCCAGGCCGCGGTCAGCCAGCTTGGTCTGGATGTCAGCGAGCGAGGCCGGGCCGACCCCGTCGATGCTGCGCAACTGCTGCACTGTGCGCCTGGTCAGGTCACCGAGCGTCTGGATGCCGTCCTGCCGCAGGCTGCTCCACGCCCTGGTGCTCAGGTTCAGCACGTCGATCGGCAGCGCCTCGTCGGGCGTGCCGCCTGCGAGGGCTACCACGTTCCCGTCCTGACTTTCCTCTTCCTCTGCGCCGACGTCAGCACCTGCTGCCGGCTCGGCGGCCAGCATGGCCGCCAGGTTGTCGGCGAAGATGCCGATCAGCTTGCCGCCGACCTCGGCCATGACGCCGCGGCCGAACTGGGCCGGCTTGCCGGTCACGTTCAGCGTCGTGTGCACGATGACGTGCGTCCGGTCGCCGTCGGCCTTGAGCTCCGAGCGGACCGACGCCGACGCCGTGCCCGCGCCACGGGTTTCCTTGCCGGACGCCTCCAGCACGACGACGCCTGCGTCCCGGTCCCGCTCGGTGAACTTCGCGGTTCCGGCGTAGGTCATGGTGATCGGGCCGACCTTGACCTTGATCCGGCCGGCGATGTTGTCACCGTCGACCGAGTCGAGGGTGGCGCCCGGCATGCACGGCGCCACCCGCTCGACGTCCAGGAGCACATCCCACGCTCGCTCCACCGGTACCGGGACCGAGAATGAGTGCTCGAGCTCCATGTATCAGACTCCTGCCGCTGCCTCCAGAGCCCGCCCGGTCAGCACCCGCGCGAGGTGGCGCCGGTAATCGGGCGCCCCGTGCAGGTCCGCAGGCGGCTGCGTTCCCTCGGCCGCGCTTGCAGCTGCTGCTTGCAGCGCCTCGGAGCTGGCCTGCGCTCCGGCTGCCGCCGCCTCGACGGCAGCCGCCCGGATCGGTACCGAGCCCATGTTGGTCAGCCCGACCCTGGCCTCGGCCACGTGGCCGTTGGAGCGCCGCACCAGCGCCGCGACGCCGACGATTGCCCATGCCTGCGCGGTCCGGTGGAACTTCTCATAACGATATCCCCAGTCGGTACCGAGCTTCGGCACCCGGATGCCGGTGAGGATCTCGCCGGGCTCAAGTGTCGTGGTCAGGTAGTCGACGAAGAACTCGCCAGCCGGGATCTCCCGCTCGCCCGGCCGGGCCGCGTGCGATCAGCGTCGCGTCCAGCGCCAGCGATGACCGCAGGCAGGTCGCCTGCCGGGTCAGCGTGCGCGAGCGAGCCGCCGAGCGTGCCGCGGTGCCGGACCGCCGGGTCGGCGACGGTGCCGGCCGCCTGCGCCAGCAGGCCGCAGTGCTGGGCGATCAGCGGATCGTGCACGACCTGGTAGTGCGTGGTCCTGGCGCCGATCAGCAGGTGATCGCCGCCGTCGGTGATGCCGCGCAGCTCGTCCAGGCCCGCCGATGTCGACCAGCAGGTCCGGATAGGCCAGCCGCAGCCGCAGCAGCGGCAGCAGGCTCTGCCCGCCCGCGATCACCTTGGCATCCTCGCCGCCGTCGGCCAGCGCGCTGACCGCGTCGCCCAAGGACGACGGCCGGACGTACTCGAACTTGGCCGGGATCATGCCGTGCCTCCGCTCTGCAGTTGCTGCAGCTGTGGATCGCGCGCCAGACACGCTCCGGCGTGCACGGCATCGTGATGTCGTTGACGCCGAACGGCCGTAGCGCGTCGACGATCGCGTTGACCACCGCCGGGGTCGAGGCGATCGTGCCGGCTTCGCCGACGCCCTTGACGCCGAGCCGGTTGCTGGCGCGGGTCTCGGTCCGCTCGGTCTGGTAGGACGGCAGGTCCGCGGCTGATGGCACGAGATAGTCGGCCAGCGTTGCGGTGACCAGGTTGCCCTCGTCGTCGTAGACGCCTTCCTCGTACAGTGCCTGGGCGATGCCCTGGGCGATCCCGCCGTGCACCTGGCCTTCCACGATCAGCGGATTCACCACGACGCCGACATCGTCGACCGCGACATAGCTGCGGATCTTCACGAATCCGGTCTCGGTGTCGACCTCGGTCGCGCACAGATGCGTGCCGTGCGGGAAGGAGAAGTTATCCGGGTCGTAGGTGGCCTCGGAGTCCAGCGACGGCTCGACGCCATCCGGCAGGGCGTGCGCGGCGAACGTGGCGAGCGCGATCTCCTGGATCGTCTTGCTCGCGTCCGGGTCACCCTTGATCGCGAAGCGCCCGGCCGAGAACTCCAGGTCGTCCGCCGAGGCTTCCAGCATCGCCGCAGCGATGATCTTGGCCTTGGCGACGACCTTGTCGCAGGCCTGCACCAGCGCCATGCCGCCGACCGCCAGCGAGCGCGAGCCGTAGGTGTCCATGCCCTTGGGCGAGACCTGGGTGTCGCCATGCAGCACCCGGATGTCCTCGAACGGCGACGCCGAGCTGGTCGGCGACGATCTGGCTCCAGGCCGTCTCGTGTCCCTGGCCGTGCGCGCTGGAGCCGGTCACCACCTCGACCTTGCCGGTTGGCAGCATCCGGATGGAGGCGTGCTCCCAGCCGCCGGCGCCGTAGGACAAGCGAGCCGAGCACCCTGGAAGGGGCCAGGCCGCACATCTCGGTGAAGGTCGAGATGCCGATGCCGAGCCGTACCTTGTCACCCCGCTCGTTGCGCTGCCGCTGCTCCTCGCGCAGGCCGTCGTAGTCGAATAGCTCCTTGGCCTTGGCGGTCGCCGCCTCGTAGTTGCCCGAGTCGTAGGTCAGCCCGCAGATCGTCGTGTACGGGAACTCCTCGTGCTTGATCCAGTTCCGCTCCCGCAGCTCCAGCGGCTCCATGCCGAGCTCGACCGCCAGCTCGTCCATGATCCGCTCGATCGCGAACGTCGCCTCCGGCCGCCCGGCGCCGCGATAGGCATCGGTTGGCATCTTGGTGGTGAAGATGCCGGTGCACTTGAAGGAGTACGCGTCCATCTTGTAGATGGCCGGGAACATGAACGCGCCGAGCAGCGGCACGCCAGGCGTGACCAGCATCAGGTAGGCGCCCATGTCGGCGAGCAGGTCGACCGACAGGCCGCGGATCCGGCCGTCGGTGTCGGCGGCGATCTTGATCCGCTGCCACTGGTCCCGGCCGTGATGCACGGTCAGGTTGCCTTCGGTGCGCGACTCGGTCCACTTGACCGGCTTGCCGAGCCTGCGGCCGATCAGCACCGCCAGCACTTCCTCGGCGGTGACCTGCAGCTTCGAGCCGAAGCCGCCGCCGACGTCGGGCGCGATGACCCGGACGTTCTGCTCCGGGATGCCGAAGAACGCCGACAGACGCGAACCGCAGCACGTGCGGGATCTGGGTGGCCGACCAGAGCGTGACCTCGTCGCCGATCCACTGCGCGACCACCGCGCGCGGCTCCATCGCGCACGGGATCAGCCGCTGCTGCCGGTAGTTGCGCTCCAGCACCACGGCGGCGTCGCGGAATGCCGCGTCCACGTCGCCGTTGGCGAACACCCACTCGTAGCTCTTGTTGCCCGCCTCGTGCACCTTCGGCGAGTCCTCGCTCAGCGCGGTGCGGATGTCCAGCACCGGGGGCAGCGGCTCGTAGTCCACATCGATCGAGGCCAGCGCGTCGGCGGCGGCGTACCGGTCGCGCGCGACGACAGCCGCGACGGCCTCGCCCACGTAGCGGACCTCGTCGACGGCCATCGGCGGGTGCGGCGGAATGACGATGTCCGGCGTCACCGGCCAGGCGCACGGCAGGCTGCCCTGCTCGGCGGCGAAGTCGGCGCCGGAGAAGGCGGCTAGCACGCCGGGCTGCTCGAGAGCCGCGCTGACGTCTACCCGGCTGATCTTCGCGTGCGCATACGGGCTGCGCAGGAATGCGATGTGCAGCATGCCGGGCAGCTTGATGTTGTCGGTCCAGTTCGTCTGGCCGGTGATGAGCTTGGCGTCTTCTTTGCGCAGCCTGGCCTGGCCGATCTGAGCGGCGGGCACGCCGCGTCATCGAGACGTGGTGGCGGTCATGGGGCGACTCCTGCCTCGGCCGCGCGCTTCACGGCGCGGACGATGTTCTCGTAGCCGGTACACCGGCAGAGGTTGCCCTCCAGCCCGTCCCGGATCTCCTCCTCGGTTGGATGCGGGTTATCGCGGAGCAGGTCGGTGGCCGCCATGATCATGCCGGGCGTGCAGTACCCGCACTGCAGCGCGTGCTCTTCGTGGAACGCCCGCTGCACCGGGTGCAGCTCGCCATTGGCCAGGCCTTCAATGGTCGTCACGTCGGACCCGTCCGCCTGCACGGCAAGAACCGAGCAGCTCTTGACCGACTGCGCCGTCCATAAGGACGGTGCATGCACCGCAGTTCGAGGTGTCGCATCCGACCGGCGTACCGGTCTTGCCAATGACCTCTCTGAGGTAATGCACGAGCAGCAGGCGAGGTTCGACCTGATCGACGTACTTAACGCCGTCGACCGTGACGGTAATCTGCGTCATTCGCTGACACCTCCGGGGACATGGCACATGCGCCTGTAGCCAAACCTAGGCGGGCCAGGCCCGCCGCACCAGTCCCTCGTGTCGCAATTAGCGGCGCGGCCAGCCCGCTCGCCGCAGCCCGATGGTCTAGCCGAACCGGCCGTTGACGTAGTCCGACGTGCGCGGATCCACAGGACTCTCGAAGATCTGCTGGGTCGGACCAGACTCGACGATATAGCCGGGCGTGTCATGGGTAGCCAGGAAAAAAGCGCAATTATCGGAAACGCGGTGTGCCTGCTGCATGTTGTGCGTCACGATAACGATCGTCACCTGATCAGAAAGCTCGGCAATGGTCTCCTCGATCTTGTTCGTCGAGGTGGGGTCGAGCGCCGAGCACGGCTCGTCCATCAGCAGCACGTCCGGTGCGATCGCCAGCGACCTGGCGATGCACAGGCGCTGCTGCTGCCCGCCAGACAGTGCGCCACCCGGCGACCGCAGCCGCCGGTGCACCTCCTCCCACAGGCCAGCCCTGCGCAGGCTGGACTCAACAATGTCAGCGGTGTCCGGCGTCTTGAGGCCCGACAGCTTGAGGCCGCTCGCCACATTGTCATAAATCGACATCGCCGGGAACGGGTTCGGCTTCTGGAAGACCATGCCGATCCGGCGCCGGACCTCGGCCGGCCGGACCACCGGGTCGTAGATATCGTGCCCGGCAAGCAGGACCTGGCCGGCTAGCTGAGCGCCCTTCACCATCTCGTGCATCCGGTTCAGGATCCGCAGGAACGTCGACTTGCCGCAGCCCGACGGCCCGATCAGGGCCGTGACGCGGCCAGGCTCCATGTGCAGGGAAACGCGCTCCAGGACCTTGCGGCCGCTGAACCAGGCCGACACATTGGTGGCTTCTAGCCCGAGCAGCGGCGTCGCCCCATCGCGCGGCAGCACTGCGGTGTCATGCCCGGCGTCGTGAGGAGCGCCAGGCCGGACAGGGTGCGGCAGGTAAGGGTCGGGCTCATACGGGCCGACCCCGTACGGGCCGGGCTGGCCAGTCGCTGAGTCAGTCATGGCGGCAGCTCCGCTCGGTCTGTGGTCATCGTCGTCAGGTCAGTGTCAGTAGAGGTTGGGCAGCAGGGCGGCGAAGTTCTCGTAAAGGTTCCACACGATCGCCAGCACAGCGGGCGCGACGATCAGGTACACCGGCCACGGGGACCAGCGGGCGGCGGCAACAGCGGCGCCGGCCGAGACAATGACGAGCGCGAGTCCCCAGACCATCGTCAGCACGAGTGCTCCGCTGTCCCCGCCAGCGCCTGCTCCGAAGGCCCGATGGCGGGCATCTGCACCGGGCCGTTATGGACCGTGGAGACCAAGTCGGCATCGACTTCCAGGTAGTAAGTGGGCACGCTGGGCGAACTGGTGGTCAGCAGCACGAGCCGGTTCAGCGTCGTGTCCTTCACCGGATGCTGGCTATCGCCGACCGCCACGACCTTGTACACGGATGTGCCCTGCTGAGTTATGGCCGTGATCTTGTCTCCCGGGCGGAGGCTGGCCAGCCGGGCGAATGGGGCCCCGAAGGTGACGCGGCGACCGAAGATCACCGACAGGCCAAGCTGGCCGGGCAACGGGGTGTTCCGGAGGTGGCCGGGCCCCGCGCGTCAGATCCTCCGGTGACGTGCCCTCGACGACCACCATGTCGGCTACCCCGATGGTGGGCATCTCGAGTACCGCGACCGGCGCCCCCGGCCGGGTGGGCCCGAGCGGGCCGATGTCCTGGCCGAGCTCGCCTGCCAGCGTCGCGTAGAGCTTGCGCTGGGCGCTCGCCTCCTGGATGCGCGACACGCCGAGCAGGTAGCCGACGAACCCCACGATCAGCAGCGCTAGCAGCAGCGCGCTGACTGCAGCGCACCGGGCAACCGAGATCGGGCCCGGCATACCGGTCGGAGCCTGCGGCTCCGTTGTCGTCAGCGCCGTACTCACCTGCGGACCTGCCTGCGCCTGCGGAGCACTGCGTAGATGACGGGCGGGACCGCGATCACGAGAAGGATTTCCACGGCGGTGAGGAGCCCGAGCATGGTGGGGCTGCTATCGCTTGCGGCGAGGTTGACCACCGTCCCGGTCACCGGGCCTTCGGACACGTTCGCGGCCGGCTGCGTGTTGCCGGGCTGAGTACTGCTGGTTGCGCCAGCGCTGGTCGAAGTGCTGGCGGAAGGAGCTGCGGCTGCTCCGGTCCCGCAGGTCAGCGGCTCGCCGAGCTTGTCGCACTTCGACGGGTAGGGAGCATCCGCCAGGATCACCAGCTTGCCGTTCTTCAGCGTCGGGTTGTCGCAGCCGCTGGACAGGCTTGGCGTGGGGATCGCGCCGGGGATCTTGCTGGACTGCAGCAGCCCGCCTTCGACCAGGTTGAGCGGCAGTGGCGAGTAGCCGAGTTCGGCTGAGTACTGCTGGCCAGCGCACAGGAAGTAGTCAATGTAGGTGCTGAGCGTGGCCCCGTCACCCTTGCTGAAGTTGGTCGGGATCTTCGTGGCGGACCTCGGCACGACCAGGTAGCTGTAGCTGGACAGCGGATACGACCGCTTGTCCTTGAACGTGTAGACGTTATCTAGGTCCTGCTGAAGGTAGTCGGGACTGGTCTGGTCCTCGTTGATCTGCGCCTGAGTCAGAGCCACCGCAACGTTAGAGGCCGTCGGCAGCACGTAGTAGCCGGCCGGGTTGAGGACCTTGACCACCGGATAATGGGAGTTCAGCGCGTACGCGTACTCGTCGTAGCCGATCGCGCCCTGGCCATAGCTGGCGGTGATATACGACGCGACGTTGTTCGAGCCGTTCTGCGCGACCGCCGCGCCCCACTTCGTCGGGTAGAACTCGGTCTGGCCACACGGCTTGCCGGAACCGCCGACCTTGCCGCCGCTCACCTTGGAGCAGAAGGCGTTCCATTGTGTCGGGAAGACGTGGGCCATCCAGCGGGTGAAGAAGTATGTGGCGCCCGAGCCGTCGGAGCGGACGACCGGGATGATCGGAATGTTCGGCAGCTGGGTGCCGTAATCCTTGGTGATCGCCGGGTTGTCCCAGTTGTTGATCTGCCCGGTGAAGATCTTCATGATCGTGTCGCCGGACAGGCGGAGGTTCGTGATCAGGTGGCCGCCCACGTCCAGGTGATACATGAACGCGGTGCCGCCGGCCGTGTCCGGAACGTAGGAATACCCCACTGAAGGATGCTCCGCGCCTCCGACGTCAAACGGGTCGGTGCCACTACGGAATGGCGGATCCGACGCGGCGAAGTCGACTTGCTGGCCCATATAGTCGGCGCGGCCAGCCGCAGAGCCGTCGGGATTGAAGTTGATCGAGATGCCGTTCGCGTGAAGGTTCTGTGCCCACTGGGACAGCGCGACTGCACTCCAGGTCGAGCCTGAGCCGCTGATCGCGATGTAGCTTCCCGCGCTGCTGGCTAGCGCAGGCGCGACCGGCACCAGCACGACGAACATCGTGGCCAGCAGGACCAGCAGCTTGGCTGCCCGTGGCCGCCGCCGAATCTTCACGACTTCTTCCTTCCCGGCCGATTAAATTCCGGCAGCTTTAGCTGCTTGAGATGCCCCAGCCGCGCAACGACCGCCTTGCTACCGCGCCCGACAGCCAGTGAGAACGAGCTGGCTACCGCGAGAAGCGCACCAGCGATGAGCAGAATCGGCACGACGTACCTGAGTGCCCCCGCGGCCAGCGGGCTCGAGTCGAAGCCGAGGCTCACCGTGCCCGCGGAATGGCTTGGTGTCGGGCTTGGGGCCGGGCTTGCGGTGGCCGATGCGGACGCCTTCTTGATCGCCGGTCTGTTTCAGGACCTCGTTCGCGGCCTTGAGAGTCTGCGCCCGCATGGCGGCAGTCAACGGAAGGTAGCCGGGCGGCAGCAGGCCCGGGCCGTAGCCCGGCTGCTGTCCCTGGTTAGCTACGAAGTCGAGCCACTGCGCGATCTTCGCGGCCTTGGCCTTCGAGATGCCGCCAGTCGGGACCATTGCGTAGATCACCATCGTCAGCGGGTAGGCGTTTGGGAACTTCTTGCGCCACTTCCTTGGCCCGTTCGCGAAGTTGATTGCCTGAGTGATGTGGTTCTTCCCGGTCTTCATGGCGCCGAGCGCTGCTGTCATGCCCGCGCCGGTGGGCGCTACGTATCTCCCCGCAGCGTTTTGCAGTGACGCCACGGGCAGCTCGTAGGCCGCTGCGTCAGCCTCGTCGATGATCGCAAAAAGCCCGCGGTTGCCGGGAATCTCTGGCTGTAGTGCGTCGAAGTTGCCGAAAGTATCAGGCGCGTAAGCCGTGGCCGGGTACCAGTTGTTGACCTGGTACTGGGCGACCGCGCTAAGCGGGAAGAACGGATCGTACCGGTGCGCAACCGGCGGGTAGGGATCCATCGGGCTCAGCGTGTCGGTGGGCAGCGTCATATTGAGGTAGTCGGTGTTGACGTGCGCTCCCCACGGGTCGAACGCCCCGTCCGCAAACGCCTTGGCCGGCTTGCTGGCGGCTATCCAGCTGGTGAGCTCCCGGGTCATATCACTCTGCCCGGACAGCACCGTGGGTACCTGATAACCGTCCCCCACCTCGGCGACGTGCCGGTTAAGGTGCTGGAACTCGGGGTCGGCGAAGATCGACGTCGGGTCATTATCGACCGCATTGTCGCACCCGATGCCGCTCGTACCTGCTACGCCGTGACCGCATCCCTCGTTCTCGAAGTCGTAGGACTGGGTCAGTAGCTTCAGTACCAGCCGCGGATCCAGTTTGAGATGCGTCAGCGGCTTGCCGGTCCTCGGATTGTCAATCCAGAATGCGACCGATTCCGCCGAGACGGCGACCGGCGCGTAGGTAAATGGCCTTGGACTCTTTGCCCCGGTCAGCGGAAGTGTGGTGAGTGCGACTGTGTCGGTCCCGGCAACGAAGTCCTCTCTGGCCAGCGGCTCGTTCTGGGCTGAGTCGTACTGGATGAACTCCGGGCTAGCGGCCGAGCACAGCGCAGTCTGCCATGAGCCCATCGCGCGAGCCAGCATCGGCGATCCGATGACGCTGAAGTTGGGATTGTGCACCGGGCAGTCGGTGGGAGTCGCCTCGAACTTGAGCGGGACGATGATCCGGTCCCGCCAGGAGCACGTCCCGAAAGTGGTGAACGCGACCTGCCCGATGGCGCTCTGCCCGGCGTCCTGACTGTGATCAGCGCAGTTGCCGGTGAAAATATTGCCGCCCTGAGCCGGCTCGATGACCAGCGAGCACTCGTGCCCGAGGTTGCACCCGAGCTGCGGAGCTCCTTCAGCAGTGAGCAGCTGGATAAAGGCCTCGCCCGTGCCGTTCCGCGCGGTGGTCGAGTACTCAGTGTTCTGCGGCCCGAACTGGCCCACCGATCCCTGGACCCCGCCGTTAGTAGCCCCGAAGCACTGGCTCTGCTTGGTCGGGTGGGTGCCCTTGCACTCAGCGACCATGACCGGGTAGTTGGTAGAGGTTGGAATGTAGGTGACCTGACTGCTTGGCGTGAAGTTGCGCCACGACACCCGGACCACCTGATTGGTAAGGTTCCGCACCAGGCTGACCGCCACGTAGCTCGGGTACTTGAACTTCTTGTGCGCGGAGGGTTCCCACAGCCTGGGTCCCGTCACCACCGCGCCGCCAGGCGGGGTTGGCGGACGGCCGCTCGGGCCTTTCTGCGGCGGCTTGGGCTTGGGCTTATGCGTCGGCGAGGGCTTCGGCGACGGTGTCTTCGTCGGCGTGGGCGTCGGCGTGGGCGTCGGCGTTGCCGTGGCCGTTGGTGTCGGTGTTGCCGTCGCGGTCGAGCTCGCACCGGCGACCGAAGACTCGGCCGCGGACGCCTCTCCCGCCGCCATCGGCAGCAGCAGCAGACCCGTTGCCATCATGGTGGCGCCTGTCAATGCGCACAGCCGGGCCGCGAGAGACATTCGGCTAGATCGGGAGCTCAAAGGTCGTCCTCGGCGGGGGGTCGGGGGAATGGTTCTGACTGCGGCTGCGGGGTGCGCAAGGGAGTCATCAGAGCGCCTCTTCCCGGCGCAGTTTGCGGACCTGCCGCTTCGAGAGCTCACCCGGCCGCCCGCCGCCGACCATGCGGGCGATGGTGAACAAGACGACTACCACCAGCATGAGCGCGAAGCCAGCCCCGAAGGCGCGGGCTACGTAGTTGGGGTACTGACCGTAGATCAGGACGCTGTACCAGATGTAGGTCGGCAGCGTGGCCTGCCAGCCATGGAACGGGGTGGTGTTCATGTACGGAGAGAACCCAGCGACCAGCAGTACGGGCGCCGTCTCGCCGAAACCTCTGGCCATGGCTAGGACGACAGCGGTGGTGAGCCCGGAGCGCGCCGTCGGCAGGATGACGCGCAGGACCGTACGCCAGTGGCTTGCGCCAAGCGCGAACGATGCCTCTCGCAAGGTGCCCGGCACGACCTGGAGCACCACTTCTGACGCGCGCGTGATCGTTGGAAGCATGACGATCGAGATAGCCAGCGCGGCTGCGAATCCCGACTTGGGCACGCCCAGCGCCAGCACGGCCAGCGCGTAGATGAACAAGCCCGCGATGATCGACGGCAGCGCGGTCATCGCATTCACGATCGTCCGCACCGGTCGTTCTAGCCTGCCGCCAACCTCGGCCAGGAAGAGGGCTGCGGTGATACCGAGCGGGACCGAGAACAGGGTCGCCAGCGCCAGCTGTTCCAGCGAGCCGACCGCGGCGTGGGCTATGCCGCCAACGCTCAGCGGGCTTTTGGCTGCCACGCTCCCCATCGTCTGGGTCCAGAAATTCGGGTGCCTGATGGCGGCCAGGCCCTTGACGAAGCTGTAAGCGATCTGGTCCGCAACCACGGCACACGCGAAGATGCCGCCGCTGCTCACCAGCACTGCCATCATCCTGTCCCTGACCACCAGCCGGTTCCACTGCAGGGATGCGGTAGCCAGGTAGAAGATGGCGAACAGCAAGTACCAGGTGAGCCAGAAGCCGAATGCTCCGCTCAGTGGGAGCACCCGCTCGTACAGCAGCCAGGTCAGGCCCAGCGAACCGATAGCCGCGCCGGCCACCGTCAGCACGTCTTCCGGTGCCACCTTGCTCAGCCGGATCGGAACATCGCCCACGCTGGGCAGCTGATCCGAGCCAACCGGTCGGCTGGCCCTGCCGATGGCGGTCACGTCCCGATTCCCTTCATCTGGCTGTCCATGACTTCTGACGACCGCGCCCTAGTCCTGGGTCGCGGCGCCCGACCGCGATCGGCTGATGATGGCGGCGGCCAGCGAGTTGAACGTCAGCGTGATGCCGAACAGGATCAGGCCTGCCGCCATCAGGGCCGAGAGCTGGTCAGTGGTGGCCGAGTTCCACAGGCCCGCGATCATGGCTGCGATGGAGTTGCCGCCGGTCTGCAGCACATGCCAGTTGAACGCGTAGGAGGTGTTAATGATCATGTACACCGCGATTGTCTCGCCAAGCGCACGCCCGATACCGAGCATCGACGCCCCGATGACGCCGCCCTGCCCGAACGGCAGCACGACTGTCCTGACCATGCCCCAGCGCGTAGATCCGAGCGCGTAGGCGGCCTCCCGCTCACCCTGCGGTGCCTGGGAGAAGACCTCACGGGAGAGCGAGGTAATGATCGGGATAGCCATCAGCGATACGACCATGGCGGCGATGGCAGGCGAGCCTACGAAGCTCGATGCGCTTGGCTGGACCGTGAGCTTGAACGGCGGGAACCAGCTCACGTGACGTGATATCCAGGCCATCACCCCGATCACCCGCGGCATCAGGAAGAACCGGCCCCACAGTGCGTAGACGATGCTCGGGATCGCAGCCATCAGGTCGACGACCGCGATAAGGACTCTGCGCAGCTGAACGGGCGCGTACTCGGAGATGAAGACCGCCGTGGCCAGAGCCACCGGGATCGAGATCATGCTGGCCATCGCGGCGATCAGGAGCGTGTCGGGGAGGACGCCGCCGATGCCGAACTGGTTGCCGGTGAAGACCCAGTTTTGCTTGGTCAGGAAGCTGAAGCCGTCGGCGCGGAAGGCCCACAGGCTCCGGAAGATCAGGAAGACCAGGATCATGGCGGTGATCACGAAGCTCGACAGCCCCGCAATCCGCAGCACATTGCGGAAGACGACATCGCTTCTTGAGCCTCGCGAGACGATTGCGCGCGGCGTGTCATCGTCGGCCGGAGCCGGCCTGGCGGAGGTTACCGCGATGGCCATGCCAACGTCCTCCTGTACCGGTAGCGGGGGCAGCGTGGGGCAGCCACCACCGCCTCAGGCCAATACATAGTGTTTGACTCGTATTACTAGGGAGCTACCAATAGGTGAACAGAATGCGAACAGCTGATATCGCTACGGCCGGGAAGGATGGCACCAATTATCGGCCAATGAGCCAGCTGTCAGCCAGTCTGCAGCACCTGGAACGCCTCGGCCAGCCGACCCTCGGGCAGGCCAGCCTGTGCCGCCGCGCGGCTCAGCCAGCCGCGCAGGAACACTTCCAGGCCGTCGGCGTCATTGATCTGGCTGACGTGGCTGCGCAGAGCCGCTACCTTGCGCGGGAAGGTGTCGGTGATATCGACATAATCCGTCGGCGTCGGGCTGCCGGACACCCAGACCTCGCGGACGGTCCACGGCTCAAGCTTCTCGTCAGCGAGCAGCTCAGGAAACGCGAACGGGTTGCGAGAGTCCGGGTAGACGGCATCGAGCGCGGCCGAGCCCACGGCGCGATGATCAGGGTGGCTCGCGCCCATGCGGGCGTAGTTGCGCTCCGGCGACTGGCACACCACCCGCTCCGGCCGCAGCAGCCTGATCACTCGGGCCAGGTCCCGCCGCAGCGCGATGGTCGCCTCGACCCGCCCGTCCGGGTAGCCGAGGAAGTGCAGGTCATACACACCCACCTGCTTGGCGGCGGCGGTCTGCTCCGCTTGCCTGATGGTCGCCATTTCGGTCCTGGACACCGAGGGGTCGCTACCGCCCGCGTCGCCATTGGTCACGATGCAGTAGCTCACCTCAAGACCCGCCTCGGTCCACTGCGCGATCGTGCCGGCTGCGCCGAAATCGACGTCATCGGGGTGAGCCGCAATGACCAGGACACGGGAGACGTTCTGCTCGGGAGTCACCCTTAGATCCTAAGTCGGCCGGTTGCGCGACGTTGCGGAGCGTCAGCCGATGGGCCGATCACCTGCAGAAACGCGGATGGCTGATATCCGCCCGCTAAGAACTGGTCAGCTTCTCGACCAGATTCGCCACGCGATCTTTGATCTCGTCGCGGATGGGCCGGATCTGTTCGAGCGTCATACCGGCCGGGTCGTCGAGTTCCCAGTCCTCGTAGTGCTTGCCTGGCAGGAGCGGACACGCGTCGCCGCAGCCCATCGTGATGACGACGTCGGCAGCCAGGACGAACTCGTCGGTCCACGGTTTGGAGAACTCGCCCGAGATGTCGATGCCTACTTCCGCCATCGAGGCGATCACACCTCGGTCTAGGCCGGCGACGGGTTCGGATCCGCCCGACCAGGCGATGGCGCGGCCGCCGGCCAGATGGTTGAACCATCCGAGCGCCATTTGTGAGCGTCCGGCATTGTGCACGCACACGAACAGGACAGATGGGATCCTTCCCGCTGTTATGCATGGGAGCTGGGCCAGGGCCTGCAGGCGCTGCCGGGCGAACCGCTCGGCTCCTACGACAAGCCACCTGGTGATGGTGGCGGTCGCCACCAGCTCGTTGTAGCTGTCGAGTACCAGCTCCTCGATGGTTTCCTCACCGAAGATGCCGCGGAACTCGGTGTGCAGGTCGCGGGCTACGCCGTGCAGGCACATTCGCTCGGCCTGCGTCATGACGTGGCTGGCCATGTGCGCATCTCCTTACGTGCTGAGGTGTCGAACCTCCCGGTCCCAGGCCTGGGTGCCCATCTGGACTGCTTCCCACGGGCTGCCAAGCGGAGGGGTGTAGGACAGATCGAGGTCGCTCATGTCCTCGACCGTCATGTTGTTGAAGATGGCGGTGGCGGCGATGTCGATCCGCTTGGCGATCTCGGCGTGCTTGTGGCCGAACAGCTGCATGCCGAGCAGCCGACCTGATGCGCCGGTCGCCGGTGACGCGCATCGTGATGCGGTGGCTTCCGGGGTAGTAGGCCTTGTGGTCGTCAGCCTCGGACTGGACGGTGATCGGGTCGAATCCGGCCGCCGCAGCCTCGTCATGGCGGAGCCCGGTTCGGGCCGCGGCCTGATCGAAGATCTTCACGACCTGCGTGCCGAGGCTGCCCGCGAATTGCCGGCTGCCGCCGAGCGCGTTCTCGCCCGCGACCCTGCCTTGCTTGTGCGCGGTAGTTCCGAGCGGCAGGTAGGTTTCGCCGAGCAGCCGGTGATGGGTGATCACGCAGTCGCCGGCGGCGAGTACGTCAGGCAGATTGGTCTGCATACCGCGGTCGACTGCAATCGCGTTCTCTGACGCCCAGCGTCGCGCCGGCGGCCTCGGCCAGAGCGGTATCTGGCCGCACCCCGGTACTCACCAGGACCATGTCGGCCGCGATCCGTCCGACGAGTCCGTCGCCAGCCGTCTCGCTTCGACGGTCAGTCTGCCTCGCTGGCCGGGGTCGGCCTTGCTGATCCGACTGAGCAGTGGTTCCGGTGAGCACCTCGACGCCCTGTGCAGCCAGCTCGGCGTGAACCAGCGCGCCTAGCTCGGCGTCGACCGTCGGCAGGACCTCGGGAGCTGCTCGATCTGGGTGACGGCCAGGCCGCGGGCGGTCAGGGCTTCGGCCATCTCCAGGCCGACATACCCGGCGCCGACGATGACGGCGCTGGCTGGGCTGTTTCTGTTCCAGCGTGCGCATGACGGCGAAGGTGTCGCCCATTGTGTGCAGCACGTGCACGCCGTCGTCAGGGCCGAGGCGCGGGTCCGTAAGGCCGCGATCGGGGGCCGGACCGGGAAGGCGCCGGTTCCGACGATCAGCTTGTCGTAGCAGATCAGTTCGTCGCTCGCCGTCGGCCGCGGTGACTAGCAGTTTGCGGCCGGCAACGTCGATGCGGCGGGCCGTGGTGTCCAGCCGCAGGGCCATCCCGGTCGCTTCCAGGTCGGCGACGGTGCGGTGGGCGAGGTTGCGCCAGTGGGTCACCTCGCCGGAGACGTAGTA
The DNA here is from genome assembly GCA_963808215.1 of uncultured Actinomycetota bacterium. Lineage (GTDB taxonomy): Bacteria > Actinomycetota > Actinomycetes > Streptosporangiales > Streptosporangiaceae > JAJYUU01. The sequence continues at coordinate 183,417 of CAWEEY010000002.1, forward strand.
CGGGATGCCGCAGATGGAGAAGTTGGGGTATGCGTCCGCGACGACGACGGTGACGTCGGCCGACGGGTCAAGTTCGCGGGCGCGCAGGGCAGCGCTGATGCCCGCGTCGCTGCCGCCGATCATGACCAGGTGCATGGGCTGGCTCCGTCGTCTCGTTAGCCGTGGGCCGGGCCGCTCGGCCGGCTGACAGTAGCGGCTGCGCCGTCGCTCGCTGCGTTGCTACGCAGTCGCTCGGCACTGCCGGAGTGATCGTGCGGCACAGTGACATCGGCGGCTTCGGCCGGAGTGATCCCCGGATAGAGAAGCCTGACAAGCCCGATCGCGAGGATGCCGCCGACGACCTGGGCGGCGATGAAGGTCGGAGCCGACGACGGGGCGATGCCGGCGAAGGTATTGGAGAACATCCGGCCGATGGTGATCGCCGGGTTGGCGAAGCTGGCCGACGAGGTGAAGAAGTAGGCCGCGCCGATATAGGCGCCGACAGCGGCCGGGGTGACCCGGCTTCTGCCCGACCTCGCCAGCGCGAAGATCACGAGCATCAGTCCGAGGGTCGCGATGATCTCCGACAGGAAATGGCCAGCCGTGGCCCGGTGCTTGACCGAGATGCTCACCGCGGGCAGGGCGAACATCAGGTTGGCGGCGATCGCGCCGACTGATGCATCCGGCGACCTGGGCGGGCAGGTAGGCGGCGGCGTCCCGCCAGGACACGCCGCGGAAGGCTGCGTCGACGAACGACACGACCGGGTTGAAGTGACCGCCAGAGACAGGGCCGAACATCAGGATGATCGCGAACAGCCCGGCCGCGGTCGCGGCCGCGTTCTCCAGCAGCTCCAGGCCGGTATCACCCGGCGAGAGGCGCTGAGCAGCGATCCCGGAGCCGATCACCAGCGCGGCCAGGAAGGCGCTGCCAAGGAACTCGGCGGCCAGCCGCCGCCACAGCGCAACCTCGGTCACTCCAGCACTCCCCGGTCTTCATAGACAGATGTCGATACAGACGCCAGCTTGCCAGCCTGCATCGATCCCCGTCAACATAGAGCCATGTCAATCCAGCACGCGCCGCCCGGCGATCTGGCGATCATCGCCGTGACAGGCCCCGGCGCCTGCGCCCAGCCCGCCCTGGTCAGCGAGCCGATCGACGAGGCATCCGCGGCCGGCCTGGCGCAGGTGTTCAAGGCGCTGGGCGACCCGGTCCGGCTCCGGCTGGTGTCGCTGATCGGCGCCCGCGAAGGCGGCGAGGTCTGCGTCTGCGACCTCACCAGCGCGTTCGACCTCAGTCAGCCCACCATCAGCCATCACCTGAAGGTGCTGCGCGAGGCCGGGCTCATCGACAGCGAGCGCCGCGGCACCTGGGTCTACTACCGGCTGGTCCCGGCCGCCCTCGAGCGCATGGCCGGCGCTGCTGTCAGTCCCGGTCGGATCCGGCTGGCAGCGATCGGCTAGCACTCCATCCGCCAGGCCGAACATGGGTAAGGTGCGCAGCAACTCTGCCACGTCAGCCGCATCCTCGGGACGCTGTCGCGCAGCTGCGTGATTACCGCCCATGCTCGGCGGCCCTCGATGTCTGCCAGCCGGCGTGCCGAGCGCAACCACTGGATCCGGCCACGAGGCGCCAGTCGGGTGTTAGCCGCAGCCCGGCGTGACCGCGATCCCGGGTAGGCGCGAGCAAGTTCTGGATGTCCTGCCCGGCGGTGGCAGACGTCCAGCCGGGCGCCGATGCACGCTTGGCTAGGCAAGGCCGGGTCGAGGAAGGACGATCCCCGCGGCAGGGCCAGCGCGACCAGCTGCTCGGCGCGGTCCCAGCAGCGAGTGCCCGGAGCGCATCGTGGCGCTGTAGGGCGCGAGCAGGTAGAAGCTGACAGCGACGAAGCTGCCGAGGCCCCCGCTCGGATGCCGAAGCTCTACCAGCCGGCTACAACGTGAACTCGCCCAGATGACGCTCACACTGCGCGTCGCACTCGAAAGCCGCTGTCAGAGCACACCGAAGCCAGAGTCAGGGCGACGGAGCCCAGACGTATCGCGGCGCTGATCGCCACTCCGCCCTCGACGCCCATCCATGCCAACGTGAGCTCAGGACAGCAGGCCGCGCTAGCCGGCGGTCTCGAGCCACTCCGGCGACGGCGGCGCAGGGCCGAGCCTGGCACGGCCGGCGGCCTGCGCGGGCGAGGGCCGCGGTGACCGTCATGGGGTCTCGATATAGCTCCAGGACGTGCTCGTACTCCCCGGACACGCCTCCGGTGTCATGCGCCCACACCTTGTCCTGGCGGGCGAGCAGCACGACAGCGCTCGGGCTCGGGATCGACCTTCAGGCCGGACGGTGCGAGCCCGAGCCTCGCCGTGGGCCACGCTCCGCTCGGTCGAGCCAACTTCGACGCCCAGGCGCGTCGATCGTGCCGCCGGTGCCCGTTGCCGGGCGAGTTCAGCACCAGCTTGAGCGGCGGGTCGTCGATGCGCGAAGTTCGCAGAGCCGGGCCGAATTGGCTGGCTCGGTGCCAAACAGCCGGAGTAGAACGACACCGCGGCATCGAAATCGCTGACGTTGACCGAGAGCTGGACGCGGGCCATCCAGGTCACCTCCAGGTCAGGACGATGTCGTCATGGATCGCAATTGCCGGGCAGGTCGACCGAGGGCCATGATGCGGACGCGCCGGAAGATCGCTCAGGCAGCTCGTAGCGGCCCGGCGACCTTCGGGCCCGTCGCGGTACGACCAGGCCGACACCGCGAGCCTGCAGTGGGTTGACAGGTACGCGGCCCGCGCCGATTATGCGACATTTTGCCGTAGCGTATCAGGCGCTATCAGGCATCGCACCCGCTAGAGCGTGCGACTGCGCTGGCCTGCTCCTGCGACCCGCAGCACTGTGCCCGGAGCTACGAGTGCTGCTTGCCCGCATCGAGGGAGGCCTCGACTGAGGCCCAGCCCTGGCCGCCGTCCTCGCCCCAGAAGGTCTGGCTGTCCTCCAGAACGGTGTAGATCTCCCACCGCTCGCCGTTGGGCGTGCCTTCGACCCAGAACTTGTTCTGCCGGGCGTAGCAGCAGGTGGTGTCGCGCTCCTCGATCGAGGCCAGGCCGACCTCGGCGAGGCGGTGCTGCTCGGCGTCCACCGCGTCGGTGTCGGCGACCTCGACGCCGAGGTGGTTGAGGCTGCCGCCCTGGCCGGGGTTCTCCATCAGGATGAGCTTGAGCGGCGGGTCGGCGATCGCGAAGTTGGCGTATCCGGGCCGGACCTTCGCCGGCTCGGCGCCGAAGAGCTTGCTGTAGAACCCGATGGACTCCTCCAGGTCGTCGACGTTGATGGCGAGCTGTATGCGGCCGGTCATAGGAACCTCCACAGATATTGATGGCTGTCTATGTCTTCGTCGGTCTGAGCTTGCCACAACACATAGGCGCCTGTCAATATAGACGCATGTCGAAGTCTCTGATGGTGCTGGATCCCGTCGACACCGTGGCGTGCTGCCCGCCGCTGACAGCCCAGCCCCTGTCCCAGGCCCAGGCCGACCAGATCGCGCCGTTGCTCAAGGCACTCGCCGACCCGGTCCGCCTGCGGCTGATATCCCTGGTCGCCTCCCACCCAGGCGGCGAGGCCTGCGTCTGCGACCTCAACGACGCCTTCGACCTGTCCCAGCCCACCATCAGCCACCACCTGAAGGTCCTGCACGACGCCGGACTGCTGGACCGCGAGAAGCGCGGCGTCTGGGCGTACTACCGCATCAGGACCGAGGCACTCGCCAGCATCGCCGCACTGATCGCTGACACTCCCACCACGACTTAACCCGGTCTTCGTTGGCGCGAAAGATTGCACGAGACTGCTTCATCGTTTATCGTCGATGAACGATGAAAAAGCTAGCGTTGCGCGCAGTGCTTATCGAGCCGATGACCGATGGTCACGCCGATGCGGGCAGACTTCCAGACCACCGGCGCGATGTCGTCCTTATCGAGCGGCGAAGCCGCGCAATATGAAGAGTTCTGACGAGAAGCCACTCGACCGCGCGACAGCCGCGGAGTTCGCGAACTGGTTTAAGGCACTCGCTGATCCAACCCGGATTCAGATTGTGACCTTGCTGGCGCGCCGAGGAACGCCGATGAACGTCGGCGAGATCGTCGCCGCGGTCGAGGTCGGCCAGTCCACCGTTTCTGCCCACCTCAAGGTGCTGGCTGACGTGCGGTTCGTGCTGGCCGACCACCAGGGCACGGCTACGTACTACCGGATCAACGAGGCATGCGTCGATTGCTTCCCCACGGCCGCAGACATCGTCATGGGCAAGCCCGCCCCGGAGCCACCCACCGCAGCCAAGTCGGCATAGGAGCGCATCGTGACAGTCGAAGACAGCGACCGGATTATCAGCAGGTACTCCCAACTCGCGCGTGCCGCGCTGGGCGGAGAAGTCATCAGGGACTGCGATCCCGATGCCTTCGACGACGGATGTTTCGGTGCAGCCGCTTACGCCGATCGCAGCCAGGCGCCAGAAGCAGCTTTCCAGGCAAGCCTGGGCTGCGGAAACCCGCTCACGGTCGCCGAGCTCAAGCCCGGAGAAACCGTTTTGGATCTCGGCTCTGGCGGTGGCCTCGACGTACTGCTCTCAGCCCGCAGAGTCGCACCGGACGGCATCGCCTACGGCCTGGACGCCAGCACAGACATGCTCGCCCTAGCCCGCATGAACGCCAGGAAGGCGCACATCACCAACGCCCGGTTCCTGCACGGCCGCATCGAGAACATCCCACTGCCCGATGACCACGTCGACGTCATCATCTCCAACTGCGTCATCAACCTGTCCGGCGACAAGGCCCGCGTCCTAGCCGAGGCATTCCGCGTACTCAAACCCGGCGGACGACTGGGCATCAGCGACGTCACTGCCGACGAAAGCACCGATCCGGCGCAGCGGGCACGCGCCGAACAGCAGGTCGGCTGCCTGGCTGGCGCGCTGACTCAGCCGGAATACGATCGCCTGCTGATCGCGGCAGGATTCTGCAACGTCACGATAACCAGCACGAACGTGGCAGCCGACGGTCTGCACTCGGCCACTATCCAAGCCAGGAAACCCAGTTGATGGTCACCTGCGAGTCGCGGCGTGGCTAACTGCTCTAGGCGGAGCGGTTAGCAAGGTATCGGCGCAGCATTCCTGCAACGAACGTCAGGCGGATCATGCTGACGCTCATGGCGATAACGAGCAGCCAGCGGGCGCCGGGTGCCAGCGATACGGCTGCGGTGAGCACAGTGACATCCAGGACGGCAATGCCCAGGCACCCGGTGATGCCCGCGCGCAGGAGTGATTGGTAGCGCCGTGTCAGTGACGCGGTTGCCAGCATGACAACCGACGCAGCCAGCACCAGCCCGACCAGGAGAGGCGCAGCGACTGGGATGGGCCAGTCCCACGCTCGGGCGGCTATCAGCGCCGCGGCCCACCACCCGCCCACGATCGGGCCCGTGACTATGAGAACGCGTGCGAGCCTCCAGACCGGGCATGCTCTGCGGAACGCATCCACGACCGTGCCAGCGTGGCCGAATTCAGCGATGGCGGCCAAGGCCGCCTGGTCCGGGCTGAGGCCGCGGCGCAGGTACTGCTCATGTGCGTCGGTGAGACCGTCGCACACCTCCTCAGCCAGTTCAGCTGGAAGCCGCGCCAGAAGGTCGTGGCGGTAAGCCGCAATCAGGCTGTGGTCGGCCACGGCCTGCCCTCTAGCGCTGCGCTGATGACGGAAGCAAAGTCTCGCCAGTCTGCCCGCCGACCTGACAGGGCATGCCGTCCAGCCTCGGTTAGCACGTAGCAGCGGCGGCGCCTCCCGCCGACCAGCGACCAGGATCCTGCGATCAGTCCGGCGGACTCCAGGCGGTGGAGCGCCGGATAAATCGTTCCCGTCGGGAGGTCGAGTCGGCCCGCGGTGGACTCTCGCAGGGCCTCCATTACCGCGTAGCCGTGCCGCGGGCCATCCTCAAGTGCCGCCAGAAGCAGCGCGTCCAGATGGCCCTTCAGCAGCTCTGCCCTCATAGGTAGCAACGCTACAGTAGGGCTTCCGGCCAGGCAATTCTCCGAGTACAGTCAGACTCATAAGTAGTAATGCTACATATGAGATGAGCTGACATCCGGCTCATCCTGGGAGGCCAAGCAGATGCTCGTAGCTGCCCGCACTCTCGGCGACCAGGTGGGCTCCACCGCCCCTGTCTTCCTGGCCTTCCTAGTGGTCCACGTGGCAGGAGGCCTGACCGCGGTGATAGCGGGCGCGATCGCAGCGTTGACGCGGAAAGGCAGTCTTCGGCACATCCGGGCTGGTCGATGGTTCTACCGGGCGATCACAGTTGTACTCATCACCGCGACAGCCCTGTCGATCATGCGGTGGCGGCAGGACTACCATCTACTGATCATCGGCGCGGTGGCCTTCACAGCAGCAACGATCGGATATCTGCACCGGCGCCTCCGCCGGCCTGGCGATACCGCTCACATCATGGGCATGGGCGTCGGCTATGTCGCCATGCTCACCGCGTTCTACGTGGACAACGGCCCGCACTTGCCTTTGTGGGACCGGCTCCCGTCGCTGACGTTCTGGTTTCTGCCATCAGCTGTCGGCGCCCCGATCATCACCAGAGCACTTGTGGTCGCACGCCGCCGCGCACGGGCATTGCCCAACATCCAAGTCAGCGGAGCATCCGCGGACCGGAGCCACCCGGAGCTAGCTCGCCGTGCTCGAGAGGACTCGCGCGCGAAGCCGGGCACCGGCTCAGTGTTACCCGAAGGCTTAACCGGGTACCGCGTCAGCGCATAGGCACTCAGTTAGGGTGGGGAGCGTGACGACGTCCTTCGCAGATCGGTCATATGCCCAGGCCCTGGACGCTGCCGACCAACTCGGGCCATACCGCGACCGGTTCGTTCGGCATGACAGGGAACTGATCTACCTCAACGGCAACTCGCTCGGTCCGCTGCCGGTGCGCACTCAGGCCCGGATCGCGGAGGTCGTCGACCAGGACTGGGGAGTCGGCCTGGTCCGGTCCTGGGACAAGTGGATCCAGCTTCCCCGGCAGGCCGGTGACATGCTCGAGTGACCACCTAGTCGGCGCGGCCGCCGGGCAGGTGCTGGTCTGCGACTCGGTCACGGTCAACCTGTACAAGCTGGCGTGGGCGGCGCTGGACGCGAGGCCGGGCCGCGATGTGTTCGTCACCGACAATGACAACTTCCCCACCGACCGATACGTGCTCGAGGGCATCGCTGCCCAGCGTGGTTGCGAGCTGCGGCTGATCCATTCCGACATTGACGACGGCATCAGCGAGCAGGCGCTAGCCGATGCGCTGGACGAGCGCGTGGCCCTCGTCAGCCTGTCGCACGTGGCGTACCGCAGCGCGGCACTCGCCGACATGGCGCGGCTCACAGAGCTCGTGCACCGGGCGGGCGCTCTGGTCCTCTGGGATCTCAGCCACTCCGTCGGCTCGGTTCCGGTCGAGCTCGACTCCTCCGGCGCTGACATGGCGGTCGGCTGCACATATAAGTACGTGAACGCCGGACCAGGCGCGCCCGGCTTCCTCTACGTGCGCGAGGACCTGCAATCGCTGATACGGCAGCCGGTCTGGGGCTGGTTCAGCCAGCACGACCAGTTCGCGATGGGCCCGCGGTACGACCCGGCGCCCGGTATCGACGCCTTCCTGACCGGGACACCGAACATCATCGGCACTGTCGCGGTCGAAGAGGGTGCCAGGCTGCTCGGTGAGGCGGGCATTGCGGCACTGCGGGCCAAGAGCATCGAGCTCACCAGCTACCTCATCGCGCTGGCCGATGAATGGCTTGTGCCGCTCGGCTTCGCCGTCGCATCGCCGCGAGACGCCGCCCGCCGCGGCGGCCACGTAAGCCTGCGGCACGACGAGGCATGGCAGATCAGCCAGGCCCTGATCAAGGCCGACGTTGTCGGCGACTACCGGACGCCAGACCGGCTCCGGCTATGCCCCGTTCCGATCTTTACTAGCTTTACCGAGGTGTGGGAGGCGATGGACCAGCTTCGCGACATCGCCGCGAGCAAGTCCTACGCCGATATGCCGGCCGAGCAGCCCAGGGTCTCCTGACCCCCACCGACAGGGCGGGCCGATGCTACCTGAGCCAGGCGACGACCAGATCACCGTCGTCGACTTCCACTTCGACGTCATGTGCCCGTGGGCGTATCAGGCGTCGCTGTGGATCCGCGATGTCCGCGACCAGACCGGGCTGGATGTCAGGTGGCGGTTCTTCAGCCTGGAGGAGATCAATCGGGCCGATGGCAAGAAGCACCCATGGGAGCGGGACTGGTCTTATGGCTGGTCGATGATGCGGATCGGGGCGCTGCTCAGGCGCATCGACCCGGATCTGCTCGACCGCTGGTACCTCGCCGCCGGAACCGCCCTGCATGTCGACGGGCGCAAGCCGCACCGCCGCGAGGTCGCCGAGGAGCTGTCGGACCAGCTCGGCCTCAACCCGGCACTGGTCGGCGAGGCAATTGACGACCCGAGCACGAGCGAGGAAGTCAGGGCGGACCATGATCGGCTCACTGGTCTCGGCGGCTGGGGCGTGCCGACGCTGGTATTTGCCGGGCGACCGGCCGCTGTTCGGACCGGTTCTCATCAAGCCGCCCGCCTGGCCCTGCGGCCGTGCGGCTCTGGCGGCTGCTGACCGGCTGGCTGGAGTTCCCGGCCTTGTATGAGGTGCAGCGGCCCAAGAGCCAGCAGGACCTGCAGGCGATCGCGTCGGCCTTCCGCCCTATCTGGAGGCGACGAGACTGGATCACTATTCAGAAGGAGACGCCGTGACCGACCTGGCTACCATCCGGGGCTCGCTCGAGCAGTGCTACGACGCCATCGAATCGGCGTGCGCCCGGATGAGCAGCCAGCAGTGGCAGGCTCAGTCGCTGTGCCCGGACTGGGATATGCGCGCTGTCGTTACTCACCTCGGCATGATGGAGCGGGTCATGACTGGCTGGCTGCCAGATAGCGCCGCGGACCTTCCGCCGCTCGACCGCATCGGTCCTTACACCGAGCATGCGGCGAGCCTCGACGACAAGGCCTTCGCCGCGCGCATCGCCGAGATCTTCGCCGACCGCCGCGCCGACCTGGCTGGCCTGCGCGAGGACGATCTGGCCCGGCCGTCGTGGACGCCGATCGGGCCGAAGAACCTACGGCGCAGTTCCTGGAGATCCGGATCTTCGACTTCTGGGTGCACGAGCGCGACATCACCACCGCACTTGGCTGGTCCGCGACGACGCCGGGCCGAGGGCCGAGATCTCGCTCGGCCAGGTCGAGAGCTCGATCGGCTACATCGTCGGCAAGAAAGATCGGCCTGCCGGACGGACCAGCATCGTGTTCCACCTGACCGGCCCGATCACAGCGCGACATCCGCGTGCCGTCGACGGCCGCGCAAAGGCGGTCCAAGACGTCGCCGATCGCCGACTGTCGAGCTGACAACCGACACCGCTGACGTTCATCCAGCTGGCCGCTGGCCGCATCGACCCCCAAGCTCAGATCGACGCTGGCAGGGTGACCTGGACCGGGAACCACGAGCTGGGCGACCGCGCTGCCCGCAACCTTCGCTTCACGATCTGAGCGCCTGCCTCACCTATCGCGCCGGCGACGTCGTGCGAGCCTAATTTTAGTTGCGTACAGCAAGCCATTCTCGCATTGGCGGAGGTCGTATCTCGTGGCGCAGCGGACCGCCCGCCGGAGCTCTACTCCCACTCGATGGTGGCGGGCGGCTTGGACGTGATATCGAGCACGACCCGGTTGACCTCAGGCACCTCGTTGGTGATCCGGGTCGAGATCCGGGCCAGGACGTCGTCCGGCAGCCTGGCCCAGTCGGCCGTCATCGCGTCCTCGCTGGTCACCGGCCGGAGCACGACCGGGTAGCCGTAGCTGCGGCCGTCGCCCTGGACGCCGACCGAGCGGACGTCGGCCAGCAGCACCACCGGGCACTGCCAGATCTGCCGGTCCAGCCCGGCCGCGGACAGCTCGGCCCGCGCGATCGCGTCGGCCGCGGACACGATCCGGAGGCGCTCGGCGGTGACCTCGCCGACGATCCTGATCGCGAGGCCAGGACCGGGGAACGGCTGCCGCCAGACGATCTCGTCGGGCAGCCCGAGCTCGGTACCGACCTGGCGTACCTCGTCCTTGAACAGGTCTCGCAGCGGCTCGACCAGCTCGAACTTCAGGTCATCCGGCAGCCCGCCGACGTTGTGGTGCGACTTGATGTTCGCGGCGCCGCTGCCGCCGCCAGACTCCACCACGTCCGGGTAGAGCGTGCCCTGGACCAGGAACGTGGCCGCATCGTCCGCCCCAGCTATCTCGCGCGCTGCCTGCTCGAACGCCCGGATGAACTCACGGCCGATGATCTTGCGCTTCTGCTCGGGATCGGCCACGCCGGCGAGGGCGCCGAGAAAGACCGCGGCCGCATCGACGACTTTCAGCTCGACGCCGGTCGCCGCGACGAAGTCCTTCTCGACCTGCTCGGCCTCCCCGGCCCGCAGCAGCCCGTGATCGACGAACACGCACGTCAGCCGCGAGCCCGATGGCGCGCTGCACGAGCGCCGCGGCCACCGCGGAATCCACGCCGCCGGACAGCCCGCAGATCGCGCGGCCCTCGCCGACCTGGGCGGCGATCCGCTCGGTCTGCTCCTCGATCACCCCGCGCATCGTCCACGTCGGCTGGCATCCGGCCGCCGTCAGGAAATTGCGCAGCATCGCCATGCCGTGCTCGGTGTGCAGGACCTCAGGGTGGAACTGCATGCCGTAAAGGTGACGGTCGGCTGCCTCGGCCGCTGCCACCGGGGTGCCCGCCGTCGTGGCCGTGATCGTGAAGCCGGGCGGCGCCGCCGCGCAGGTGTCGCCGTGGGACATCCAGACTCGCTGGTCCGCTGGCATGCCGTCCAGCAGGACCCCGGCGGCATCAGCGGCGCGGAGCACAGTTGCCCCGTACTCCCCCGTTCCCGTGTGGAGGACCTCTCCGCCGAGGTCGCGGACCATGAGCTGGAAGCCATAGCAGATGCCGAGGATCGGGATCCCGGCGGTGAGCAGGCCGGCCGGGGCGGGCGGGGCGCCGGTCGCGTAGACCGAGGACGGGCCGCCCGACAGGATGATGGCAGACGGGCGCAGCGCCAGCATCTCCCCGGCTGACATCGTGGCGGGCACCACGCGCGAGTAGACCTGGCATTCCCGGACCCGCCGAGCTATCAGCTGGGCGTACTGGGCGCCGAAGTCCACCACCAGCACGGGGCCGGATTCAAGATCAGCCGGATCGACGCGACACGGTGATCACCGTCGGCCATGCCCAAAGTGTAGTGCGAGCCGCTGCTTACCCCGGCGAGCGCTAAGCTCCGGGCTGGTCGGCTACCGGCTGGGCGGCCGGGCTGACCCGCACCCGGGAGATCCGGCGGCCGTCCAGCTGGGTGACTGTCAGGCGTCGCCCGGCCACATCGGCGGACTCGCCCTTATCGGGCAGGTGACCAAGCGCGGCCAGGAGGTAGCCCGCCACCGTCTCGTACGGGCCCTCGGGCAGCTCGAGCCCGGTCTGGTCGGCGAACTCATCCAGGTTCAGCAGGCCGTCCACTTCGAGCTCACCGCCGTGCAGCTGGCGCGGATGGCTGGCTTCCTCGTCGTACTCGTCCTGGATGTCGCCGATCAGCTCCTCGACCAGGTCCTCCAGCGTGACGATCCCCGCGGTGCCGCCGTACTCGTCCACCACGATGGCCAGGTGCGCGCGGTCCTTGCGCATCTCCGACAGCGCCGACAGCACCATCTTGCTGATCGGCAGGAACTTGACCGGCCTGCACACCTCTCCGACCTGGCGGGAGTCCAGCTCGGAGCGGCTGTCCAGCAGGTCGCGCGTGTGCACGAAGCCGATCACGTCGTCATAGGACTCCTGGTACACCGGGAACCGCGAGTACCTGGCGTGCTCGGTGACCGCGACCGCCTGTCGTCAGCGGCATCGAGGCGGGCAGGAACTCCACCTCGGTACGCGGCACCAGCACCTCGCGGATCTGGCGCTTGCCCGCGTCGAACACCTCGCCGACGATGTGCCGCTCGTCCGGGCTCAGCGCCTGATGGCCGGCGACCAGGTCGCGGAGCTCCTCGTCGGTCATGACCCCGCGGCCGGCTGCCGGGTCGCCGCCGAGCAGCCGGACGGCCAGGTTCGTCGACCGGGATAGCAGCCAGACCAGCGGCCTGGCCAGCGTCGCCAGCCGGTCCACCACTGGCCCTGCCACCAGCGCGACCCGCTCGTTCCGCTGCAGCGCCAGCCGCTTCGGCGCTAGCTCGCCGAAGACCAGCGTGAAGAACGAGATGACCAGCGTCACGGCGATCAGCGCCAGCGGGACGGCGACGTCACGCGGCATGGACTGCTGAGCACGCCGGCCAGCCGGTTCGACAGCAGCGCCGCGCCGAAGGCGCCGGACAGCAGCGTGGCCAGCGTGACGCCGATCTGGACCGAGGACAGGAACCTGTTCGGGTCCTGCGCCAGCTTGGCCGTGCGCTGGCCGCGCTTGCCCCGCCGGCCGAGCGCGCGGACCTGGCCCTCGCGCAGCGACACCAGCGCCATCTCGGCCGCCGCGAAGAAGCCCCCGATCAGAATCACGGCAAGGACGAGGAGAATATCCCAGCCGACGCCATTCACGTCCGGATCCCCGACCCTCGTCGATGTGGCTCGCGCGGAACGTTGCCGTCCCCGCGTCCCGGCAGCGACCGGAACTCGGCCGCGCGGTAGTTTGCAATAGTCTATGCAGTCTGCCCGCCCGCCCGAGCCGTACTCGCCTACGCCTGCGCGCATGCAGCCGGATGCAGCGGCTCGCTGATCCCGGCGCTTGTACGCGTATGTAATGACAAGATGCTCGATATGACTGAAATGCCGGAAAGGCGGGTGGACACATGGGCGGTCTGCACGACGAGGCGGTCGCGATCGCGGCCGAACTGACCGAGCTGCGCCGGTCGATCCATGCCGAGCCGGAGATCGGGCTGGATCTGCCGCGCACCCAGCGCAAGGTGCTGGACGCGCTCGAGGGCTGCCACTGGAGATCACGCTGGGCCGGAAGCCTGAGCTCAGTCACGGCGGTGCTGCGCGGCGCGCAAGCCGGGCAAGACGGTGCTGCTGCGCGGCGACATGGACGCGCTGCCCGTCACCGAGCGGTCCGGCGTGCCGTACGCATCGGCCGTCGACGGGGCCATGCACGCCTGCGGTCACGACCTGCACACCGCGATGCTGGCAGGCGCGGCCAGGCTGCTGTCGGCCCGGCAGGACGAACTCGCCGGGAACGTCATCTTCATGTTCCAGCCGGGCGAGGAAGGACCCGGCGGCTGCCGGATCATGGTCGCCGAGGGCGTGCTGGACGCGGCCGGCGAGCGGCCCGTCGCGGCTTACGCGCTGCACGTTGCGTCGGGCTTGCTGCCATTCGGCATGCTGGCCAGCCGGGCCGGCACGATCATGGCCGCAGCCGACACCCTGCATGTGACCGTGCACGGCCGCGGCGGTCACGGATCACAGCCGCACCACGCGGCTGACCCGGTGCCGGTGGCGTGCGAGATCGTGCTCGCCCTGCAGACGATGGTGACCAGGCAGTTCGACGTCTTCGACCCGATCGTGGTGACCGTCGGCACGTTCCACGCCGGCACCGCCGACAACGTGATCCCCGACGATGCGAACTTCGTCGCGACGGTCCGCTCGTTCTCGCCGCAGGCGCGTGCCGCCGTGCAGGCCGCTGCGCCGCGGCTGGCCAGGGACATCGCGACCGCGCACGGGCTGACCGCCACCGCCGAGTTCGTCGACGGCTACCCGGTGACCAGCAACGACGCGGCCGAGCTGGCGTTTGCCGAGGAGACAGTCGCGGCTGTGCTCGGCGACGGCCGGTACATCGCCGCGCCCGATCCACTCACCGGCTCGGAGGACTTCTCCTACGTGCTGGAGCAGGTGCCCGGCGCGTTCCTTATGCTCGGCGCCTGCCCGCCGGACACCGACCCGTTCACGGCCCCGTTCAACCACTCAGCCGAGGCAGTGTTCGACGACGCGGTGCTGCCGGACGGTACGGCCGTGTACGCCGAGCTGGCGATGCGCCGCCTGGCCCTGGGCTGAGCCGCTGCGCTGCGAGTGCCGTTACAGGCTGGCGACGTCGGCCTGCTTGGCCCGGACCGCCTCGGCCGCCTCGCGCAGTGCCGCGAGCTCGGACTCGGTCAGGTCGCGCTCCACGACCCGCCTGACACCCGTGACGCCGAGCTCGGCCTCGACGCCGAGGTAGACACCGGAGATGTCGTACTGGCCGTCGACCCAGGCACAGACCGGCATGACCGCGCCAGAGTCCTCGGCCACCGCCCTGGCCATCCGGGCCGCGGCGGCCGACGGAGCGTAGTAGGCGGAGCCGGTCTTCAGCAGCGCCACGATTTCCGCGCCGCCGTTGCGGGTGCGCTCCACCAGCTGCTCGATATCGGCGGCCGGCAGCAGGTCGGCCAGCGGCTTGCCATCGACCGAGCAGGCCGACGGGCACCGGCACCATGGTGTCGCCGTGCGAGCCGAGCGTCAGGGTCTTGACCGAGCCGACCGGAACTCCAAGCCGCTCGGCCACGAAGTAGCTGAACCTGGCGGTGTCGAGCATCCCGGCCTGGCCCATGACGCGGTGCGACGGGAAGCCGGAGACCTTCGCGGCCAGTGCCGTCATCTCGTCGAGCGGGTTCGAGACTACGATCAGGACCGCGTCAGGAGCGTGCTTCACGACCTGCTCGGTCACGTTCCGGACGATCTTGGCGTTGACGCCGATCAGGTCCATCCGGCTCATGCCCGGCTTGCGCGGCAGGCCGGCCGTGATGACGACGATGCCGGAGCCGGCGATGGCCTCGTAGCCCTCACCGGCGGGCCCGGTCGTCTGCCCGGTGACCTTAGTCTCGAAGCCCTCGACCGGCCGCGACTGGCTGATGTCGAGTGCGAGCCCCTCCGGCTTGCCCTCGACGATGTCGGTCAGCACGACTTCGTCGAAGATGTCGTACTCTGCCAGTCGCTGCGCCGTGGTCGAGCCGTAGAACCCGGCTCCGACGACCGTAACCTTCCCTGTGCGGGCCATGAAAGTGATCTCCTTCTGCAGCTGCAGTTCGCGGGTAGAGCGTGGCGCGCGGCGCTGTGACCTGACGGAGGTCAGGACGCGGCCATCGCGGCGCGCAGGTTCTCGTCGAGGGCGGCGAGGAACTCCTCCGTGGTGAGGAACGGCGTGCCCTCGCCGACCAGGAGCGCGAGGTCCTTGGTCATCTTGCCGCTCTCCACGGTCTCGACGCAGACCCGCTCCAGCGTTTTGGCGAACTCCGTGACCTCTGGAGTGCCGTCGAGCTTGCCGCGGTGGGCCAGCCCCCTGGTCCAGGCGAAGATCGACGCGATCGGGTTCGTGGAAGTCGGCTTGCCCTGCTGGTGCTGCCGGTAATGCCGGGTAACCGTGCCGTGCGCGGCCTCGGCCTCGATTGTCTTGCCGTCCGGCGTCATCAGGACGCTCGTCATCAGGCCGAGCGAGCCGAAGCCCTGGGCGACGATGTCGGACTCAACGTCACCGTCATAGTTCTTGCAGGCCCAGACGATGCCGCCGTTGCCCTTGATCACCTGGGCGACCATGTCATCGATCAGCCGGTGCTCGTAGGTGATGCCGGCCGCCTCGAACTCGGCCTTGAACTCGGCCTCGAAGACCTCGGCAAAGATGTCCTTGAACCGGCCGTCGTAGGCCTTGAGGATCGTGTTCTTCGTGGACAGGTAGAGCGGCAGGCCCCGGTCGAGCGCGAACCGCATCGTGGCCCGGGCGAAGTCGCGGATCGAGTCGTCGAAGTTGTACATGCCCATGGCCACGCCGCCGCCGCTGAACTCGGCGACCTCAAACTCAAGCGGCTCGCTGCCCGCCGCGGCCGGCACGAACGAGATGCGCACTGAGCCCGGCCCCGGCACCACGAAGTCGGTAGCCCGGTACTGGTCGCCGTGCGCGTGCCTGCCGATCACGATGGGGTCGGTCCAGCCGGGTACGAACCGCGGGATGCTGGAGACCACGATCGGCTCGCGGAAGACCACGCCGCCAAGGATGTTCCGGATGGTGCCGTTCGGCGACCGCCACATTCTCTTGAGGCCGAACTCGGCCACCCGGTCCTCATCGGGCGTGATCGTGGCGCATTTCACGCCGACGCCGTGCCGCTTGATCGCGTGCGCGGCATCAATGGTGACCTGGTCATCGGTCGCATCGCGGTTCTGAATGGACAGGTCGTAGTACTCAAGCTCGATCTCGAGGTAGGGCAGGATGAGCTTGTCCTTAATGAACTGCCAGATGATCCTGGTCATCTCGTCGCCGTCGAGCTCAACGACCGGATTGACCACCTTTATCTTCGACATGCAGCTGCATTCCCTTCATCGCGCCGGCATCGTTGCGCGGCGTAACCTGACCGGGCGCTGACATGCCCAGCCCAACGTCCAGCCAGCACCGGGGCCTGGCTCAGCCAGCTCATCAGCCCGGAACCCGGGCGAGCAATCCTGCGATCAGCAGGCCGATGCCGAGTACGGCCAGCGCCGCGACGTCAGCCAGCCGTCGTCGCGACGCAAGCATCCCGGCCCGGCCCGTCCGGCAGGATCAGCCTGATCAGCGAGCCCGCCAGCAGCGCACCGGCTATTACCAACGTACCGCCCCTTACCGCCTGCTCACTGCTGCGAATCGTGGCCAGGCCGGCCACCACGCCGGCCAGCACGAGCAGGTACGGCAGCTGCGTCAGCAGGCCGTCGCGCTGGCCGCCTGGTCGCTGCGCCGGGCCGCCTGGCCGGCCTCGGCCTTCCTGGCCCGGCGCGCGGATGCCCTGGCAGAATGCTTGACGGCGGAATGCTTCACCGGGCATCGAGCGGCACCCATTGCAGGCCGCGGTCCCCGATGTACTCGCTGTCCGGCCTGATCAGCCGGTTGTCGGCATGCTGCTCGATCACGTGGGCCGTCCAGCCCGCCATCCGGCTGGCCGAGAAGACCGGGGTGAACAGGTCCGTCGGGATACCCAGGTAGTGATAGACGGTCGCGGCGAAGAAGTCGACGTTCGGGTACAGGCCCTTCTCCGCGAGCACGACCTCTTCCATCCGGCGCGACATCCGGTAATACGTGTCGTCGCCGCTGGCGGTGGCCAGCTCGGCCGACATCCGGCGAAGGTGGGTAGCCCGCGGGTCCTCGGTCTTGTAGACCCGGTGGCCGAAGCCCATGATCTTCTCACCGCCGCGCCAGCCGCTGGCTGACCTGGCTGCTGACCGCCTCAAGCGGATCGCCGCCCGATTGCCTGATTGCCTCCAGGCCCGCATCACCTGCTCGTTGGCCCCGCCGTGCAGCGGCCCGGAAAGCGTACCGAGGGCTGCGACCACGGCTGAGTGCATATCGGCCAGCGTGGCCGCGCATACCCTCGCGGCGAACGTGGAGGCGTTCATCGTGTGGTCGGCGTGCAGCACCAGGCAGGTGTCGAGGATCTCGGCGGCCCTGGGCATCCGGCCGCTCGCCAGCGAGCTGCAGCAGGAAGTTAGCGGCAGTGCTGAGGCTCGGGATCAGCGGCCGGCAGGTCCCGGCCGGAGCGCGCTGCGTGGTAGGCGGCAATCAGCACCGGCTGCTGGGCGGTCAGCCTGGCAGCCTTGCGGAGGTTGGCGGCGGGCTCGTTCGACTCGGCATCGGGGTCGTCGGCGCTGCCGAGCGAGACCAGGCTGCGCAGTGCTTCCATCGGCCGCTGACGGCGCGTGATAGCCGGCAGGTCGTCGGCCGCCAGGGCGCCGAGCTGGCGGCCCGGCGGCGAGCTCGGCCCGATAGCCGTCCAGCTCACCGCGGTCGGGGGCGCTGCCCCGCTGAAGCAGGAAGGCAACCTCCTCGAAGGAGGCGCTCACAGCCAGCTCGTGGATGTCGTACCCACGGTAGAACAGCAGGCCAGCGTGGCCGTCGATGTCGCTGAGCGCCGTCGATGCGGCGACTACGTCTGCCAGGCCCCGGGACGGCGCCTCCGCCATTTGTCCTCCTCGCGCACTGCTCGCTCGGCAGTGTACTTGCGCGCCCTGGCTGTCTCCCGACTTGCCCTCGCTGCCGTCGCTTTGCATTCTGCCGGCATGGACTTGGCGGCACCTGGGTAACCCTGGGGTGACACCTCACTAGCTGGCCGGACATGCCGGAGGAACGTCATGGAGACCCCCCACATCCGGATCGAGAGCACCGGCGCGGTCATCAGACTGCGCCCGGACGTGACCACTATCGGCCGCGGTAAGTCGGTTGACATTCACCTTGATCACTCGAGCGTCTCGAAGCTGCACGCCGAGATCATCCGCCGGGGACCGTACGCCTACGTGAGCGACCTGGGGTTATCTCGGCACGGAACCCGGGTCAACGGGAAGGTTGTCGCGCAGCGGCTGCTCGAGAACGGCGATGTCTTGTCGTTCGGCTCGCAGCGCTGCCGGATCGGCGGGCTGCGCGCCGAGGAGGTCGCCGCCCGAGAGCGAGCAGCGCCGGTCCGCCATGCCGGAGCTGACCCGGCGGGAGGTGGACGTCGTCGCCGCGCTGTGCAAGCCCGCGCTGTGCGCGGACGCGTTCGTCGCCCCGGCCACGGCCCGTGAAATCGCGGCCGACCTCGTCGTGACCGAAGCGGCCGTCAAGCAGCACCTCCTCCGCCTCTACCAGAAGCTCAAGATCGCCGAGGGGCCGAACCGGAGGGTCAGGCTGGCTAACGAGGTCGTGGCCCGCGGCCTGGTCCGGCCGCTGCCCGAGCGCGGACGACGGCCGGGCTGCCATCAGCCTGGCCTGACTCGGCCGAGCCGTGGCGGACGGAGGCGCCGTCGCAGACGCCAGCTGACAGCCGCGCTCGCGTCGGCCGATCGCCGGCGGGCTCAGCAGGCGTTGTGGCCGGATCACAAGCGGACCAGGTACCTGCCTACGCTGCCGATGTCGGCACGGTAGCCGGTTGACAGCCGGATGCGTGAACGTCGCGGTCTGCAGCTGGTTGCCCAGATGCACATCCGGCCAGTAGCCGGGCGCCAGAGACGCAGCCGCGGCGATCATCGCGAGAGCCAGCGCCGCCACGCCCGAGCGATCCGATGATCGCCGTCGGCGCCGATTCGGTGACCCGTCCGTAGAAGCTGCTGAGCGGCCTCCGGCAGGCTCGCGAGCCCGGCCCGATGCAATAGCAGGCGACGAGCGCGCCGACTGCGTAGCTGCCGATCTTCGGCAGCTGCGCCGGACCGGTGGCCAGCAACGTCAGGACCGCGGCAATCGCGGCGAATCAGCAAGGCCATCGGAGCCAGCAGCACGGAGGCTGAGCGCCGAGCGTCCGACCGCCAGCGGGAAGAACGCGGTCGCCGATGCTGGATCGCTGCGCCGCGGCCCCTGCCTGGACCGGCGCTTGCCCAGCCAGCGGCCCGTCACGTCGGTAGCGCGCAGCAGGACGAGCACTGCCAGCGCTATGGCAGCCCCGGCAATCGGCAGCAGCACGCTCACGGCCACAAGCGCGGCCAGCGTTGCCAGGACAAGCAGCGACCGTGCCGGTCTTGCCCAGCCAGGCACCGCCTGCTCTCGAGCCGCCGATCCGAGCGGTGCGGGAACGGGTTGTGCTGGACCGTATGGGGCCGAACCGCGCGGCGCCGAGCCCGGCCGTGCTGAAGCCGCCTGGGCCGGTCCAGGCGCGACCATGCCGGGCATGGCCGGATCCTGGCGATAGCGCACCGGCGTCAGCAGGTCGGCGTAGTCATCCTTGGCCGCCGCGGCGGAGCGGGCGGCGATCGGCCTGGTGCCGGGCCAGGCGGGAGTGGGAGCCTGCGCCGCTTGCAAGCTGGCGGCCGACGGCAGGGAAGCCATGTCCAGCGCCGTGCGCGTGGGCGACCCGCTGAGTTCACCCACGGCTCCAGCTGCGGACAGAGCGCGCTGAGTCGCGCCAGGAGGGGTCGGCACGAGCGCCTCAGGATTGAGGGCAGCCGCCATCTCGGCCAGGTCGGTAGCGCATGGCCGCTTGCTCGGGTCCCTTGCCAGTGCCGCGAGCACGATGGGCAGCAGCGGGGCTGGCATGCAGTCAAGTTCGGGCTGGCCATTCACGATGCGGTAGAAGATCGCCTCGAACTGGCCGCTGCCGAACGGGGGCCGCCCGGTGGCAGCGTAGGCGATCGTGGCGGCCCACGAATGCACGTCGGCGGCCGGGCCGCTCGGCTTGCCCTCGATCACCTCCGGCGCCAGGTAACCGGGCGTTCCCATGAACATGCCGGTCATGGTCAGCCGCGTCGAGTCCAGCGCCTGGGCAATACCGAAGTCGATCACGACCGGCTCGCCGTCGACCAGCATCACGTTGCCCGGCTTGAGATCCCGGTGCACGACGCCGGCGGCGTGCACGGCGGTCAGCGCCGCCGCCAGCCCGCTGGCCAGACGGGCCAGAGCTGCGCAGGTGAGCGGCCCGTCCGCTGTGACCAGATCCTCCAGGGTCCGGCCAGCCACGTAGCGCGTCACGATGTACGGCGGGCTGCCCTCGACGTCGGCGTCGACGACTTCTGCCACGAACGGGCTGTGGATCAGGCGCATGGTCTCGACCTCACGCGCCAGCCGATGGCGCGCCGTGGCCTCAGCTGGCACCCCCTGGCGGAGCACCTTAACCGCGACGGGGCGGTCGTCAGGGTCGTCTGCGAGATAGACCACGCCCATGCCACCCTCGCCCAGCCGCTCACGCAGGCGGTAAGGGCCGAGCCGCTCGTCCCCCGAGTGGGCTCTCATAGCCAGACAGCCTACGGCCCAGTTCAGCCGCCGCCAGACGTGGCGTTACCGTGGGTCAGCTGCCAGCGACCAGCCGACGCAGCGCCTCGGCCGTCTCGGCATTCTGCTCCGCGTGCCTGACAAGTGCCTTTGCGAGCTCCGCGGCCCACAGGCCGACCTGGACTGGCTGCCGGGACAGCACCACACCCCGGACCTCGCGGCAGATCTCGGCGGCCGGGGAACCTCCCGTCCGCTCGAGCGTCATGACCTGATCGCCGAGCCGGATTGTGATCTTCGTCACAGTGCCCGAGCGGCCTTTCATCCGGTCCGACACCGACCGGGACCGGTCCACCGTGACGCAGCTGGCGGGAAGGGCATCAGCCAGCGACTCAGTCAGCACCTGCGCGTAGATAGCGATGTCGCTGCTGTCAGCGCGGAGCGCGGCCGTGACCATATCGAGTGACGGGCCGCCAGTGGGCTCCATCATCGCTGCCGCATCCTCGTTCGTAGGCACTCGCTGTCACCGTCCGCTGAAGGTGGCCTTCCCAGGCCCATTCTCCAGGAAGCTTCGCATGCCGGTCCGCGCATCCTCTGTCGCGAACAGCCCGGTGAAGCTCACCCGCTCGTACTCAAGTCCCGTGGCCAGGTCGGTGTCGAGGCCGACGTCGATTGCCTGCTTTGCGGCCGCAACCGCTAGCGCCGGGCCGCAGCGAAACGGGCTGCCAGCTCGCAGGCTGCCCGGTACACCTGATCGTCCGGCACGACCTTGTCGGCAAGCCCGATCTCCAGCGCCTCGGCGGCGCCGACGAACCGGCCAGTGAAGATCAGGTCCTTCGCCTTGGCCGGGCCGATGAGCCTGGGCAGTCGCTGCGTACCGCCCGCACCGGGGATCAGACCGAGCAGGATCTCAGGCTGGCCGACCTTGGCGCTCTCGCCAAGGACACGGAAATCCGCGCAGAGCGCGAGCTCGAGGCCACCGCCAAGCGCATAGCCCGTAACGGCGGCGACCACCGGCTTGCTGAGCGCCGCAACAGCGTTGAGCGCGGCCTGGAGCCTGCTGCTTGTCTTCGTCATCTGCGCGAAGCTCGCCTCCGACATCTCCTTGATATCGGCACCAGCGGCGAAGAGCTTCTCCCCGCCATACAGCACGACCGCGCGGATCGCGTCGTCATTCGCTACCTGAGCAACGGCAGCGGCAAGGTCGGCCTGGAGATCTGCACTGAGCGCGTTCATCGGCGGCCGGTTCAGCCTGATGGTGGCAACTGCCTGCTCAGCCTCGACAAGCACCAGCTCGCCCATGTGCACCTCCCGTGCCGAGCCACGATCCTACGCAGCCCGGCAGCCAGCGGGCTACCAGGCAGCCGGCGCACTACTTGGGGAATCGGCGCCCGGTGCGGGCGGCCTGGTCGGCTGGCTCCTCCAGCCCGGCTGAGGGCGACGCGTGGCAGACATGCTGGCAGGCGGGCGATGAACAGGGAGCAATGCCAGCCGAGCCTGCGCACACTCCCAGCAGGCAAGCAGGCGAGAGGACGAAGTCGAGTTCCGCGCTCCTGATGGCGGCGGCATCACTGGCCAGGACGAGGTCGGCCGCCCGGGCGAGTGCGCGTGCAGCAGGCAGCAGCCGGGAGGCCAGGCTGTCCCTGGATAGTTTGCTCAGGCACCTGCCAGCGCCGGTCACGTCTGAGCGCAGGAACGCCGCGAGCGCGTCGAGGCACGCTTGCTCCTCGGCTGTGCGGGTGTGCTGGCCGCCGCGGCTCCGGCCGCGAGCCTGCCGCGTTCCCTCCAGGGAGAGCGACACTCCCATCTGCTGCCCCCTCACGCCATTGCCAGCAAAGACCCAAGCAAGCCATTCCGGACAGTACTGCGAAGGAATGCGAAGGGTCAAGACTTTGCATGACGTTTTTGCATTTTGCAATTTCCGTACACCGGCTTTTACCTGCTGAAATAACGGTGCGTAATCGTGGCTATGAAGTGGACAATGTGCGAAGTTTGTGCAAAAGTACGTCCATGACTGAGCGGCCAGAACCGCCGCCCTGGGGCACCGTTATCACCGCGGCACTGCGCCGCGCTGGCCTTTCGGCCCGTGAGGCCGCCCGCCAGGCCGGTATCAGCGAGGGCAGATGGCGTCAGATCACCGGTGGGTACCAAGTCGTCCGTCCTGGCGTCTACGCGCGAGTCCGCGGCCCCGCGGCCACGCTGGCCAAGATGGCCGCCGTAGCCGGCGTGACCGAGGCTGAGCTGCGCGCCGCGGGCCGCGACGATGCGGCTCAGGTCCTGCTGCGGCAGCAGGCGGCGAAGGCCCTGGTCCGGCAGCAGGAGGGGCCGGACCAGCAAGAAATGCTCGAGCGCGTCCGGGCGATGGACATCGACCAGGCGCGCGAATTGCTGGCAACGATCGCCTGCCAGCTCGGGATCGGCCTGCCGGAGCCAGCCAGGGCCCAGCCACAGCGCCGATAAGGCTCGTAATTCCGATACTGAACGTAACTGGCTGCCGGGCCTAGCTGATGAGCAGTACCGCGGTCGTCCTGGGTCCGGTTAATTTGGCAGGGTGCGAGCCAGTGTGCCGCCCGGCCACGGGCCGAGCCTGCCAGCGCCGGGACCGGCTTGGCGCGATCCCGGCGCGGGCGAACCCGGTAGCCGGCTGCTGCAGGACCGCCGCTCCGGTCCTGCTGATGTCCGGGGTGAACGCCGCTCACCTCCTCGGGCCTCAGGGTCGGATTAGTAAGTGCGCTGCTTGCCGATGACCGAGATGACCTGCCCCAGGGCTGCCACTGGGGCAGGTACCGGCTCGGTCACTCCCCGGACGCGCGCTGCAGTGAAACGCCCTGCCAGCCATTGAGGAAACCACGAACTTCGCTCTCGCTGTACCGGCGGTGACCGCCTGGTGTACGGATCGACGAGAGCTTTCCGCCACGCGCCCAGCGGGTGACAGTCTTCGGGTCCACCCGAAGCATGGCAGCAACTTCAGCCGGCGTCAGCAGGCGGTTGTCCGGCTTGATCTGAGTTCTCACCGAGAGTCCTCTCGCACTAGGGGGGTAATGGTTAGGTGACAGAACGTAACGATCTATGACCGTCACTTACTGACATCGTTGTATCACAGGATGTCACAGCGACCTTGGCTTTTGCTGGCGTTCTCGCTAGCACGTCAGCAAATTCCTCGGGTGGCCGCTGATGTCCCATGAGGCCACGAGTGAATGGCTGGTCAGCCTTTACGGCCGACGAGAGAGTTCCGTGGATCTATGTCGGAATTATCGCAGCCATTAACGCGCCAGAACGCCCGTGGCCGACCACGAGCCTCAAAGCACGCGAATGGCGGCAGCCGTACCGCAGGTCGCCGTTGACCATTCCGCCCGGCGCACTGGGCATCGCGACCAGGCCAAGCTCGGCCGGATCTAGCCAGCAGCCGGTGCCTGGGCAGCACTCGGACGGTGTAGCCGAACGGCCCTGGCTGGCCGAGCTCGGCAGCGCCGGTGTACCGGGCAACTCCGTCGGCGGCAACGTCCCCGTCGAGCTGGAGCGGCTGACGGAGGCTGGATCGATGATCTCGTCGGAGTCCCCGGCGCGACCGTAGACGACCTCGACCGTGACGTCGTCCGGCGTGAGCGCGCCGAGCGCCACGCTGGCCCGGACGATCAGCCGCCCGCCGGGGCTGAGGTCACCGTCGTCGGCCTCCACGTGCTCGACCCGGACGCCAGGCCAGGCCGCGCATCACCCGCTGCTTCCAGGCGGCAAGCTCGCGGGCGCCGTCGAACGGCGCACCAGCGGCTGCGGCCTGCGGCGGCCAGCGCCCGCGAGGACCGCGCGGCAGGCGCATACAGCTCGGTGACGTACTGCCGCACCATCCGGGTCGCCAGGGCGCGCGGGCCCGAGCGCCGCGCAGCGTATGCGACACCATCTCCAGCCAGCGGGTCGGGCAGCCCGTCGCTGCTGGTCGTCGTAGAACAGCGGCGCGACTGACTTGCCGATCAGGTCATACAGCGCCGCCGCTTCGAGCTCGTCCCGGCGGGCCGGATCGGGCACGCCGTCGGCCGACGGGATCGCCCAGCCGTTATGGCCGTCGAACCACTCGTCCCACCAGCCGTCGAGCACCGACAGGTTCAGGCCGCCGTTGAGCGCGGCCTTCATGCCGGAGGTGCCGCACGCCTCCAGCGGCCGCAGCGGGTTGTTCAGCCAGACATCGCAGCCCTGGACCAGCGTGCGCGCCATCGCCATGTCGTAGTCGGGCAGGAAGACGATCCGGTGCCGCACCTGCGGCTGGTCAGCAAACCTGACCAGCTGCTGAATCAGCTGCTTGCCGCCGTCGTCGGCCGGGTGCGCCTTGCCGGCCACGACGATCTGCACCGGCCGGTCCGGGTCGAGCAGCAGCGCGGTGAGCCGGTCCGGATCGTGCAGCATCATCGTCAGGCGCTTATAGGACGGCACGCGGCGGGCGAAGCCGATCGTCAGCACGTCGTCGTCCAGGACGCCGTCGATCCAGATCAGCTCGGCGTCGGAGGCGCCGCGCTGCCGCCAGGACGCCCGCAGGCGGCGCCTGGCCTCGGCCACCAGCCTGGCCCGCAGCAGCCGCCGCAGCGGCCCAGATCCGGGCCGGGTCGGCGGCCGCCCGGTCCCAGAACGTCGGATCATCGGCCGGGTCGGCAACCGACAGCGCCGGGCCGCCCGCCAGCCGGCAGCGCCGGCAGGCGGGTCGGCTGAGCCTGCGACAAGCTCCACCAGTTCCGGCGCGACCCAGGTCGGCGCGTGCACGCCGTTGGTCACGGACGTAATCGGCACCTCGGCGACATCAAATCCCGGCCATAGGCCGGAGAACATGCTCCGCGAGACCGAGCCGTGCAGCTTGCTCACGCCGTTCACCCGCTGAGCCAGGCGCATGCCCATGACGGCCATGTTGAACACGGCCGGATCGCCGCCAGCGAAGGTCTCGGCGCCAAGGTCGAGGATGCGGTCCAGCTGCAGACCGGGCAGGCGCCGTCGCCGTCGCCGCCACCGCCATCCCGGCCGGCGAACTGGCGGGCCACCAGGTCACGAGGGAACCTGTCGATGCCGGCCGGAACGGGCGTGTGCGTGGTGAAGACCGTGCCCGCCCGGCAGAGCTCCAGCGCCTCGTCGAAACTCAGGCCCCGCTCGGCGTACTCGCGGATGCGCTCAAGCCCGAGAAAGCCAGCGTGCCCCTCGTTGGTGTGAAAGACCTCCGGCTCAGCGTGCCCGGTGCTGGCGCAGTAGGCGCGCACTGCCCGGACGCCGCCGATGCCCAGCAGCAGTTCCTGCTGCAGCCGGTGGTCGGTCCCGCCGCCGTACAGGCGGTCAGTGACCTCCCGCAGGTCGGGCTCGTTCTCCTCCACGTAGGAATCGAGCAGCAGCAGCGGCACTCGCCCCACCTGAGCCACCCAGATCTGCGCCGACAGGGCGGCGCCATCAGCTAGCGCGACGCAGACCCGGACCGGGCTGCCGCCGTCATCCCGCAACAGGGTGAGCGGCAGGCCATTCGGGTCGGAGGCCGGGTAGCGCTCTGCCTGCCAGCCCTCCAGCGACAGCGACTGGGTGAAATAACCGTGCCGGTAGAGCAGGCCCACGCCGATGAGCGGCACGCCGAGGTCGCTGGCGGCCTTCAGGTGGTCGCCAGCCAGGATGCCAAGGCCACCGGAGTACTGCGGAAGCGCCGCAGTGATCCCGTACTCAGGAGAGAAGTAGGCAATCGAGGCAGGCAGCTGAGCGTCGGCTGGCTCACCCTGGTACCAGCGTGGCTCGGTCAGGTAATCACGCAGGTCGGCGCTGGCGGCGGCGAGCCGCGCCAGGAAGCCGGAATCCGCGGCCAGCGCGGTAAGCCGGTCCTGGGCCACCATGCCGAGCAGCGCAACCGGATCCTGCTCGGCCAGCTCGGTGTTAGCCGGGTCGATCGAAGCGAACAGCTTTCGCGTCCCGGTATGCCACGACCAGCGCAGGTTCAGCATCAGCGACCGCAGCGGATCTAGCGCCTCGGGCAGGACCGGATGAATAGTGAACCGGCGGATAGCTCTCACGCACAGTGACCTTAATGCCTGTAAGAAGGCGGACACGCCAGGGGTTCCCCAGCCAGCTTCCGGCTAAGCCTGGCCGACCCGGTTCGGCATTGGCTGCGCTCAGATGGGTAGCTTTCAACCGTGATCGGCAGGATCCCCATACTCGACGTGCAGCCGGTCGTCCGGGTGCCCGGCTCCGAGGCAGGTACCCCGGCCAAGGCGGTGCCGGGAGAGAGCTTCCCGGTGACCGCCACCGTGTTCCGCGAAGGCCACGAGATGCTCGGGGCTGGCGTGGTGCTCACTGACCCCGACGGCGTCCAGCAGCCGCTGGTGCGCATGCATGAGCTGGCAGCGGGTACCGACCGCTACGGCGCGGAGGTGGCCGCGACCCGCGAGGGGCTCTGGCATTTCGCCATCGAGGCCTGGGGTGACCCGATCGCCCGCTGGCAGCACGATGCCGCCATCAAGATCCCGATCGGCCAGGACACAGAGCTGATGCTGGCCGAAGGCGCGCTGACTGCTGCGCCGCGCCGCCGTCCAGATCGCCACGCCCAGGACAATGCCGCCGGAGGAGGCGCGGCAGGCCAGAGCGGCCAGGAACGCGCTCAACAGGGCAGCGGCAAAGCTCACTGACCCGGAGATCGCCCCGGTAGAACGGCTCGCCGCGGCCGTGCACGCCGACGTGCGCGCCGCCCTTGCCTCGTTCCCGCTCCGGGATCTGCTGACCAGAACGGAAAGCTTTCCGCTGATCGTGCACCGGCAGCGGGCCCTCTATAGCTCCTGGTATGAGTTCTTCCCGCGGTCGGAGGGCGCGGTGCTCGACCCGACACACCGGCATCGGCCGCAGTCGGGCACGCTGCGGACCGCGGCGAAGCGACTGGATGCGATCGCCGACATGGGCTTCGACGTTGTCTACCTGCCACCCGTGCACCCGATCGGGACCACGGCACGCAAGGGCCAGAACAACGCGCTGATCGCCGGTCTCGGTGATCCCGGCTCGCCGTGGGCCATCGGCTCACCCGAGGGCGGCCACGACGCGATTCATCCGGACCTGGGCACGATCGAGGACTTTGACGCCTTTGTCGCCAGGGCAGCCGAACTCGGCCTCGAGGCGGCGATGGACCTGGCGCTGCAGGCCTCCCCCGACCACCCGTGGGTCGCCAAGCACCCGGAGTGGTTCACCACCAGGGCGGACGGCTCGATCGCCTACGCGGAGAACCCGCCGAAGAAGTACCAGGACATCTATCCGCTCAACTTCGACAATGATCCCGAGGGCATCTACGCCGAGGTCCTCGCGCTGGTCCGGTACTGGATGGAGCACGGCATCCGGATCTTCCGGGTTGACAACCCGCACACCAAGCCGCTGCCGTTCTGGCAGCGGCTGCTCGCCGAGATCGCGGCGACCGACCCCGATGTCATCTTCCTGGCCGAGGCATTCACCCGGCCGGCCATGATGCATGCGCTGGCCGCCATCGGATTCCATCAGTCGTATACGTACTTCACCTGGCGGAATACCGCGGCCGAGCTGACCGAGTACGGCACGGAGCTGGCTGGCCCGGCAGCCCATTACATGCGGCCTAACTTCTTCGTGAACACGCCCGACATCCTTTGCCAGTACCTGCAGCACGCCGGGCCGCCCGCATTCGCCGTGCGGGCAGTGCTCGCAGCGATGCTGTCTCCGTCCTGGGGCGTCTATTCCGGCTACGAGCTGTGCGAGAACATCCCGCTGGTGCCCGGCAGCGAGGAATATCTCGATTCAGAGAAGTACGCTTACCGGCCGCGGGACTGGGACCGGGCCGCTGAGCTCGGTATCACCATCGCACCGTTGCTGACCAGGCTGAACGCGATCCGGCGCGCGCACCCGGCCCTGCACGAGCTGCGCAACCTCCGGTTCCACTACAGCGATCAGCCCGACATTCTCATTTTCTCCAAAAGAACGAGCCGAGATTTTCCCGGCGCGCCCGACATCGTTCTTGTCGTGGTAAACCTGAACCCCAGCGCGACGCGCGAGGCTACTGTCTGGCTCGACACCGCAGCACTCGGGCTGGATGCGGCTGCTGGATTCAAGGTCACCGACGAACTTACCGGCCTGGAATTCAGCTGGGGGGCGGCAAACTACGTCCGGCTGGATCCGGCCATCGCGCCCGCGCACATCCTGACCGTGGTGCAGTGATGCCGGTCACTCGCCGAAGGCCCGTAGATTTTGTTAGGCAAACGTGGCCGCCCTGAGAGCGCGGTCCCCAGGGGAGATTCGAGCAGTAGCGGGAGAGCGGGAGTGGACCAGGCCGGGCACTCGGGCGGGCAGCGGAGCGGATGCCCCCCTGCAGGAGTTCAGGGCAGCCGCCACCGAGCCGGTGCCCGATTCGTTCTCCTTCGAGACGCCGCGGGACCCGCAGTGGTACAAGCGCGCGGTCTTCTACGAGGTCCTGATCCGCGGCTTCAGCGACTCCAACGGCGACGGCACCGGCGATATCCGCGGCCTGACCGAGCGCCTCGATTACCTGCAGTGGCTCGGCATCGACTGCATCTGGCTGCTGCCGATCTACGCCTCGCCGCTCAAGGACGGCGGCTACGACATCGCCGACTTCACCGCGATCCTGCCCGAGTTCGGGACCATCGGCGACTTCGTCGATCTCGTCGAGAAGGCTCACGAACGCGGCATCCGGGTCATCGCCGATCTGGTCATGAACCACACCAGCGACCAGCACCCGTGGTTTCAGGCCTCCCGGTCCGACCCGGACGGCCCCTATGGCGACTTCTACGTGTGGTCCGACACCGATGACAAGTACGCCGACGCCCGGGTGATCTTCGTCGACACCGAGCGGTCCAACTGGACCTTCGACGAGGCGCGGGGGCAGTACTACTGGCACCGGTTCTTCTCCCACCAGCCGGACCTGAACTACGAGAACCCGATGTCCAGGACTCGATGGTGGAGGTGCTGCGCTTCTGGCTGGACCTGGGCATCGACGGGTTCCGGCTGGACGCGGTGCCGTACCTGTACGAGCGCGAGGGCACCAACTGCGAGAACCTCAAGGACACCCACGAGTACCTGAAGCGGGTCCGGGCCGAGATCGACCGGCTCTACCCCGACCGGGTGCTGCTGGCCGAGGCGAACCAGTGGCCCGCCGACGTCGTCGAGTACTTCGGCGACCCGGCCGTCGGCGGCGACGAGTGCCACATGGCCTTCCACTTCCCGCTGATGCCGCGGATCTTCATGGCCGTGCGGCGCGAGCAGCGCTACCCGATCTCGGAGATCCTGGCCCAGACGCCGCAGATTCCCTCGGGCTGCCAGTGGGGCATCTTCCTGCGCAACCATGACGAGCTGACGCTGGAGATGGTCACCGACGACGAGCGTGACTACATGTACGCCGAGTACGCCAGGGACCCTCGGATGAAGGCCAACATCGGAATCAGGCGGCGGCTTGCGCCGCTGCTGGACAACGACCGGGACCAGCTCGAGCTGTTCACCGCGCTGCTGCTGTCCCTGCCCGGCTCGCCGGTGATCTACTACGGCGACGAGATCGGCATGGGCGACAACATCTGGCTAGGTGACCGTGATGGCGTACGCACCCCCATGCAATGGACTCCGGACCGCAACGCCGGCTTCTCCCGATGCGACCCGGCCCGGCTGTACCTGCCGCTGATCATGGACCCGATCTACGGCTACCAGGGCCTGAACGTCGAGGCGCAGGAGCGCATGAACGGGTCGCTGCTGAACTGGACCCGGCGGATGATCGATATCCGCAAACGGCACCCGGTGTTCGCGCTTGGCGAGTACCACGAGCTGAACTCCTCCAACCCGAGCGTGCTCGCGTTCGTGCGGGAGTACCAGGGCGCCGATCCGGAGGGCGAGACCGACCGGATGCTATGCGTTAACAACCTGTCGCGCTACCCGCAGCCGGTCGAGCTGGACCTGAGCCGGTACGCCGGCTCGGTACCGGTCGAGACCATGGGCGGCGTCGCGTTCCCGCCCATCGGAGACCTCAGCTACCTGCTGACCCTGCCGGGCTACGGCTTCTACTGGCTGATGCTCAAGCCGCCCGCCAACTACGGCCCCTGACGCAGCTGCCATGATCATGAGGAGTTGGCGTGCGCATGGGACGCGGACTTTACATGCTGGGCCCATGCACCTATGCCGATCCGGAATAAAGCGGTGCAGTCGCGGGCAGTAGGTGACCGTGTTCGACAGGACCGCGCGCGCTCGCCGCATGGCCAGGCGTGGCGGCATGGCCGGGAAGGGCGGCATGGCCGGGAAGGGCGGCATGGCCGGGAAGGGCGGCATGGCCAGGAAGGGAACGTCCGACCTGACGGACGTGCTCGCCCGCTGGCTGCCGCAGCAGCGCTGGTTCCCCGGCCGCGGCTCCAGCCTGTCCGAGCTCGCTATCATCTCGGACGTCACCCTCCGAACCGGCGACCCGGCACTGCGGCACCTCATCGTCGAGACGACGCTGCACGGCGAGCCAGCCAGGTTCCAGGTGCTCGTCGGGTACCGGCGTGACCTGCCGCCCGAGCTAGCCGAGACGATCATCGGGCGCCTGGACGGCGTCGCCTGTTACGACGCGCTGCACGACCCGGAGCTGGCCGACGTCTTGCTGCGCGGCATTACCCAGCAGCGGCTGGCCGAGCACCTGCGGTTCGTTCGCGAGCCCAGCGCGCCCACGCTGCCGGCGCACGAGCCCGGTGCGCCTGGCCGGGCGGGCGGGCGCGTCCTCGGCGCCGAGCAGAGCAATACCAGCCTGGTCTTCGGCGACCAAGCCATCCTCAAGGTCCTGCGCCGGCTGTTCGGAGGCGCCAACCCGGACCTGGAGGTCGCCGACGGTCTGGCCCGGCTCGGCTCGGCCCGGGTGGCGGCACCCTACGGCTGGATCGAGACTGACCTGGACGGCGAGCCGGTGCTGCTCGCCGTGCTGTCGCAGTTCCTGGCCGGGGCTAGCGACGGCTGGACACTGGCGCTCGCGGCGCTGCACCGGCTGTATGCGCCGCATGCCGCCGACGGCCAGGAGTACCTGCCGCTGCCGCTGACAGCCGAAAATGAGGGGAACGGGAGCGCCGGTGCCAGTGCGCCCGCCGGGCTGCCGTTCACCGCGCAGGCCCGCCTGCTCGGTCAGGCCACCGCCGAACTGCACGTGGACATGGCCAGGGCATTCGGCAGCCGGGACATGACGGCCGCGGAGCTAGCCGACCTGACCGCCGCTATGCACGGCAAACTGACCGATGCCCTCGCGGTGATGCCCGCCCTGCGTGCTCACGAAGCCGGGATCAGGTCGGCTTATGACGCAGTCGCCCGCCTCGGCCGCCCGGTGCCAGTTCAGCGGATCCACGGCGACTACCATCTGGGGCAGGTGCTGTACGCCAGGCAGGGCTGGGTAGCGCTCGACTTCGAGGGCGAGCCAGCCGTGCCGCTGGCCGTGCGCCGGGCTCTCGCGCCGGCGCTGCGGGACGTCGCCGGGATGCTCAGGTCGTTCGACTACGCGGCCAGGCATCAGCTGATCGGCCGCGCGGCTGACGAGCCCGTGGCTAGCGTTGCCGCCGACTGGGTGCGGCAATGCCAGCAAGCGTTCTGCGCCGGCTATGCGGCCAGCGGCGGAGCCGACCCCGATAGTCACGCCACGCTGCTGCGGGCGCTGACGCTGGAGAAGGCGGTTTACGAAGTGATCTACGAGTACCGGCACCGGCCATCCTGGCTGCCAATCCCCCTCGGTTACCTGGCGGCGGCATGACAGCGGACATCTATCCAGCGGATCAGATCAGCCGCGCTGAGATCGATGCGCTGGTCGGGGGGACCCATCACGATCCGCACGGCCTCCTCGGCGGCCACCCCGGTTTCGCTGGTCCAGGTCGCGTGACGATCCGGACGCTGCGGCCGCTGGCAGAGTCGGTGGCAGTCGTCCTGCCAGACGGCAGCCGGGCGCCGATGCAGCATGTCCACGAGGGCGTGTTCTCGGTGACCGTCCCTGGCATCTCGGTACCTGACTACCGGCTGGCGGTCACCTACTCGGGGCTGCCAGAGACCGTCGTCGATGACGGGTACCGGCACCTGCCGACGCTGGGTGAGATCGACGTGCACCTCATCGCCGAGGGCCGCCACGAGACTCTGTGGACCGTGCTGGGCGCACGCGTCAGGCCCGAACTCGGTGGCACGTCGTTCGCCGTGTGGGCACCGAACGCCCGCGGCGTCCGCGTGATCGGCGATTTCAACCACTGGGACGGCCGGGCTCACCCGATGCGCTCGCTCGGCAGCTCGGGTGTGTGGGAGCTGCTCATTCCCGGCATAGGCGACGGCGCGACGTACAAGTTCGACATCCTCGGGCCCGATGGCGCGTGGCATCGCAAGGCCGATCCGATGGCCGGCTGGGCCGAGCGACCGCCCGCGACTGCCTCTCGTGTCACGCAGTCCCGCTATGAATGGGCAGACGCGAAGTGGCTGGCCGAGCGGGCGGAACGGGACCTGCTTGCCAACCCGATGAGCATCTACGAGGTGCACCTCGGCTCATGGCGGCCGGACCTGTCCTACACCGAGCTTGCTAGCCAGCTCACCAGCTACGTCACCGAGATGGGCTTCACGCACGTGGAGTTCCTGCCGGTCGCCGAGCACCCGTTCGGCGGGTCCTGGGGTTATCAGGTGACCTCCTACTACGCGCCCAGCGCCCGGTTCGGCACTCCGGATGAGTTCCGTCATCTGGTCGACAGCCTCCACCAGGCTGGCATCGGGGTGTTCCTGGACTGGGTGCCCGCGCACTTCCCGCGGGACAGCTGGGCCCTGGCGCAGTTCGATGGGACCGCGCTGTACGAGCACTCCGACCCGCAACGCGGCCAGCATCCGGACTGGGGCACGCTGATCTTCGACTACGGCCGCCCCGAGGTGCGCAACTTCCTGGTCGCGAATGCCATCTACTGGCTGGAGGAGTTCCACGCCGACGGGCTGCGGGTGGACGCCGTGGCCTCCATGCTCTACCTGGACTACTCGCGCAAGCCCGGTGAGTGGTCGCCGAACTCACTTGGCGGCCGGGAGAACCTGGACGCGGTGTCGTTCCTGCGCGAGGTGAACGCCACTTGTTACAAGCGCGTTCCTGGCATCGCGATGATCGCGGAGGAATCCACCGCCTGGCCAGGCGTGAGCCAGCCCGTTTACCTCGGCGGGCTTGGCTTCGGCCTGAAATGGAACATGGGCTGGATGCACGACACGCTGGCCTACCTCAGCCGCGACCCAGTGCACCGCAGTTACCACCACAACGAGATCACGTTCTCGATGATCTACGCCTTCAGCGAGAACTACGTGCTGCCCCTGTCACATGACGAGGTGGTGCACGGCAAGGCCTCGCTGCTGCGCAAGATGCCCGGCGACGAATGGCGCCAGTTCGCCGGGCTGCGCTCGCTACTGGCGTTCATGTGGGCGCATCCGGGCAAGCAGCTGCTTTTCATGGGGTCGGAGTTCGGCCAGGGCAACGAGTGGTCGGAGCAAGAAGGGCTGGAATGGTATGTGCTCCAGTACCCCTTGCACATAGGCGTGCAGCAACTGGTTAAGGACCTCAACCGCACTTACACCGAGCATCCGGCGCTCTATCAGCTGGACAGCTCACCCGAGGGCTTCCAGTGGATCGACGCGAACGACTCGGCCGGCAACGTCCTGTCGTTCCTGCGGTACGCGTCAGACGGGAGCGTGCTGGCGTGCGTATGCAATTTTGCTGCGATGCCGCATGAGGGCTACCGGATCGGCCTGCCGTCGGTCGGCACCTGGACCGAGCTTCTGAACACCGACGCTGAGGTCTACGGCGGTAGCGGCGTCGGCAACTACGGCCGGGTGGAGGCAGTCGCTGAACCCTGGCACGGCCGTCCTGCCTCGGCGCAGATCAGCATTCCGCCGCTGGGCGTGATCTGGTTTGCGCCGGACGGCGCATCTCAGCCGGAACCGGAGCCGGGTTCGTAGCGGAGCAGGTCGCCTGGCTGGCAGCCCAGAACCGCGCACAGCCCGGCGAGCGTGCTGAACCTGATCGCGCGCGCCCGCCCGTTCTTCAGCACCGACAGGTTCACGACTGTGATGCCGACGCGCTCCGACAGCTCCGTCAGGGTCATGCCGCGCTCGGCAAGCACCTCGTCCAGGCGGATCGCGATCCCGCCGGGCAGGACGCCGCCGGGCTCGACGTCACCAGGCTCGACGTCGCCAGGCTCGACGTCGCCAGGCCGGGCAGCCGGGCGCCGATCGGCGCGCGCTGGCCGGCCGACTGCGCCGGGAACCGTCACACCGTCGCCTTGATCTCGTCGTCCAGCACGACGCCGATCCGGGTGATCCTGGCGAAGGTCAGCAGCGCCGCCCCGGCGAGGGCCGGTACCGGCAATAGCGCCTTGAGCGGCCCGGAGACCAGGACGTCAACTGCGATCCCGGCGCCCGAGTACATGGCCGGCGTCATCAGCATGCGTGTCAGCAGGTCAGCGCCTAGGTGACTGAGCGCGCCCGCGATATAGCTGCCGGCAATCACGGTCCAGCCAAGCAGCCACACGAAGGCAGCCGCCCGCGGCGTGAACGGCCCGCTTCGAGAAGCCTCGGAGAGCAGCCGCCAGATCAGCAGCAGCACGCAGCCCCACAGCACCACCTCGGGCGCCTTAGTGAGCGCATACAGAACCCACTGCCCAAGGCTCGGGTGCAGCGCGCAGGCCTTGACGTCACCGCCAGCGCTGAGCGAGGCACCGGGCTGGGCCGCGAAGCCATGGGCTGCCCCGCCGTACGGGACGCCGGTATCCACGCAGACCGATAGCCGTGTACTGCCCGGCGAGAACCCGTAGCTGGCCTGAAACACAATTCCCACGAGATAGAGCATCAGGAACCGGCCGTAGATGCCCGCGACCCGGCTCAGCGGCCGCGTCGGATCGCCGGGCGCTGGCGGACCGGATCGCGCCTGGCCCGCCTGCGGACCACGGACGTAACCGACAATGAACGGAACGACGACTACTCTTCCGGCAATCACCGCCAGTACGAGCGCTAGCAAGATCTTACGGAACAGCATCGCGGTCTCCGGGTTCAGCTGATCCAACGTCGGCCATATCGATAGTCGATAGTATCGATTCACGATATGCGGCCGCAAGTGCCGCAGCCGCCGGCGGCGAGCAAGCGCGGCTCTCCTTGATCGATGTTGATTTGGTGGTGCTATAGCCCCGCTGGATGCGGCCGGCCGAGCGCCTCAGTCCAAATCGACGATGCGCACCTCGATGAGCCGGCCATCAGCAACGTCGAGCACGCCAAGCGTCCGGTGTGGCTGACGCCTCTTGTCAGTGGGCGAGCCTGGGTTGAAGATCCGCACACGAGTGTCGCTGGCGTCCAGCGGGATGTGCGAGTGCCCGAACACGACCAGTTCCGCGGCGGGGAACATCGCATGCATCCGCCGCAGCCGCCCGCTGGCCTGGCCGCTGTCATGGATCATCGCGACCGGCAGGCCGTCGATGTCGAACTCGAGCGTCGGCGGCGCGCCCCAATCGGCCACGTCAGCGCCGTCATTGTTCCCCAGCACGGCACGCACCGGCGCGTAACCGGAAAGCTCGACGAGGACGTTCGCCGTGCAGACATCGCCGGCGTGCAGGATGAGGTCCGCGGTGCGGAGCCAGGCGGCGACCGGGGGCGGGCACGACTTCCAGAACCGCGGCGCATGGGTATCGGCGAGGACGACGACGCGCACTGACTTATCTTGCCCGGCGGCCCGGCATCTGAGCTAGCGCGCCAGCAGGTTAGGGTCGAGGCTGGCTTGCTGCCGGGAGCGAGCCGAGCCTGACGCACGCGGGAGTTCGCGATGGACGAGGAACTGACGGGGCAGGCGCCCGACCACGAGCCGGTCCCTGAGGATGCCGTCGCGCAGGTCACCGCCCGCGCAGCGGAGGCCGTCCGGCCAGGCCGGATGCCCGCCATCTATCTGGGTCACGGCGCGCCGCCGCTGGTTGATGACCCGCTCTGGGTCGTGCAGCTCGAAGCCTGGGCGCGCGCGCTGCCGCAGCCCAAGGCAATCCTGGTGGTGTCCGCGCACTGGGAGAACGCGCCGCTTGCGATCGGCGCCACCGCAGACGCGGCTCCGCTGACGTACGACTTCTATGGCTTTCCCGAGCGGTACTACCGAGCGAGTTATCCATCCCCCGGTACGCCGTTGCTGGCGGAACAGGTCAGGTCCCTGCTCGCGGGCCGGGAGCAGGTCGCCGATGTACCCGACCGCGGGCTTGATCATGGCGCATACGTGCCGCTGACGGTCATGTACCCGGCGGCCGACATCCCGGTGCTGCAGATCTCGATGCCAAGCCTGGACCCGCAGCGGCTGCTGGCAGTCGGCACGGCCCTGCGCCCGCTGCGGGACGAGGGCGTCCTGATCATTGGCAGCGGTTTCCTGACCCACGGGCTGCCGTTCTTGCGCGACTTCAGGTACAACGCCGTGCCGCCGACGTGGTCGGCCGAGTTCGACCACTGGGCCGGGACGGCACTGGATGCCGGGGACATCGATGCGCTCGCCAGCTTCCGCGGCGCGCCTGCTGTCAGGTATGCGCATCCGACCACCGAGCACTACGCGCCGCTGTTCGTCACCCTTGGCGCGGCCGACTCGGTCACGCCGGTCACCACGATTACCGGCTACTGGATGGGCCTGGCCAAGCGCTCGGTTCAGGTGGCCTGAACGCCATGGACCTCGGGCTGGCCGGGAAGGCCGCGTTCATCACCGGCGGCAGCCACGGAATCGGCCTGGCGATAGCAGAAGCACTCACGGCCGAGGGCGCCAGCGTCGTGGTCTGCGGCCGGAATCCGGCCCGGCTCGCGCAGTCCGGTTTCCAGGGCCTGCAGGCGGATGTCACTGACCCGGCCGAGCTCGGCGCTGCCGTCGACCACGCCGCCGACCTGCTGGGCGGTCTGGATCTGCTCGTCGCGAATGTCGGCGGCGCGTCAGGCGGCGGACTGCTGGAGTCAAGTCCGCAGGATTGGGCCGACACCTTTGCCCTGAACGTGCTGCACGCCGCGCACGCGATCAGGACGGCGGTGCCGCACTTCGACCGCCGCGGCGGCGGCAGCGCGCTGATCGTCTCCTCGATCACCGGCTGGAAGCCAGGGCCGAGTTCGTCCTACGCGTCCGCGAAGGCCGCCGAAATCCACCTGGCCGCGGCACTCGCGCAGGAACTCGGGCCGAGGAATATCCGGGTCAACGCGCTCAGTCCCGGCTCGGTGCTCTTCCCCGGTGGCGGGTGGGAGGAGTTCAGCCTGGCGGAGCCCGACAGGTTCGAGGCTTTCGCGGCCGGGGACTTTCCGCGCGGCCGGCTCGTCGAGCTGACCGAGGTGGCAAACGCCGCGTGCTTCGTGCTGTCAGAACGCGGCAGCGGCATCAGCGGCGCCAACATCTGTGTCGACGCCGCCCAGGATCACCCGAGCGCTGCCCGTCTGTTCTAGCACAGGCTGTTCTAGGCGAGGCTGTGCTAGCCGGCTGGCCAGGGCGAGGCTGCCTGCGCAGGACCCTCCGCCCCATGTGCTGCGCTGGCGAAACCTGCGTCCGCTACGGGAACCGCAGGTCCCCCCCAACTCCCGGCATGCAGCACGAGTGCTTCAGGCCGGGAGCCTGTCCGGCGCCACGGAGCTGGCGGACGCAGGCGCGCCTCGCCCTGGTTAGGAACACAGTCAACTGGCGAAAGGGTCGCCAGATCCATCCCCGAGTTCGTGGATGCGGATCGCCTGACCACTGTCCTAAACTGCGCGTCAACGTACGACGGTCCCGGTCACCCGACCGAGCGCGTGGGCCAGGCGGCCAACCTCAGCAGGCAGGACAGGCAGGACACAGATGGCGCTGGGCTCCACGTCGGCGCGAGTACATGTGACAAGCCCGACCGGCGCAGTGACTGCGATCCCGGAGGGCGGCCGGATTGTGTTCGGCCGCGGTCCCGACGCGGACCTCATCCTGTCCGCCGGGCCAGGGCTGTCCCGGCGGGCCGGCCTGATCACCGCCGTACCCGACGGAGCCTGGATCGCGAATATCAGCCGCACGCACGCCCTGTACGCCGAGGGTGACGGCTACCGGGTCAGGCTGCCGCGGATGGACTCCGGTGGCGAGCTGGCGGCTGCCGACGAGCCGTCGAAAGGCTGGTTCCTGCGCGCCGGGACAGCGCTGGTCGGATCCCGGGCCATGCTGGACGACGGCCAGCCGCTGCGCCTGGTCGTCACCGCGGCAGCGGTTAAGGCAGAAGGTGCCGGCCCAGCCGACCAGGCGCGGCCGGCCGGCGGAGACGTCACGCTCCTCCCGTTCTACCTCGATCCGAACACCAAGCTGTTCCTGGTCGCGTTGCTATGGTGCCGTCCCTGGCTGATCGACCCGGCCCGTGGCACACCGCTGCCGCGCACGCCCGAGATCGCGCGCGCCGCACTCGTGGTCACCGACGCGCACCATGAGCTGGACTGCTTCGACACCGACCCGGCGTTCCGCGACCGGCTGTCAGCCCGGGTCGGCGAGCACCTGAAGGTCCTGCGGCGCAAGCTCACCGAGCGCGGCATGGTCCGGACCGGCGTGCGGCTGTCGGATGAGGTCGCGGTCGGCGCGCTGATCGAGAACGGGATTGTTACCGACAGCGATCTCGAGCGGATCAATGACCCAGCCTGGTGCTCGCGGCAGGAAGACCTGTGGTGGACGCCGGTGCTGTAAGCGCCCAGCCGCCCTTGCTAGCCCAGGACCTCGAACCGGGCGGTAGCGGTCGCGCCGTTAGCGCCGGTGACGCGGACCGTATAGATGCGGGCCGGCAGGCCGCCAGGAAAGAACTCGTGATCCTGGTTGATCACGTAGTTGAACATGCCCGCCTCGTCGGCAACAGGACGAATCGGTGACACGCGCGCGCCGAGTAGGTCGATGGTCACCGGCTTGCCGCGGCCAGGACTGCCCGTGAATCACAAACCCGGTGTCCGGGTCCCCGGTCGGCTGGCTAACCCCGATCACCGGCGCTCTGGGTGACGACGGCACCTGACCGATTCCCGGCCCGAGGCCGCTCGGGAACGGGGCCGGGCCGCCGCCCGGCGGCGGCCCGAGTTCAGGGCCGAGCTTGATTACCGGCCTGCCTGCCGTCACCGGCTTGCCCCTCGCCGATGTGGCGCCGACCCAGCCTGCCGCGACCAGCGCGGCCGCAGCAGCCGCGGAAACTCCAGCGAACAGGATTCGCCGGGCCGCTGGTACGCGGGCGCGCCGAGTCTGGCGCCCGGCAGGACCTCCGGCGCCAGCACCGGGGACAGCGGGGCCAGCGATGGCAGGGTCTGGCGGAGGCCACCGGTTTGCTACGCCGAACGGCTGGGAGCCGACGGTGTCATCGTCCCCGGCTACCTCGTTCCCGTTCGAATCAACGTCAGCACCCAGAGCCGCGCGCCCTTGCGCCGCCGACGCCATGCTGACGCCGCTCGCTGTGGCGCCCCACTCGGCCGACGACCGCGGAATCCGGCGGTACTCCTCGATCAGGGCCAGTGCTTCGCCGGGCAGCGGCGGGGATCCGAGCCCATCGGTCGCAGCGAGCTCCGGCGCGAGGCGGGCCAGCACCGAGGCCGAGGTCGGCCGGTTGCGCGGGTCACGCTCGAGGCAGGCCACCACGATCTCGGCCAGCTCCGGGGGCAGACCGCTAAGGTCGGGCGGTCCGGTCGCCAGCTGGACAAGCACGTCCATGACGGTCTCGCCTTGATACGGAGCGTGGCCGGTCGCTGCGAAGAGCATGGTCGCGCCGAGGGCAAAGATGTCGCTGGCAGCGGTCGCCTGGCGGGTGTCCCTGGCTTGTTCCGGCGCCATGTAGGCGGGAGTGCCGATGCTGCCGCGCGTCACCGTGAGCTGAATCCGCTCAGCCGCCCGGGCGACGCCAAAGTCGATAACCCTGGGCCCGTCCGGTGAGACCAGCACGTTGGCCGGCTTGAGGTCGCGATGGACCAGGCCCACGCCATGGATCGACTCCAGCGCTTCCGCGCAGCCGGCCGCTAGCCAGCGCACCGCCGGCACCGGAATCGGCCCGCAGGTCCGGACGAGCCTGCTGAGCGAGGGAGCCGGCACGTAGACGGTCGCCAGCCACGGGACGTCGGCCTCGGAATCCGCCGCGACCACAGCCGCCGTGAACGCTCCGCTGACTCGCCGTGCTGCGGCAACTTCCTGCCCGAACCGGTTCCTGAAGTCAGGTTCCTCGGCCAGTTCGGCCTTGATCGTCTTGACCGCCACCAGCCGGCCGGCGGGACCGGCCCAGGAAGACCCGCCCCATGGCGCCAGCGCCAAGGCGGCCGAGGAGCACGAATCCGCCGACTTGCTCCGGGTCCCACCGGCGCAGCGGTTCCACGAGTGGCGGCTGCGGCACGACGGTGGCTCCTGTCGGTACAAACGGATCAGCACACAATCATGTCCGGTTCCGGCGGCTCTGGTCCGGTCTTCGGGACACTTGACCGCGTTATGGCTACTTGGCGACACCGCGCGGTAAGCCAGCCAGCGAGCCGCGGAACCGGCCAGTCTCAGCAGCAACAGTCACAGCAAGCCGAGCAGCCAGCCGGGGCCGGCAACCGACGCGCCTGCGGCGACGCACCGCTGCCGGAGTTCGCGATCGGCCGTGACGACGACCCGGCGGCCACGGATCTCACCGGCCAGTGCGGCGATCGAGTCATCCCCGGAGCCCTGGGCGGCGACGACCTGGACCGGGCCCGCGCCGCCTTCCGCGGCCGCAGGCCGGGCCGCGCCCTCGACGACAAGTACCACGGCCGGCATCCACCGCATCCGGATCTGCCCGGCGCCATGGTCCTCCAGATCTGGCCGTGCCCCTTCAGCTGGAACGGCGCTGGCACCGGCGCGGTACCCATCAGCCGGGACAGCACCGGCGGTCCCTGCTGGCAGGTCTGTTATGCCCTCGGTCACCAGCGGTATCAGTTGGTCCCGCAGCCGGATAGCAGCACCCGGGCGGTCGCGCCACCAGCCGTCGGGGCGCGAGCCGACTACGTTAGCGCCGTCCACGATGATCGTCACCGGGGATAGCTCGCGGCTGAGCTCAGCCCAGTGCGCCGCGAGTCCTGGATGAAGGTCGCGCTTGGTCACGTCGGGCACCGCCACCCAGGCAACCTCGTCGCTCTCGTCGTCATCGGGCTGCACCGCGAACGGTGTCGCGGCCTCGGCGAGCACGGACGTGTACGACCAGCCGCCGTGATCGTCGGTGAACACCCCCCGCTGGCGCACCGCGCCGGGGGGCACGCCGCACTCTTCGGCCGCTTCCCGCAGCGCGGCCGCCAGTGCAGACTCATGGCTGTCCCTGGCGCCGCCGGGCAGGCCCCAGGTGCCCCCGTGATGGCTCCACCAGGTCCGCTGCTGCAGCAGCACCGGACCCTCGGCCACATAGGCAAGCAGTCCGGCCGCCCCGAACCGGCCCCAGTGACGATGCCCGAGCTCGCACCTAACCCAGCCGTTACCGTCCCGGCTAGCCATCGGAGCGGCCGCACTGCTCGGCGTGCATGGTCGTCATCTGCCCGTGCCATAGCGCAGGCCGTCCATCAGCAGGTCGAGCAGGCGGCCAGCCTGGGCCCGGTGGGCGGGATCGCCGACGGCAAGCGATACGCCGCTCATGCTCGCGAGCAGATCCGCCGGATCGAGGTCAGCCCGCAGTGTTCCGTCGGCAGCGCCTGCCGTCATCAGGGCCGACACGGCGCCGAGCAATCGGCTGCGGCTCTCGGCGAACGGGTTGCCGCCCAGCGCGATCACCATCCGCAGCGCGTCGGACATGCCGCGCTTGGTGGTCGTGTACTCAATGAACAGGTCCATCCAGGTACGTAGCGCCTTTTCGGCTGACATCGCGGTCAGGAGCTCGGGGACCGAGTCGCACAGCCGCGCGAGCTCGCTGCGGTAGGCGGCATCAACCAGCGCCTCGCGGCTGGGGAAGTGCCGGTAGAGCGTTCCGATTCCGACGCCGGCATCTTTCGCGATCGACTCGAGCGTCACCTCCGGGCCCTCCTTCGAGAAGGCGGCGACGGCCGCCGCGAGCAGCTGCTCGCGATTACGCTGCGCGTCAACGCGCATGCGCCGGTCCCCGCCTGCCACAATGCCTCCTCTGCTCCTCCGCACCCCGCCTCCTCACGCCGTGCCCAAATCCAGCCTGATAGCGGAGGATCCTCCACTATCACATGCTGCCTCGCCTGGTGGCGAGGCTTCGAGAGCACGTGATGGTCGACCGAGCTTAGGCTGTTGGACATGCCTGAGTCGCTCATCACCGCCAAGCTCGCGCAGCTGCGCCAGCACCGCACGGTTCCGCTGATCCTCGAGCTCGACCTGACCGAGGGGATCAGCGAGACCAGGCCGACCGATCCGGTCTCGGCGATCACCTCAAGGAACAAGGCGGTCCTGCCTGATGTACTCGACGGACTGCGCCGTGCCCGAGACGACAACCAGGTCGCCGTCCTGGTCGCACGGCTGGGCGGCAAGGGCATCGGGCTGGCCGCCGTCCAGGAACTTCGCCGCGCCGTCACCGAGTTCGCCGAGGCCGGAAAGGCCACTGTCGCGTGGGCAGAGTCATTCGGCGAGTTCTCTGCCAGCAACGTGCAGTACTACCTGGCCACTGCCTTCGAGAAGATCTGGCTGCAGCCATCAGGGGACCTCGGCCTGACCGGCATCGCGATCGAGCGAGTCTTCCTGCGCGGTCTGCTTGAGAAGCTCGACGCCGAATTCGAGGTAGCTAAGCGCCAGGAGTATAAGAGCGCGGCCGAGCAACTGACCGAGCGCCACTTCTCCGCCCCGGCCAGGGAGGAGACCGAGCGGATGACGGAGTCGGTCACTGAGCAGCTGGTGCAGGGGATCGCCGAGCGCCGAGGGCTCAGCCGGGAGAAGGTCAGCGAGCTGATCGACGCCGGTCCCTTCCTCGCCGCGCGCGCCCAGGCCGAGGGCCTGGTGGACCAGCTCGGCTACAGGGACGAGGTCTACGCCGAGACACGCAAGCTGGCCGGCTCGGACGCCGTCGTCCTTTATCTCGGCCGCTACACCCGCGGCAAGGCGCTGGCCGAGCGGGTCCGCCGAACAGTGACCACTCTGCCCGCCACGCCGGAGCCCGGCGTCGCGCTGATCTACGCCACCGGGCCGATCCGGCGCGGCCGCAGCGGCCGCGGCCCAGTGGCGGGCCACTCGATGGGATCGGACACGATCGCCGCCGCGATCAGGGCTGCGGTACGCGACGATCAGATCCGCGCCATCGTGCTGCGGGTCAATAGCCCTGGAGGCTCCTACGTCGCGTCCGACACGATCTGGCGCGAGGTTGTCAGGGCCAGGGCCGGCGGCACGCCTGTCGTGGTCTCGATGGGCGACGTCGCAGCCTCCGGCGGTTACTACATCTCGATGGCCGCGGACGAGATCGTGGCGCAGCCCGGCACGATCACCGGCTCCATCGGCGTCCTCACCGGCAAGCCCGTGCTCGGCAAGACGCTCGGGCGGGCGGGCGTCACCAGCGACCTGATCACGCATGGCGCGCACGCCGCAATGTTCTCGCAGCTCCGGCCGTTCTCGCCGGACGAGTGGGCCCTGGTCAATGACTGGCTGGACCACATCTATGCAGACTTCACCGGCAAGGTGGCCAGCGGCCGCGGCATGACCTCTGAGCAGGTAGCGGAGGTCGCCAGGGGCCGGGTCTGGACCGGTGCCGACGCGCTTGCCCGCGGCCTGGTAGACGAGCTTGGCGGCATGGACCGCGCCGCAGCGATC
Organism: uncultured Actinomycetota bacterium; assembly: GCA_963808215.1. GTDB lineage: Bacteria > Actinomycetota > Actinomycetes > Streptosporangiales > Streptosporangiaceae > JAJYUU01. The sequence goes on from CAWEEY010000002.1 coordinate 227,758, forward strand.
GCCCGCCGCCGGGCTGGCCTGCCAGCGACTGCGCCGCTGCGCGTCTATCCGCGAGTCCGGCCTATCGACCGGCTGCGCCCGCCGGGCTCCAGCGAGAGCCGCGGTGCCGCAGCGCCCGTCGCCAGCCTGCTTGCCGACAGCTGGGGCCCGGCCTGGCAGCTCGCGAGCCGACTCGGCCTTTCGCCGCAGGGCCCGCTGATGCTGCCTGGCGACTGGGTCCTTGAGTAGGGCCGCGGCGGCCCCGCCCGGCTTCGCCGAAGCGCTCAGTGCCTGGCCGGGCGCAGTCACGCTGCTGACCATCGCCGAGGGCCGGGACGACATTGGCACTACCGTCAGCGCGTTCTGCCCGGTGTCGACCGATCCTCCCCTCGTCCTGGTGTCCCTGCTCGCCGAGTCTTATCCGGCCGAAGTACTGGGCCGGACCGAGCCTTTCGCCGTCACGCTGCTCGCGGCCCCGCAGCGGGCACTCGCCGGCAGGTTCGCCGCAGCCGGGCGGCCTGCCGCGCGGGTACTGCTCGAGAACGTGCCGCGCCGCCGCGGGGAGCTTTCTGGCGCGCTAATCCCCGACGGCGGGCTGGCGGCCTTCGAGTGCGAGGTCACCGCCCGCGTTCCGGCCGGCGATCACGTCCTGTTCGTCGGCCGTGTCGCTAACGTCGCCTATGTCGCCGAATCCGGCGAGCCACTGATCCGGTTCCGCGGCGGCTACTTGAGCTAGGTGTGCGATCCGGATGGTCGGGTATGCCCGGTAGCCGGGAGGCGACGGGGATGGTGCGCACACGGGTCACTGCCGCACTTACAGGGGTCACGCTGGGCCGCCGCGGTGTCCCGGCTGGCGGTGGACGGGAACCGAGGACGTCGGCCAGCCCTTCGGCTGGCGAACTGGACGCGCAGGCATGCAATGCGCTGGTCCAGACCGACGATGCGGTCCGGACGAGCGAGCAGGAACTTGCCTTCGCGAGGGCCAGGCTGGGCGAGCGTGCGGCCGCGCCGTTCGCGGCCGCGCTTAACTCGGCCCATGCCGATCTCGCCGGGGCCTTCCGGCTCCGCCAGCTACTGGATGAGGACCGCCAGGACGACGGGGCGGTGCGGCGGTCTCATCTGGCCGAGATCACTGCCCGCTGCGCGCAGGCCAGCCGAGTGCTCGATGACCACGCCGAGGCCTTCGACCGTCTGCAAAATCTTCCGGCGCGGGTGCCGGAGTTGCTGGCCGAGGTGGACGCCCATGTCGCCAAGCAGACGGCCAGGGTCGGCGTGTCGCGGCAGGTACTCGCCCGTCTGACGGCAACGTACACGGCGCAGGCCGTCGGCACGGTCGCCGCGAACCCAGATGAGGCAGCCGAACGGCTGGACTTTGCCGCGGCAGTTGTCGATGGCGCCCGGCCGGAGCTGGCTGCCGGGCGGGCCGGGACCGTAGCGGTCCATCTGCAGGCCGCCGAAGCTGCCGCCGATCAGGCTGCTGACCTGCTCACAGCGGTAGAGCACACGGCCGCCGGGCTGACCCAGGCCGCCTCCGCGCTGCCCGCTGCGCTGCGCGAAGTCGGTGCTGAGCTATCCGATGCTCGCACTCTTCAGACAGGACCGCCAGGCGACGAGCGCGAAGGCCTCGCCGCCAGGGCAGATGAAGTCGCAGCTGCGGCCCGGGCGCAGCGAACGGCCGGCGCATTCGACGCGCTGGCGGCGCTGCGAGACGTGCAGCGGGCCGATTCCGCGCTCGGCCTCGCGCTTGCCAGCCACCGGGCGCAGGCAGAACGGCAGGTACGGTCCCGTGCGGTGCTCGACCAGGCGATGCTTTTGGCGCGCACGTCGGTGCGAGCCGCCAGGGACTTTGTCACGGCGCGGCGGGGTGGCGTGGGCGCGCGTGCCAGGACCAGGCAGGCTGAGGCGCACCGGCATTATCAGCAGGCCATCGGACTCGTTCGCGACGACCCTGAGGCGGCCGTAACTGAGGCCGAGCACGCGGACGCCCTGGCTTTGCGGGGCAGCGTGCTTGCCGCGCAGGACCTCGCCAGATTCAGCGCGGACCGGCAGGGCCGAGTTCGCGGCAGCGGCGACGCCGCCGCGACTGCTTTCCGCGGGGCCATCCTTGGCGGCATCCTGATTGACTGTGACCATGGCGGACGGATGGGCCTGGCTAGCTTCGGCGGCGCCGCCACTCGCATCAGGCACCGCTTTGATGCAAATGGCCCGGCGCCTGGCTTAGCCGTTAAGGTAAGCCAGCACCGCCAGCACCCGGCGGTTGTCATCGTCGGATGGCACCAGGTCCAGCTTGGTGAAGATGCTGGTGCTGTGCTTGCTCACCGCCTTCTCGGTGACGAACAGGCGCTGGGCGATGGCGCTGTTGGACCGGCCCTCCGCCATCAGCTCCAGCACCTCGCGCTCCCTGGCCGATAGCCTGGCCAGCGGTTCCTCCCGTGCGCGCCGGCCAAGCAGCTTGGTGACGACCTCGCTGTCCATCACCGTGCCGCCGGCCGCCACCGTGCGGACCGCGTCGATGAACTGATCGTCGTTGAACACACGGTCCTTGAGCAGGTAGCCAACGCCGCCAGCGCGGTCGGCCAGCAGTTCGCGAGCGTAGAGCTGCTCGACGTACTGGGACAGCACCAGCACCGGCAGGCCCGGCACCTGCCTGCGGGCCTCGATCGCCGCACGCAGCCCGTCGTCGGTGAACGTGGGCGGCAGCCTGACGTCGACGATCGCCACCTCCGGACGCTCGCTGACCAGGGCGGTCAGCAGGCCGGGAGCATCCTCGACGGCAGCGGCTATCTCGAAGCCGTGTGCCTCAAGCAGCCGGACCAGGCCATCCCTCAGCAGGAAGAGGTCTTCGGCGACGACAACACGCACGGCACCTCCATCACCACTATCGTCGGTCCGCCAGCCGGGCTGCTCACCGCCAGGATGCCATCGAAAGTCGCCAGGCGCTTCTCCACCCCTGCCAGCCCCGACCCCACGGGCCGGGTCCGCGCCACCCAGCCCGAAGTCGGTCACCTCGATCCGCAGCAACCGGCCCGCATGCGACATCGTGATCCGCGCGTCCCTGGCGCCCGAGTGCTTGGCCGCGTTGGTGAGCAGCTCAGCCACCGCGAAGTAGCAGGCAGTCTCGATCGGCGCCGGCAGCCGTCCCGGCAGGTCGATCTCAGTCTCCACATGCAGCGGACTATCCAGCGCCAGCGCCTGGACGGCATCGGCAAGACCCCGGTCAGCCAGCACCGGCGGCAGCACGCCCCTGACGAGCTCGCGCAGCTCAGTCAGCGCCCGCACCGACGTCTCCCGCGCCTCCGCCACCAGCGCCATCGCGGCCTCCGGGCTGGTCGGGATCAGGCGCTCCGCCGCCCGCAAGCTCATCCCCAGCGCTACCAGCCGGGCCTGCGCGCCGTCGTGCAGATCGCGCTCCAGCCGCCGCAGGTCGGCCGAGGCAGTGTCCACGGCGACTGCCCGGCTCTTCGTCAGCCGCTCCACCCGCTCGCTCAGCTCTGCCTCGGAGGCCCGGCCGAGCATGCGCCCGACGCGCGGGAAAGCCTGCGGTACGAGCCACGCCCCGAGGGCGAGGAAGGCCAGGCCCTCCACGGCAGCGGCTTCGGCGGTGCCCTGGCTGGAGACTAGGACGGCCCCGAAGGGTAGCGCCTGGCCATACACGACATCGGCGATATCGGCGGCCGGCACGGGCGGCGTGCTGGGCGTCGCCGGTTTCGCCGGCGTGGGCACCGTGCTGAGCGCCGCCGATTTCGCCGGCGCGGGCTGCGCGTACGCCGACTCACCAGACCCGGGCTTCGCGGACGCCGACTTTCCAGACGCCTTCGCGGGCTGCACGTAGAACTGCTTGGCAGACGCGGTGGCGACTCGGCCGCGGCCGAACCGCTATGCCAGGCTGCGGCGATCGCCAGGCCTGCGATTCCCAGGCAGAGAAGTCCCGCCGTCGCTAGCTGCGCGGCTCGCCGTCGCCAGCGCCGGATTACGAGAAGAGCACCGTATACGACGGCCACGGTCAAGATCAGCCCCGCGCCGCCTAGCCACAAGCGCGGCGCAAGTAGTCCGGCGATGACCGTGATAACTGGCAGCAGCGCAAACGTTCGCAGCTGCTCGCCGAGCGGGGCGCGGGCCACCGGCCCGAGCAGGAGCCTGGCACTGGCGAGCACTGGGTCGGCGGACCGCACAGTGAGATAGCCGCCCAGCAGCAGCATGGCGTACGCCTGCGGCAGGATGATGTACGCCTCGCGGACCGGGTTGGCAGCCACCATGGGCAGGCCATAGGGCACCAAGCCGCCGAAAGCGTAGTCTCGCGCCACGACGAAGCCGAACAGGCCATACAGCATGAGCGCGACCGGCACGAGCCGCGCCGCGAGCATTGGCCGGCTAACGATGATGATCAGCGCCACTAGCGCCACCACGATCCACCACGTGCTGGTGTTATGCAGCAGATACCCCGTGTTCGCGACCATGGCGCTCAGCACGAGCAGCGCCATGCACCACCCAAGCTCCCGAAGGCGCCCCCGTCGGCCCTTCGCGTTCCCGGTATCCCTGGTCATGGCCCGGACCACCGCTGCGATCGCCCCGGCAGCGAACACCAGCAAAACAAGATCGCGCAGCCCGACGCTCATGTTCGCCGGTCCATGGTTGTCACCCCTTCCGGCGGCCGCCCACGGGCTCGCCAGCTCAACAGTGCCGCATCCAGCACGGTCGGCGCGATGGGTCATCGCCTACTAAGGCAGGTGGGCATATACCTACCAGGCACGTCGCGGCGCGGGCCATGGTCAGGCAGCGCGCTCCCCGGAACGCCAGACTCCGGCGATCAGCGGTACACCGGGCCGGTAGGCGAGATAAGCGTGCGACGGAGCATCGAGCATGATCAGGTCGGCCCGCGCGCCGACGCCCAGATGCCCGACATCGGTGCGGCGCAGCGCGTGCGCGCCACCCGCCGTCGCGGCCCAGACGGCCTCCGCCGTAGTCATCCGCATCTCGCGGACAGCGAGTGCCACGCACAGCGGCATGCTCGAGGTGAAACACGAGCCTGGATTGCAGTCCGTCGCAATCGCCACCGTGACCCCGGCTGACAGCAGCCGCCGGGCATCGGGGTAGGGCGACCGAGTGGAGAACTCGACCCCGGGCAAGAGCGTCGCGACAGTCCCCCCGGACGAGGCCAGCGCGTCCACATCGGCTGCGGACAGGAACGTGCAGTGATCGGCAGATGCCGCCCCTGCCTGGACAGCCACCTGTACTCCAGGCCCTGGGCCGAGCTGATTAGCGTGCACCCGCGCTTGCAGGCCGGCCGCCTCCCCCGCGGCGAGCACCGCTTGCGCCTCGTCCGCACCGAACGCGCCACGCTCGCAGAACACGTCCACCCACCTGGCGTAGGGCGCGCACTCAGCCAGCATGTCCCCGCACACCAGGTCGATGTAGCCGGCCGCATCCCCGGCGAACTCCGCCGGGACCACGTGCGCGCCCAGGAAGGTCACCTCTGGCGTGACCTCGCGGGCGATCGCCACCGAGCGCTCCTCGTCGGCCACGGTCAGCCCGTACCCGGACTTGCACTCAAACGTCGTCGTCCCCTGCGCAAGCATCTCGCCCGAGAGGAGGGCCAGGTTCGCCCGTAGCTGCTCATCGCTGGCTGCCCTGGTTGCCGCGACCGTGCTGGCGATCCCGCCGGCGCTGTAGGGCAGCCCGGCCATCCGCGCCGCGAACTCGGCGCCCCGTTCCCCGGCGAAGACCAGGTGGGCGTGCGAGTCGACGAACCCTGGTAGCACCGCCCGTCCCCCGGCATCGACGACCTCGTCGGCCGCCGGCGCCGCGGGGGCCGGGCCTGTCCAGGCCACCAGCCCGCCATCCAGCACGATCGCCGCGTTCGCGATCGCAGCAAACGGGCCTGGCGACGCCACGCTGACCGCGTCCAGCGGTGCGTTGGTGACCAGCTCGCCGATGTTCGTGATCAGCACGCTCACCCGCGCATCGTGCCACAGCTTGCGGTGACCGAGTGCGGCGGTGACCGCGCTTGCCCGGCGGCGGGGTTCAAGCAGTCGGAATGAATACACCCGCAGAACGTAAGGCAGTGGCAAAAACGGCCAATGTGGTCGTCGGCGCGCATAGCCTTCCGCACGGACCATTGGCCGATCATGGCTGGCTGGCCCGCCTGGCGCCGCCGGGCCGGGCAGCCAGGCACCGCCAGCCGGACGGGAGAGCAGATGCCGCACCGGGCTAGCCGCCGTGACCCAGACGGCGCTCGCGCCCGCTGGAAGCGGCAGAGCGCCCTGGCCAAGGCAGGGTACATCCTGGCCACTCTGATGGCCGTCGTGGTCGTGGCGGCCGGACTCGGCGGTTATGCCGAGTACCGGCACCTGGACGGCAACATTACGGTCGTCAATGTCGGCGGCCTGTCTGGCCGGACCATCTACGGCGCGCAGAACATCCTCGTCCTTGGCTCCCAGGAACGGGCGCACCAGCGGGGTTTCTTCGGCGTCGCGGCCGGCGATTCCCCATACACCAGCAACTCCGACAACCTGCTAGTGGTCCACCTGGACCCGACTCACACCCACGCCACTGTCTTGTCCATTCCGAGGGACCTGTTCGTGTACGAGCCCGGCTGCAAGGCACGTGACCAGATGATCGGCATCGGCATCCAGGGGCCGTATACCTACCCGCCGGGCAACATCATCGATGGCGCGCTGAACATCGGCGGCCCGACGTGCGCCGTGACCACCGTCGAGGATCTGTCCGGCGTCAAGCTCGATCACTTCGTCGAGTTCGACTTCAACTCGTTCCGCGACATGGTGGGCGCAATCGGCGGCGTCGAAGTCTGCGTGCCCAAGGGGGGATACCACGATCCGAAGTCGCACATCAACCTGCGGCCGGGCGTGCACCTGCTCAAGTACACCAAGGCCCTGGATTACGTGCGCACCAGGGATTCGCTCGGCGGCCCCGATGCCGGCGGTGACCTGCCCAGGATCGAGTTGCAGCAGGCGTTCATCTCCTCGATCGTGCAGAAGGTCAACAAGCAGGGCATGCTCAGCAACATCCCGGTCATGCTGAACATCGCTAACACCGCTACTAAGGCCCTGACGGTAGATAGGTCCCTCGGGTCGGTCAGCTCCCTGATGAACCTGGCCAGGTCGCTGGTCCACCTCAAGTCCAGGGACGTAACGCTGCTCACCCTGCCGACGACCGCGGACACCTATGAGTACCCGAAGTACGACCAGCACCTGATGGCCGTGCAGCCGCAGGACGACGTGCTCTACCAGATGGTCCGCACCGGTCAGATCTGGCACGGCCACCTGCCCACCCAGCCGTACAGCAAAGTCTCCGTGCGGGTGCTCAACGGGACGGGCCAGCCCGGACTGGCTGCGCGCACCGCGGCCAAGCTGCGCAAGCTCGGCTTCAATGTGGTCGGCACCGGCGACACGGCCTCAACGACCACGACGACGGTCGACTACGCCGGGCTGACGCAGGCCGACGGCGCATACACGCTGATGACCGCGCTCAAGTCGTTCCCGGCCGGGCAGAACACGCTGGCGGAGCCCGCCTGGCAGGTCGGCACCGCGGGCCCAGTGACGCTGATCCTGGGTTCAGATTTCGCTGGAGTGAACGCGCCCGCTCCGGCTACGCACCAGGCGGCTTCTGGCAAGACCGCGGCGGGCAAGAAGCACAGGAAGAGCTCGAGTGGTGGTGGCGGCCGCGCGACCGCGGCCAGCAAGGGGACCCAGAACGGCCCGGGCGCGGTCCAGTCGCGTAACGCCGGCGCGAACATCTGCTCCGGGTTGCCCACCTCCAGCCGAGCGGGCTAGCGCCGCAGGGTCAGGGCAGCACTGCGGCGATTGCGGCGGCGAGCGCAGCGGGAACGTCCGGGACCAGGGTGTGCCGGCCTTCGGTGACCACATCGCGGCCGCCGACGACGAGGTGCCGGACGTCAGCCGACGTGCCGCAGAAGATGACGGATTCGAGCACCGCCCCCGCCCGCGCGCCAGCGGTCCGCGGCGAGTCAAGCCCGACCGTGCAGAAGTCGGCGAGGCCGCCGGCCACCAGGTCGCCGGCCTCCGGCCACGCGAGGCTGGCATGCCCTGCAGTGGTGGCCGCTGATGCCAGCTCGGCGGCGGTGAAGTGGCCGCGTTCCTGGGTCGCGAGCCGTTCTCCCAGCTCAACCCGGCGTGCTTCCTCCAGCAGGTCGATAACGGCGTGGCTGTCGCTGCCGAGCGTCAGGGGGCTGCCGGCGTCGGCCAGCTCCTTAGCCGGCCCGATTCCGTCAGCAAGGTCAGCCTCGGTCGTCGGGCAGAGACAGGCGTACACGCCGCCGCCGCCCAGCAGGTCGATGTCGGTGCCGGTGAGATGGGTCGCGTGCACGGCGGTGCTGCGCGGGCCGAGCGCCCCGGCACCGGACAAGACCTCAGCGGGGGTCGCCCGGTACGCCGCCAGGCAGGCCCGGTTTTCTGCGACCTGCTCGGACACGTGGGCGTGCAATGGCGCAGCCGTAGCGGTGTGACCACGCCACCACATCGTGCATCTGCGGCAGCGGGACCGCGCGGACCGAGTGAATAGCGGCGCCGGCGCGCGCATGCGGGGCGAGGTTGCCGGTCGCATCGGGCCCGAGCGCATCCGCCCTGGCCGCCCAGGCCGCCCCGTCGGCGTCTCCGAAGCGCAGCTGCGGCCCATCCAGCGGTTGCTGCCTGCCATCCGCAGTCAGCCCTCCGGACAGGTAGCACGCATCCAGCAGCGTGATGCGGATGCCGGCCCGGCTGGCCGCTTCGATCAGCATCCGCCCCATCTGATTAGGGTCGTCGTACGGCGTTCCGCCTGGACCGTGATGCAGGTAGTGGAACTCGCCCACGCAGCTGATGCCGGCGAGTGCCATCTCTGCGTACACCGCCGTGGCGAGCGCCATGTAGCTGTCAGGATCGAGCCGATCCGCTACCTCGTACATCCGCTCGCGCCAGGTCCAGAACGTGCCGCGGGTCGCCTCTGTCACGCCCCGCAGCGCGCGGTGGAACGCGTGCGAGTGCGCATTGGCGAGTCCGGGCATAGTCAGCCCGGCTAGCCGCGTCGCGATAGCCGGCGCCTGGCGTGTGTCAGGCGCAACGGCTGGTCAGCCGATCACCTGAAGCCTCGATCAGCACGTCGCTGCGTAGCCCCAAAGCAGGCGACCAGGCGAGTTCCGCCAGCCACGCGCGGTCGGGCTGGCTTGGATCTGGCGGCGCGCTCACTGGCCCGCCAGGTCGGCGAGCACCGCTGTCAGGGCAGCCACGCCAGCTTCGCAGTCGGCCACCTCAGCTCGCTCGGCTGGCGAGTGCGAGACGCCGCTCGGGTTCCGGACGAACAGCATCGCCGTCGGGATCCTGGCCGCGAGCACCCCGGCGTCATGTCCCGCTCCGGTAGGGAGGACTGGTGCCGCGAAACCCGCCGCCCCTAGCACGCCGACCAGCCGGTCCTGAAGGCCTTTATCGAAGCTGACCGGCGGGCTCAGCGATTCGCGCCGCCGGCGGACGGCCACACCGTGCTGCCGCGCAGCTGCCTCGGCCGCGGCCCAGACGTCGGAGACCAACTGCTCGAGTGTCGCGTCGTCCGGCGCCCGCGCGTCCAGCCAGGCATGCACCGCGGAGCTGATCGCATTCGCTGCGCCTGGCTCGGCGGCGACCTTGCCGAAGGTCGCAAGAGCGCCGCAGCTCTCGGCGGCGGCCCGGGCCGCCAGCACGGTCGCGGCATACGGGAGCATCGGATCATGGCGGTCGGCCAGCCTGGTCGTGCCCGCGTGATCGGCCCGGCCGGCGAAGTCGAAGCCGCCAGCGGCCATGCGGCCAGATTCCCTCGGCAACGCCGACGGCGGCGCCGAGTCCGGCCAGCGCGCTGCCCTGCTCGATATGCAGCTCGACATAGGCACCGATGCCGACCTAGCAGCTCATCATCGGGCCCGATCGCGACTGGCATCACGGCCGGCCGCCACCATCGCCTCAGCGAGCGTCACCCCATCCTGGTCCCGCAACTCGCTGTGCGGCCGCTGGCATGATCGCGCCGGTCAGCAGCCTGCTGCCAAGGCAGGCCACTCCGAACCTGGCGCCCTCCTCCTCGGTGAAGGCCGCGACGCCGATCGGCCGGGCCGGGCCGGAACCCGGCGCCTCGCAGCTCACTGATCGCTGCGAACGCCGATACGACGCCGAGTGGCCCGTCGTAGGCACCGCCGTCCGGCACAGAGTCAAGATGACTGCCCGTCACGATCGCCGGGGCTCCGCCGGGCCGCCCCCACCAGGCCCATAGGTTGCCGTTGCGGTCGTAGTCGGTGCGGAGCCCTAGTTCGGTAGCGGTCCTGGCGAACCAGGCCCGGCACGCGGCATCGGAATCGCTCCAGGAATACCGCCGGTAGCCGCCGGTCAGCTCATCGCGGCCGATCGGCAGCAACTGGGTCCACAACTCAGCGAACGTCATCTGCGGTCTCCCGGAGTCCCACGCCGCGCTACCGGAGCGAGCCTTGCACTATTTCTGCATTGGGATGCGGACGCCGCGCTCTTTGGCCACCTCGGTCGCCCGGTCGTAGCCCGCATCGGCATGCCTGATCACGCCCATGCCAGGGTCGTTGGTCAGCACCCGCTCTAGCTTCTGCCCGGCTAGCTCGGTGCCGTCGGCGACGCAGACCTGGCCGGCATGGATCGACCGTCCCGATGCCAACCCCTCCGCCGTGGTGAATGCTCACCCAGGACGCGCCGGACGAGGTGTTGACCAGCGCATTTAGCAGCGGCCAGTCGGCGATCGCGTCGCTGCCGTCGGCCATCGCCTCGGTCTCCCTGTACGGTGAGGCGACCGAGCCGCAGTCAAGGTGATCGCGACCGAGCACGATCGGCGCCTGCACCTCGCCACGCTGCACCAGCTCGTTGAAGCGAAGGCCCGCGAGGTGCCGCTCGCCGTAGCCGAGCCAGCAGATCCTTGCCGGAAGGCCCTGGAAATGAACCTTGTCCTGTGCCATCCGGATCCACCTGGCGAGGGCCTGGTTCTGCGGGAACAACTCGAGTATCGCCGCGTCAGTGGCGGCGATATCGGCCGGGTCGCCGGAGAGGGCGGCCCACCGGAACGGGCCCCTGCCCTCGCAGAACAGCGGCCTGATGTAAGCGGGCACGAAACCGGGGAACGCGAACGCCCGGTCATACCCGGCCAGCTGAGCCTCACCCCGGATGGAGTTGCCGTAGTCGAACACCTCAGCGCCGGCGTCCTGGAAGCCCACCATTGCCTGGACGTGCTCAGCCATCGACTCCCTGGCCCTGGCGGTGAACCCGGCCGGGTCCTCAGCCCGCAGCGCGGCCATGTCCTCGAAGCGACGCCCCTGGGCAGGTAGGTCAGCGGGTCGTGGGCCGAGGTCTGGTCGGTCACCACGTTGATCGGCGCGCCCATCCGCAGCAGCTGCGGGACGAGGTCAGCAGCGTTGCCGAGCAGCCCGATCGACAATGGCTCGCCGGCCGGCGCCGCGGCCACGGCACGGCGGACGGCGTCGTCGGCGTCGGTGGCCTCGACGTCGAGATAGCCGTGCTCGATCCGGCGGGTGATCCGGGACGGGTCACAGTCGATGCACAGCGCCACGCCGCCGTTCATGGTCACCGCGAGCGGCTGGGCTCCCCCCATCCCGCCAAGCCCGGCAGTTAGCGTGATCGTCCCGGCGAGCGACCCGCCGAACCGCTTGGCGGCGACCGCCGCGAAAGTCTCGTAAGTGCCCTGCAGGATGCCCTGCGTTCCGATGTAGATCCACGAGCCGGCGGTCATCTGGCCGAACATCGTCAGCCCCTCGGCCTCAAGCCGCCGGAACTCCTCCCAGGTCGCCCACTGCGGCACGAGGTTGGAGTTGGCGATCAGCACCCGCGGCGCCCACTCGTGCGTTCGGAAGATCCCGACTGGCTTGCCCGACTGGACAAGCAGCGTCTCGTCCGCCTCCAGGTCCTGCAGCGAAGCGACGATGCGGTCGAAGGCATCCCAGCTGCGGGCCGCCCGGCCCGAGCCGCCGTAGACGATGAGCTGGTCGGGATGCTCGGCGACCTCGGGATCCAGGTTGTTCATCAGCATCCGCATGGCGGCTTCCTGCGGCCAGCCCTTGCAGCTCAGGCTGCTGCCGCGGGGCGCGCGGACAGGCCTGGCGCCGGATACCTGGGGTACTGCGGTCATGACGAGATCCTCCTCTGGCAGGGCATCATCATCTAACCGCAGCCGCCGCGTCCTGCGCTGGGGAGGTGCCGGCGCAGCCCGACGACGCTCCCGCGTACTCGCTGGACCCCTGTGCCCACCGGGTCGACAGCATCCTCGTCAATCTCGGCGCCGAGGCCAGCTTGCCGACGGCACGCTCACGCATCCGTCGGCGTCGATCGTCACCGGCTCCGCCAGGAAGAAGTCGCGCCGCTGCGGGGTCCAGCCCGGTGGATCATAGGGAAACTCCAGGTACGGGCCGCCGCCGACGCCGGCCGCCACTTGCAGGTTCGCGAGCAGGCCCAGGCCATTAGTCCAGGTGTGCGGGGTGAACCAGCGGCCGCTGCTGAAGCGCGATCTCGGCCACGGTGCGGGCGCGCAGCATCCCGACCGAGAGCACGACGTCGGGCTGCACCACGTCAAGTGCCCCGGCATCGCCATCGCGCCGAGCAACTCCGGCACGCTCCGGGCCATCTCCCCGCCCGCTACCCGGATGCCGCACTACTCGCGCAGCAACCGCATCCCGGCCAGGTCAGCGGCCGGCAACGGCTCCTCAAGCCAGGTAACGCCGAGGTCGGCAAGCTCGGCTGCGATCCGGCGGACCGCAGCGACGTCGAGCGCCGGCGAGATGTCGCCGGCCATCCGCCACCACTGATTCAGGTCGACCATGATGTGCCAGATCGCTGCCCGCGGCCTCCCGCGCCGCCCGGACTGCGGCCAGGCCGGACCAGCCACGTCCTCGCGGCCGATCCGGATCTTCACCGCCCGGAACCCGGCCTCCCGCGCGGCCAGCACCGCGTCGGCGCGCGCGGCCGGGCTCTTCGAGCTCGCCGAACGAGGCGTAGGCAGGCAGCCGGTCGGCCGCGCCGCCGAACAGGGTGGCCACGGGCTGGCCGCACGCCTTGCCGATGATGTCCCAGAGCGCAGCCTCCAGCGGCCAGTACCGGCCGGCGTGGAAGCTGACCGTCTCCAGCACCCTGACCTGGTTGGCGATCCGCAGCGGATCCTTGCCGATGAACAGGTCCGCGAAGGCCTCGAAGCCGTCCATGGTGTCGCCTGAGCCGTAGCCGGTAATGCCCGCATCAGTCTCCACCCGCACCAGAGTCGCGTCGAAATACCGCCGCGGCACCGGGTCCCAGGCTGCGTCGAACGGCGGATCCAGCGCCAGCCGCATCCGGTCCAGCCGAATCGAGATGATTTTCACGTGGGCTCGAAGTAAGGGTTGGCGGGATTCGCCCGGGCCGCAAGAACCTGAGCCAGATCAGGGCGGGAACGAGTAGCTGCGGTCAGCGCAGCTTTAGTGGCCTCGCGGTTGTTCGCATAAACGAGCGCGGCGTCACGGGCATCCGGGTTAACCCAGACCGCGGCGATCAGGACGAGATCGTCAGTGTCCGCTGGCGCGATGACGTCGTCGGCAACCGCGTCGGCCACGCCGCCGGCTACCCCGGCCTGCGCGGCACCCCAAGTAAGCGTTCCGTGCTCGGGGCTGGCGATGGCGGACTTGTTGATGAACAAGGTCAGCGGCTTCACCGGTATCCCCGGCTGCAGCACCGCGACGAACGGAGTGTGACCGGCGCTCGGAGTGGCGAGCGCGTTGCCCACGCCGTGCCGACCGGTCCCGCGCGGTTCCCGAGGACCACGTTGATGTGCGCCGCCTCGGCCCCCTCGCCGATGAAGCTCTCCCCGATCAGCATGACAGGCAGCTCACTCATAGACATTTCCTTCACTGCCGGATTTACGAACATTGACTTCTGGTCGCCCAATGATCCGTGCGATTTCGTCCGAAGATGGCTAAGTTGACTACATGGCGGTGACAGTATTCCGCAGCCGCGTGCGAGGCGGCGGGACCGGCGCCTGCCGCAGTCGTGTCCGACAGCCGACGACTGCGTGCAAGTACCGTTGCGGCTTCGCTACGTAGCGTTTAAGCTTCCCAAATCCGGCTTATTCCGATCGCTTGACCGGCCTATGCGGCAGGGGGGTCCGTTGGCGATCTACCTGCTGAGGCGCCTTGGCCTCGCGGTCGTCACCTTGTTCCTGCTCAGCCTCATCATCTTCTTGGCGGGCCAGGTACTGCCCGGAGACCCGGCCCGGGCCATCCTTGGCCCGCTGTCCGCCGAGTCCGCTGTGCGCGCGCTCGACCACCAGCTCGGCGTCGACCGGCCGCTGGTGACCCAGTACTGGAGCTGGATCACCGGCATGCTGCACGGCAACATGGGTGAGTCCAACCAGTACCAGTCGCCGGTCGAGCCGCTGCTGCGGGCAGCGCTGGTGAACTCGGCCAAGCTGGCCGCGCTCGCCCTCATCGTGATCATTCCGCTCGGCATCCTGGGCGGAGTGGTCGCCGCCCTTTACGCCGGGCGCCCAGTCGACCGGATCATCACGCTGACCGGTAGTTCGGCCGCGGCCCTGCCGGAGTTCGCGACCGGCATCGTCGTCATCGTCATCTTCAGCGTCGTGCTGAAGCTCCTGCCGTCCACCGCCCAGGCTCAGCAGGCGCTTCGTTCGCCACCCAGCTGCGATCGCTGATCCTGCCCGCGATCCCGCTCGTATTCGTCCTGTTCGGATACATCGCCCGGATGGCGCGGGCGGGCACCATCGAGGCGCTGGAGTCCGACTACGTCCGCACCGCGACCCTCAAGGGCCTGAAGCGCACCGTGGTGATCTACCGGCACGTGCTGCGGAACTCACTGCTGCCGACCATTACCGTCATCGCCACCCAGACCGGCTACCTGATTCGGCGGGCTGGTCGTCGTCGAGAGGCTCTTCAACTACCAGGGCATCGGCAACCTGATCTTCCACGCGGCGAACGCCAAGGACTTCCCGATGCTGGAGGCCGCGGTGCTCACCGTCGGGGTGGTCTACATGGTGGCGACGCTCATCGCCGACGTGCTGACGACCGTGCTGAACCCGCGCCAGCGCACGGCGGCAATCCGGTGACCGAAACGCTGGCGATGCCGCCGGGAATCGTCGCCAGCGAGCGCTGAGCGCGGCGAGCTGCCCGTGTGGCGGCTGCTGCTGCGCAGGCCGACGTTCGTGATCGGCGCGCTGATCCTGCTGTTCTGGATCGTCTGCGCGATCTTCGGGGCTGCGATCGCCCCGCATGACCCGCTGGCGCAGCAACTGCTGGCCACGAATCAGGCGCCGTCGGCCGCCCACTGGTTCGGCACCGACCAGCTAGGCCGCGACGTGCTGTCGCAGAGTCATCGTGGGCGCGCGGACGATGCTGATCATCGCGCCCGCTGGCGACCGTGGTCGGCACCGTGCTGGGCACCGCGCTCGGGCTCGCACTCGGCTACCTGGGCGGCGTCGTCGACCTCGCTGGCCAGCCGAGTCGTCGAGGCGGTGCTCGCGCTGCCGGCCATCCTGGTCATTTTCCTGTTCGTGGTGGCGCTGGGAGTATCGACGCTCACCCAGATCCTGGTCATCGGCTTCATCTTCACGCCGCTGATCGCCCGGACCGTCAGGTCTGCCGTCCAGGTGGAGCGCCAGCTCGATTACGTGCCTGCCGCCCGGCTGCTGGGCGAGCGGCGCGGCCGGATGATGTTCGTCGAGATCCTGCCCAATGTCATCCCCACGGTCCTGGTGGAGTTCACCGTCCGGCTTGGCTACGCGATCTTCGCCGTAGCTACGCTGGCGTTCCTGGGGTTCGGCGTCCAGCTATCGACGCCTAACTGGGGCACCGACATCAACGCGAACTACGTGCTGCTCGGCGCCGGGTACTGGTGGGAGATCGCTATTCCCGGCGCTGGCCATCGCCTCGCTGATCATCGGCATCAACCTGGTGGCTGACTCGATAGAGCAGGTGGTCGCCGGATGACCGCGACGGAAGCGACTGCCGTGCCGGGACCCGCGGCCGGGCCGGAGACCGCGGTCCAGGTCGAGCACCTCGACGTCAGTTACCGCGTCCGCGGGCGGGACCGGCTGGCGCTGCGGGACGTGTCATTCCAGATCGCCCGCAACGAGTCCTACGGCCTGGTCGGCGAGTCCGGCTCGGGCAAGTCGACGGTAGCGCTCGCGCTGACCAGGTACCTGCCGCGCAACGGCCGGGTCAGCGCAGGCTCGATCCGGATCGCCGGGCGCGATCCGCTCGCCATGAACGCGGCCGAGCTGCGCCAGCTGCGGGCCCGTTCGGTATCCATGGTGTACCAGGAGCCAGGCAAGGCACTGAACCCGGCGATCCGGGTCGGGCCGGCAGGTCGCCGAGGTCTACGAGGTGGCCGGCTTCGGCCGGGCCGACGCGCTGGAGCGGTCCGAGGCAATGCTTCGCAAAGTGCAGATCTCCGACCCTGGCCAGGTGATGCAGCGGTACCCGCACGAGTTGTCGGGCGGCATGGCGCAGCGGGTCGTGATCGCGATGGCGCTGGCGTCCGAGCCGGAGCTGCTGATCCTGGACGAGCCCACGACCGCGCTGGACGCCACGGTCGAGGCCGAGGTGCTGGACCTGGTCGCCGGGCTGCGCGATCAGCTCGACACCTCGCTGTTGTTCATCAGCCACAACCTGGCCGTCATCGCGAAGATGTGCGACCGGGTTGGCGTCCTGTACGCGGGCGAGCTGATCGAGGAGGGTCCGGCCAGGCAGGTCTTCGACCAGCCGCGGCACCCTACACCATGGGCTTGCTGCGCTGCATACCGCGGCAGGGCCAGCGCAAGGACCACGGCAGGCTGGACGCGATCCCCGGCTTCCTGCCGGCACCGGGCGAGCAGCTGGCCGGATGCATCTTCGCGCCGCGCTGCCCGATCGCCGAGCAGCGCTGCCGGGAGGCGGCGCCGCCGGCGTTTGACGTCGGGCCCTGGCCGCAGCTCCCGGTGCTACCTGCACGAGGCAACGCCAGACCTACCCAGGAGCACGCCGGTCGACGTGCAGCTGCCCGCCCCGCCGAGCTGCGGCACAGCCGGTCGTGACCATCAGGAACCTGTCGAAGACCTTCACCTCCCGCGGCCAGGCGGTGCATGCCCTGGCCGGGGTGAACCTGGACATCGAGCGCGGCGAGACACTCGGCCTGGTCGGGCGAGTCCGGCAGCGGGAAGACGACGCTCGCGCGGATACTGCTCGGGCTCATCCCGCCCGATGCCGGGTCGGCCATCGAGATGGACGGCGAGCCGCTCGGCGGCTGACCTCCGGCGAGCGCAGCCAGGCACAGCTCAAGGCGCTGCAGATCGTCTTCCAGAACCCCGACTCGGCGCTGAACCGCAGGCACACCGTGCGGCGGCTGATCAGCAGGCCGCTGGTCAAGCTGGCCGGGCTTGTCCGGGTCGGCGCTCACCGAACGGCTGACTGACCTGGTCCGGTCGGTCCGGATGGAGGCCAGGCACCTGATGCTGCGGCCACGGCAGCTGTCCGGCGGCCTGAAGCAGCGGGTCGCCATAGCCCGCGCATTCGGCGGCGGGCCGCGCATCGTGGTCTGCGACGAGCCCACCTCGGCGCTGGATGTCTCGGTGCAGGCGGCGATTCTCAACCTGCTCGCCGACCTGCAGGCCAAGGAGCAGGTGACGTACCTGTTCATCTCGCACGACCTGGGGCTAGTGCGGTACCTCTCAGACCGGATCGCGGTGCTCTACCTCGGCCGCGCTCATGGAGCTGGGCCCGGCCGAGCGGGTCTTCAGCGGACCGCACCATCCCTATACCGAGGCGTTGCTGTCGGCGGTCCCGAGCCTGGACGGCCAGCGCACCGAGCGGATCCGGCTGCCGGGCGAGATCCCGTCAGCCGCGAACCCGCCGAGCGGCTGCGTCTTCCACACTCGCTGCCCGCGGCGGCTGTCGTCCGGCATCTGCGAATCGACCGAGCCGCCGCTGACCGAAGTCGAGCCCGGCCATCTGATGAGTTGTCATATCCCTATCGATCAGCTAACAACCCTGCAAAGCAATGAGCGAATGCCGTGACAGTAGGCGCCAAATGTGCATAGCTTTGCTTTCCACCGGCGTCGGACTGCGATCATGCGGGTCCGGTGAAGGTTCCGAGGAGGACCTGTGCAATACTACGAAAAGACCGGCTTGACCAGCTGCGCGCGGGGCAATCAGAAATCGGGAATCACGTCATCGACGAGTTCGTCGCGGGTCACATCAATCGCCGGGATTTTCTGCGCCGCGGCGCACTGGTCGGGATCTCCGCGCCCGTGCTGGGCGGAGTCCTGGCCGCCTGCGGCTCGTCCAGCCCCCGCCACGTCGTCGTCGTCGGGCGCCGGCGCGAGCAGCGCCACGATCAAGGTCGGAATCGTCACCCCGGCCGCGGCGATCAACCCGGTCACGGTCGCCGATCAGGGCGGCCTGGACATGCTCGGCCAGACCGGTGAGTACCTGTGCCTGTCCGACCAGACCCTGACCCTGCAGCCGGTCCTGGCCACTAGCTGGACGTCCAATCGACACTGCGGACGTCTGGACCTTCAAGATCCGCCAGGGCGTGAAGTTCCACAACGGCGCCCCGCTCACCGCTGATGACGTTGTCTACACCTACAAGCTGCAGACCAACCCGGCGGCAAGGGCGCCGCGCTGTCGGCGTTCGGCGGCGTGCTGACTGCCGACTGGTGTGGTGAAGGTCGACGACTTCACGGTCGCGTTCCACCTCAACGCGCCGAACGGCAACTTCCCGTACCTCACGTCGTCCGACAACTACAACATGATCATCCTGCCGAACAACTACGACCCGAGCTAAGTGGGAGAGTTCGTTCATCGGCACCGGGCCATTCAAGCTGAAGAGCTACACCCAGAAGGCAGGGCGCGTCCTTCGTCCGCAACGAGGAGTACTGGGGCACGAAGGCCATTCCGGCCGCCACCGAGTTCACCTTCTACGACACCGATACTCCCGCGATCCTGGCGCTGACCAGCGGCACGCTCGACGTTCTCGGGCAGTTCTCGGTGACCGGCGGCGAGCAGCTGCTGAACGGCGGGTACAACGTCATCAAGCTCAAGTCCAGCGCGCACCGCGAGCTATCCATGCGCTGCGACCAGGCGCCGTTCAATGACGCCAGGGTCCGGCAGGCCATCGCGCTGTCGCCTGGACCGGCCGGCGATCGTGACGGCGCTGTTCAAGGGCGACGCGGATGTCGGCAACGACAGCCCGTTCGCCCCGGTGTACCCGTCGACCAACACCAGCGTCCCGCAGCGCGCCCTGAACGTCGCCAAGGCGAAGGCGCTGCTGGCGGCGGCCGGTCATCCGAACGGGTTCTCCGCCACGCTGACCAGCGAGATCTTCCAGGAGATCCCGCAGTTCGCGCAGATCGTGCAGCAGTCAGCCAAGGCCATCGGCGTGAACCTGAAGCTGAACATCGAGGCCGCAGCCGAAGTACTACGGCAACTTCCTCTTCGGCACATCCGACTGGCTCGACGCCACCATGAGCCTGGTCGACTACGGTCACCGCAGCGTGCCGAACGTGTTCCTGACCGCGCCGCTGCAGACGACCAACGCCAAGAAGGGCACCGGGGCGTGGAACGCCGCGCACTTCAGCAACGCCCAGTACGACAGGCTGTCCAACCAGTACATCGCGACGAGCTGACCTGTCCAGCCAGCGAACCATCGCCGGGCAGATCGAGACGTTGCTGCTCGACCAGACGCCGATCATCTACGGCTACTTCTACAACTACCTGACCGCCTCGGCGAAGAACGTGACCGGCGCCTACCCGACCGCGATCGGCCACATCTTCCTCTACAACTGCAAGAAGAGCTGATCAGCCGCGAATCAGCTAGCAGGCCACGGGCCGCCGGGCAACATGCCCGGCGGCCTTTGGCTGCGATTCCTGTCCGGTCCGGACATCGCCGGCCTGGGGCTCACTGGCGCGGAGATCATCGATGCGGTGGAGGGCGCGGTCCGGGCGCACGGCGAGGGCCGCGCCATCATCGAGCCGCGCGTGCACCTGGTCCGCCGGGCGACGCCGGACACTTCAACGTCCTGCGCGGGCACCTGTCCGATCTCGGGCTGGCCGGAGTCAGCGGGGTCAAGGTCGTCGGTGATTTCGTCGGCAACTACACCGTCGGGCCTGCCGAGCGAACTCGGCCTGCTCACGCTCCTCGACCCGGCCACCGGGATCCCGCTCGCCATCATGGACGCGACACTGATCACCGCCTGCCGGACCGGCGCCATGACTGCCGTCGGCGCCAAGTACCTCGCCAGGAAGGACGCCAGGATCCTCGGTCACGTGGGTGCGCGTGGCACGGCACTGTGGAACGTGCTGTTGCTCAACCTGGTGCTGGACCTGGCTGAGATCCGGGTGACCAGCCGCCGGCCCGAATCGCGGGAGGCCTTCGGGCGGCAGCTCGCCGCGGCCATTGCCACGCCGGTCCGGGTGATGGCGACACCTGAGGAGACCTTCGACGGCGCGGACATCCTGGTTGAGGCTTCCCGGCTTACGGCTCCAGAGCCGCTGCTGCGCACGAGCGCCGTTCGGCCGGGCGCGTTCGTCGTGCCGTACGGCACTATCAGCGCGGTCGAGATCGATCTGCTTGACGTGATGGACAAGGTGGTCGTCGACGACTGGCGAGAGGCGCAGGCGGGCCGGTTCGGGGCGCTGCGTCCGCATGTCGACTCCGGGCGGCTGACCGCGCAGTCGTTGCATGCGGAGCTCGGGCAGATTGTGGCCGGCCAGCGCCCAGGCAGGGAACGGCCGGAGGAGCGGATCCTGTTCTGGCACCGCGGGCTAGCCATCCTCGACATCGCAGTCGGGCAGCTCATCCTGCGCAAGGCGGAGCTCGCCAATGCCGGCACCATGCTCAGGTACCGGTAAGGGGCGGGCCGCGAGGATGGCTGGCACCAAGGTGATCGAGGCGGCGGCCGACCTGGATGCCGCACTAATCCGGAAGGTCAGTGCAGGGCTGCAGATCCGGCTCGGGCCCGGCCTGGCCAGTCGGGTGCAGGCACAGTGCGAGCGTGGCCGGGCAGCGCTGCTCGGCGGCGCCGAGGCCTACGGAGTCACCAGTGGCATGGGAGCGCTGAGCACGGTCCGGCTCTCACCTGCCGAGCAGCGCGCTCACCAGCGGAACCTGCTGATCGGTCGGGCTACGGGCGGCCCGCCGTGGCTCCCGGAGGCTGAGGTCAGGGCGCTTATCGCGGTGCGGCTGCGCACGTTCCTGTCCGGCGACGCGGCAGTGTCGGCCAGCTTGTGCCAGCGGCTGACCGACTTACTCGCGGCCAGGCTCGTCCCGGCAGTACCGCAGGGCGGCGCAGGCAGCGCAGGTGAAATCATCCAGCTCGCCCACTGCTTCGGCCCGCTGATCGGCATCGGGGCGGCACTCGGGCCGCCCGGACCTGGCGGACTGCCGACCGAAACCAGACCCGCTGCCGAGGCGCTGGCCGACCACGGCCTGCCCGCCTATGAGCTAGGTCCCAAGGAAGGGATCGCGCTGCTGGCGGGAGTACCGGGGGCGACAGCGCTCAGCATCCTGGCGGGAGCTGAGGCCACCTCAGTGGCCGCCATGATGACGGCAGCCGCTGGCCTGTCCATCGCGGCCATCCGGGCGCCAACCGATCCTTACCTCTCGCGCGTCCGCGCGCTGCGATGACATGCTCGGCATGG
The DNA here is from genome assembly GCA_963808215.1 of uncultured Actinomycetota bacterium. Taxonomy (GTDB): domain Bacteria; phylum Actinomycetota; class Actinomycetes; order Streptosporangiales; family Streptosporangiaceae; genus JAJYUU01. The sequence continues at coordinate 249,395 of CAWEEY010000002.1, forward strand.
TACTCGGCCAGCTCCGTGCGCTCATCGAGCCTGCCGGGCCGAGGCGGATGCTGCAGGCGCCGGTGTCGTTCCGGGTGACCGGACCGGTGCTCGCTCAGGTGGCGCGTGCAGAGCAGGCGCTCTCGGCAGCGACTGAGCGGGCGCTCGCCGGCGTCACTGACTCTCCCGCGTTCCTGGACGGCCGGTTCGTCGTGCACTGCCGGGTTCCACGGCATCGACCTGGCGGCACAGTGCGACCAGCTCGCCGCCGCGATCACGCACGCAGCCGAGGTCGCGGCGGCGCGGATCCATCGGCTGCTTGACCCGGGTCACCGGGCTGCCTGCCCAGCTGGCCGTCGGCCAGGCCCGCAGGCGGGCCTGGTCGCCGTGCATAAGCGGGCCGTCGGCGAGGTACACGCGATGCGGCGGCTGGCACTGCCGACCTCAGTGGGGCTGATCGAGACCTCAGGCGGCCAGGAGGACGTCCAGTCATTCGCCTGGGATGCGGCGGTCAACCTGCGGGCTGCGCTGACGCCGCTGCCAGGGCCGTGGCTGCCGCCGAGGCGCTCGCGGCTTTCCAGGGCCGCCTCGCTGGCCGGGCCGCCGTGGCCGCCGGCTGCCGAGGCGCTGCTTGACCGGCTCGGCCCGCTCGTCAAGCCGATCGACGGCGACCGGCAGTTCGGCGCCGACATCGAGTTGCTGCTGAGCGGTCATGGAGCTGAGCAGCTGGATACATAATGACGGCAAATGTAAGGAGGTTAGATGTCGTGATCGGCAGTCAGTCAGGAAGCAGCGAGCGGACAGTACCCGGACGCGAGGCGGTCTCTGGCCTCAAGCCGGGTTGGGGCGTCAGCCCGGAGCGCCAGCAGAGCTATCGAGGCCACGCTAGCGCGACCTGGCGCCGCCAGCGGCCGGCTGTCGCCGCCCAGCTCCGGCTCGATCACGACGGAGCTGGCAACCGCCGGGAGCTGTGGTCCGACCTCGTCGTGCGGGATCCCGACGTCCGCTGGTACCTGCCGCTGCACCGGTCTAACTCCTGCGACGTCTGGCTGCTGGCCTGGGAACGCGGCCAGGACACCGACTGGCACGACCACGGCGGCTCGTCGGGCTCGTTCGCGGTGGCCGAGGGCAGCTTGCTGGAGCAGTACCGCGGTCCCGAGCGGCCGCCGGCTGAGCCATCGGCGGCTCGAGGCCCGGCCAGGCGGTGGCGTTCGGGCCCGGCCATGTGCACGACGTGGCACACGGCGGCCAGGGCTCGGCGACCAGCATCCACGCGTACTCGCCGCCGCTGACCGCGATGACGTACTACACCTCGACCGACTACGGGCTGATCGCCAGGCAGACAGTCGCGATCGACGGGCCGGAAGGCGGCCGCGGCCGCGGCGGCGCCGACACGGCGCTGGCCAAGGCTAGCGGCCTCGGCCGCGAGGCTGACTTCGGAGGCGCTTCCTGACGGCGCACCCGGCATCGACGAACTGCTCGCCGAGGCGCGCGCAGCGGCGTGCGTCGGCTGCGGCCCGGAGGCGGCACTCGCCGCCCTGACCGACGGCGCGGTGCTCGTCGACATCCGGCCGCTTGAGCAGCGAATCGTCGAGGGCGAGGTACCCGGCGCGATCATCATCGGCCGCAACGTGCTGGAGTGGCGGCTCGACCCGCGCAGCGAGGCCAGGATTCCGGCGCTGGCCAGGTCCGACATGCAGATCATCGTGATGTGCTCGCAGGGCTACGCCTCGACGCTGGCCGCGGCATCGCTGCGGCGGATCGGGCTGGCGGAGGCGACCGACCTGGACGGCGGTTTCCAGGCGTGGCGAGCGGCCGGGCTGCCGACACGTCCGGCCCAGTCGTGGGCTGACGAGCCGCAGGCTGACCAGTACGCTAGGCGATCGGCAGTGCCGCCCGGACGGAACGGGAATAGCGGGCCGTCGCCGACCGTCATCAGGATTGACAAGTGCTGCGGCTCTCCGCCGGTTCGGCGCCTCCAGATCCCACAGAAGCAGGCAATAACCCATGGCACCCGCAGAGTAAGCTCAGGCCTGAGCCGAGCGTCGCCGCCCGCGCTGAGGCTGCCGACCCATGCGCCGGACGGCGCACGGCCGCCATGGAGGTCAGCCACCAGCACCGCGACGTGTCCGGCGGCTGGTTGCGGCCGGCCGTGTTCGGCGCGATGGACGGCCTGGTGACGAATGTCTCACTGATCGCCGGCGTCGGCGGCGCGAGGCTCGCCGCACACACGATCGTGCTGACTGGCCTGGCCGGGCTGTCCGCTGGTGCCTTCTCGATGGCCGCCGGCGAGTACGTCTCGGTTTCCTCGCAGAACGAGCTGGTCGCCGCCGAAGTGGAGAAGGAGCGCATCGAGCTCGAGACCAACCCGGCCGACGAGCAGGCCGAACTGGCCGCCATGTACAAGATGCGGGGCGTCGACCCGGACCTCGCGGACGAGGTCGCCAGGCAGCTATCGCGCCATCCGGATGAGGCGCTTCGGATTCACGTCCGGGAGGAGCTCGGCGTCGACCATGACGAGCTGCCGTCGCCGCTGACCGCGGCCGGCGCGTCACTCGTCACCTTCGCCATCGGCGCGCTGATCCCGCTGCTGCCGTTCCTGCTCGGCTTCTCCTCGCTCGCCGCAGCCGTCATCCTGGCCGCGATCGCGGCATTCATCGGCGGCGGCATCGTCGCACGGGTCACGCCAGGCCGTTCCTGCGCGGGGCGCTGCGGCAGCTCGTGCTCGCTGCGCTGGCTGCCGCGATCACGTACGGCATCGGCACGCTCGTCGGCGGCCACGTCAGCTAGCCGACTCCATGATCGTTGTTGACCCAGGGGCCTGCTGCACCCCCAGCGTCTCGGGCGATCATGAAATTACCCCGCTGCGGGCGGGCCGGACACGCTATAACCGAGCCCTACCAGGAATCGGTAGCGAACTCCTCGCCCGCGCTGCCGCCGGGTGCTGCCAGCAGGTCCAGGTCCGCGTCCACCATCATCTCGACCAGTTCCTCGAAGCCGATCTTGGGCTCCCAGCCGAGCTCGTCCCGTGCCTTGGCGGGGTCCGCGCAGAGCCGGTCCACCTCGGCCGGCCGGATGAAGGCCGCGTCCGTCACCACGTGGTCGCGCCAGTTCAGGCCCGCGGTGCGGAACGCGGTATCCACAAGCTTCTCCACCGAGTGCGTCACCCCGGTGCCGATGACGTAGTCGGCCGGGCGGTCCTGCGCCAGCATCAGCTGCATGGCCCGGACGTAGTCGCCCGCGAAGCCCCAGTCGCGGCTCGCGCGTCAGGTTGCCGAGGCGCAGCTGACGCTCGTAACCGAGCTTGATCTTGGCGACCCCGAGTGAGACTTTCCTGGTCACGAACTCGGCACCGCGCCGCGGCGACTCGTGGTTGAACATGATCCCTGACACCGCGAACATCCCGTAGGACTCGCGGTAGTTCTGGGTGAGGAAATGGCCGTACACCTTCGCCACGCCGTACGGACTGCGCGGGTGGAACGCAGGTCTGCTCGTTCTGCGGCGCCTGGGTCGCCTGGCCGAACATCTCCGAAGTCGACGCCTGGTAGAACCTGATCTGGCCGCTGCCCGGGCTGCGAGACGCGCTGATCCCGCTGCAGACCCTGATGGCCTCCAGCACGCGCAGCACGCCGAGTCCGGTAACCTCGCCGGTCAGCTCGGCCTGCTGCCAGGACAGCGGCACGTAGGAGATGGCAGCCAGGTTGTAGACCTCATCCGGCTGCACCCGTTCGACTGCCGCGATCAGGCTGCCCTGATCCAGCAGGTCGCCGCGGATCAGCCTGACGTCGCCGAGCAACTTCCGCAGGTGGCGCACCCGCGGGTTCGCCTGGCCCCGGACCAGCCCCCAGACCTCATATCCCATGTCCACCAGGTGCTCAGCCAGATAAGAGCCGTCCTGGCCGGTGATCCCGGTGATGAGCGCGCGTCGTGTCAGCGGAGCCTCCGTGTAAAACCTTCGTCGCGGCAGCTTACAGATACTGCAGGTACGCGGGGCAGGCCGGCAAACGTCTGGGGTGAAAGGGCACGCAAGTTACTTGCTTGGTAAGGTTCGCTGACGGGGGTCACGCGGGTCGCCCGCCGGTGGGCAGCCGGTGGCGAGACAGGAGGCGCGAACCTGCGTGAGTACCGCAGCAGCCGGCGAGGCGGTTCCGTGCCGCCGAGCCAGCCGGGCCGACAAGGACACTCGCCGGGCCACAAGCCAGACTCCGCGACCGACGCCGGCGATCCGCTGCGGGTCTGCTTGCTCTCCTACCGGAGCAAGCCGCATTGCGGCGGCCAGGGCATCTTCCTGCGCCATCTGTCGCGCGAGCTGGCCGCGCTCGGTCACCACGTCGAGGTCTACTCCGGCCAGCCCTACCCGGAGCTCGAGCCGGGCCCGCAACTGATCGAGCTGCCGAGCCTGGACCTGTACCGGGATGAGGACCCGTTCCGCACCCCGCATCTGCGTGAGTACCGGGACTGGATCGACGTGCTCGAGGTCGCGGGCATGTGGACCGCTTACTTTCCCGAGCCGCTGACCTTCAGCCTGCGCGCGCTGCGGGCGCTGCGGGCGCGGCAGGGAACGACTTCGACATCGTGCACGACAACCAGGTGCTCGCTTACGGGAATCTCGGCATCCGCCGGCTCGGCCTGCCCATGGTGACCAGCATCCATCACCCGATCAGCGTGGACCGGCGGATCGAGCTGGCGGCAGCCCGCGGCCTGCGTAAGATCCCGAAGTGGCGCTGGTACTCCTTCGTCGGCATGCAAGGGACGGGTCGCCAGGCGCATCGGCCCGATCATGACCGGTTCGGAGTCATCCAAGGCTGACATCCTCGCGCGACTTCAAGGTCCGGCCGGAAAACGTCAAGGTCATTCCGCTCGGCGTGGATACCCGGCTATTTCACCCGAGGCCCGGCACCCGCGCGTTCCCGGCCGGATCGTCGCCGTCGCCAGCGCCGACTCGCCCGGTGAAGGGCGTCGCGACCTTGCTACGCGCCGTTCGCGAAGCTCGCCACGAACGGAACGTGTCGCTCACCCTGGTCAGCAAGCTGGTGCCGGACGGCCCGACGCAGCGCCTGCTTGGCGAGCTGTCGCTGACGGCAAGGTTCAGTTCGTCAGCGGCATCAGCGATGCCGAACTGGCCGAACTGGTCGCCAGCGCGGAGATCGCGGTCGTGCCGTCACTGTACGAGGGCTTCTCGCTGCCAGCCGTCGAGCACATGGCGTCCGGCACGCCACTGGTTGCCAGCCGCACCGGCGCGCTGCCTGAGGTGACCGGCGACGCGGCGGTTCTTGTTACGCCCGGCGACGCCGAGGAACTCTGCGCGGCGCTGCGCATGCTGCACGACTCGCCGGCCGAGCGCGACCGGCTGTCGCAGGCGGCCCTGGCCAGGGTCGCGGAGCGGTTCGCCTGGCAGGCCGTTGCCAGGGCGACGGTCGCCGAGTACCGGCGGCCATCGCGGCGAGCCGGGCGCCAGGGCACACTCGACGGCGGCGGCCGGGGCGGGCGCGCCATGCTGACGGTGGACTTTCACCGGCTGCCAATTCAGCCGGGAACGAGGCTGCTTGACCTCGGGTGCGGCGCCGGGCGGCACGCATTTCGAGGCAGCGCGCCGCGGGGCCGAGGTTGTTGCGCTCGACACCGATCACGGCGAACTGCAGCGAGTGTCGGCCATCGCAGCTGCAATGGCCGAGGCGGGCGAGATCCAGGTCCCGGCTAGCATCACCGCCGCGGCGGGTGATGCGACCAGGATGCCGTTCCCGAATGGCAGCTTCGACATCGTGATCGCGGCCGAGGTACTTGAGCACATTCCTGCCGACCAGGGCGCGATGAACGAGATCAGCCGCGTGCTGCGGCCGGCGGGCATCGCCGCGGTGACCGTGCCGGCCTGGCTGCCCGAGCGCGTCTGCTGGGCGCTGTCGGACGATTACCACAACGTGCCGGGCGGGCACGTGCGCATCTTCAGCCGTCGCGAGCTGGAGATCAAGCTGCGGCGGGCGGGCCTGTTGTCGGCGGCCACCACTACGCGCATGCGCTGCACTCGCCGTACTGGTGGCTCAAGTGCGCGGTTGGCGTGCACGACGACGACCACCGGCTCGCCAGCGCCTACCACAAGCTGCTGGTGTGGGACATCATGCGCAAGCCGGCCGTCACCCAGCTGGCTGACCGCGCGCTGAACCCGCTGATCGGCAAGAGCCTGGTGGTGTACGCCACCAAGCCGGTCCTGGCCGCGCGGCGGCCGTGTCCGGCCGCCGCGGAGAAGGTGCATGCGGCGGCCTGAGCCACTGGCCAGCGCGGACCAGTTGCACAGTGCCGTCAGTGCCAGGCATCCTGACCGCTGACCAGCTGATCGCCACGGGGCACGCGATCGCGGCCGACCAGCAGGCCGACGGCTCGATCGGCTGGCCCGACGGGCACGTTGACGCCTGGAACCATATCGAGTGCGCGATGGCGCTGAGCGTGTGCGGCCTGCGCCGCCGGCGCGCCGCGCGTACGCCTGGCTGGCCGATGCTCAGCAGCCGGACGGATCATGGCCAGTGCAGGCCGCCTGCGGCGGCGTCGTCGACGAGCGGACGACCGAGAGCAACCACGCGGCGTACTGCGCCGTCGGCGTCTGGCATGAATTGCTGGTTACCGGCGATGAGGATTTCGCAGCGCAGATGTGGCCGGTGGTGCGCGGCGCCATCGAGTTCGCCATCGGCCTGCAGACGCGGCGCGGCGAGATTATCTGGCGACGGCACGAAGACGGTACGCCGGACAGTTACGCGCTGCTGACTGGCAGCTCGAGCATGTACCACAGCCTGCGCTGCGCGATCGCACTCGCCGAGCGACTGGCGCGGCCGCAGCCGCACTGGGAGCTTGCCGCCACGTCGCTCGGGCACGCGGTGGCCTGCCATGGTGAGGCGTTCGCCGACAAGAGCCGGTTCTCGATGGACTGGTATTACCCGGTGCTCGGCGGCACGGTGCGCGGCACGGCTGCTGAGCGACTGCTCAAGGCCGGCTGGGACACGTTCGTCGTGCCGGGTCTAGGCGTGCGCTGTGTCAGCGACGAGCCATGGGTAACCGGCGCCGAAACCTGTGAGCTGGCGATCGCACTAGCCGCGCTCGGCCACCGCGACCAGGCCATGGAGCTCTTCGAGCAGATCCAGTTCTTGCGAGCCGAGGACGGGAGCTACTGGACCGGCTGGCAGTTCGCTACCGGCAAGCACTTCCCGCACGAGCAGAGCACCTGGACAGCTGCTGCGGTGGTACTGGCGGCCGACGTGCTAGCGGCCGGCGGCATGAGTACCGGGGCGGCCGGAATCTTCCGGGACGCAGCGGCCGGACCGGGCGTGTGGCAGCCGTCTGACCCCGCAGCCTGCGGTTGCCCGCGCATGCCCCCACATGCATAAGTCTCCAAGGATTAAGGCGGATACCGGTCAGATCCCGTCGCCGATCCGCTCCAGAACGCGCAGCGAGCCGGTGACACTGACTTCCGTGAACGCACCGGAGGCCAGCGCGCGCAGGTAAACCTGGTACGGCGCCTGGCCGCCATCGGCCGGGTCGGGGAAGATGTCGTGGAAAGCCAGCGCTCCGCCGTGCGCGACCCACGGCGCCCAGCCCTCGTAGTCGGTAATCACGCTGGCCTGGCTGTGCCCGCCGTCAATGAACAGCATGCCGAGCGGCGTGCGCCACATCTTCGACACATCAGCGGACGTCCCGATCACGGCGATGACGTGATCGGCTAGCCCGGAGTCCTCGATGGTGGCGCGGAAGAACGGCAGCGTGTCCATCCGTCCGGTCCGGAGGTCTACCACTTCGGGATCGTGGTGCTCCCAGCCTGCCTGGTTCTCCTCCGAGCCATGGTGGTGGTCGACGGTGATGACCTTCTGGCCGTTCTCGGCAGCCGCTGCGGCGAGGTAGATGGTGGACTTCCCGCAGTACGTGCCGACCTCGCCGATCGGGCCCATGGCGGCATAAGTCGCCAGCGGCCCGGTACAGCGCCAGTCCCTCCGCCGCAGGCATGAAGCCCCTGGCCGCTTCGGCAGCTAGCCTGAACTTGTCCTGGATTGGCATGCCGTACAGTCTGCGCTACGGTCGGCCGGTGCGGCAGGGCAAGGCGCTAAGCGACGGAAGGGAGCCTGCGAAATGAAAGTGGAAGCTGACTGGGACGCCTGCGAGGCGAACGCGGTCTGCGCAGGCCTCGTGCCAGAGGTCTTCGAGGTCGACGACAACGACAACTTGAACATCCTGGTTGACGAGATCCCGGCCAGCCTGGCCGAGGGTGTCAGGCACGCCGTCCGGTCCTGCCCGAAGGCAGCGCTGCGACTTACCGACTAGGTAAAATCGCCGCAGACAGCGGACGGGGGATGGCGTGAGGTGGATTCAGCGGCGAACCCGCGAGCGGGACACAGGCACGCAGCGGTCGCGTCCACCGGTCCGGCTGATTGGCATAGCCGTGCTCGCCGCGGCCGCGATAGGGGCGGGTGCGCTGGCTGCCGCAGACGCGGTGGCGACCGGCAGCCGTCCTTCCGCGCGGCATCCCGTGCTCAGCCCGGTACGGATCAGCCCGGGCGTGCACAATGGCAAGGCGTCGCCCTCTGCTCCGGTCGGCGCGCTCACGCCGGCCCAGCTCCGGGCCGCCTACGACCTGGCGCCCCTGTATAAGCAAGCACATCGACGGCGCGAAACAGACCATCGTGATCGTGGACTCGTTCGGGTCGCCGACGATCGCGTCAGATCTGGCTCATTTCGACAGCTACTTCCACTTGCCCGCACCGCCGTCATTCCGGGTGATCCAGCCGGCCGGGAAGGTGCCTGCGTATCACGCCAGCAACAGCAACCGGGTCGGCTGGGCCTCGGAGACCACGCTGGACGTTGAGTGGTCGCATGTCATGGCACCCGGCGCGAGCATCGTGCTGGTGGAGACACCGACGTCGGAGAACGAGGGGACCACCGGCTTCCCGCAGATCGTGACAGCGGAAAAGTACGCGCTCAGGCACAAACTCGGGCAGGTGATCAGCCAGAGTTTCGCGGCTACCGAGCAGACCTTCTCCCGCAAGTCGGACTACGCGGCGATCCGCAACCTGCGCGGTGCCTATCAGCTCGCGAACAGCGATCATGTGACGATGCTCGCCGCGACTGGCGACGAGGGCGTGACGAGCGACAAGTACAACATGGTGGATGAGTACACCACCCCGGCTGTTTCCTGGCCGGCCACCGACCCGCTGGTCACCGCCGTCGGCGGCACTCAGCTGAACCTGCGCGCGGGCGGGGCGCGCCAGTCAGCTGATGTGGCGTGGAATGACAGCGGCGGCGGCAAGTCCATCGTCTTCGGCCGCCCGTCTTACCAGAATCCGTGCGCGGAGTGACCGGCGGCCACAGGGGCGTTCCCGATATTTCGATGGATGCGTCGTGCAGCAGTTCGGTGGCCATCTACGGCAGTTTCTACGGCGGCCGCAGGGGCAAGTGGAGCCCGATTTGCGGTACAAGCCTGGCCACCCCGTTGTTCGCCGGGATCGTGGCGCTCGCCTATCAGTACGCCTACCAGCACGGCGGGCACGCGCTCGGGCTGATCAACCCGGCGATCTACCAGATCCAAGCCAGGCGCGAGCCCGGCATGGTCGACATCACTAAGGGCAACAACAGCCAGACCGTTCACCAACGGCGGCGCGCCCCACAAGGTCAGGGGTTTCAGCGCGCGCCGGGGCTACGACCTGGTGACGGGCGTGGGCACAGTTAATGCCGCGTATTTCGTGCCGGAGCTGGCGGCGCCGAGCTAGCGGACCAGCGGCAGTGACTGGCAGCGGCTACAGACGCTCGACGCTGCAGGCGGCTAGCTGAGGGCGCCGCAGGCGATCGCGATGCCGACCGAGATCAGCATCACGCCGGCTAGTTGCTCGCCCCGCTCGGCCTGCCCACCTCCCAATGCCGCGCGCCAAGCTCAAGCCCGATGCAGCGACATGGCTACACTGACCGCCCGATGACGATCGCGCCCAGCGCGATCGATGTGTGGTAGGTGCCCAGGGCGAAGCCGACGACCAGGTTGTCCACGCTCAGGGCGAGCCCGCTGACCAGCAGCCGGCCTGTACCCGCCAGCCCGGCCGCGGGCTTGTCCGCAGCGTCGTCCTGGTGATCAGCGCTCCGGCGCGCAGCGCGCCCGGCCCGTGCGGCGCTGACCAGCGCATAAAGGCCGACGGCAATCAGCAGCCCGGCCCCGACCCAGCGCGCCGCATGTCCGAGCGGTCCCGCGACCTGCTCGCCGATGACCAGGCCTAGCACCGGCATGCCTGCCTCAAACACTCCGAATACCAGCCCCACCCGCAACCGCGTGCGCGCATCGACGCCTGAGACGCCGATGGCTATCGGGGCGGCGAGATTGGACATGCCGACCGACGCCGCGACAAGAACAAGGCCAGCACGTGGCCACCGTAGCCGGAACTGACCCGTCAGGGCACGCGGCTGGGCCGCTACTGGCAGGCTGGCACGGCGGGTCAGCCGTGCCGGTAGCTCTTCGGGATGCTGCCCTCCACATGCAGCAGCCTGACCCGGTCCGCGCGGTAGATATACCGCGTCAGGCGGATCGGCCGGTCGGTCGTGTAGGAAGTCCGGTTCACCACGATCACCGGGTACCGCTCGCCAGCTTGAAGAAGTCGAACTCGCGCGCGTTGGGCATCCGCGCGCCGATCTCGTCCACGAACCCCTGCTGCGGGTATCCGAGCTCAGTCAGCAGGCCGACGCTGCCGGACTCGATCTCTCCTGCCTGCTCCAGCGCGGTGCCCTTAGCCAGGTCACTCGGGTAGTAGGAGTTAATCAGCTGCCATGGCACGTCCCCGATGAAGTACTGAGAGCGGCGCACGACGACTGGATCACCGGGGGCCAGGTCCAGCTTCTCTGCCACGCTCGGGCTTGCCGAGCCGGTCTCGACGATCAGCCGGACCATCTCAGACTCGTCGGCCGCGTGACTGATAACCGGCAGCGACATCGACGCGTGCTGCTCTTTCGGCGCAGCGTGGCTGCGGGACAACAGCGCGCTGAACGGCTTCGTGGGCTCGACTACGAACGTGCCAAGGCCCTGCCGGCTGACCACTAGTCCCTGGTTGATCAGCAGCGCGATGGCCAGCCGGACCGTGTTCCTTGAGGCGTCGTACTCGGTGGCCAGGTCTGGCTCGCTCGGCAGCCGCTCCCCCGGCACAAGCGCACCGCTGGCAATCTGAGTGCGCAACCGGTCAGCGATCTGCTGGTACTTGGGATGAGCCAACTTCACTCTCCTCACACGGCCGGTTACCCAGAAAATTTCCCGTTCCGATTGTTTCAAACACTGGGCTCATTGGTATGAGTCCAGTGTCCGGAACTATAGGAAGGGTAGCGCAGATCGCCCGCCGCCAACGTCAGGCGCGCGGCGCCCTGGGCGAACCTGCCGAGGAGGGAAAATGGACGTCCTGTTAGTCGTCGCGGCGCTAGTGGTCGGAGCGCCACTCGCCGCGGCCGTGCTCGTCACACTGGCGAGTCATCGCGAGGACTTTGCGCACTCGCTCGCGGGCCGCCCGCCCGGGCTACTTGCCGCAGCTGCCCGCGCCCTGCTCTGCCTGCGCATCGGCGGCCGCGCCTACCCGCGGCACCCGGCTGTCCGCCCCCGCGAGCACAGACGCGGACGATCCACCGCTCCGACGACCGGACGCTAACGCTGCCACGGTCCTAGCCGAGCCGCGGGGGCTGGGCGGCGCTAGCAGGGGCAGCGCCGCCCGGCACGCACGGGCTACGCTGCGGTCATGCGCGTCGCTCTCGGTCAGCTCCCCATCAGCTCAGCTCCGCAGGTCAACCTCGAGCGCGTGCGCGCGGCCGCGGCCAGCGCCGCGGCCCAGGGCGCCCAGCTCGCCGTCTTCCCCGAAGGCACCCAGGCGCGGTTCTCCGCGGACTTGCGCGCGGTGGCCGAGCCGCTAGACGGCCCGTTCTGCCAGGGACTCGCCGGACGCGGCCAGATCCGCCGGGCTGGCGATCATAGCCACACTCTTCGAGCCAGCCCCCGATGGCCGCGTCTATAACACGACGGTGGGCTTCGAAGCCGACGGCGAGCTCGTCGCGGTGTACCGCAAGATCCACCTCTTCGACGCACTCGGATTCCGCGAGTCCGACGACGTGGCGCCCGGTGACGAACTGGTCATCGCCAGCCTTGCCGGGCTCCGTGTCGGCTTCATGACCTGCTACGACATCAGGTTCCCTGAGCTGGCCCGCGCCCTAGCCGCAGGCGGGGCAGAGTTGCTGGTGCTGCCGGCTGCCTGGGCGGCCGGCCCATTCAAGGAAGAGCACTGGGTCACGCTGATCCGGGCCCGCGCCATCGAGAACACCATCTGGGTGGCGGCCGCAGGGCAGGTGCCCGATCCGGCCGAGCCGCCAACAAGGGCGCCGACCGGCATCGGGCGCAGCCTGCTGGTCGACCCGATGGGCGTGGTCCGGCTGGACCTCGGCCTGACGGCAGAGGTGGGCATCGGCACGGTGGATACCGAGCAGACCGCCAGCGTGCGCGCGGCGTTGCCGTCGCTGGCCGGCCGCCGCACCGACATCCTGCCCGGCGGCGCTATGGTGACCGCGCCGGTGAGCTGACAGCGTGCGGGCCGACAGACGCTACTCCGCAGAGCTTGAGCTTGGCTGCGACCGGTGCCGGCGGAACGCCCAGACAGCCAGGCCCGCCACGACAAGGACGCCGATCGCAATGGCCAGGCCCGTCCCGACCCGGCGCTCGACGACGGCATAGGCCGAGCCGGCCAGGTAGCCGAGCAAGCAGTAACCGGCCCCCCAGATCAGCCCGCCGAGCACGTTGTAGATGCTGAACGTCCGGAGCCGCATCCCGGCGGCGCCCGCAGCGGCCGGCATGAGCGCGCGCACGATCGCGAGAAGCGACCGAGGAATACCGCTATGCCCCCGCGTGTGCCGAGCACGGTCCTGGCCCGCTCGGTCGCGCCGCGGACGCGGTTCAGCGCCCTGTGAGCGAACAACCGGTCACCCATCCGCCGGCCGATCTCGAATCCGACGAACGGCCCGACGATGGCGGCAGCCACTACGACGACTATCAGCACCGAAAGCGAGATGTGCCCCCGGCTTGCGAGCACGCCGCCGAGGATTACCGCGATCTCACCCGGCAGGACGAAGCCGACGAAGACCGCCGTCTCGCCGAAAACCAGTGCCGCGATCACGAGGTACGCAACCCAGCCGTGCAGGCTGGCCACTCCGCTGGCCAGAGAATTCAATCAGGTGTCCTTCCCCGCATGGCCGAAGGGCAGCACGTGCCCGTGGCCGACGACCTTGCCAACCTTCGAGCGTACTGGTCATGATCTAGTAGGAAATCATGAGTCGAGGAGCGAGGGACCGGGAAGGGCGTGGGAATGCACGCCGCGCTGCCACCTCTAGTAGGCGGCCGCGGGCCCGCCGAGATCACCGGCCGGATCAGCCGTGATGGCTCGACTGGGTTTGTGGCCGTTCCAGGCCGCTACCACCTTTACGCGACGCTGGCCTGCCCCTGGTCCCAGCGTGCGCTGATCGTACGGCAACTGCTGGGCCTGGATCAGGTGCTCGGCCTCAGCCTGACCGATCCGGTGCCGGACGAGCGCGGGTGGCGGTTCCCGGACCAGACCGGGGGCCGGGACCCACTGACCGGAGCGCGCTACCTATCTGAGCTGTACCTCGCGACCGACCCTGGCTACTCAGGCCGCGTCAGCCTGCCGCTGCTGTGGGACATCCGCGGGCAGCGGATTGTCACCAACGATCCCTCCCAGATCACCGTGCAGATGGAAACCGAGTTCGCCCAGTTCTGGCGGCCGGGCGCGCCAGACCTGTACCCGGCCGCGCAGCGCCGTGAGATCGACGCGATCTCCACGCTCATCCACCACACCGTGAACAACGGCGTGTACAAGGCCGGGATGGCCACTACTCAGGCCGAGTACGAAGAGGCATTCGACGCGCTCTTCACCACGCTCGACACGATCGAGGAGCGGCTCGGACGGCGCCGGTTCCTGCTCGGCAGCCACATCACCGAGGCCGATGTCCGGCTGTTCCCCACGCTTGCCCAGTTCGACGCTGTGTACTACCTGCTCTACAAGTGCAACTTGCACCGGCTCGTGGATTACCCGTGCCTGTGGGCCTACGCGCGTGATCTGTACCAGCGGCCGGGTTTTGGTGATACGACCGACTTTTTCCAGATCAAGCGGCATTACTACCAGACGCAGGGATGGATAAATCCGAGCGGGATAGTGCCTAAGGGGCCCTACGTCAGCTGGCTTGAGCCGCATGGGCGGGAGCGGATGCCGGGCTAAGCTAACTGGACTCGCGACGTTAGGGGGGCGTTAGGGACTAAGCGCCTTAACTGGCCAGTTATCCCTGACAGGTACCCTTGTCTTGCGCCGAGTTACAGCCAAGCCAGCTCCGGAAGAGGCGATGTCCTCCGTGTCTGCTGAGTCCCCGCGCGGGTCCGCGGATCTCACCAAGTCGTCAGCTAACCCCACCCAGGCGACCGCAGCGCCCCCCGCCAACGGCCCATCCGGGCGAGCGGACTTCGGGCCAAACCAGTGGCTAGTAGATGAGCTCTACCAGCGGTATCTTGCTGATCCTGGCTCGGTCGACCAGGCCTGGTGGAGCTTCTTCGCCGATTATCAGGCGCGGTCCGACTCCTCGCCGCAGCCCGTGGCTCAGCCGGCCGCACCCGCAGGCACGGCGACCGCAGGCAGTGCGGCCAGCCCAGTTTTTACTGGCGTTCCCGCCGGGAACGGGGTCGTTGCACCCGCCGCAGACCGGACGAACTCGGACGGGACGCTCACCACGCCAGCCGGAGCGAGCCCCGCCGCCGGACCTGCCGCGCCGGCTGCCAGCACTGCCCCGCCGCAAACCGCCAGCGCTGCCCCGGCCGCAGCCGCCGGCGCTGCGGGCGGGGACGCAGCGCGCGCCGACGAGCACGCTGAGCGGCTGCGCGGCGCCGCCGCGCGGACCGTCGCGAACATGGCGGCCAGCCTGACCGTGCCCACCGCCACCAGCGTTCGGCCCATCCCGGCGAAGCTGCTGGTCGATAACCGCATCGTGATCAACAACCACCTGAGCCGCGGGCGCGGCGGGAAGGTGTCGTTTACCCACCTGATCGGCTACGCCATCATCAGGGCGCTGGCCGTGGCGCCCGAGATGAACTTCTCCTTCGCTGAGGTCGACGGCAAGCCGATGCTCGTCCAGCCCGAGCATGTGAACCTCGGGCTCGCCATCGATGTCCGCAAGGACGACGGCTCTCGGCAACTGCTGGTGCCGAGCATCAAGAGCGCCGAGACGATGGACTTCCATCAGTTCTGGATGGCCTACGAAGAGGTCATCAGGAAGGCGCGGACGGGCAAGCTCACGGTCGATGACTTCGCTGGCACCACGATCAGCCTGACCAACCCGGGCACTATCGGCACCGAGCACTCGGTCCCGCGCCTGATGCCAGGTCAGGGCTGCATTGTCGGGGTCGGGGCGATGGAGTATCCGGCCGCTTATCAAGGCGCCTCGCCGGACACGATAGCCAGACTCGCGATCAGCAAGACCGTCACGCTGACCTCAACCTATGACCACCGCATCATCCAGGGCGCGCAGTCAGGCGAGTTCCTCCGCATCGTGCACGACCTGCTGCTCGGCGGTGACGGCTTCTACGACGACGTCTTCAAGTCGCTGCGGATCCCGTACGAGCCCGTCCGCTGGGTCACTGACATTCAGGCCGGGCACGAGGATGACATCAGCAAGGCTGCCCGGGTCTACGAGCTGATCCACGCTTACCGGGTCCGCGGCCACCTGATGGCCGACACTGACCCGCTGGAGTACCGCCAGCGCAAGCACCCTGACCTGGACATCAACCAGCACGGGCTGACGCTGTGGGACCTGGAGCGCGAGTTCGCGACCGGCGGCTTCGGCGGCAAGCCGCGGATGCAGCTGCGGGAGATTCTCGGCGTACTGCGCGACTCCTACTGCCGCACGGTCGGCGTGGAGTACATGCACATCCAGAATCCCGAGGAGCGGGCCTGGATCCAGGCCAGGGTCGAGCGGCCGCATGGCCGGGCCGAGCACGACGAGCAGCTGCGCATCCTGTCCCGGCTGAACGTGGCCGAGGCCTTCGAGATGTTCCTGCAGACCAAGTTCGTCGGCCAGCGCCGGTTCTCCCTCGAAGGCGCCGAGTCGCTGATCCCGCTGCTGGACGCCGTCCTCACGGAAGCATCCGGGGATCACCTGCACGAGGCTGTCATCGGGATGGCCCACCGGGGCCGGCTGAATGTGCTGGCAAACATCGTGGGCAAGTCCTACGCCCAGATCTTCCAGGAGTTTGAGGGCAACCTCGACCCGGCAACCACGCACGGCTCCGGGGACGTGAAGTATCACCTCGGCGCCGAGGGCAAGTACACCGGCGCGGACGGGTCGCAGATTGCCACGTCGCTGGTGGCGAACCCCAGCCACCTGGAGGCCGTCGACCCGGTCATGGAAGGCGTCGTCAGGGCCAAGCAGGACGTGATCGACATGGGTGAGCCCGGCTTCACGGTGCTGCCCGTGCAGATTCATGGTGATGCCGCCTTCGCCGGGCAGGGCGTCGTGGCCGAGACGCTGGAGCTCTCGCAGCTGCGCGGCTACCGCACCGGCGGCTCCGTCCACATCGTTGTGAATAACCAGGTGGGCTTCACCACCTCCCCGGAGTCGTCGAGGTCGAGCGTCTACTCGACCGACGTGGCCCGGATGATCCAGGCGCCGATCTTTCATGTCAATGGCGACGACCCGGAGGCCGTGGTCAGGGTTGGCAGGCTGGCGTTCGCCTATCGCCAGGCCTTCCATAAGGACGTCGTGATCGACATGGTCTGCTACCGGCGCCGCGGGCACAACGAGGCCGACAACCCCTCGTTCACGCAGCCGCTGATGTACGACCTGATTGACGCCAAGCGGTCGGTCCGCAAGCTTTACACCGAGTCACTCATCGGCCGCGGCGACATCACGATGGAGGAAGCAGAGCAGGCGCTCCGCGACTACCAGCAGGAGCTGGAGCGCGCCTTCACCGAGACCAAGGACGCCATCAGCCGGCCTGCCGATCATGGTGCGCTGGTCCGGCCGCGGCCCGGCCCGGAGTCGCCGGCCGATTACGCCAGCGTTCCGACCGCCATCGCAGCCGAGACCGTCAAGCGGATCATCGACACTCAGGTGTCGCTGCCGGACGGCTTCACGGTGCATCCGCGGCTGCTGCCCCAGCTGCAGCGCCGCGCGGCCATGGTTGAGCAGGACCAGATCGACTGGGCAACCGGCGAACTGCTCGCCTTCGGCGCGACCTTGATCGACGGTCACGCGGTCCGGCTGATCGGCCAGGACTCGCGCCGCGGCACCTTCGGACAGCGGCATGCGGTGCTCGTCGACCGGCATACCGGCGCGGAGTACACGCCGCTCAGGACCTTTAACTCACCGTCGGCGAAGCTGCACATCTACGACTCGCTGCTGTCGGAGTACGCGGCGGTCGGGTTCGAGTACGGCTACTCGGTGGCCCGGCCTGACGCCCTGGTCTGCTGGGAGGCGCAGTTCGGCGACTTCGTGAACGGCGCGCAAACGATCTTGGACGAGTTCATCAGCTCGGGTGAGCAGAAGTGGGGCCAGCAGTCCGGAGTCGTGCTCCTGCTGCCACACGGGTACGAGGGCCAGGGACCCGATCACTCCTCCGCTCGGGTCGAGCGGTTCCTGTCACTGTGCGCGCAGGACAACATGACCGTCGCCATGCCGAGCACGCCGGCCAGCTACTTCCACCTGCTCCGGTGGCAAGGGCTGTCGGCCAGGGTGAAGCCACTTATCGTGTTCACGCCCAAGTCGATGCTGAGGCTCAAGGCTGCGGTGTCGTCGACCGCGGACTTCACCACCGGGTCCTTTGCGGCCGTGCTCCCCGACCCTGCATTCGGCGACCCCGCCATGGTCCGGCGCGTCGTGCTGTGCTCCGGCAAGATCTACTACGACCTGGCGGAGCGCCGGGCTGCATCCGGGGCCACTGACACGGCGCTGATCAGGCTGGAGCGGCTGTACCCGCTCCCGGCCGAGCAGATCGCGTCCGAGCTGGCGAAGTACCCGGACTCGGCCGAGGTGCTCTGGGTGCAGGAAGAACCAGCCAACATGGGTGCCTGGCCATTTATCGCCCTGCACCTGCCGACCCGGATTGGCCGCAGGATCGGTGTAGTGTCCAGGCCGGAAAGCTCGGCGCCTGCCTCGGGTAAGGCCAAGGCGCACGCCGTGGAGCAGGCGGCGATTGTGGACGCGGTGTTCGCCAAGAATGGCTGACAAATGTACTTCACCGACCGCGGGATAGAGGAACTAGAAGAGCGGCGCGGCACCGAGCAGGTCGCGCTGAGCTGGCTGGCTGAGCGGTTGCGCGATTTCGTCGATGAGCACCCCGACGCCGAGGCCACTGTGGATGCGCTGGCCAGCTGGCTCGCGCGGCTGGACGACGACGCCGACGAGTAGCATCGGCCCGGCGCCGCCACCCTGCGGCAAGACGCGATACATCTTGACTTTTTCGCGACGCGACATATCGTATCGAGTGAGGGACTACGATCTTCGTAACGAGGCGCATGTCAGACCAGGCGCTCAGTGGCCCCAGGCTGGCGGTGAGAGTTAAGTGAGCCCGGTTTTCCGACATGGCAGGCTGCGGCTGTACCTGCTGAAGTTGCTCGACGAGTCGCCGCGTCACGGCTACGAGGTCATCCGGTTGCTGCAAGACCGGTTCATGGGCGTTTACGCGCCGTCGCCGGGCACCATCTATCCCCGGCTCGCCCGGCTGGAAGAAGACGGACTCGTTACGCACGAGGAAGTCGACGGCAAGAAGGTCTACAGCATCACCGACAAGGGCCGGGAGGAGATCCGCTCCAGGATCACGGACCTGGCCGATCTTGAGGATGAACTCACCGAGTCGCTGCGCGACGTTGCCAGGGAAATCTCTGAGGACGTCAGGGACACGGTCCGGACCATCCGGGAGGAGCTTGCGTCCGCCGCCAGGGAGTTCCGCGCCGACGGCGGCAAGACCGGTCGTGACAAGGGCGGCGCTGACGCGACCGGGCAGGGCACCGGCGGCCAGGACACCGGCGGCGATGGCGCGGACAGCGCGGCGGCCGGTTCGGGCAGGCCGGGCTGGGCTGGTGCGGATCGCGGCGATGAGCCAAGGCGGATCAGGGAGGAGGCCCGGCGCCGGCGCGAGCAGATGCGCGCTAGCTTCCGCGCCCAGGGCCGCAACCACGGCGACTGGGCAGCCTGGGCGGGATGGTCCGGCCGGCCTGACCGGCCGTCATGGGCGTCATGGGCGGACTGGGCCAGCGGCCGCGATGAGTCGGAGCCTGGCGGCGATTCGGCCGAGAGCGCTGGGTCGGGCGCAGGCACAGCTTCGGGCGCAGGAACGGCGTCGAGTTCAAGCGCCGCGTCAGGCGCAGGCACCGGCTCGGGTGCCCAGGCAGGCTCAGCCGGGGAGGAGCAGTCAGCGCCGGACGATGGCCAGCGGGCACGGCGTGGTGGCCCGAATCCGTTCAGCGACCTGGAAAGGATGGCGATCCAGTTCGCCACCGAGTTGCGCGCTGCCGCCAGGCAGACGGGGAATCTCGGCGAGCGCTCGCTGAACGACCTGCGAGACATCCTGACCGACACCCTCGCCAAGGTTCGGGCTGAGGTGTTCTCCGACACCCAGTCCGGTGACAACGTCAGCGAGACCGGCTCGGCAGACGCTGCCGCTCCCGGCGAGAGCGCTAAGGACAACGACAGGACTGCGGGCAACTAAGCGGCCGCTCCCGCATGCCCACCCTCGCACCTGGTGAGCCGACCTATCTGGCGACCCCACCCACTGGCCACCCGCCCCGCCTGGCGAGCCGACCTACTGGCGAGCCGCCCGATCCACCGGCCACACGTCCTGCCTGGCCACCCGTCACTGCGTCGGCCGCGTTGTGACGTGCGCCAACGGACCGCGGGAATTCGCGAGCGCGGACCGGATCTCCTTGGCGACCTGCTGTTTCGCCGTCCGCAGCCGGACTGGCGGAAACGGCAGCACGAGGATCCCCTCCGCTGACATTCGCGCCTGGCGGTCCAGCGTCCGCTGCCAGTAAGCCGGGGACATGTGCCATGCTTTCGACTCGACCTCAGCCGCTACGCCAAAGTCGGGCCACCAGGCATCGGGCATCGCGAGGAACTCACCAGCAACGAACAGCTTCGGGTTGTACAGCGGATCCGGCAAGCGGAACTGCCTGACAAGCGAGCGCAGATCGGCCTCTGCCACCGAGCGCACCCCGTCGGCCACTTCGCCCAGCGCTAGCCGCAATCGTGCGGATCCCTGCCTCGGTCCCACGTCCAGTTCCCTGGCGAGCTCCCAGATGCCAACCTTGCCACGCTGGACTCCCGACGCGATGAGGTCCCGTACCTCCGCCATGTCAGAGAGCCGCCTGACCGCGTCGGCAATGGCACGATCCAGCGGCGCGTAGCTCACCACCCCGTCCCTGTAGTCGACTCCCGGCATGATGCTGGTGCGTAGTAACCGCGCGAAGCCCGCGTCGCTTCGCTTGAACTGCAGCGGCACAAGCACATCGATGAGCTCTCCCTGCTGCCGCCGGAGGCCGTGCCAGGCGATGGCCGCCGATCCGGTGATCGCGATGCCCCGGCCCGCGTAGAGAAACGCCGCGACCGCGCGCTGCTTCTCCGTAAGCCGTCCTCGATGGGTGGCGTAGATGCCCGGCAGCACGATCTCCCATGGGCCATCAGGACGAGTCCGGTACCGAAGCGCCTTGACAGTCATGGCGCAATCGAGCGCCTGCCGGCGAGCAACTATCCCCTGTTGTCTAGCCAGAGTGGCCGCGAGCTTCTCACTGTCAAATTGCGATAACCGGGGCATGTGCTGAGCATCGCAGTGCCCACTGACAGCGCCAGCCAGGCGCCCGTACGACCGAGACCGCGAACTATAGGGCGTGACTTAGCTATCGACGCCCTTCTAGGGGCCACGGTAGCCAAGGCTCGCCCATTGGCGCGGGACAGGGACGCAGGCAGACCGGCACGAAATGCAGCAAATGCCGCACACCGGAGTCACCAGGGTCGCACGCCGGAGTCACTGGGACAGGAAAACGGGCAGATCGGGCGCGTGTCAGAGGGTGAAGACCACCTTGCCGAACAGATCACCCTTGATCATCGCGGCGAATCCGTCCGGAGCCTGCGTGAGCGGCATCGTCCGGTCGATCAGTGGCCTCGCGCCGGACTGCTCGCAGAAGGTCAGCAGCCTGGCGAGCTCGTCGCGGCTGCCCATGGTGGACCCGATTACCGACAGCTGCAGGAAGAAGATCCGGGAAAGGTCAGCCGACGGCATCGATCCGCTGGTCGCGCCGCAGATCACGATGGCGCCCCCTGGCTTTAGTGCGCGCAGCGAATGTGCCCAGGTGGCCTCGCCGACGGTCTCCATGACGGCGTCGACCCGCTCGGGCAGCCGCGCGCCGGTTTCAAACACCTGGTCGGCGCCGAGTTCGAGTGCGCGCGCCCGTTTGGCTTCGCTTCTGCTCGTCGCCCACATCCGGTAGCCGGCCGCGCTGCCGAGGATGATCAGCGCCGTCGCCACTCCGCCGCCAGCACCTTGCACCAGCACCGTCGAGCCGGGCCCGATCGGGGCGCGGTCGAACAGCATCCGGAAGGCCGTCAGGTAAGCAGTCGGCAGGCAGGCAGCCTCCTCGAAGGACAGTGCCGCCGCTTGGGCACCAGATTGCGCCGCGGGACTGCCAGCCGCTCGGCAAAAGTGCCGTCATACCGCTCCGAGAGCAGCGACCTGGCCGGGTCGAGGGTTTCGTCTCCGCCAGCCGCCGCCGGATCGCCGACGACGGCATGCACGACGACCTCGTTGCCGTCTTCATCCAGCCCGGCCGCGTCGCAGCCGAGGATCATCGGCAGCCGGTCAGCGGACAGCCCGACGCCGCGCAGCGACCAGACGTCATGGTGGTTGAGCGAGGCAGCGCGGACCGTGACAGTCGTCCAGCTGTCCTGCACCGCCGGCTCGGCGTGCTCACCAAGCTCCATGGCCGAAATCGGATTGTCGGCGTCGAAACGCGCCGCGGTAACTGCGAACATGACTGGAGATTAGCGGCACAGGTTCTGGCAGAAAGTGGCAGGCCCGGCGGCGGCGACCGCAGCACCCGACCGCCGCCCACCGCACGACCCGGCGCCTGGAGTCAAGTGCGCGCGGTTGGCGAGCCGCATCGAGACGGCGCTGCGGCGCGCGTCTGCGCTGGTCAGCGCACGTGTGCCGGGACATGGGGCGGGCGGCGTTGCGCCAGCGGGCGGACCGGTGTGGCGGGCGCCAGCCACCGGACATCACGCCCAAGATGGCAAACCTAATTGGTTACGTGATAAGGAGGCACACCCGTCCCAATGGCGGCTGTGCCATACTCGATGCGGGGAAGCGGCCTCCTGATGATCGCCTCGCAGGTAAGGACCGTAGTGAATCTCTCGTCGTATGCGGAGCTAGCGGTTCGCCTTGCCAACACCGCTGCCCAGGCTCCCGGTGAGCCTGACGCGCTCGGCACGACTGCCGCATGTAATAGCGCCCTTGGTGACTGCCTGACCGGCCCGGTCACCCGGCGCGATCTCTCCGTGCTCCAGTACCTGCGCGCGGAGTTCATGGCCATCTTCAGTGCCGCGGCAGCGGGCGACGACAAGGCCGCGATGGCCCGGATGAATGCGCTCCTGCTGCAGTTCCCGGTCCAGCCCGAGCTCGTCAGCCATGACGACCAGCGCTGGCACGTGCACCTGGCCCGCCATGGCTCGGTGGCCGACCAGTTCGCGGCAGGGGCAGTCATCAGCGTCGCGCTGACAGTGTCCCTAGTTGGCGTGAGCAGGCTCGGCGTATGCGCGATCGCGGCCTGCCCGCGGGTCTTCCTCGACGCCAGCCCTGGCAAGTCCCGCCGCTACTGCACCGAGCACGCCGCCAAGGGCAACGTCAGCACCTTGCGCCGCCAGTCGGATGGTTCGCCAAGGGCAAACGAAACGCATGCACGGTCCGGGTCGCCCAGGGACGCCACGCCCGCAGCCAGCTAGAGCCGCTCGTTACAATTTATTTACATGCCCGTCCGGAAATCCAGTTGGCCCGGACCTTGGCGATCTCGCGCACACGCCTTCTGACCTGGGCTTGGGTACCTAAAGCCGACTCTGGCGAGGTGTCCGATCGGAGATATTCCAGTTACTCACGTTACCGAACTGAAGCCAAGAGAGTTCTTCTCATCTCCCAAGTCGATCATTACCATGAGCAACACTCAAGAGGCCGTATGGCCTTCGTATGCGGACCGGAAAGAAGGTTCGAATCATGGCAGCTGAGTCTGTCGCTACAGTGACGAAGCCGGCAGACGTCGGCCTCAAACGAGAGATGGGGCTGATAGGCGCGACCTGGGCGTCCGAGACGTCGATCATCGGCTCAGGCTGGCTGTTCGGTGCCTTCGGCGCGGCACAGTTCGCCGGGCCGGCGGCGCTCATCGGCTGGATCCTGGGCGGCATCGCCGTCAT
Source organism: uncultured Actinomycetota bacterium (assembly GCA_963808215.1). Taxonomy (GTDB): domain Bacteria; phylum Actinomycetota; class Actinomycetes; order Streptosporangiales; family Streptosporangiaceae; genus JAJYUU01. The sequence continues at coordinate 272,861 of CAWEEY010000002.1, forward strand.
CGTCTTGGCCCTCGTCCATGCCGAGCTTGGCGCGATGTACCCGGTCGCGGGCGGCACTGCCCGGTTCCCGCACTTCGCCTTCGGCAGCGTGGCCGGAATCTCGTTCGGCTTCTTCTCCTGGCTGCAGGCCATCACCGTCGCACCGATCGAATGCTTCGCGGTGATGCAGTACAGCTCGTACTACTGGCCGAGCCTGTACAACCCGACCAAGCACGTCACGACCGGTACCGGGTTCATTGTGACGATCTTCCTGATGGCGCTCTTCACTGGTGTCAACTTCCTCGCGATGCGGGTGTTCACCAAGGTCAACAGCATCGTCACCTGGTGGAAGGTCGCGATTCCCGTGCTGGCCATCATCGTGCTGGCCTTCAAGTTCCACCCGGCGAACTTCAACCCGCCCGGCGGCTTCATGCCAGGCGGCTTGAAGTCGATCTTTGCGGCCATTCCCAGCGCCGGCATCGTGTTTGCCTACCTCGGCTTCGAGCAGGCCGACCAGCTGGCCGGCGAGATCAAGGATCCGGGGCGGAACCTGCCGCGCGCGATCATCTACGCAGTCGCGATCGGGACGACGGTCTACGTACTGCTACAACTGGTCTTCATCGGCGCGACGCCGGCGAGCCTGCTGCACCATGGTTTCGCTGGCATCCCGTCGACGAACCCGATCGCGATCGGCCCGTTCGCTGGCCTGGCTGGCGCCGTCGGGCTTGCCTGGCTGGCCACGCTCCTGCGGGTCGACGCCATGATCTCGCCGGCTGGTACCGGCCTGATCTACCAGACCTCCACCTCCCGGGTGGGCTACGGTCTGGCCAGGAACAGGTACTACCCGCAGATCTTCGCCAGGACCGATAAGAACGGCGTGCCGTGGGTCAGCCTGATCTTCGCGTTCGCCTTCGGCCTGCTCTTCCTGCTGCCGTTCCCGAGCTGGAAGTCGCTGGTTGGTCTGGTCACCGGTGCCAGCGTGCTCATGTACGCGGGCGCTCCGCTGTCGCTCGCCGCATTCCGTGGACAGGTACCGAATGCCGAGCGGCCCTACCGGATGCCAGGCGCGGTCTGGGTCGCACCGGTCGCCTTCATCATCGCGAACCTGATCATCTACTGGTCGGGCATTCAGGTGCTGTGGAAGCTGGGCGTCTGCATCGTCATCGGCTACATCCTGATCGGCATCGCGATGGCGTTCGACAAGCAGCGCCCGCCGCTGGACTGGAAGTCGGCGCAGTGGCTGCCGGTCTACCTGATCGGCATGGGCATCATCTCGTGGCTGGGCCAGTACAACGGCGCCAGCGACGCCAAGCCGCTTGCCACCGGTCACCTCCACTTCGGGATCGACATGCTCGTGGTGGCGCTGTTCAGCCTCGCCATCTACTACTGGGCGCAGGCGACAAAGCTGCCAGCGGCTGAGATGCAGCTGCTGGTCGACAAGCAGGCAACGCACGACGCCGGCTCCGCCTGATAACCGGGTAACGGCAGGCGCTGGCCCCGCTCCCTCCCGGAGCGGGGCCGGCTTGCGTTCTAGCGCGGGCGGCGCGGCCAGTACCGCAGCAGCACGCGAGCGTGGATTAGACCAACGGGAACGGGGCCGAACGACCGGCTGTCGACCGCACCCGCGCCCGGATTATCTGACTCAAGCCACCAGCCGCCTGACGACTGCCGCGCTGCGCGCTTGACCAGCAGCATGCCGGGCTTCTCCGGATGCGAGGCGATCACGATCTGGCCCGGCCGGACGCAAGGCGGCCGTCCGCGGCGGTAACCGCGCCAGACCAGCAGCCAGTCGCCCGGCTGCAGGGCCGGCTCCATGGAGCGCTCCGCGACCGCGACCCGAAACACCGGCCAGTGCATGCATCCCTCCCGCACGGGCAGAAGCGGCTCACGTTGTACTGTCAGAATCCAAGCCAGCCATGTGAGATGAGAGAAGGCGATCAATGAGGCTGCTCGCACGTCTCCTCGCGCCGAAGGTTACCGCCCACGCCCACTGCGACCTTCCGTGCGGCGTGTATGACCCCGCGCAGGCACGTATCGAGGCCGAGTCCGTGAAGGCCATCATCGAGAAGTATCACGGCAATTCTGACCCGGAGTTCCGCACGCGCTGCCTGATCATCAAGGAGGAGCGGTCCGATCTGGTCAAGCATCACCTGTGGGTGCTGTGGACCGACTACTTCAAGCCTCCGCACTTTGCGAAGTACCCGCAGCTGCACCAGCTGTTCAACGAGGCCACCAAGCTGGCCGGCGCGGCCGGGACCAAGGGCACGGTGGAAGTTAGCAAGGCAGACGAGTTGCTCGCCAAGATCGAAGAGATCAGCAAGATTTTCTGGGAGACCAAGCAGGCCTAGCAGCGGCGAGCTGCTGAACCGGCGGGCCGTTCGCGGCCCGCCGTTCTCAGTTGCGCGGCATGCAATTGCGCAAGAGAGCATCCCCGGTCCGATGCAGTCGGGTGGTCACTGTAAGTTGCTAGAAAGGCGGAGCCCGCCGCAGCGGACCTATCCGGCATCTTGGGGGAGGTAATCGTGACGGACGAGACGACGTCGGCGATCGCGGCCGTGCCGTCAGCGGACCCGGCTGCCGACGCCATCGCCTCGGTCGGCCCGCTCGTTACGGCGCGCCCGCCCGAACCCGCCGCGGATCAGGTGACGGTGCGGATGCCCGCCGATGGCGCGTACCTGTCGGTGCTGCGCACGGCGACGGCCGGCCTGGCCGCCCGCCTCGATTTCACCCTGGACGACATCGAGGACATGCGGATCGCCGTGGACGAAGCCTGCGCGATGCTTCTCAGCCAGGCGATTCCGGGCAGCAGCCTGGAGTGCAGTTTCGCGCTGAGCCCTGATGACATGACGATCACCGTCTCGGTCCCCTGCCTGAACCCCCGTCCTCCGTCTGGTGACACGTTCGCCTGGACCGTGCTCTCGGCCCTGGCAGGCACCGTGGAGGCGCAGGTAGGACCGGGAGACAGACTGGCCATCGTGATGCGCAAGAGCCGCCCGAATTCGGGGTCGGTGTGACGGGGGAAACAGAGGTCGCCTTGACCGAGGAGTTCGAGATGATGTCGACAGCGCCGGCCAGGGGGGGACCTGCGGCTGATGACACCGATGACGGGCTGCCGTCCGTCCTGGCGCTCGGCGAGACAGGGGACCTGAGCGAGCTGGCGGACCCAGCCGAGCTGGCGGTGGTTGCTGAGCTCGCCGAGGCAGCCGAGCTCAGCGACACCGACGACCTTCCGGCACCGCCGCGGGCGCAGCATGGGGCGCGCGAGCGCGGGCACGCGCGGGAGCTGTTCGAGCAGCTGTCTGAGCTGCCGCCCGGCGACGCCGAGCGACTGCGGATCCGCAGCGAGCTGGTGGAGCTGCACCTGCCGCTGGTGGAGTACCTGGCGCGCAGGTTCCGCAACCGGGGCGAGTGGCTCGACGACCTGACCCAGGTCGCAACGATTGGGCTGATTAAGTCCATCGACCGGTTTGACCTCGAGCGCGGCGTCGAGTTCTCCACCTACGCCACGCCCACCATCGTGGGCGAGATCAAGCGCCACTTCCGGGACAAGGGCTGGGCTGTCCGCGTCCCGCGCCGGCTGCAGGAGCTGAAGCTGGCGCTGGCCAAGGCAATCGGTGAGCTCGCGCAGAACCTCGGCCGGGCGCCGACAGTGGGCGAGCTCGCCACGCACCTGCAGATGAGCGAGGAAGAGGTACTGGAGGGCCTGGAGTCCGCCAACGCCTACTCGACTGTCTCGCTGGACGCACCGGACTCAGGCGACGAGGACGCGCCGGCCGTGGCCGAGTCGCTCGGAATGGTCGATGAGGCGCTGGAAGGCGTGGAGTACCGGGAATCGCTGAAGCCACTGCTCGAGCAGCTGCCGCCGCGTGAGAAGCGGATCCTGCTGCTGCGCTTCTTCGGCAACATGACGCAGTCGCAGATCGCCACCGAGCTGGGAATCTCGCAAATGCACGTGTCGCGGCTGCTAGCCAGGACGCTGGCCCAGCTACGCGAAGGACTGACGGGCGAGGATTAGTTAGAAAAGTGCCCCGTTCCCGGTAGTTAAGGCTTTTCTATCCGTCCCGGAGTGAGCACCTTGATACTGGCCGGGGCGAATAGTGCGCCGAACCCGCCGATTGCCAGCGCAATGGCCGGAATGCCCCAGTCCAGCCTCGGCGCCTGAATGAGGTAAATGCCCACGATTCCGGTGAACAGCTGAGTCAGCATCGCCGGGGTCCGGGACCAGCGCCGGCCCGAGCTCAGGCCGCGGGCAACGTATGCCAGCGCGACGGCGGTTGCGATCCCGATCACGGTGATGGCGATCCCGCTGGCATGCCGATAGGCCTGGCCGCTGATGGCATCCACGCCCGCTATCAGCGCCGCAGTCAGGACGCCGACTGCCTCCGCCAGCTGCACGATCGCGGCGACCCGTACCGAGCGCGGCATCGTGCCTGTGGCTGCCTCAGCCAGCGTCTGACCGGCCGGTTCCGCGGCTGGCAGTGCCGGACGGGCGGAGTGCCTCACGGGTGGTCGCGGTGGGCTGTTGCCGGGCTGGTGACGGCATGCCCGCGGGCGGCTGGCTAGCCTTGGCCCGTGCGCGCGCTCTTGATCGTGAACCCACACGCCACCTCCACGACCCGGGGGCGACGAGACGTCATCGTCCGGGCCCTTGGCTCTGCTGTCGACCTAGAGGTCGTTGAGACACGTTACCGGGGTCATGCCACCAGCTTCGCCGCTACCGCTGCCTCTGACAAATTCGAGCTGGTAATGACCCTTGGCGGGGATGGAACCGTCAACGAGGCGGTGAATGGCCTGCTGGGCGCAGGGCAGCCCGGCGGCGCGGAGGAACCGCCGGCCGCCGCCGAGGACCTGCCTGCGCTGGCTGCGCTGCCGGGGGGCAACGCGAACGTGTTCACCAGGGCACTCGGCCTGCCAGCCGACCCGGTGGACGCAGCAAGCCGCCTCATCGAAGACCTAGCCGCTGGCAACGAGCGCTGCATCGGGCTCGGAGCCGCAGCCGGGCGGTACTTCACCTTCAACGCGGGCCTCGGCCTGGACGCCGAGGTGGTGCGCGCAGTCGAGGGGCGCCGCGCGGCCGGCCGGGATCTAACCTCGGCGCTGTTCTTCCGGACGGCCTTGCGCCAGTTCTACCAGGTGACCAACCGCCGCCACCCGGCCATCAGCATCGCGGAGCCGACTGACCTGTCGGCCGGTGCCGTCTGCATGTGCATCGTGTCGAATACATCGCCCTGGACGTATCTCGGCCGCCTGCCGGTGCGCCCCAACCCACACGCCAGCTTCGATAACGGACTCGACCTGCTCGCACTCCGCAGCCTGGGCACGGTCGCCACGATGCGGACCGTGCGCCAGATGCTGGCCAACCGGAGCGAGTCGCCACGGGGGCGTTCGGTGCTGGCCGGCCACGACCTGACTGCCATCGAGTTGCGGGCAGAGCGGCCGGTCGCGTTCCAACTCGACGGGGAATACGTCGGGGAGGCCGAGGAAGTCAGCTTGCGATCCGTGCCGCGCGCCCTGCGAGTGATCGGCTAGCCACACGCTAAGCTTTGGCGTTCATTGGTGACTGATTTTTCATAAAGCAATACATATATGAGTAATAGCCATATACCGCATGTGACGGGTTCACCCATGGGTACTCCGCGCACTGGCGCCCATCCCGGCCATGTGACTGAGATGACACTGAAATCCTGCCGAACCTTTGCCGAAGCCTCTTGCGATTGATCACCGATCTTGAGAGGGTTATAACGCTCCTGGCGAACGGGACGTGCTAGGGCACGTCGTGCCGGGCTAGCGACGCGGATGCGGCCGCGGCCTGGATGGCTGGGTGACGAACGGGGCGCAAGCCCCGGCGCAGTACATGTCGGCGGGCTAGATGTCGGCTAATATTGCGTTGTCGGGTAAATCTCAGTGTCGCCGGATAATTACGGTGACGCCGGGTAAGCACAGCATCGCCGGTTAGAAGCGTAAAAGCCAAGATCAAATCGTACCTACCTGACATAGAACATAGCTCGTGAAATCATTCACAAGCGCGACTGGCAGCGCAGGCCCGCTCAGGACCTGAGCGCAAGGAGGAGTGGACTCATGGACTGGCGTCATCATGCCGCCTGCCGTGACGTGGACCCGGAGCTGTTCTTCCCAATCGGAAACACCGGGCCGGCGCTACTCCAGATCGACGAGGCCAAGCAAGTGTGCCAGCGGTGCAAGGTCATGGAGCCTTGCCTGCAGTGGGCGCTCGAGAGTGGCCAGGACGCCGGTGTCTGGGGCGGACTCAGCGAGGACGAGCGGCGGGCAGTCAAGCGCCGCAGCAGGGTTGCCGCGCGCGCGGGAGCCTGACGAGGGCGAGCTGCGCCGCCTCCCTGCTGGAGCCGCGGCGCAGCTGAGGTTTGGGCGCGTCTGTGAGAGCAGACAACGCGGCTTTACCTCGCCAGAACTCCGGCGCCTTATGACCCAGTGCGCGCAATGGTCGCAGGCGCGGCCGGGACGGCCGAGTGCAGGTCCAGCGGCACCTCAACCAGCACCGCTGTACCCCCGCCAGGGCGCGGGCTTATTTCCAGTCGGCCGTTCAGCTCGGTGAGCACCAGTGTGCGCACGATCTGCAGGCCCAGGCTCGAGGTCGAATCCAAGTCGAAGTCAGCGGGCAGCCCGACTCCGTTGTCTGAGACGGTGATCGTCAGCTTCCCCGGCCCACGCAGGGCGGTAATTTCCAGGCGCCCACGCGGGCTAGCCTGACCGGAGCCGCTGAACCCGTGCTGCAGCGCGTTCTGGAGCAACTCGGTGAGCACCAGCGCGAGGGGCGTCGCGACCAGCGCTGGCAGCAGGCCGAACTCGCCGAGCAGCCGCGGCGTGACCCGCGCCTCGGGCGCCGAGACCTCGACGGCCATCATGGCCACCCGGCCAGCGATCTCGTCGAAGTCCACGATCTCGTCCGGGACGCGCGACAGCGTCTCGTGCACCATCGCGATTGAGCCGACCCGGCGGACCGCCTCGTCAAGAGCCGCCCGTGCTTCCGGCGCATGCAGCCGCCTCGCCTGTAGCCGCAGCAAGGCCGCCACGGTCTGCAGGTTGTTCTTCACCCGGTGGTGGATCTCCCGGATCGTCGCATCCTTGGTCAGCAGCTCCCGTTCCCGGTGGCGCAGCTCTGTCACGTCCCTGAGCAGGATCAGCGCCCCGGCGCGCTCGCCGTCCACGATGAACGGGATCGTGCGCAGCTGCACGACCGAGCCGTTCGCGTCGATCTCGGTTTCGGCTGCTGCGCGGCCGCTGGCCGCGACCATCAGGGAGTCATCGCGCGGCACGCGCCCGGCGCACAAGCGGGCGGTCAGCGGACCGAGCTGCCTGCCGACCAGATCCGCGGTCAGCCCGAGCCGGCGGTAAGCCGACAACGCATTCGGGCTGGCATACGTGACCTTGCCAGACCGGCTAAGCCGCAGCATGCCATCGCCGACGCGGGGCGACCTGACCAGAACCGGCTCCTCGCCGCGCACCGGGAACAGGCCGGCCGCCACCATCTGCGTCAGCTCGTCGGCCGCCTTCAGGTAAGCGAGGTCGAGACGGCTCGGGGTGCGGGCGACGCTCAGATTGGTGGATCGCTCGATCACCGCTATGACCCGGTCATCACAGGTCACCGGTATCGTCTCGTGCCGCACGGGAACTCCACGCGTCCATTCGGGGTCACCCTCGCGGCACACCCTGCGGTCCAGGAACGCTGCCGCCAGGAATGGCTGCTCTATGCCCGGCCGCACGGTGCCCACGATGTCGTCGGGCAGCGAGGTCGGCGCCGTCGTCGGGCGCATCTGCGCCAGCGCGATCCAGCTGGTGCTGCCTGGCCAGCTAACAGGGCCGCCGCCGTCGCCTGCCCCGTCGTCGGATGGGCCGCCGTCCGCTGTGGCGTGATGGCTGCCGTCGGATGGGCCGCCGTCGGATGGGCCGCCGTGGCCCGCGACCCCGTCACCCGCGCCGTCGCTGGCAAGCGGCGCCCACAGGACGAGGTCGGCAAACGACAGGTCCGCGAGCAGCTGCCAGTCAGAGATGAGCGAGTGCAGCCAGTCCAGGTCCGTGCCGCGGATCCCGGCCTGGCTGGCGAGGTCAGTCAGCGGAGGCACTCAGTAATCATCGCAGCCTGCCGGTGGTGACGAGCCCATGCGACCAGCTACTGCCGCAAAGCGGGCACTCCACGGCGGCCTACCTGCTGGTAACGTCGCCGGAGTGAGTCACGATGAGCGGCCCGCCCACGGTGGTGCTCGGGCGGTAGCAGCGGCGCGCCGGCACGGCGTGCAGACCATGTTCACGCTGTCGGGCGGGCATATCTTCCCCGTCTACGACGGAGCCGTCACCGCCGATCCGCCGATGCGCATCGTAGACGTCAGGCATGAGCAGACCGCGGTCTTCGCCGCCGAGGCGACCGCGCGGCTGACTCGCTCCCCCGGATTCGCCGTGCTCACGGCCGGGCCGGGCGTCACCAACGGCGTCAGCGCGATCACCACCGCGCACTTCAACGGCTCACCTGTGGTCGTGCTGGCGGGGCGAGCCCCGGACGCCCGCTGGGGCTCAGGCAGCCTGCAGGAACTCGACCATCCGCCACTGCTCGCCCCGGTTACCAAGCGGTCCTGGACCGTGCACGCAGCGGGCCAGGTCGGCGCAGCAGTTGACGAATCGTTCGCGCTGGCAAGCTCGCGGCACCGGGGGCCGGTGTTCCTGGATGCCAGCCTCGAGGCCCTGTACGGGACCGGCGCTTCGCCGGGCGCAGAGTGCCTCACGTTGCCGGTTCCGACGGCGTTGCCGGGGCCGGTAGCGCAGCGGCGCGCGCGGAAGCGCCTGAGCTTACGGATCCGGAGGCGATAACCGGGATTGCCCGACTGCTGGCTGCGGCTGCCCGGCCAGTGCTGATCTTGGGCTCCGACGTGTGGCTCGATGGCGCCGAGCACGCGGCCCGTGCCGCAGCCGAGGAACTCCAGCTGCCGGTCGTGGCCAACGGGCAGGGGCGCGGCATCCTGCCGGCCGGGCACCCCCTGCTGGTGACGCGCGCCAGGTCGGTCGCCCTCGGCGAGGCTGATCTGGTGCTCGTGGCCGGCACGCCGCTGGACTTCCGGCTCGCCTACGGCAGCTTCGGCGGCAGGAACGGGACGCCACCCGCCCGGGTGGTCCACCTCGCGGACGCGCCCGGCCAGATCGCGGCCCATCGTGAGCTGGCCGGATCGGCAGCAGGTGACCTCGCGGCGATCTTCGCCGGTCTGGCCGGGGAGGCCGGCCGCGGCAGGGCGCCGGGCGGCTTTGGCTGGACGCACGACTGGCTGCCGCGCCTGCAGGCCGTCGCCGCCAGCGCCGTCGCCGCGGACTCGGACCTGCTGCATAGCACCGCGCGGCCGGTTCACCCGCTGCGGATCTACGGAGAACTGGCCGGGCTGCTTGACGCGGACGCCGTGGTGATCGGGGACGGCGGCGATTTCGTCAGCTACGCGGGCAAGTACGTCGAGCCGCAGCAGCCAGGCGGCTGGCTCGATCCGGGCCCATACGGCTGCCTGGGCACCGGGCTCGGCTACGCGATCGCGGCCAGGGTGGCGAGGCCGTCGGCACAGGTGGTCCTGCTGCTCGGCGACGGCGCGGCCGGATTCTCCCTGATGGACGTGGACACACTGGTCCGCCACGGCCTGCCGGTCGTGATGATCTGCGGCAACAACGGCATCTGGGGGCTGGAGAAGCATCCGATGCAGGCGCTGTACGGCTACGACGTTGCGGCTGATCTGCAGCCTGGCTGCCGTTACGACCAGGTCGTCACTGCGCTCGGCGGCAGCGGCGAGCTCGTCACCGATGCGGCCGACATCAGGCCCGCGCTGCGGCGCGCGTTCGACTCCGGCGTCCCGTACATGGTCAATGTCGTTACCGACCCCAAGGATGCTTACCCGCGGTCTACGACGGGTGTCTAGACAGTCGGGGGGCTCCGCCCCCCGACGACCCCCGAAAACCAGCCGACACTCTCGCTAAAACGGCCGGCGAAGTCCCAGGTGATGCGCCTAGCGGCGCTCGATGACGGCGATTAGGTCGCCCTCTTGGACGACGTCGCCCTCCGCGACGGCCAGCTTCGTCAGGGTGCCGGAGTCTTCGGCGAGGACCGGGATCTCCATCTTCATGGACTCCAGGATCACTAGCATGTCGCCGTCGGCGACGCTGTCACCCTCGGCCGCCACGACCTTCCAGACGTTCGCCACCATCTCTGCGCGAACCTCGCTCATGCGCCCTCCTTGCTCTCAGCCGTGGCCGGCCTGTTACGTCCATCATTGCCGCTCGCCCCGCGCTCATGGGCGCAGCCGGCCCACCAGTCCGGTGTCGTAATCACCGCTGCTGAACTCCGGCGACGCTAGCAGCTCGGCATGGAACTCCAGGTTGGTCTTCAGCCCGGCAACTTTGAACGCGGCCACAGCCGCCCTGGCGCGGTCCAGCGCCTCGGCCCGGTCCGACCCGTGCAGGCACAGCTTCGCCAGCAAGGGATCGTAGAACTGCGTCACCGTGTTACCCGCGGCATAACCCGCATCCACGCGCACGCCGGGGCCGGCTGGCTCGGCCCATTCGGTGATCGTGCCAGGGCTTGGCAGGAACCGCTTGCTGTCCTCGGCGTAGACCCGCAGCTCCAGGGCGTGCCCGGCTGGAGTTACCGCGGCCGGGTTGAAGCTAATCTCATCTCCAGCTGCGATCCGGAACTGCTGCTCCACCAGGTCAATGCCGGTCACAAGTTCGGTGACCGGATGCTCGACCTGGAGCCGGGTGTTCATCTCGAGGAACATGAAATCGCCTGCGGTCACGTCGACGAGGAACTCCACGGTGCCGGCGCCCAGATAGTTCACTGCCTGGCCGGCCTGCACCGCGGCGGCCAGCATCCTGGCCCGGAGCACCGGGCTGATGCCGGGTGACGGGGTCTCCTCCGCGACCTTCTGATGACGCCGCTGGACCGAGCAGTCCCGCTCGCCGAGCGCGAGCACCCGTCCGTCCGTGAGCCCGAGTACCTGCACCTCGACGTGCCGGGCACGAGTAACGAAGCGCTCGAGCAGGATGGCCGGGCTGCCGAAGAACCGCTCCGCCCGCGTGCGCGCCGTCTCAAACCCCTTCTCGAGCTGGCCCGGATCCGCGGCCGCGCTCATCCCGATGCCGCCGCCGCCAGCCGATGCCTTGATCATGACCGGATAGCCGATCTGGTGTGCCGCGGCTAGAGCCGCTGTCACGTCCGTCACCGGCTCCCTGGTGCCTGCGGCCACCGGCACACCGGCCCGCTCCATCAGGTTCCGGGCGTTGATCTTGTCGCCCATCTGCGCCATCGAGTCAGGCGACGGGCCGATCCAGGTGAGCCCAGCCTCGATCACGCTCGCGGCGAAGGCTGCGTTCTCGGACAGGAATCCGTAGCCAGGGTGGATGGCGCGAGCACCGGTCTGCCGGGCGGCTTCTAGCACTGCGGCACCGTTCAGGTAACTGGCGCCGGGCTGGGCCTGACCGATGGATACCGCCTCGTCGGCCTCCCTGACGAATGGCAGGTCCGCATCGGCCGCTGAGTAAACCGCCACCGAGCGGACACCAAGCTTGCGGGCGCTGGCGATTACTCGCCTGGCAATTTCACCACGATTAGCGACGAGGACTGACTCAAGCACGCAGGGCAGCCTACAGCCGCCCCGGCATCCGGCGCCCCGCCACCTCGGCGAGCACGGCGACCACCTCGGCGTCATACTCGATCGGATCAAGCCGCATCTGCTCAAGCGCCGCCGCCGACCTGTCGCGGTCGGTCGAGCCGCCAACCATGTCGTCGAACGCGTTCGCCGCTTTGATGATCATGCTGCCGAACGGCGGCGCGGGGTCGTGGCCGCGCGCTGGCCAGCTCTGGCATCGCACCAGCTCGGCCACATCATCCAGGACGCCCGCCTCCCGGATAATTTCCGCCCCGAAGCCGGCGATCTGCTCCCGCTCAGCCGCCGACACCTGGATCGTCGCGCCGCCGGGAATCGGCTCGCGGAGCGAAAGCTGGCCGATGTCGTGCATCAGGGCCGCATACTCAAGCGCGAGCAGCTGCGGTTCGGCCAGGCCAAGGCCGCGGCCGACCGACACTGCGAGTCGGCTAACCCGGCGTGAATGACCCTCCTCGACATAGCCGGCCACCTCGGTGACGCGGGCCAGCGACCGGACCGTCTGGAGGTAGGTGGCCCGGATGCCGGCGTAGCGGCGGAACGCGACTTGGGTGACCAGCAGCGGCCCGATGAATACCGCCAGCTCCATCAGGCCCAGACCTTGGTGCCGAAAACCATAATGATGACGGATGCGCCAACGGCCAGGCCCAGCCGCCACTGCAACCGCATCTCGTCCCGGATGGCGACCCGAAACCTAGCTCCGACGTCGTCAGCCCGGATCAGTGCTCCGACCGTGGTCTCGATCAGCCAGCCGAGCATGAGCAGCAAGCCATGATTGAGAAGGCCAGCTCCCACGGCTTCGGGTGCGGTACGAACAGGTGCCGGACGATCGGCCGGAAGATGAACGCCACGCAGGCGACCGCGAGCAACCGTGTGCACATGCCGGTCAGGCCGCGCCGGCCGGCGCGATATGCGGCAGCGCGCCAACGGTCATCCCGATCGCGGTGACCGTGATGACCATGCAACGCGTTGTAATAACGAAGCCCTGCGTGGGCAGCGCTAGCAGCAGGGCGTAGGCCATGGCACCGACCAGCGCGATTGGCGCTGCCTCACGCCCGCCCGGCAAGGAGAGCATGAGCAGCTCACCGAACGCGATGAATCCGCCGAACGCGAGAGCTGCCTGCGAGGTTGACGTGCGCCGGGTGAGTTGCTACCCAGGCGAGCGCGGCGGCCACAAGCATGGCCGCCGCGGCCATCAGCAGCAGCGCCCGGAGTCCAGCGTCTGCCAGTGAGCCATCCGGTCCGGCGCGGGCGCTGGCCAGCGTGTCCGCCGGCCACTAGGGCTCCACGATGCGCAGCGGTGCGGTCGGATCGTCGTGATCCTGGACCGTCACTGTGGTCGGGGTCAGCCGGCTTTCAGCAGGCTCCGGCAGCGGCCAATCCTCTTCGTCAAGCGCGGCGATGAACGCCTCCACGATTCGCGGGTCGAACTGCGTGCCCGCGCCCTTGCGCAGCTCGTCAAGCGCGAACTCGATGCTCTTGGCCTCGCGGTAGGAGCGGGTAGTAGTCATCGAGTCAAACGCATCGGCGACCGCGATGACGCGGGCGAACTCGGGGATCTCATGCCCAGCCAGGCCCATCGGGTAACCGCGGCCGTCGATCCGCTCGTGGTGATGCATGATGCCGTTCAGCGCCTCGTACAGGAACCCGATCTCCCTGACGATCTCCAGCCCGCGCATCGGGTGCAGCTGAATCGCCGCGAACTCGTCCTCGGTGAGCGGGCCGGTCTTCTGCAGTACCTGGGTCGGCACGCCGAGCTTGCCCACGTCATGCAGCATGCCCGGCGACCCGGATCGCGTCGGTCCGGTCCGAGCTCATGCGGATCTTCCGAGCGATCATGACGGCGCCGCGGGACACCCGATCGCCGTGGCCGCGGGTGTAGTAGTCCTTCGTCTCGACGGCCTGGCAGAGCGTGTTCATGGTCGCGGCATAGGCGCGCTGCTGCTCGGCGAACTGTCCCATCGCCCAGCGGGCGACGAACAGCGTCACCAGCACAAGCACTGCGGCGAACCAGCGCATGATGCCCACAGCGAGGCGATGACCAGGCCGAGGCACGCATAGCCGAAATCGGAGGCCAGCAGTAGTGGCAGGCTGGACTCAAGTCCCTCGCGGCGCAGCATCCCGCTGCCCCGGTTGAGGCGGTAGATACCCCAGATCAGTCCGTGATTGGCCATCACGTGCACGGCGGCGGCGGCCGCGAAGGCGCCGATGATGATCTGGAAGTGACCCGTATCGGGCAGCCCGACTAGCACAAACGCGTGATGGGCTGACGAGGTCGCAACGTGCACGCCAGAGAGCTTGGCGAGCCACCTCCCAACCGCTAAGTACGCCGCGCCGGCGGCGAGGCCGGACAGCGCGTGCATCGCCCCGTTGAACATCCGCTCGGGCAGCCGCAACTGCCGTCGCAGGCTCAGTAGCGAGCTGGCGCCGACGAATGCGGCCGCCATCGGGCCGAGCAGGACGACCGCGGCGAGCGTGGCTGCCGAGCTGGGCGACCATTTCGTCTGCCGCGGCGGTCAGCGGCGTGTCGACGGAGTCGCAGACCAGGAACAGGGCCTGGAGCGTGACCAGGGCGAACAGCGCCATGGGGATGGGGCCGTTCGTGGTGGCGGGGGGCATGCAGGCCCCAGGTGCCTCGTATCGCGGCCATCGAGGTCGCGGCAACGAGCAGGCCGGTCAGGACCACGACCAGGCCGATGTAGAGCCGTGCGGCCCGGGAGACCATGCCGTGACCCCCTTGTTGCGACGGTGCCGGGTACGCCCTGAGCCCAGGCGAGCCCGCAGCAGCCTAGTCCGCGCCGCGCCTCCGCAGCTCGCCGGCAAATCTGGCCGACGTCGGCACTTAGAGTAACGCGCGCAGCCGGTCGGCGGCGGGTCCTTCCCCGACAATGTGAGCTAATCGCATTCAGAGGACTGCACAATGTCACGGCTCGCCGTGTCCCAGTCACACAACCGGTCCGGCATCCGGGTCGCAGGCCGGGCGGACCGTGGGGCGGACCGCCTTACTCCGCCAGTACCTCGGTGTCCTCGAGCTCCGCACGGACCGCGGCGATCCTGGTCAGCACCTTGGTGCGCAGCTCCCCTGGCACCGCTTCCTGGCCGCAGCACTTATGCACGAGCTTCTTGACGAGCTCCTCTAGGCCGTACTCGCGCAGGCACGGCCCGCACTCGTCGAGATGCTCGCGGATGTGGGCGGTGCCGCTGTCTTCCATCTCACCATCGATGTAGGAGTACACCATGGCGAGCACCTCGGTACATGGCACCTCGTGCGGCTTCCCGCAGCTCATGTCGCGTCCTTCCCTGACGCCTCGCCATCGGACGGCGCCGCGGCCGGGGCGGCGGGCGTCGTGGCGAGAATGCCCTGATCCGCCGCGTAATCCTGGAGCAGGTCGCGGAGCTGCCTGCGGCCGCGGTGCAGCCGCGACATGACGGTCCCGATCGGAGTCCCCATGATCTCGGCGATCTCCTTGTAGGCAAACCCCTCAACGTCGGCCAGGTACACGGCCAGCCGGAAGTCCTCAGGCAGCGCCTGCAGCGCGGCCTTGATGTCAGAGTCCGGCAGCCGCTCCAGCGCCTCGCTTTCGGCTGACTTCAGCCCCGTCGAGGTATGCGATGCGGCCCTGGCAAGCTGCCAGTCCTCGATGTCCTCAGTCCCGGACCGCTGCGGTTCCCGCTGACGCTTGCGGTAGGTGTTGATGAACGTGTTGGTGAGGATCCTGAACAACCAGGCCTTAAGGTTCGTACCTACCTGGAACTGGTGAAAAGACGCATAAGCCTTAGCGAAGGTCTCCTGAACCAGGTCCTCGGCGTCAGATGGATTGCGCGTCATCCGCATCCCGGCCGCATAGAGCTGGTCCAGGTACGGCAGCACGTCGTCTTCGAACCGCTTGCTGCGCTGCTCAAGTGTCTCGGGGACCGGACCCACCCCTTCCGGATTCGAGGGAGCCAATGGCTGCAGCCGATCAGCCTGCAAGCCGCCTCGCCGGGAGGATACAACGCTAACAGTCTTCACATCGCGTCCGGCCACCCTGGAGGGGCCGGGACGGGTCTGATAGCTGGCTAGTGACACGTGGCATGGAACGCGGTCCCGGCCGCCTTCATTCCGCCAGCCGGGCCGATCCGGCCCCGGCAGTCAACCATTACCGGCGCGTGCGGTCGAGCTTCCCCTGGCACGCCACGCACCGGGCCGCCTCCGGCTTGGCTTCAAGCCGGCCCTCAGCAACCATGCCGCCGCAGTCCACGCACGTGCCGTAAGTGCCCAGATCGATCCGGTGCAGAGCGGCGAGCACGTCGGAACGCTGCCTCCTGGCGACCGCCAGCACGGCCTCAGACCGGTCGCTCTCCGAGAGGTTGGCGCCCGCGTCAGCCGGATCTTGCGGATAGTCGCCCCGCCACCGGTGCTGTCCGGCATTGCCGTCGAGAACCGTGATCGACCTGTCCAGCTCGCAGCGAATCTCCTCCAGCCGCTGACGCGCCGCCATAGCATCCATGCGATCCCCGCCTCCTTCTACAACTCACCGGCAGCACCGTCGGGGAATCAAACTGCGCTGCCTGGCCAGCTAGCTGGCCTAGAACAGCGCTCCGGTACCACCGTCACGCAGACTGCGAGCGGCAGCGGCTAACGGCGCTGCCGATCCCGCCGAGACTGGCTCGATCAGCTCCGGGCCGTTGTTCCGCACCGAGTTCACCGCAGTCGACACCGGGTAAGTGGCAAGTCCGCTGGCCGCGGCAGGGACGAGCAGTGCCCGCAGGTCGGCAGCATCATTGCTAGCCGGATCGAGCCAGTCAGCCCAGCCGCCAGGATCGATGATCATCGGCATGCGGTCGTGGATCATGCCGAGGTCGTCGGGCGCGCTGGTAGTGATGATCGTGGCCGTCCACAGCCAGGCGTCCTCATCGTCCCTGGCCACCGCCGGATCCCGCCACAGCTCATACAGCCCGGCGAAAGCCAGCGGGCGGCCGTCGCTGCGGGTGATGTAGATAGGCTGCTTCGCCGCGCCCGGCTGCTGCTGCCATTCGTAGTAACCGTCAGCAGGAAGCAGGCAGCGGCGCTTGGCGAAGGCGCGCCGGAAGGCCGGCTTCTCTGCAACGGTCTCGGCCCGGGCGTTGATCATCCGGCTGCCGATCCGGACGTCCTTTGCCCAGAACGGCACCAGACCCCAGCGCATCACCCGGAGCTCGCGCGCCACGGGCCCGGTGGCGGCGGCATCAACAGGGCCGGCCTTCGTCATCCGCTCTCTCGGCCCGGTCGACTACCGCGTAGACGGCCTTGGTCGGCGCCACGTTGTAGTCAGGCTGCAGCGGCTCGGCGACCTTGTCGCGCTGCACGGTGAACTCCTCCAGGAGCTCAACGCGCTTGCGCGCCGATGCGTACCGACCGCACATATCCTCACCTGACGAAGCAGCTCACCGAACCACCGAGGCCCGGAATCTGACAGTTCATAACCGAGATCCGGCTATGCCAAACCTTGCCGGGATATCCGCGATGATTCCGGGGGCCCAAGGTCGCGGTGTCTGATTGTCACTCCGCACGGTCGGTTACGTCTAGACGCCTTGCGAGCCAGTAATCTCTTGAGGCATGCGGGCTACCGAGCACGCCGACACAAACTGGGCGGCGCCAGCGGCCACCACGGCCGTGCGCGCCACCGTACGGCTGCCTGGCTCAAAGTCCATCACCAACAGAGCCCTCATCCTGGCCGCGCTTGCCGACACCCCGACGACGATCGTCGGCCCCCTGCAGGCCCGCGACACCGACCTGATGGCCAGGGCGCTCATGTCGCTTGGCGCCTCGCTGGATCAGGCCGACGGCGGCACGGACAGCAACAGCCTTCACCAAGGGAACGGCGGCAGCCCGGCTAGCAGCGCCAGCACAGCGCGGCCGACCTGGACGATCAGGCCCGGATGGGCCTCGGGCGCAACGCGGGTGGATGTCGGGAACGCCGGCACAGTGCTGCGATTCGTCCCGCCCGCCGCCGCCCTGGCAGCCGCGGATGTCGAGTTCACCGGCGATCCGCGCGCCGCGCAGCGGCCGGTAGGTCAGCTACTGGCAGGCCTTCGCCAGGTTGGCGTCGAGATCAGCGACAGCGGTCGCGGCGCGGTGCCGTTCATCGTGCACGGCCGCGGCCGGGTTGCCGGCGGCGCGGTGACGCTGGATGCATCCTCCTCGTCACAGCTGGTGTCCGGGCTCATGCTGGCGGCACCGCGGTATTCGCGCGGCATTCAGATCACGCATCACGGCGAGCGGATACCGTCCGCCCCGCACATCGCGATGACGGCGGCCATGCTGACCGCCGCGGGCGCGGTCGTGGAATCCGGCCGCCAGGGCCAAGGCGGCCAGGCGGCACCAGACTTCTGGCGGGTGCGACCGGGACGGCTGTCCCCTGGCACTGTCGTCGTCGAACCGGATCTGTCGAATGCCGCCCCGTTCCTGGCCGCTGCACTGGTCACCGGTGGCCAGATCACGATCCCCGGCTGGCCGGCCGTCAGCCTGCAGGCGGCCAGCCAGATCCTGGACGTGCTCGCGGCAGATGGGCGCCGCCTGCCAGGCGACGCCCGAGGGGATGCGGATCCAGGGCACCGGCCGGATCCGCGGCATCAGCGCCGACCTGCGGGATATCAGTGAGCTCGCGCCCGTGCTGACGGCACTGGCGGCGCTTGCCGACTCGCCGTCAGAGTTCACCGGCATCGGGCACATGCGGCTGCACGAGAGCGACCGGCTGGCCGTGCTCGCGAGTGAGATCGGCGCGCTCGGCGGCAACGTGACCGAGCTGCCCGACGGCCTGCGGGTGCAGCCGCGGCCGCTGCGGGCGGGACCCGACCCGTTCGACAGCCACGATGATCACCGGATGGTGATGGCCGCCGCGGTGCTCGGCCTGGCGGTGCCCGGCCTGCGGGTGGCGAATGCGGCCACCGTCGGCAAGACCTTTCCCGCCTTCCGGAGCCTCTGGGTGCAGATGCTGGGGCAGGCGCCCTGAGCTCGCCGGCTGGCCGCTCCCGGCTGGACGAAGACGATGTGCGGGTCAGGCCGGGCAAGGGCTCCCGGCCCCGCACCCGCAGGCGCCCTGCACACGAGGACGCGGTCGACGCGTTCGTCACCGGAGTGGATCGCGGCCGGTACCGCTGCTTTACTGGCGACCGCACCATCACCGCCATGAAGGCCAGGGAACTAGGCCGCGGCAGCATCGTGGTGGGAGACCGGGTCAGCCTGGCCGGCGATGTCTCCGGCGAGCCCGGCACGCTTGCCCGGGTGGTGCGGGTGCAGCCGCGCACGTCGGTGCTGCGCCGGTCTGCCGAGGATGACGACCCGACCGAGCGGGCCATCGTCGCCAACGCCGACCAGCTGGTGATCGTAACGGCGCTGGCCAGCCCGACGCCGCGGCCGCGGCTGATCGACCGGTTCCTGGTCGCGGCCTACGACGCGGGCCTGGAGCCGCTGCTCTGCCTGACCAAGGCCGACCTGGCCGCGCCGGATGACCTGCTCGCCGCCTACCGGCCGCTGGGCGTCCGCTCGATCGCGCTGAGCCGGCCATTCAGCGGCCAGCTCGACGAGTTGCGCGCGCTGCTGGCCGGGCGGCTCAGCGTCCTCGTCGGCCACTCGGGGGTCGGCAAGTCGACCCTCGTCAATGCGCTGCTGCCGGACGCTGACCGCGCCGTCGGCACGGTCAGCCCGGTGACCGGCCGGGGCCGGCACACGTCCTCGGCGGCAGTGGCGCTGCCGCTGCCCGGCGGCGGCTGGATCATTGACACGCCTGGCCTGCGCAGCTTCGGGCTCGGTCACATTGCTGTCGACCGGGTGGTGTCGGCGTTCCCGGACCTGGCCGAGGCGATCGCCGGGTGCCCGCCTGGCTGCAGTCATCTGGAAGCGGGCTGCGGACTCGATGAGTGGGTAGCCCAGCATGGCGGCCCGGCCGAGGCCGCGCGGCTGGACTCGCTGCGCCGTCTGCTGCGCAGCCGCGAGGGCCTGGATCCAGCCGACACGGGCGAGTCCTGACGTTCCGCGCCGACACTAGCGCCCGATCACACGCCCAGCGTGGCCAGGACGTGGTCCTTACCGCTACCGTTGCCCGGGATGGCTGGCTTTGACGGCGACCTTGGGTTCGCACACGTCCTGGCGGACGCGGCGGACGACATCACCATGCGCCGCTTCCGGTCGATGGACCTGCGGGTGGAGGCAAAGCAGGACCTTACCCCGGTCAGCGATGCTGACCTCGCTGTCGAGG
The DNA here is from genome assembly GCA_963808215.1 of uncultured Actinomycetota bacterium. GTDB lineage: Bacteria > Actinomycetota > Actinomycetes > Streptosporangiales > Streptosporangiaceae > JAJYUU01. Next base: position 292,719 of record CAWEEY010000002.1, read on the forward strand.
AGTCACTCAGGAACGTGCTCAGCCGCGCCCGGCCGCGGGATGCCATGCTCGGCGAGGAGTTCGGCCGGACCGGCTCCAGCCAGCGCTGCTGGGTGATCGACCCGATCGACGGCACCAAGAACTACGTGCGCGGCGTGCCGGTGTGGGCCACCCTCATCGGGCTCATGGCCGATGATGAGGTCATTGTCGGCGTCGTCAGCGCCCCTGCCCTAAGCCGTCGCTGGTGGGCGGCCCGCGATGGCGGCGCCTGGACGGGCAAGAGCATGACCAAGGCGACGGCCTGTCGCGTCTCCCGGGTGGCAAGTCTGTCGGATGCCTCCCTGTCCTATTCGGGCCTGTCTTCCTGGGAGCGGGACGGTCGGCTCCCTGAATTGCTTGGCCTGGCCCGGAAGGTGTGGCGTACCCGCGCATATGGTGACTTCTGGTCTCACATGCTCGTCGCCGAGGGCGCGGTCGACATCTCGGCAGAGACCGATGTCACTCTCTGGGACCTGGCTGCGCTCCAGGTTGTCGTGGAAGAGGCCGGCGGGGCATTTACCGACCTAGCTGGCACGCCGCGGCCCGATTGCGGCAGCGCGGTCTGCACCAACGGACTGCTGCACTCCGAAGTCCTCAGCCTGCTGGCGGCCGCGCAGGATGCGCCGACCGGAGATCGGGACTTGCCCTGAGCGCCGTTCTGACGGATGCTGGACAGGCAGTCACAAGCGCACAAGCACGAGTTATCCGGGCGGTCTGCCGCGGCATACACCGCATGGTGTTCCCGGCCGCCTTCAGGCTTCTGGCGCGGTTCGGCGCTGCGGCCTGAGCGAGGGGAGCGATGCACAGTGAACGTTCGGGACGGGATGAGCAGGGTCGTCCTCAGCGTCGGGCCCGCGCATACGCTGCGTGAAGCGGCCAGGCTGATGTCCGCCAAGCGGGTGGGAGCGGCGGTCGTCGTTGATGCCTCGCAGCCTGGAATCGGAATCCTGACGGAACGTGACATTCTCGACTCAATTGGTGCCGGCCAGGACCCCGACGCCGAGATGGTGGCCGATCACCGGACCTCGGACATCGTCTTCGCCTCACCGGACTGGACGCTGGAGCAGGCCGCATCTGCCATGACGAGAGGGAACTTCCGGCACTTGATCGTGGTCGATAGCAAGGGAGTGACTGGACTACTGTCCATGCGCGACATCGTTCGCTGCTGGTCACGCGCGGGCGTCGGCGCTGGAGTCACAGTCTCTGCCTGATGCCGGCAGATCGCATCCTGGCGGCCGCTTACCTGCAGGCGGGCGTGAGCAGCAAGTGCAGCTAGCAGGCGCAGTCACGCTCGTGACGGGCGCTTCATCGGGCATCGGCGCGGCCACCGCGCTCGCCCTCGCGGCAGCCGGAGCGCAGTTGATCGTCACCGGCCGCGACGAGGACCGGCTCAAGGCGGTAGCGGCACGGACTGGCGCCACTGCCGTGCCGGCCGACCTGGCCCAGCCTGACGCGGTCGAGAGACTGACCGGGTCGGCCCTGCATGTACACGGCCGCATCGACCTGCTGATCTGCAATGCCGGCGGCGGCTGGGCTGGTCCGATCAGCGAGATGCCCGCCGCCACCGCAGCCGAGCTCATCGCCGTCAACTTGCTCGCGCCAGTTCAGCTGGCACGGCTGCTGCTGCCGGGCATGACCGCGCGCCGCGCCGGTCACCTGGTGTTCGTGTCCTCGATTGCCGGAGCTACCGGCGTCCGGTACGAGGCGGTCTACGCCGCCACCAAGGCCGGCCTGAACAGCCTGGCGGAGAGCCTCAGATACGAGCTGACGGGCACCGGCGTCGGCGTATCCGTGGTCCTGCCCGGCGCGGTCGACACCCCGTTCTTCAGCCGGCGTGGCAGGCCCTACGAGCGCCGCTGGCCCGCGCCGATCGCGAGCGATCAGGTGGCGCGGGCCATCATCAGCGCGGTGTCGCAGCACCGGGCCGAGGTATACGTGCCAGCCTGGCTCCGCTTCCCGGCCTGGCTGCACGGGGCCGCACCGGGGGCGTACCGGTTGCTCGCCGGCCGGTTCAGCTGACCGGCTGGCTGACGCCCGAGATCGGCGATCGGCGCAGCCGCCGCAGTGCTGGCATGCGGTCATGGTTTGCCGGTCACCTCCGATACCGGATCACGGCCACTGGCGTGAACACCACGACCAGCAGGGCTGACCAGGCCAGCGCCAGGCCGACGTCGCTGCTTGATCCAGTGAGCAGCGACCGCACCGCGTCCACCATGGGCGTGATCGGCTGGTACTTCGAGAACGGCTGCAGCCAGCCGGGCATGGACGTGGCCGGGACGTAGGCGCTCGAGATAAACGCGAACACGAATGCGATCAGCGACATGCCCTGGGCCGCCTGCGCGTTGGGCGCGAACAGGCCCATCACTATGAACACGACGGTGAACACCACGGCGTACAGCGCGCAGAGGCCGAGCGCGGCAAGTCCCTCCTGCCAGCTGCCGAGCAGCCTGAACCCGAACAGGAAGCCGAACGCCGCGGTCGTCACTATCGACCACAGGTTCGTCGCTGAGTCCGCGAGCGTGCGCCCGAGCACCAGCGAGTAACGCGGGACCGGCAGTGACAGCAGCCGGTCAGTGAACCCCTGTACCTTGTCCTCGGCGACCGCGACGGCAATACCGCCCCCGGTGAACAGGACGATCGTTGCCACATACGACGGCACCAGGAAGTCGACGTAGCTCGTCGAGCCCGCGTGGATCGCTCCGCCGAAGACATAGCGGAAACTGAACAGGAACATTACCGACTGGACGATGCCCATGACCCACAGGCCCGGCGTCCGGAAGTACTTGCGCAGCGCCCTCAGCGCGACCTGTCCAGACGCGCCCGTCATGCTGGGCGGCCTGGCCGGACGGCGGATCGGCTGGGGCATGGTTACCTGGGTAGCGGTCATCGCGGGCTCCGGTTCGTCGTCTGGCCAGCCGCGGCCGGCGCTCGGTCGATGTCCATGTCGCCGGTGAGAGTCAGGAAGACCTCGTCCAGCGTTGGCCGTCGAAGGCCGATCTCGTCTACGGCGATCGAGGCGTCTTCCAGGCAGCCAATGACGGCCGCGAGTTCGGCCAGCCCGCCGGGTGCTACGGCGGTGACGTGGCGGGCCCTGGGCTCGAGGCGGGCCGGATTCAGCGTGACTCGCTCCAGGACCTGCCCGACAGCGCCGACCAGCGCCAGATCGGAGACCGTCACGTCGATGACGTCGCGGCCGATGCTGGCCTTGAGCTCGCTGAGGGTGCCGTCGGCGATGACCCGGCCGTGATCGATCACGACTACCTGATTGGCCAGCTCGTTAGCCTCGTCCAGGTAATGCGTTGTGAGCAGGATGTCGGTGCCGCTCGCGGCCAGGCCGCGCACGGCGTCCCAAACCTCACGCCTGCTGACCGGATCGAGGCCGGTCGTCGGTTCGTCGAGCAGCAGCAGCCGCGGCCCGCCGACCAGGCTCGCGCCCAGGTCGAGCCTGCGCCGCTGGCCACCGGAGTACGTACCACTGCGCCGGTCGGCAACCTCCGCGAGGCTGAGCTGATCTATCACGGTGCCGGCAGCCCGGCGGGCTGAGCTGTGGCCATGCCCGAAGAGGCGGGCCGTCATCTCCAGGTTCTCCCGACCGGTCATCGTCGGCTCGACCGCGGCGAACTGGCCGGCGAGGCCGATGTCACGCCGGACGCGCGCGGCCTCGCGGACGACATCTCGCCCGCGAACCAGAAGCTCGCCGCTCGTCGGCCGGACCAGGGTGGCGATCGCTCGGACGAAGGTGGTCTTGCCGGCGCCGTTCGGGCCGAGAATGGCCAGCACCTGGCCGGGCGGAGCGGTGAGCTCCAGCCCGTCCAGTGCCGTCACCTTGCCGAACCGCACGGTCAGGCCGCGAGCTTGCAGCAGGGGCGCGGTTAGCGCTTGCGGCTCAATGGCCATCGGCGTTGCCGAGCTCATCGAGATTCCCCACGCTTCGGGTCGGGTCGTCGATCGTCGGGTACCGGCCCTCGCGGCGAGCCGTCAGCGCGTCCGCCAGGTACTCGCGGCTGCACATCGCCGACAGGATTGCCACGCCTCCGCGGTGCACCCGGACCTCGGCGTTGCGCATCTCGCCGCTGAGCACGATCTGCCGTCCGTCGGCCGCGCTCACACCTGTCCAGTCCTTAATCCGGCACCGGCCGATCCGGCGAGCGTCGGCGTCCTGGATGACAGCACCATCGGCTACCAGCAGCTTCACCACAGCGTGGTCGATGTCGAGGCATACCTCGATGTCCCCTGCTGCGATCTGCGGAGAGCGCAAGTCAAGGACGACGACGCCGCGCGAGGCGCGCACATCAAATTGCCTGCGCGCCCGTCCAGTGCCCCAGCTTCTTCACGACTCGGCTATGGGCCCGGATCGGGACGGCCGGATCTGCCAGGGCCGTCATGGTCTCGGTACTCATCTCGTTCTCCTCATGCTCGCTGCGCCGCCAGGCTTCCTGCCTGACGAGTTATGTCGCGACCTGATAGTAGCTTGGCAACTAGTCTTCATGCAACCTGATTCTGGAGACTAGTCTCCCTATCACTATTCGCGAAACATGGCGAGGTCACGAGGTCGGCACACGACGGCCACGACATCATGCGACGGGAGCTATCAGCTACTAGTGCGCAGGGAACTAGTAGACTGGCAACAACGAGGGCGCTTGCCCAAGACCGACTTGCCCAGGGCCGAGGAGGGTGCGATGGCCGAGGAGAGCGAGTTCCGTGCGTCGCCGCTGGCGCTCGCGGTCCTGAGCCTGCTGCATGCGGCGCCGCTGCATCCGTACGCGATACAGCGATTGCTCAAGCTCTGGGGCAAGGACCATGTGATCAACGTCGGCCAGCGGGCCAACCTCTACAAGACGATCAGGCGGCTTGACGACGCAGGCCTGATCGCCGTCCGGCAGACCGAGCGCGATCAGCAGTACCCGGAGCGGACCGTCTACGAGCTGACCGACGCTGGCCGCCGCGCTGCGCACGGCTGGTTGACCGACATGCTGGCGCGGCCGCGCAACGAGTTCCCGCAGTTCCCGGCTGCCCTGTCGTTCATCATGCTGCTGGCCCCGGAGGAGGCAGCTGAGAGTCCTGGAGGAGCGAGCGGCCGCACTTCGCGACCAGCTGGCCGCGATCGACGCAAACCTGCGGACCTACTCTGGCGTACTCCCCCGCGTCGTGCTGATGGACGACGAATACCAGCGCGCAGTGATCAGTGCGGAGCTGGCCTGGGTAGAAGGCGTCGCCGCAGACTTGCGGAAGGGCGACTGGGGCTGGACCTACGAAGAGTTCGAGGGCGCGGCTGCGGCATTCCTGCCGGACCGCGAATCACTCACTCGCCCGCCGGGCTAGCGCACTCGCCATCGAGCACCGCTGCCTCCATCGGCCACCCGCTGCAGCACGCCGCGCGAATCGCGCCGGTAGATGCGGGCCGCATTCTTCGCCAGCTTGGCCGACACCTCCGCAGCCAGGTCAACACCAGTCATCTCGGCCAGGCACGTCACGTAGATCAGCACGTCGGCTAGTTCCTCGCCCAAATCGGCCTGGTGCTTGCGCCATGCCGTGAAAGCCTCGCCGACCTCGGCTGTAAGCAGGCCGAACTCCAGCGCCACATCGGTGGTGTTGAAACCTTTCGCGATCTTGTTCTGCCACGCGAGCCGTTGCACCGCGCCGATGTCCATGTGCCTCCGCCTCCTCTATCGGATCTTTGATACGCGAACATCGTTGCGGTTACTGACCGAAAAGCCGCAGATCGGCGCCTAAAGTCAGGAAATCGCAACGATGTAGGCAACGGCACTGGCCCAACGCGCACTAGCCCCTGCGTCGCACCGCCCCACGCCGAGGTCAGTCCCAGCGATCGCCCCACGATGTCTTCCTCGCCCGGCGGTACGCCTCGCCCTTGCTCTTGCTGACGAGCTCGGGCGACTCTGACCATCGCAGGCACACAGGTCAAGCGTGACCAGGCCCTTGCGCTGCTGCGGTCGGCGCACAACCCGGCTCGCGGGCAGCTCTGGCCGGCCGACGCCGAGCCGGACCGCGCCAACGTAGCTGAACTTCTCGTCCTCGTACGAAAGCTCGGTGCCCTTGACCTGCCGGTGCAGCGCAGAACGTGGCAGCCGCGCGCCGAAATGGCACCAGTCCCCGGCAACATCAAGCGGGCAGCCGAGCTGATGCGGGCACGGCGCGGCAATGAGGTATCCGGCCGCTAGTAGCTGCGCCCGCGCTGCCAGGATCCGGCGGTGTCCCGCTGGCGTTCCCGGCTCAACCAGGAGCACGAGCGGGGCACAGCGCGCGGCCAGACTCACCAGGGCAGTTGCTGCGCGGGCGTCAGCTCGCCGAGCACGTAAGCGGCCGTGGCCAGGTCCGCGGCCGGCAGGTCCGGCCAGGTTCGCGGCCAGCTGGTCGTCAGCTGGCTGGTCCACGGTTGGCTGGTCCACAGTTGGCTGGTCCGCAGCTGGCTGGTCCACAGTTGGCTCGTCTGCGCCTGCCGGTCCGGGACGGGCCTCGCTAGTGAGCTGCCACTGCCGCCAGCTGGCGGACTGCAGCGGGCCGAGCGAGGATTCGGCGAGTATGACGACGCCGAGCCTGATCGCGTCGGCGGACTGCTCCAGCAGTGTCATCGCCCCGATGCTCGGCAGGATGCTGGCGGCCGCCCACGCGGCGCCCCCCGTTCCCGCCCCGAAGTCAAGCAGTGTCGCCGGGGCCCAGCCCGGCAGGGACAGGCGCGTCTGCTGCAGCGCGAGGGCGGTCGCCGCTGCGGTGGCGGGCATCCGGTAGGCCGCGTACGCGGCGGCATCTGCCCTCGACGCCATTACCGGGGTCGCCGGCACTTCGCCCGACCGATAGGCGGTCATCAGCCGCTGCACGCCGGCGGTGAGGCTCGGTATGCCAGCGCCCGACAGGCCGGACCGAATTGCCGCGGCCAGGTGCGCGGCATCCAGCGCCCCGGCTCCGGCCATCCCCGTCTCCGCCACGTGCCTACGGTAGTTGGCTGTGCTCGCTGCGCCGGTCTTGCATCCGGTCCGCTAGTACAGGCTTACCGTCGTGGTATGGATCTCAGCCAGGTACCCGCGGCACGGCCGGAGCCCGTGCAGGACTGCACGCTGGCCGGCGCCGACCAGCTAGCGCGCGCCGCCGAATTCGACCAGCTATTCGCCGAGATGGTAGTGCGAGCAGAACGACCCGCGCCGACGCGGCTCCAGCTGGAACTGCGGCGCGACCTTGCGGCGGCTCGTCGGGCCGCGGAGCTTGCACTCGCCGAGACGGCCTGCTGCTCGTTCTTCACCTTCACGCTCTCCGCCGCTGCGGACTGCCTCCGGCTGGAGATTGCCGTGCCAGACGCTCACGAGCTCGCGCTGGCGGCACTAGCGCGCCGCGCCGCCGCGGGCGTGCCAGCATGACCGGCCTTCGCAGCGGCGAGCTCGCCAGGGCCGCCGGCGTAGGCCACCAGACCTTGCGGTACTACGAGCGCCGCGGCCTGCTCGCTGAGCCACCGCGAACCGCCGGCGGTCACCGGCTCTACCCGCCCGAGACGCTGATCCGGCTGCGAGCCATCAAGGCAGCGCAGCGGCTGGGGTTCTCGCTGGGCGAGGCTGCCGAGCTCGTGCACGCGGTGCCGCAGCGCGGGCCGCAGCGGACCGGCAGCGCCGCTGGCGGATCGCCTCACCGCCAGGCTCGCCGAGGTCGAGTCGACGATCGCCGATCTGCAGCTGGTCGCGACGACCCTCAAGGCCACGCTGGAGGCTGGCTGCACGGACCTGATCGAGTGCGCTGCACTGCCGCGCTGCCCTGTGCCGTTCCAGCGGGACTGACGCGAGCAGCGACTGGCCGGCCGCAGCGTCAGCAGGACAGTTCCGGGGCCAGGCGCACGGCCAGATCGCACAGCTCAGGCTGACCCGGTGACTCCTGCACGATCCTGGCGAACAGCCACAGCAGCAGCCGATCCCGTTCGAGCTCCAGCAGGTCAGCCAGCCGTCGTGGCGAGTCCGGCCGGGTCGGTCAGCAGCCGGTCGCAGTTCAGCATGTGCTGCAGCGGGTCGTAAGCCGGATCACCGACGTGGGGCTTGGGATCGATGACGAGCCACCGCTCGCGCCGGGCCGCCAGGATGTTCTCGGCATGCAGGTCGGTTGCGAGCAGGACGTTCCGGCCTGCCGACGCCGGCAGTGTGCGGAATAGCTCCAGCCCGGCGCGCACGAGTCCCCTGTCAAGCCCCGCGCGCGCCGTGCTCCCGGCGGCCCGCGCGAACGCCTCCTCCGTCTCGTCGGCCCAGGCCGCGCACATTGACTGCAGCGACGGGAACTCGTGCCCAGCAGGAGGCTCACGCCACAGCCGCGGCAGCAGAGCACAGATGATCTCATCCTGCTCGGGCTCAGCCAGTTCGCTGAGTAGCGTGCCGGGATCGCATCGCTCTAGCAGGAGCGCGACTGTGTCCCCGAGGATCTGGTCGGCATGGAGCCGGACGGCCCCGTTCCCATCCCAGAACCGGAGCGCGTCTGCCTCCCGCTCTGCCTCCGGATGGAGCCACTCGACTTTCAGCACCAGCCGCGCGCCGTCTGCGGTGCGGGCTGGCGCCACCCAGGAGCACTGCCCGCCCGGCTGGAACGGCGCGCCGAGCTCGAGCCCCCAGTTGCGTGCCAGGTCTCGCACCGTGACAGGGAGCCGGTCCAGCCACGCCCGCCGCAGCGGATCCTGGCTGGCGCCGATATTGTCGGCCAGGTTCTCGGGCAGCGGCAGGTCGCCCACATGCGCTATGCGAGCCATCACGTCCGCCCGCTATAGGGCCAGATCGTAACGCTGCTCCGGCTTGCCGGTCCGGCGATGCGGAGCCGGTGCACCAACTGGCTGCCAGCCGAGCCGAGCGTAGAGCCTTACCGCCCGCGCGTTCGTGACGTAAACCGACAGCTCGGCGTGGGAGTAACCAGCCGCAGCCAGGCGGGACTGAACCTGGCGAAGCAGCAGCTGGGCGACACCGCGCCCCCACATGCTCGGGCGGACGCCAAGGAAGCTCACCTCGGCCCGCGCGCCAGTGGTCCCGGAGATCGGCTCAACGGCAGCGAACCCGGCAGCGACTCCGCCACCAGCCTGCGCGACGAGGACGAATGCCTGCGGCGACCGGTCCAGCACGGCTGCGATGATCGGGAGGGAATCAGCCAGTCCGGCAATCTCGCTCTCGCCATCTCTAACGGCGGTGGCCTCGGCCCAGATCTGTGCGGCGTCTTCGAGCTCACGGCTGCCCCGACTGGCCTCGACGACGTTCACGATTGCAGTCTGCAGGGACATCTCAACCTGCCAACTCAGTAACTGGCGAGAGGTGGCTCTGCGTGTCGGTGAGTCCTCGTCAGCGCTGACGTTGGCCACAGGCCGCGGCGCGGGACAGCCTGGCCCGCGCCGCGGTCTCAGCCTGCAACGTCAGCGGCCGCCGCTAGAAACGGCCATGCGGGTGAGCGTTGAATACGTCCGGGCCGAAGTCGGTCGCCGCGGCGGCGAAGCCCAGGTGACCGTGCCCGTCCGCGCCGCCGAACCTGATCCCGAGCAAGTCCTCGAAGGTCCGCAACGCCGAGTAGTGGTTGTAGGTGACAGCGTCCTCAGTGCTTCCCGCCTTGATCCAGTCAGGATTGAGCAGCACGGCGCCGACCTGACCGCCGCCGGGCATGGTGCCGGCTGGCGGCTCCACGTTAGGCGTGAGGCCCTTGACTCCGAGCAGGTCGTAGTAGGTCAGACCGCCGAAGGCCGGGATCGGCGCATTCAGGAGCGGCGAGTAGCCGGGGTTGTCATTGTTCGGGCCTGGCTGCTCGTTGTCGCCGGCGGCAGTGTCCGCCACGCTTCCCTCGTCAAAGGTGATCATGACGAGCGTGTGACCGCTGCGGTAGGCGGGCGAGTTCAGGATGAGCGGCATCCACGTGCGCAGGAAGTCGTCGGCACCGACCAGGCCGCCGGTCGTGCCGCCCGCGTCGTTGGTGCCTGCGCAGGTGGCATCGTGGCCGTCGTCGCACAGGTTAGGCGTGATGAAGGCGAACCTAGGCGTGGTCCGCCCGTGCCTGAGGTCCTGCGCCAGGCGGCCCTGGTAGGTGACAGTGCCGTCCGGCTGCGTTGTTGCCGTGCCGAGAGGCACGACGTCGTGGTCGCACAGCGCGGTGTTATCGGTCACCGAGTGGAACCAGACGAATGGGTTGTGCCGGTTCGCGTACTGGTCCGTGGTCGTGGACTTCACCTGCGAGCCGGTGGCGTTCGGGCCCTCGGCGTTGTTGGTGTCGTCGGTCGCGATGCCATTGACCTGGGTGGGGTGGGCGCAGTCGGTGCCTCCGAGCGGATCTGCCTGACCGCCGTCCCTGGTCGGGTCGTTGCCCATGTCCTCGGCGTACTCGCGCCAGTCGCTGCCGATTGTCAGCGGGTAGGCGCGGTCGATCTGGTTGCCGATCGTCTGCACGCTCGTGGGGAAGACGCAGCCCTGGCCGTCGACCTGGCCCGGGTACAGGGCCTGGTTCGGATCGAGGGTGCCCGGCGTGACGTCGTTGTAGCCGCCGGCGCAGTCGCTGTTGGTGAGCAGGTTGGGCGCCTGACCGGAGACCTGGGCGATGTAGTTGTCCAGGCTCACGTGGCCGACGGCGTAGTAGCTCTGGAGCAGCTCGCCCTCTGGGCACCAGGGTGTCGATTGAGGTATGTGGCCGGCGAGGACGCACCGAACGTCGAACTGTAGCTCTCGTTCTCCAGCTCGATGACGATGATGTGCTTGATGGCACCGGGCGGTACAGGCAGATCGCTGTGCGCCGCGCTCCTGACGGAAGCGGACGCGGTGAGTGCAGGTACTAGCGCCATGCCGAGGAAGGTGCAGCCTGCAGTCGCCAGCAGCGCCAATCGACGCCCAACCCGAGCTTTGCCGTTCATGTATCTCCTGTTCGCAGCACCCACCGGCGGCGCAATGGCCACACGGATCACATGGACGGACGTTCACATTGGTGTCGAAATTTCAGAAAGACACCAGATGTCTGTCATGCGGAGTTGAGCTGAACAACTGGTGCAGGCGGCAGGTGGCGGTGCTCCCGGCGAGCAGGTGGTCTCGTTACGCGGGCGGGCTGAGGCGGCCGTACGCCGTCAGCGTGCGCAGTGCCTGCAGCGTCACCATGCCTCGCCACTCGCATACGGCGGCCTCGCTCGGCGGTTCCCAGCTGATCGGCCAGCCGCCGTCGGGCTGCTGGTCTGCGGCCAGGCGATCAAGGTGCCCGTCGATCTGCGTATCACTAAATAGTCCGCGCCAGCGCGATCCCGGCTCGGGTACCAGGTGAAGCGGCGAGAGCCCGTAGTCTGTGGCGTCCGGGTCGAGGTGGAACATCGGGATGTCAGCCAGGTTGGCCGCGAGGACCGCGGCGTGCTTATCCGCCCGGTCGCGATCGGGAACGTGCTCCAGGAAGAGGAACGTCTCCGAGAGCGCGTGGGCATCGCCGGGCAGTTCACCCGAGTCCAGCTTCTGCCAGCAGTAAGCGGCGCCCTCCGCACGCCAGGGATGGTCGACGCCGAGCTTGTACAGCAGCCCGACCAGCCCCGCGGTCGGGTTGAGGCCCGGCTCGTAGGTCCACTCGGTCCAGTGCGCGGCGCGCGGGAACGACTCGATGACGCCGAAGGCCGGCGGGACAGCGCCGCCCGCTGCCGCGTCCTTCGCCGTCCGGGCCAGGAAGTCGGACGCGCGCTCGACCATGCCGGAGCAAGCCGCCCCAAATTCAGCCGCGCCATGGCTGGCCGTTCCATGGCCTGCCGCTCCGGCCGCGGCGAGGGCCTGGAATGCGACCTCGACATAAATGGGCAGGCTGGCCGGGCAGCGAGTGTCTGGTTCAAGCGCGTGGCCGAAGCCGCCGTCGTCATTCTGGTAGCCGCGCAGCGCGTCGACCACACGCGCCGCAGGCTGGCCGAGGAAGGCAGTAGCGAACAGGCGCCGTTCAAGTAGGCGCGCCTGGCTGAGCATGAAGCGGTCTGCCGCCGCGAATGCGTTATCCATAGTCCGAGGCTAAGAGCGCTTGACCGCTGCATCGTCTTCTCATCGGCCTGCGCAGGAAGGTCGCGGCCGCGGTCGCGGCGTAACCTGGCCTGGTGCGGGCTCGGCTGCGTGAGCGGTGGAAGGCACTGCCGCCGTGGGCAAGATGGATGCTCGCGTTCTACCTGGCCGGCTTCGCCGAAGGTACCGGCGATCACGTGCGGTGGATGACCCACGGCGGCATCCATGCCTACGCCGGGTCGTACCCGCAGGTCCCGATTCAGGTGTTCTTCGTCGCGCTCATCGTTCTCGATCCGCTGACGGTCGTGCTGGTCGGCGCAGTGCGGCGGGCAGGAATCTGGCTTGCGGCTGCCGTCATGGCGCTGGACATCACCGCTAACTGGATCGGGAACTGGTCGCGGATCACGGGCGCGCCAGCGAAATTGCCGGAGACTGGGCCGTGGGTCATCACCGCGTTCGGCGTGTTCGTGATGGCGTCTTCGCCGGCGCTGCTGCGGCTCATGCGCCCGGAGAGGAAAGCGGCCGCGTTCGCAGCGTGATGGCGCTCATGCGGCGTGCCATGTCGCCGGTCCGGAAGGCGCCTGTTCCGGCGGTCGTTTGCATATACATAGTCGGTTAGTCCGCGGTTTTGCGCTCCCGCGGGCTCACGATGGTGCCGACCTTGCAGCCGGCGTCCTGCACGGCTGCCAGGGTACGTATCAGTAGTAGCGGCAGCGGGCCACGTGAGGAAGGCGAGGTCGTCGCCTATGACTCAGATGTCCGAGCCCGACCACCGGGTGCGCGCTGCGGCCGGGATCGACGCGCTGCAGAAGTGGCACAGCCGATGGACCGGCGAGTGGCGCACGACGGGCTGGTGGAATGCCGCCAACGCGCTGACCACCGTGATCGGCTACATCCAGCGGACGGGAGATCGCAGACATGCTTCGGTCATCGGCAGGACGTTCCGCGCGGCAGGCGGCGGCATCCCGATTTCACTGTGCGTTACTTCGATGACAATGGCTGGTGGGCACTGGCATGGATCGCGGCCTACGACCTCACAGGCGAGAGCCGCTACCTGGACGCGGCCAGGGTGATCTTCGCCAACATGGTGACGGCCTGGGACGATACCTGCCGTGGCGGGGTGTGGTGGAACCAGGACAGGAAGTACAAGAACGCGATCACCAATGAGCTGTTCCTCAGCCTGGCTGCGCAGCTCCATCTGCGCTCGCCGGCCTCTGACGGCGACTATCTGCGGTGGGCGCTGCGAGAGTTTGAGTGGTTCAGTGCTAGCGGGATGATCGGTCCCAGCGGCCTGATCAATGACGGTCTCACGCCCGATTGCGCGAACAACGGCAAGCCCACCTGGACCTACAACCAGGGCGTAATACTGGGCGGGCTTGCTGCCCTGCACGAGATCAGCGGCGACCCTGGCTACCTCAGACTTGGGGAATCTATCGCCGACGCCGCGCTGCGCGAGCTGACCAGCCCGCCCGAGGCCAGCCCGCCAGGGATCCTCATCGAGCCAGGCGAATCGGAAATGGCCCGCGCGCGCCGCCGCGGGGACGGGTCGCAGTTCAAGGGAATCTTCGTCCGGAACCTTTACGACTTCTACCGCCGCAGCCCCAGCCCGGCTTACCGCGACTTCATGCTTCGGAACGCCCGGTCCATCTGGGACAACAGCCGGAACGCGGACAACCAGTTCGGGTTGTGCTGGACCGGGCCGTTCGATACCGCAGATGCGTCCCGGCAAAGCTCCGCCCTGGACGCGCTCAACGCCGCTGTCGCGATCGCCGCGGAGTAACGGGCGCGGGCGGGCTCCGCTGAAACGTCGGGTGGTGGCATCGAGCCCGGCTACTCGCCATCGCCGGTATCTATGGTGACCGAGGTGAGCGCCGCCAGCGCTGCGGGGCTTGGCGAGGTCGAGGTGCGCGTACGCACGACCGCCGTCCTGCCCATTCGGGCCGCATACGCATCCAACTCTTCCAGCGCCCGGTCGCTAAGATAATCCGCTCGCCGCGCATCGACAATAAGTTCGTTTCCTGCCGGCGGCTCGGTGCGTCCCAGCGCCGTCCGGAACAGGCCCTCAGCCGTGACGCCGTCAATCGTTCCGGCCAAGCCGAAGTCCGCATCGTCGGCTGCGTAGAGCCTGAATGGCGCAGCACCTTGGCTGGTGAACGGGTGCATGCACGCCAGTTCGGCCACCGCATCCGGACCGAGCTCTTCAACGTCGTAACCGCACATACTGCCCGCCGGTAGCGCTTTCACCTTGCGATCAGCCAAGTACTCCATACGGGCAGTGGCATCTCGTTGCGCCGCGGTCCGGGCGGAGGCCGTCGAGTCGATAACCATTCGCACGCCCGTATAGCCTGCCGCCAGAGCGCTGTCGATCGCTGCCCGGTGGGCCTCGATGGACGCGTCAGGGTCGATGATGCCGTCCCTGGCGTATTCGGTAGAAGTCAGCTAGTTCGTGTACTTCGGCCGGGCCAGCATCCGCCGCGCGGCCTGAGGGCATCGAGCTGATCAGCTCGGCCAGTTCCGACCGGCGGCCGGCGGTGCTGGCATCGCCGACAAGCTTGATGCACTGGCCGGCTGCAATTCCGTCGGCCGAAAACTCTGCGGCACGATCTGCCCACTCAGCTTTACCGCGGTAGGCCCAGCACAAGTGGCCATAAGGACCAAGCCTTGCTGCCGAGTCCAGGACACCCTCTGGGCACCCGGTTGGGCTGCGGCAGCTAGCTACGGCAGCCCGCCGGCATGCCTCGACGGCGAGGGCCAAATCGATACGCCGCAATGCGCGCTCTGGCATCGGCGGAAACCGGGTACGGGCCAGCAAGCCTGGCAAGCCCCGGAGCTCGCTCACCAGCTGCTTGCACGCCGCGCACCTTGCGACGTGGGCCTTGATGGCGGCGGCCTGCCTATGTTTGAACACGCCGAGCGCGAGATCGGCGAGCTCGTCCGCGGTCGGATGCCGGTCAGCAGGCATGAGCATTCTCCAGGCAGGCGGGCGGCTGGGATCGCTTCACGCGGCACGGGTCCGACCTCGTGCCGTGGCTGCCTTGCGTAAGTCGTGCCTGGTCGTGGACATAGTTCCGGCCGACATTAGGCGGCCGCGAGCTAGTGCTACATCCCCCGAATGGTCAGCCGGCTGTTCGTGCGTCGGCGGCTGCGCGGGCGGGTAGAAGCTGAGGCCAAGGAGTATCAGGCCCGGTAGGGCCACCTGATGACTTCTTCGGGGGGACATAGCGTGAAAACCGCCATGAAAGTGGCTATGGCCGCTGCTGGCCTGGGCTTTGCCGTCGGCTGGGTTCGCCAGAGTCGCGCCCGCACTGATACCGCCTCCTGCGCGGACCGCAATCAGCGCAACCGCTGGCGCGCCGTCACCGTGAACAAGCCTGTCGGGGAGGTAGCGCCGAACGGGTCGCTTCCGCAGCCGCTGGCCGCTCTGGGCGATTCCGTCGAGGTCCGGGTCACCACGGCCGGTGACGGCAAGGGCACCGAGATCGGGGCCCGGCTGCGCTCGCCCGAGCCGTCCGGGCTGGGTGCCTTCGCAGGCCGCCTGGCCGGACGTGACCCCCGGCAGCCGGTACGTGCGGCGCTGCGGGAGAGCAAGCAGCTCCTTGAGGTCGGCGAGGTGCTGCGGGTAGAACCGCAGCCAGCCGGGCACCGTACGACCGACCCGGCCGGGAAGATGCTCGATTCCATCATCGAGCGCGCCGGTGCCGAGGGGGTGCTGTGAGATGAAGGCGCTGTGCTGGACCGGGATCAACAAGACGGCCGTCGAGACCGTGCCCGACCCGCAGATCCTCAACGCGGAGGACATGATTCTCAAGGTCAAGCTGACCACGACCTGCGGCTCGGACCTGCACCTGCTGGGCGGCTACATCCCGGCGATGCGGGCCGGTGACGTCCTCGGCCACGAGTTCATGGGCGAGGTCGCCGAGGTCGGCCCGGCGGTGCGCAAGCACAAGGTCGGTGACCGGGTAGTCGTCTGCTCGTTCATCAGCTGCGGCCGCTGCTGGTACTGCGAGCAGAAGCTGTTCTCGCTGTGCGACAACGGCAACCCGAAGCCGGCGATCACCGAGGTCATGTGGGGCGGCGCGCCGAGTGGCTGCTACGGGTCCTCGCACGCGCTGGGCGGTTTCGCCGGCAGTCACGCCGACTATGTACGCGTGCCATTCGCCGACGAGGGTGCGTTCGCGATCCCCGACGAAGTAGATGACATGACCGCGCTGTTCGCCTCGGACGCTGCGGCCGCCGGCTGGACGGGCGCGGACCAGATCGGCGTAACGCCCGGCGACATAGTCGCGGTCTGGGGCGCTGGCGGCGTAGGTCAGATGGCCGCCCGGGCTTCCATCCTTAAAGGTGCCGCACGAGTGATCGTCATCGACCGGCTGCCGGAGCGGCTAGCCCAGGCCGAGAACGTCATCGGCGCGGAAACGATCAACTATGAGACGGAGAGTGTCGCTGCCGAACTGCGCGAGCGGACCGGCGGCCGCGGCCCGGACATCTGCATCGAGGCGGTCGGCATGGAGTCCGACAGCCCCGGCCCGCAGTACTTCTATGACAAAGTCAAGCAGCAGCTACGGCTGGAATCCGACCGCGGCATCGCGATCCGCGACGCGATTCATGCCTGCCGCAAGGGCGGCGGCGTCTTCGCCCTCGGCGTGTACGGCGGGCTGGTGGACAAGTTCCCGCTCGGCGCCGTGATGAACAAGAGCCTCACCGTTCGCGGTGCACAACAGCATGGCCAGCGCTACATCCCCGAGATCCTCAGCCTCATGGCACGTGGCGACGTAAAGACCGCCCATCTCGCCACGCACGTGATGCCGCTGTCGAAGGCACCGCAGGGGTACAAGATGTTCAAGGCCAAGGACGACGGCTGCGTGCGTGCCGTCTTCCAGCCAGGCAGCTGATGTCCTGGAGGAGCGCGGCCGCTAGTTAGCGGTTAGCAGGTCGCTCCGCTGGGCCTCGATCTCGGTGAGCCTGGCGTGTACTTCGGCGGACTGGGCTTTCAGACGTTCCTCGATCGCGCTGACCATCTGCAAGGACTGGGCCACATTCTGCTGACCCTGCTTGATCCGGTCGCGCACCGCGAGGTCGGTGAAGATGTTGTTGAACCACAGGTCGACGAACTTCGTCGCGCTGCTGAGTGTGATGAGCGGCGAGGTCTGTTCGACCTGGTCGAGTTCGGTGAGGTCGGTCCGGAGCACGGCCATCCGCCTGTCGGCTTCGGCGGCGGCCGCTGCCGCGTCATCGAGCCGTGAGTGTTCCATGGCGGTGGCGATCATGCCGCCGCCGAAGAACGTGTCGTAGGTGTTCCAGCCCGACGCGCTGCCAAGTTTGTCTTCCACTGCTGACAGTGCCTGCCGCGCCGCGTCCCCGGCCTGCAGTGCCTTTTGCATCTCGGAGAGCTCAGCGTTGAGCCGGCCTCGCTCGTCGGCTAGTTGCAGCAGCGCCGCGCGGCGCGGGTCACTGGACTCGGTCAGGTGCCGTTCCTTCTCGGCCAGCACCGCGGCGTAGGCGTCCGGGGCCGACGCCAGATGATCAACCTGGTCCAGCGCGGCCTGATGTTCGGCCCGTACCGCCTCCAGCCGCGACTGTGCGTCGGCGACCCGCAGCCGCGCGGCGTCAGCCTCGGCATGCTCGCGGGTGAGCGCCTCCTCACGCGAGCCCTTCAGTGCCACAAGAACACGCGTCAGCGACACGTGCTCCAGCCGGTCGACCTCCTTCTGCTCCACCTGGTACTGCTCTTTAGCGCATCGAGCTCACTGCCCAGCTGGTCCTGCCGCGCCTGCAGGTCCGCGCACCGCCGGCGGGTTACCTCAAGCTCGCGGACTGCCTGGGCGGCAGCGGACAGCCGCTGCTCGATATCGTCGGACATGCTCTGATTAGACCATGTCGTCATAGATCAGGTCGGCAGATCCTGCGCCGCTCCTTTGCCTGGCCGGTGATCTGCGCCCTCGCGCGCGCACCGCTCGTCGCCATGAACGTTGCGAGCACGCCCGAGTGGATTGCGCGGCCGAGCTACTGAGCCCGGCATCAGTAGTCGAGCAGGGCGCGGATGGCGGCGGTGACTTTGGCGGTGGTGGGGATGACCTGGTCTTCGAGTGCGTCGGCGAAGGGGAGTGGCACGCATTCGGCGGCGACGCGGCGGATGGGGGCGTCGAGGAGTTCGAAGCCTTCGTCGGCGGCGATGGAGGCGATGGTGGCGCCCCAGCCGCCCTGGTAGGGGTTTTCCTCGACGATGAGCAGCCGGGAGGTGCGGGCGACGGAGGCCAGGACGGTGGCCATGTCCAGGGGGATCAGGCAGCGCAGGTCGATGACCTCGGCGCTGACGCCAGCGCCGGCCAGCTGGTCGGCTGCGGCCAGGGCGATGGGCACGGTGGCGGCCAGCGCCACCACGGTGACGTCGGTGCCCTGGCGCGGTGTTGCGGCCTGGCCGAGCGGTACGAGGTGGCCGGGCGGGGGGGCCTGGCCGCGGCTGGCGAACAGGCCCTTGTGCTCGAAGAACACCACCGGGTCGTCGCTGCGGACGGCGGCGGCGAGCAGGCCGATGACGTCGGCGGGAGTGGACGGGGCGGCGACTTTCAGGCCGGGAACGGCGGCGGCCCAGTTCTCGGTCGCCTGGGAGTGCTGGGCGCCGAAGCCGAGCCCGCCGCCGTTAGCGGTCCGGATCACCAGCGGCACGGTGACCTGCCCGCCGGTCATGTACCGCATCTTGGGGATCTCGTTGGCCAGGTAGTCCCAGCAGCAGGCCAGGAAGTCGGAGAACATGATCTCCGCGACCGGCCGGATCCCGGTCATCGCGGCGCCCATCGCCATCCCGGCGATGGCCTGCTCGGAGATCGGGGTGTCCCGGACCCGGTCCGGGCCGAACTCCGCCAGCAGCCCGGCGGTGGTCTTGAACACCCCGCCGGCCGCGCCGATGTCCTCGCCCAGGCACACCACCGACGGGTCGCGGCGCATCTCCCTGGCCAGGCCCTCGGCGACCGCGTCCCGGTAGGTGATCAGGTCCGCCACTGGTGCCCCCCGTCCGCCCACACGTCGGTGAGCGCCTCCGCGGGATCGGCGCCGGGCGCCGCCCTGGCCTCGGCCACCGCCGCGGCCACCGATCGCCGCGGCCCGGCCGGTGACCGCCTCGATCTGCTCCCCGCTGACCCCGAGGCCGGCCAGCCTGCGCCGGGCCACGTCCAGCGGGTCCCGCGCCAGCCATTCCTCGACCTCGCCGGCCGGCCGGTAACTACCCGGGTCGGTGCGGCTGTGCCCGAAATGCCGGTAGGTGAGCGCCTCGATCACCGTCGGCCCGCCGCCCGCCCGGGCCCGGCCCGCGGCCCGGCTGACGGCATCGGCCACCACCACCACGTCGTTGCCGTCGATCACCTCGGCCGGCAGCCGGTACGACGCGGCCCGGTCAGCGGCCGGATGCCCGGCCGCGGTCACCGACCCGATCGGGGTGTACTCCATGTACAGGTTGTTCTCGCACACGAACAGCACCGGCAGCGCCCACACCGACGCCAGGTTCAGCGCCTCATGAAACGCCCCGATATTCGTCGCCCCGTCACCGAAGAACGCCACCGCGACCTGCCCCGACCCCCGCAGCTGCGCCGACCACGCCGCCCCCGCCGCGACCGGCAGGTGCGCCCCCACGATCGCATACGACCCCAGCATCCCCGCCGACGCCTTCGTCAGGTGCATCGACCCGCCCTTGCCCTTGCACACCCCCGTCGCCTTGCTCATCAGCTCAGCCAGGCACTCACCCGGCGACGCCCCCCGCGCCATCGCATGATGATGACCCCGGTACGTCGCGAACACGTAATCATCACCCCGCAGCCCCGCGCTCGCGCCCACCGCCACCGCCTCATGCCCCGCCGCCAGATGCGTCGTCCCCTTCACCAGCCCCGCCAGGAACAAATCATGCGCCGCCTTCTCCGTCCCCCGGATCACCGCCATCTGCTCAAACCAGCCCAGCAGCACAGCCGGGGGGACACCCCCCGACGACCCGCCCACAGACCACCGGCGACCCCGCCAGACCCGCTGCCGGGAAGCCCCCGACGGTCATGCCTCGCCTCCGGCTCGCTCACCCCGGCCGGCCGGGGTGTTCAGGTTCGACTGGCTCTCCCGCACCGTGTCCAGCGCCCCGCCCGCCGTCCAGTACTTCCGCCCCGCGACCAGCAGGTCCTCGGCCGGGAACTTGGTGATCACCTCACACCCGTCGGCGGTGACGACCACCTCCTCCTCGATCCTGGCCGCCGACCAGCCATCCGCGGCCGGCCAGTACGTCTCCAGCGCGAACACCATCCCCTCCTCCAGCGGCTCCGGATGATCCAGCGACACCAGCCGGGAGAAAATCGGCTTCTCCCAGATCGACAACCCCACCCCGTGCCCGTACTGCAGCGCGAACGCCGCCATCTCATCGGGGAACCCGAACTCCTCGGCCCGCGGCCACACCGACACGATGTCACCGGTCGTCACCCCCGGCCGCACCATCGCGATCGCCTGATCCATGTACTCCCGGCACCGCACATACGCATCCCGCTGCGCCCGCGACGCGCTGCCCACCGCGAACGTCCGGTAATAACACGTCCGGTAGCCGTTAAAGCTAGTGCAGGATGTCGAAGAACGCCGGATCACCCGGCCGGATCAGCCGGTCCGAATACACATGCGGATGCGGCGAGCACCGCTCCCCCGAGATCGCGTTCACCCCCTCCACATACTCACTGCCCAGCTCATACAGCACCTTCGACACCACCCCCACGCACTCGTTCTCCCGCACCCCCGGCCGCAGGAACTCATACAGCTGCTGATACGCCGCATCCACCATCGAGCACGCCTGCGCCAGCAGGCTGATCTCATCGGCCGTCTTAATCCGGCGGGCCTCCAGGAACACCTGCTGACCATCCACCACCTCAAGCCCCGCCGCCGCCAGCGCCGCCAGCACCGGGATCTCCGCCACATCCACACCCACCGGCTCGCCCGCCAGGCCATGCTCAGCCAGCACCCCCGCCACCTTCGCCGCCACATCCGCCGCCATCCCCGCATCCGGATGCAGCGCCCCCCGCAGCGTCGAGATCCCCGCCCGCGCCCCCGTCGCCCGCGCACCCTCCGGCGTCGGCGGCCCGCCGGTATGATCCAGCCACGGGCAATACAGCTGATGATGACGCGCCGCCGACCCGAAATCCCACACCACCGGCTCCCCGCCCCGCGGCAGCAGCGCAAACCGGACCAGCTTGTCCATCCCCCACGTGCCGATATGCGTCGCCGTCATATACCGGATATTGCCGAAATCGAAACTACAGCAGCGCCCCCAGCGACGACGCCTCCAGCTGCAGCCCTCAGCCGCGCCAGCCGCTCAGCCCGCAGCCGGGCCAGATCCACCCGCTGCTCCCAGTCCACCGCATTAGAGCCATACGTATGAATCGCCATAACCGGTCAGCTCCGTCGGGTGCGGCAGATGGGATTTGGACTGGGCGACGTCCCCCTCATCCCGAGGACGGTGCCGCCGTGATGGCACGAGATCAACGCGGCGCTCGTCGTCTGCGGGGCATCGCTGAATCCGCACGGTTCGCTCCTGGCAACGGGCGCAGCCTCGCCGCCTCTCGTCCTGAGGTCTTTCATGGCGATCGCCTTCCTCTCCTGGCAGGCAGCACAGAGCCGCCTTTCGGCGTAGCCCGGCACTGGAGGCTCATGCGCGCATGGGAGCCGCGCCTCGTCAGCGCCGCGATGACCGGCGCTCAGCGCTTGCGCGGCGACGCTGGCTGACCGGGCATGGTCCCGGCGCGTGACTTATGAGCCGTGACAGGCTTTCTCTCGTGGCGGCCGGATGCGCTTCTGCGGTGTTCAGTGCCATTAACGCCTTGATACGAAACAGTAAGTAATACTTCATGGGCGGCTGTCAAGAGCCGCGGGCACCGGGCAGGTTACCGGTCAGCCCGGTTCGGGGTTCTCGCAGTCTCACGTCCTCGCTGACGCTTCGCCGGAACGCGGCACAGCACGCGGATAGCTCCTCCGATCTGGTAGCTGACCCGCCGCTCGCTGCTCGCCCAGTCAAGCCCGAAGGCAAGCCACCCGCCATCAGCGCGACGGCGGGAATGTCGCCATACGCTGGCGTTCCGCAGGAATATCGGCTCGATGCGGACTGGTCCGCTGGCTGGCCTGATGCCGGGACGGCGCCGTACGTGCGCCGGGGCCGGCTGGCGGACCCTTCTCAGGGGCGGCCGCCTAGTGCAGCGGGAATGCCGAAGCGTGGCCGGACCCGGAGGTTCCATCGGGCCACTCCGGCTTCAGCTCGAACCAGACCGCGCGGACTGGCACGTCGCCGCCATTCCAGAAGCGATGCGGGACGGTGGAATCGAATGCGACAGAATCCCCCGCCTCAAGGATATAGGTCTCAAAGCCAATCTGAACTGAAAGAACTCCCTCGAGGACGAGACCGTACTCGCGGCCATTGTGCCTGATGGCCTTGTCGCCGGACACTGTCCCGCCGCCAACGTCATAAAGGATCTCGAGAAACTCGGCCCCGGGCTCGGGAGCCGGGTTAAGTCGCTCCCATCGGACGCCATGCTCAAGTGAGATGTGGGGCCGGGTGGCGCGGCGCTGCACGATGCCCCTATCCGCAGCCATCGTCGCAGGCAGTGAGGTCGGCGGAGGCGACGGCTCGGGGCGTTCTTCCGGTTCCCCGTCGCGCCTGTCTTCGGTGACGAAAAGGCTATCCATAGATACGCCGAGCAAACTGGTGAGCGCGTAGAGCGTGCTCACTGAGGGCGCAATCTTACCGAGCTCGATCTGGGAGATTAGGCTCGCCGAGCAGTTCGTCTGCCGGCTAAGTTCCCGCACTCCGATGCCTCGCCTCAGGCGTGCTTCTCTGAGACGAATTCCCAGGACGTGGCGATCGCTCCTGGTCTGTTCTGGCGGAGTCTCCGCCACTGACGTGTCGTGCACGGCTTCAGTATAGAGCGGGGCGAGAGCCCTGTATGACTGCACTGGACGACAGGAGGTGGTAGCGACGCGGAAAGTGTGCAGTGCCACTTGACGATAATTTCCGCCACGAAATAGACTCGGTGTGGCGATGCCGGGCGCGAACTGCCCGTTGACCGTCCCATCCGCAGGAGGGCGATGTGGCCACCGTAGGCTTCGTTGGCCTCGGCGTGATGGGGGGCAACATCGCCTTGAGGCTCCTCAGTGCAGGGCACGTCGTGCAGGGCTATAACCGGACCCCCGCTAAGGCCGCGAGCCTGGCGGATCTGGGGATGACGGTGGCAGCCACGCCCCGGGCTGCCGCGCAGGATGCCAGCGTGGTGTTCAGCATGGTGAGCGACGGTGAAGCGCTAACCCAGGTGTGCGCAGGCGATAACGGGATCCTGGCGGGCCTTAGCCCCGGGGCTATCTTCGTCGACCTGAGCACCGTTGGGCCGGTTGCCAGCGAGGCAGCGCGCATAGCAACGGAGGAGCGCGGCTGCCGGTTCCTCGCCGCGCCCGTCTCGGGCAGCGTGTCGACCATCAGGGCCGGCAATCTCCTCTTCATGGTGGGCGGCTCGGCGGAGGCGCTTGACGAGGTTCGCCCGGTACTGCTCGACATCGGGTCGGGAATCATGCATGTCGGCAGCGTCAGGCAGGCCGCGGCCATGAAGCTGGCCGTGAACCTGAGCGTGGCCATGCAGGTGATCGCCTTCAGCGAAGGCGTCCTGCTGGCCGAGCGGTACGGCGTGGAGCCCGAGCAGGCAGTGGACGTCCTGCTCGGGAGCGTCGTGGCCTCGCCAATGCTTGCCTACAGAGGCCGCTTCCTGCTCGACCCGCCCGAGGTGGCGTGGTTCACCGTGGCGCTAGCCCGCAAGGATCTGCGGATTACGCAAGACATGGCTGAGCGCGTCAATCTGCCGCTGTGGACCGCGGCTGCTGCAGCGCCGGTCCTTGCCGCCGCGGAGGCGCTCGGCTTTGGCGATGAGGAACTGGCCTCGGTCGGGCGAGCGCTGCGGACGATAAGCGCGGGTGACCGTGATGGCGGGCAGTGAGTCAGTGGCTGGCCCGGTGACCGGCACCGGGCGCGGGACCGGCAGGGCTGCGACATGTACCTGGGGATAATCACGAAGGCGTTCGGCAACCTTCCCCTGCCGCAGGCGCTAGCCGAGGTCAGCAGGCTCGGCGTGCATGCCGTCGAGCTGGGCACCGGAAACTACAACGGAGATGGCCATTGCCGTCCGGAGGAACTGCTGGCAGACCAGAACGCGTTGCGGCATTTCCGCGAAATCCTGGCCAGCAGCGGTGTCACTGTGACGGCTCTGGGCTGCCACGGCAACCCGCTGCACCCCGATCCGGCCGTGGCCAGGCCGCACGATGCCGTCTTCCGCGCAACGGTCCTGCTCGCGGAAGAGCTCGGCGTCGAGCGCATCACCTTGCTTTCCGGCTGCCCGGGCGATTCGGATCATTCCACGGCACCGAATTGGGTGACGTGCGGCTGGCCCGTGGACTTTCCCGCGGTCCTCGAGTGGCAGTGGGAGAAGAAGGTCATCCCGTACTGGCGTGACTGCGCCGACTTCGCGCTCGGTCACGGAGTACCCAGGCTCTGCTTCGAGATGCATCCAGGTTGCGTGGTGTATAACCCGCCCTCGCTGCTGCGCCTGCGGGAAGCAGTAGGCACGGTCGTCGGAGCAAACCTTGATCCGAGCCACCTCATGTGGCAAGGCATCGATGTTATGGAGGTCATCCGGCGCCTGGGCGCCGCGGACGCCATCTACCACGTTCATGCGAAGGACACGGCGCTCAACGACGCCGTGGTCAGGTGGAACGGGGTGCTCGACACGGAGCCGCTTGAGCTGGTTCGCGCACGAGCGTGGACCTTCCGGACTGTCGGGTTCGGCCATGACGCCCTGTACTGGAAGACCTTCGTGAGCACTCTCAGGGAGTCTGGTTACGACGACGTCCTGAGTATCGAGCACGAAGACCCCCTGGCCGGCCGTGAAGAAGGTATCCGGCATGCAGTGGAGTTCCTGCGCCATTGCCTGCTCACCGAGCCTCCGGCCGAAGCCTGGTGGACGTGATCGCACGTGTCTTACTGAGGAGGTCAGTTGAGGTGGGAACAGTGGACATGAGCAACGGCACGCAAGCGCACGGCGAGGACCACCGAGGCGAATGGTCGGAGAAGGTCGCCTTCATCACCGGCGTCGCGCGGGGCCAGGGACGCTCGCACGCGCTGGAATTCGCGCGGCGCGGCGCCGACATCGGCGGGCTCGATATCTGCGGGCCGATCGCGACGGTCCCCTACGACCTGGCAGTACCGTCAGACCTTGAGCAGACCGCTCAGGGTATCGAGTCGCTCGGCCGGCGTGCGGTCCTGGAGATAGCAGACGTCCGAGATCCAGCGGCGGTGCGCAAGGTGGTCGCCAAGGTGCTGGACGCGCTCGGGCGGATTGACGTCGTCCTCACCAACGCCGGGGTTTTCAGTGTCGCTGACCCGCTAACGCTGTCGGCGGAGACGTGGCAGGACGTGCTGGACGTAAACCTGACCGGCGTCTGGAACACGGTGCAGGCCTGCCTTCCGGCGATGGTCGGAAGCGGGAACGGCGGCAGCATCGTCATGACGAGCTCGATCGGAGGAGTACAGGGCCTGCTTCAATGCCCCCATTACGTCGCAAGCAAGCATGGCGTGATCGGACTGATGCGCGCACTCGCGAATGAACTCGCACCCCACCGGATCAGGGTGAACGCGGTCTGCCCGACGAACGTCAACACGCCGATGATCCAGAACCAGGCCAACTACCGGACATTCCGGCCTGACCTCGCGGAACCTCAGCGGGAAGACATCGTCGATGTCGCGGCGAGCATGCACCTCATCAACGTGCCCTGGGTGGAGCCGGAGGATGTGACCGCGGCGGCGGTATGGCTCGCCTCGGACGCAGCCCGTTACCTGACCGGCGTCGCGCTCCCTGTCGACGCCGGACTCCTGGAGAAGGTGCAGAACTGAACACGGGAGGTCGCTCGTGACGGTTCGCGGCCATTACTCTGGCCGCCGACCATTTCAGGCTCACGAAGGCGCGTGTCGTACCCGCTGGCGGTCCGGCTCGATCCGCAAGATGACTCGCTCGCTCCGGATCAGGCTGGCGATGAAGGGCTGACCCATGTAGCGATGGGCCAGTTGCTCGATGTGCTCACGAGCCTCGGGCCCGGTGATTCTCTCCACCACTCGCCCGGTCACGTCCGCGTAATGCTGGTCGTCGTTCGAGTCCATGATCATCACCGACACGCGCGGGTCCGCGACGACGTTCTTGTACTTGCCGCGATGGACCTCAGTGTTGACCAGGATGTGGTTCTCGTCGCAGTCCACCCACATCAGGTGCGTCATCGGCGCGCCGCCGGGTAGCAGGCTAGTGAAGGCCGCGAAGTTCTTTCCCTGCGCCAGCTCCCGGACCTCTGGATCGATCACCGCGCTCCTCATCCTCTCTATGGCTCGACGTAGCCGGCCTCTTCGTACTCACCGATGCCGCCGTAGAAGGCGATTGCGCTGCAGGTCTCGGCCCGGTCGTTATGGAAGCCATGGAGCTCTCCCGCCGGAACGAAGACGACATCCCCCTCCTCCATTGGCACCGGACCGTCTGCCGTGAGGTGCGAACCACCGCCCTTGATGACGATGAATATCTCGTCGGCATTCGGGTGCAGGTGCAGCGCGTGGGCCTTGTCAGGCGGAAAGTCGGTCGAGCACACGACGCCGGACTCTGAGCCGACGGTGCCCCGCCCGATCAGCCACCACAGGTGCATTCCCTCCCACCCTGGGCGGGTGGGGATCTCCGGATCCTCGGCTACTGTGCGGCGAGAGACAATCTTCATGACACTCCTTCTGCGGCTGGCTGACGGCCAGCTTGCGTCGTGCTGGCGTTAGGTGATCGATCGGATGCTCCCGCCGTCGACGCCGTACACGCTCCCGGTGACGAAGCTCGCCCGCTCCGAGGCCAGGAAAGTGATGACGGACGCAACTTCCTCGGCCGTACCGAGACGCCCGAGCGGCATCTGACGCAGCCCGATCTCGTGCCGGACTGCCTCCTCCGGCGGCATCTGGTGCAGCGCCGCGAGGCTGTCGGCGAAGCCCCCTTCCCTAGTCCAGAAGGGAGTCCAGACCGGGCCTGGCGCGACTGCATTGACCCGGATGGCCGGGCCCTCGGCCCTCGCCAGGGCTTTGGTGAAGGCGAGCATCCCGGCCTTGGCCACGGCGTAGTCCATCGGGTTGGCCTCCGGCTGCCGGGCGAGATCGGAGGCGTTGTTGACGATCGCCCCGCGCCCGGCTGACCGCATCGACGGAATGACCAGGCGCGTGACGCGGATGCAGCTCAGCAGATTGAGATCAAGCGTCGCGAGCCAGTCCTCATCGCTGATCTGGTCGAAGGTGCGGGACACCCCCGCGCCGACGTTGTTCACCAGCACATCGACAGATCCGGCCAGCGGGTCGAGGGCCTGGCCAATGCCCCGCTCCACTCCGCCGAGCGTGGAGAGATCACCGATCCCGGTGGCCACGACACTGTCCCCGAGCTCTTCTGACGCCTCCCTGAGCCGGTCTTCGTCGATATCCACCAAGGCCAGGTTCGCGCCTTCGTCGGCGAAGAGCGCAGCGGTCGCGCGACCTATCCCGCTAGCAGCACCGGTGATCAGAACGTTTCGTCCGTCAAGGTCGAGGCGCATCGGTCGGCACGATCCGGCTCAGGGCCACATCACCGCGAACGCGAGGGCCCGCATGCCCTCGCCATCCCCGGAGGTATCAGCGATCGAGTGCACGGCATTCGGCGGAATGTGGATGAGGTCGCCGACGCCGACCGGACGCTCCTCGCCCCCGATGGTCATCACGGCCGAGCCGCGGATCAGGTAGTAGAACTCGTGGGAGTTGTGGTCATGCGGGGCGAGCGACTGGCCGGGCGCAAGCTCGAACTCGCCTACGAACTCCAGGTAAGTACCCGATGTCTCGGCACGGATCGACTCCTTGCCGAACATGAAGTAGGAGTGGCAGGTGCCTTCGTGCTCCACAGTAACGGGCATTTCTGCCGCGCGCCGTACGTCCATCGCTCTCCTCCGATCAGGCCTTGGCTTCTTCGAACAGCTCGAGAGTGATGCCGTCCGGATCACGGAAATAGACGAACCAGCAACCGTCGAGCGGGCCGCCCTCGATGTGCAGCGGCTCGGCGAAGAACTCGACGCCCTTGGCCTTGAGTTCCTGGTAGCTCGCCTGGATGTCGTCGACGAGGATGCAGAGATGCGGAGAGCCGACGTCACAATTGCGCCGGCCGAAGTTCTCGTCCCGGTCATTGTCGTAGCTGAGCAACTCGACGTCGGTCTCGCCGAAGCGCAGGAAGGCAAAGCTGAGCCTCGCGTCAGGAACCCCCACGGCGGTCGCCAGCGCTTCTCCCTCCCCGTAGGTCACGAATACCGGCTCGACGCCGAACATCTGCTGGTACCACTCAAGCGATTTTTCGAGGTTCCTGACGGTGAGGCCGACGTGGTGAACACGTCCGATGGTGCCTGCCATGGGTTCACTCCTATTTCACGAAGAGAGGATTCATCGGCGATCCGCTTGCTCCGACCAGTTTCAGTGGCAGTGCCACGTAGAGGCCCGCGTAGCAGCCATCAGCGCGCGAATCTGCGGCTAGCTCTTCGAGCCACAGGGCCTCGTGGAAGGTCATCCCGCGGTTGCGCAGCAGGAGGCGGTGCAGCGGGTACATCTGATCCGACCGCGCTGAGTACGGGAGCTCGTTGGCCAGACTGTCGGTTCCGATGCCGACGATCTGCTGGCGATCGATCCATTCGATCAGTTCGGGGTCGTCGCTCAGCCCGGGTTCGGAGTAGTCCGCGAAGAATTCCTGGGGACCTACCTCGTAGAACCGTGGCAGGCTCCCAGTGCGGATGAGGATGACATCTCCCTTGCCCACCTCGACGCCGGCATCGGCTGCTGCCGCTTGCAGCTCGCCGAGGGTAATTTCAGACGTTGGCGGGAGGTAGGGGACGCCGCGGGCGGCAGCCACGTCAAGCAGCACGCCACGGGTGATGACCCCGCGCTGAGAAAGCGGGGCGATGCTGCAGCGCTCGAGCCAGCTGGCCGTGGTCTTGGCCGGATACCCGTTGTAAAGCTGGTCGTCGACCCAGATGTGGCCCAGGGCATCCATATGCGTGGTGCCGTGGCAGGAGATGAATAGACCGTCGTCGGCCGAGCACGAGTTGCGACTGTCTACCTCGACCTTTCCGGACGCGTAATGGGACCAGTCGCGATAAGACACGTGCATGGCCCGGTGCCGCTCAGCTGACAACGGGTCGCCCCGCTCGTCGAAGACGCGCAAGCCCAGAGTGAAGGTTTTGCCGGTACGGACCAGCCGGGCGGCATCGACCACATCGGCGGCGGATACCAGGTTGAGCATCCCCACCTCGTCGTCCGGACCCCAGCGGCCCCAGGAGGTTCGCTCCATGACGTCAGGACCCGCAGGCTCGGTGGCGCTCCCGTCGGGGACGCTGTCCATTGATGACCTTCCTCTACTGTGGGCTGCCCGCAGCCGCAGCGAGCGCGGGCAGGACCTGGTCGGCGATCAGCTGCAATGAGGCAGAGCTATCGTCCAATGTCATGCCGGGAGGACGGGCCCAGAAGATAACTTCGGTCACCGGGCCTTCGGCGAACACGGCTTTGAGCTCAACCAGAACCTGCTCGGGAGTACCGATCAGGAAGCTGTCCTTCGGCAGTTGCGCCGCATCGGTGAGATCACCTTGCCTCGCGTTCGGATCGCCGGCCTCGCGAGCCCACTGCGCGTAGACGTTGTTCTGGTACAGCAGATGCGGACCCAGCAGGCGCCAGGCGCGTTCTGGATCGTCGGTGACGTGAACGAGCCGGTTCGCCTTGATCTCGGGCGCGGCCAAGCCGCCGTCGACTGCGGTGAAGGCCTCTGCGTAGACCCGGTAGAGATCCAGGGAGCCGCCGGAGTCGGCGGCGAAGCCGCACCCGAGCCGGCCGGCTCGCTGGGCTGCCGGAACGCTGCTGCCGCCGAGGAAGATCGGCGGTCCGGGCTGCTGAGCAGGCTGGGGCGTGACCGTCACATCGTGGTAGTGGTAGCTCTTGCCCCTGAAGGAGAACTTCTCGCCTGCCCACGCCAGCCGCAGGATTTGGACTGTCTCCTCGGTGCGCTGGCCCCGCTCGGTTCGCGGGACGCCCATAACCTCAAACTCCTTGCTGCGGTATCCGGACGCGAGCCCGACATCCAGCCGGCCGTTCGAGATCAGGTCGACGACAGCCAGGTCCTCGGCGAGACGAAGGGGATGGTGCAAGGGAGCGAGAAGCACCGCGGTGCCGAGCCGCACCCGCTCGGTACGCGCCGCGATAGCGGCGAGCGCAGCCGGGATCGAAGGCATGTAACCGTCATCGGTGAAATGGTGCTCCGACAGCCAGACGCTATTGAATCCCAGTTCTTCGGCCCATCGGGCTTGGTCGAGGGTCTCGTTGTAGAGCTGCTGCCAGCCGATCCGCCAGGGTACGGGATTGCGGAAGTCGTACCAGACACCGAGATTCATGGGCTGGTGTGTCCCTGTCCGATCCATCCCGTCGTCCTTTCTAGGCTCCCAGGGCCCACCGCCCGTTCCGGTGCGTTACTGGGCCGTGAAGCCCCCGTCGATGCATATCTCGGCCCCGGTTATGAAGCTCGCCCGGTCGCTCGCCAGGAAGGCGATCACGTCAGCCACCTCACGCGGTTCCGCGGCTCGTCCAAGCGGCGTGGCCTCGACCAGCTGCGCGGTCAAAGCCGCGTCCTGGCGTTCGATCATCTCGGTGTAGATCAGGCCCGGATGAACGGAGTTGACCCGGATGCCGTTCCGGGCATAGGTAATCGCAGCGTTGCGGCTCATCAGCCGCACTGCTCCCTTGCTGGCCTGGTAGGCCGAGACGCCAGGGGCTCCGACGATCCCCCAGATGGAGGACACGTTCACGATCGAGCCGGCGGACTGGCGCAGCATCAGCGGGATCACCGCACGCATGCCGAGATACACGGCACGCTGGTTCACGTCGCAGACCGAGTCCCAGTCGGCCGGATGGATCTCATGCAGCGGCAGGTAACTGCCGACGAGACCGGCGTTGTTCACCAGCACATCGACACAGCCGTGCTCGGCCTCGATTTCCGAGATCCACCGGGACCAGCCCTGCTCATCCCGGACGTCCATCGTCCGGCAGCTGTACCTGGTCCCCGGCTCGGGGGCGAGATCGCAACCCAGCACAACGCCGCCCTCGTCGGTCAGCACCGAGGCCGTGGCCCGTCCGATCCCGCTGCCGGCGCCGGTGACGAGGCACACCTTCCCGCTAAGCAGACCGCTGCCCGCTCCGGACGCGTTCATCGCCTGCAGGACATCCACGCACGGGGCCAGCGCACTGGTCTCAGTCCCGGAGCCGGCGTCGTGCAGCGCCGCGGATTACAGCGCACCGATGGCATCGACGAGTTCCTCGGCCTCATCCATCCGGTTGTATCCGGCGATGCCCAGGCGAGCCCAGCCGCCGTCATGCGCGACTCCCAGACGGCGTGCCAGCGCGACCACGTACAGGTCTCCGTGCGTGATGAACAGGCCGCGTTCCCGCAAGCGCTCGGCGCACTCGCCCGGAGTCCGCCCTTCGACACGGAACGCAATCGTTGGCGCCAGCATGCCGTCGGCGCGGTCGGCCCGGTAGAGGCGCACTCTCGGCATGGTTCGCAGCTGGTCCTCAACCCAGTCAGCGACCTTCGCCTGCGACCGAGAAAGCTCGCCGATCGCCTCGCGGGCTCCGTCACCACCCGCTCCCCCGACCAGGCCGGCCAGGGAATCAAGCGTTCCGGCCAGTCCCGCAATGGCCTCGTGGTTCTGGCTTCCGGTCTCGAACTTGTCCGGCCCGAGGTCGGTGGCCGGAGTGACCTTGTAGGGCCGCAGCTCCTCGGCGAGCTCTTCTCGCACGAGCGCGATGCCCAGGTGAGGGCCGTAGAACTTGTAGGCGGAGCAGAAGAAAATATCCGGCCCGAGGGCCTCCAGATCGACCTGGTGATGCGGGACGGCGTGCACGCCGTCAACCGCGGCCAGGGCGCCTGCTTCATGCGCCTGAGCCACGATCTTTGCCACATCGGGGATCGTGCCGATCGCATTGGCGGCGAGCGTCACCGCCACGAGGTCCACGTTCCGGGCCGCGAACTCTCGCGCCACCGCGTCATCGTCCAGCCGGCACGATTCGGCGTCCACGGGCAGGAAGACCGCCTCGGCCCCGTGGTCGGCAAAATTCTGCACCCAGGGATCGACGTTGCCGAAGTGCTCCAGCTCGGAGATCAGGATCGATGAGCCCTCGTGGGCCCGCTGCCGGGCGATCGCGTGCGCGAACGCGAACGCGAGGCTGGTCATGTTCTGCCCGAACACGACCCGGTAGCCCGGAGCGTTGACGAAGCGCTGGAACTCGCGGCGGGCCCGGGCGATTATCTCCTCGGTCTGGTCGCCGGTCGGGGCGACCTCCTTCCTGTTCGCCACCCCGGTGAGCATGTAGTCGCGCATGGCGTCGAGGCAGCCATCGATCATCTGCGTACCACTAGGGCCGTCGAAGAACTTCCAGCCGCGGGTTTCGCCGAACAGCACGGCCGGAACGTGGGCTCGTAGGCGGAGGGATATCTCGTCTGTCTTCTGCTGCGGCACGCCCTGCTTCCCTTCCGGCCAGCGGATGAACGCGCTGGCGTCGTCGCCCGCTTTCAGCTCGTGGGACTAGACCGCGGTGTTGTATCCCGGCCTCAATTCGCGGTTGGCGACGAGCTGGTCGTCGCCGGCCAGCGGGTCGATGACGCCGCGCCGGTGCGCGCGCCAGTAGATGGTGAGTCCGACCAGCGCGAAGAACACGACGATGTAGGGCGCCAGGCTGTAGGGGAAGACCGGGACAGGAATGACCGACGAGTAGAAGGCATAGCCGAGGAGCCCCATCGCGATGATGGGGAGCACGATGTACGACGCCTGCACGATCGGATTGTGTCCCGCCCTCGACTCTCTGGTATTGAAGTTGCGCAGGCCAGCCAGCGCGATCGCGAAGTAGACCAGGATGAGGCCGAGGGTGGTGGCACTGCCGATGAAGCCCACGACGGTCGCCGGCGTCGTCGTCTCGCCGACCAGGACACCGGTCACGAGCGCCACGGTGCAGATCAGCAGCACCAGCCGCGTCGGCGTGTTGAACCTCTGGTGGATGCGCACGAGCCAGGGCACGCCGACGCCGCCGCGACCCATGTCGTAGAAGATGCGGCTGGCCAGCGTGACGATTCCCATGGCACCTGAGAAGCCGCTGATCGCCACTAGGACGTCGATCGTCTGCGCCCAGGCCGAGCCGGCGTACTTGGCGGAGATGGTGCTGAGCGGAGTCGGGTCGGCCGCCCAGGTCGCGCCGTTCTTCACGCCGTAGCCGACCGAGAGGGCGTAGGTGATGAACACGAAGAAGAGGCCGGCCCCGATCGAGGGAGAAGAGGATCGCCTTCGGGATGGACTTCGTCGGCTGCCGGGTTTCCCGGCCGAGGGCCGCAGCGGCTTCGAATCCCGCAAACCCAGAGAAGCCGAAGATCATGCCGTACCCGATGCCGCCCCAGCCCTTGGTGGAGTAATGCGGGTTGAACGGCGACAGGCTCAGGCCGTGCGCTCCGCCCTTCGCGAGCACGAAGGCCAGGATGATCGCGAGCGCTGCCATGGACGCGAGCTCGAGCGTCACCTGAGCACGCACCGAGGGCTTGATCCCGATGTAATTGATGCCAGCGCAGATGAGAATCATGGGTATGAAGAAGACGAGCCAGGAGACGGAGTCGCTGTGCAGCGCGAACAGCGCGACGAGCGAGTTAGAGGCGATGGCACAGTTGACCGCGACGCCGAACATCCAGGCGCCCGCGTAAACCCACCCGGCAGTGAATCCTGCTGGTATCCCGAAAGCGACCCGGACATAGGTGAAGCCGACGCCCGCCGCAACGTAACGCCGCGTGAACTTGATCAGGACGAAACCGAGGCACAGAGATCCCGACGAAGCCGAGCAGGTAGCTCAGCGGAGCGGCGCCGCCGGCTTCGGATGCGGCGAAGGCGGTACCGAGGGCCATCGCCATCGTCGGCGCCAGGCCAGCGAGGCTCAGGCCCGAGGCTTCGACGGTGGTGAGAGCCTTCTTTCCGGTGACCAGCGTGTGTGTACCCGGGCTAATTCCGCCGGCGCCAGGTTCCGTTGCAGCCATTACAAGTCCCCTTCTCTGGTGGGGCTACTCAGAATGTAAAGACCTCATCCGCCCATGCGTTGCGGACCATCTGCACGCCAGGGCTGCCTGACCCGTCTGTCACCGCCTGGTCATTTCCGTCAGCTGCGGTGTTCAGTATGGTAAGTCTCACTGCACGACGGGTCAAGAGTTAGTCAACAATCGAGCCGCCGGCCTCATGCGCGCGGCGGCACCAGGGACAATGCGGGTGGCCGCGGCGCCGGACATGGCAACTCAGCCCTTCACCTCGTAACCGGCGTCCTGCTTCGAGCTGGCGCCGGCCCAGACCCAGATCATCTCGGCTTCCTCGGTCCGCGATGTGTTGTAAAACCCGTGCCACTCGCCCTGCGGGTGGAATGCGATGTCGCCGACTTCGAGCACGATTTCCTCGTCGCCGTTGGTGGCCACCCCGCGGCCTCGGACCAGGTAGACCACCTCTTCGGCGCCAGGATGGCGGTGCAATTCGTGCACCGACTCGCCGGGCGCGAACACAGTCCGGCCGAAGACGACCTTGCGCGCGCCGCCGTTAGAGTGATCGACGAGGAACTGCACGGCCATGTTGACCCAGCCGTCGCTGGACCCGAGGGTCGGGTCGGCTGCGAGTTCGGCGACGTTCACCTTGTAACTGTGCTGCGTCATGGCTTCCGTCCTCAACGTCGGCGTTTACATTGTGATCAGTATGACTGTACAATTTTCGTTGTGGCAAGCGCGCTTCTCATCAGCTGGCCGTGAGAGCAGCCGTCTACCGCGGCCCACGTGACCTGCGGATCGAAGAGGTAACGGAGCCAGAGCCGGCCGACGATGAGCTGCTTGTGAAAGTGGCGGCCGCGGGCATCTGCGGCACCGATGGCCACGAGTACGCTCACGGCCCGATCCAGTTCGCGGTGCCCGCGCACTCGGCCTGGGGACCCGCCGGCGCACTCATTCCCGGACACGAGTTCTCCGGCACTGTCGTCGGCATGGGGCGGGATGTCACCGGCTTCAGCACGGGTGATCTTGTGGCGTCGGCGAGCGGCATTGCGTGCGGGGACTGCATCTGGTGCCGCCGGGGCCGGACCAACCTCTGCTTGTCCTACGAAACGGTCGGTCTGCAGCGGCACGGCGGGCTGGCTCAGTTCTGTGTCGTTCCCGCGCAGAGCTGCGCTGTCGTCGACCGGGAGGAACTGACCGCGGACGCTGCGGCCCTCGGGCAGCCGATGGCGATCGCTGTCCACGCTGCGTCGATTGGCGGGCCTGCAGCGGGAATGGACGTGCTGGTGGTGGGAGCCGGCGGAATCGGCGCCTTCCTGATCTTCGTGCTCGCCCAGTCGGGCGCGCGCGTGACCGTGATCGAGAATGATGCATCGCGCCGTGACATCGCGACCTCGCTAGGTGCCGCCGCCGTGCTGCCACCGCCGGCGCCCGAGGATCTGCGCACGCTGCTTGGTTGTCGGCCGCCCGAGCTCGTGTACGAGGTCACTGGGAGCCGGGCCGGCCTGGCGCTTGCGCTCACCGCGATCGGGCGCGGTGTCCGGGTCGTCGTCGTCGGGATTCAGGGGCAGCCTGCAGAGCTGGATTTCCGCCACCTCAGCATCAGCGAGGGCCAGCTGGTGGGGACCAATGCCCTGGTGGCAGCGACGGATCTCCCGCAAGCGCTGCAGTTCCTCGCGCGTCGTCGCGGCTCGTGGGCCGATGTAGCGCCACTGGCGCTGGCTTTCGACGATCTGGTGGACGCGGGCATCCGGCCGCTGGCCTCGGGTCAGTCGGTTCGGGTCAAGACACTGGTCGATCCGTGGGCACCTGCTACGCGCAGCACTCAGTTGTAACGACATGGCTGTTGCTGCCCCGGCTCAGCAGCCGGCAAAGAGCGCTGGCCATTGCGGCGGACCTGTTCGCGGCCACCCTGTGGGGCTTCACCGGCATCATCGTGATCTACGCCAAGACAGCGCCGTTCGTCCTGAACTTCTACCGGCTGTGGATATCGGTGGCGCTGATGCTGGCGAC
Organism: uncultured Actinomycetota bacterium; assembly: GCA_963808215.1. Lineage (GTDB taxonomy): Bacteria > Actinomycetota > Actinomycetes > Streptosporangiales > Streptosporangiaceae > JAJYUU01. Next base: position 328,870 of record CAWEEY010000002.1, read on the forward strand.
ACTCCTCATGCGCCACCGACGGCTGCGATGGCGCGTGCTCGCGCGCGCAGCACCGTCAGGAATACTTCTCTGCGTCAACCTGACGTGTTATGTCTTCGCGTTCAGACTCACGTCGATCGCAAACGCATCCGTGATCGGGGCCCTCCAGCCGGCACTCGTCCTGATCCTCGCGGCGATGCTCTTCGGCGAGGTCGTCGGTGTTCGTGAGGTCCTCCTCACCGTCACCGCCATTGTCGGCGTCGCAGGCGTTGTCGTCGCTTCTCCAGCCTCGATCGGCTTGCACGCAAGAGGTGACCTGGTCGCCGTCATCGGCACGCTTGCGTTCGCAGGCTACTGGCTGTTCGCGAAGAGTGCCCGGCGTCAGATCCCAACGCTCGAGTTCATGTCTGGGCTCTGGCTCGCCGCCGCGATCGCCATTACGCCGATCGCGCTGGCCTCGGGCGAGTCGTTCGTGGCGATACCAGCCGGAGACTGGCCCTGGATTGTCGCCCTGGCCGTCGTGCCTGGAGTCGGGCACGTGCTGATGAACTGGGGACATCGTTTCGTGGATGCCTCCGTCTCAGCGGTCATCGGGATCCTGAACGCGCCAGTCGCCGCAGTGGCGGCGCTCGTGATCCTCGGGCAAGCGCTCTCGCTGTTCCAGATTTGCTGCGGCCTGGTGGCGATCATCGCGATCGCGCTGGTGGCGAAAGGCCGGCCAAGGCCCATCCAGGACGCCGTCGACCCCGTAGGCCTTGCTGACTGATGGGGTGGTGCGATATCTCAGAGGTCACGTACGTGCGGGACGATCTCCTTGCCGATCAGCGCGACCGTCTCGAGATCGCTCCACAGCTGGTGCTGGAGCATCACCCGGTGCGCGCCAGCGGCGGCCCACTCGGAGAGCCGCTCGACGGCTTCGGTGGTCGTAGCCGTGAACCAGCGGCTCACCGGCTCGTTGAGTAGCCGGCCGGTGGCTGTGCCCATTTCACGCTGCACGCGGTCAATCTTTCGCTCGAGATCGGCGGCGCTCGTCCCGATGACAGTGTTCTGAGCCATCGCCGAGAAGCGGAGGCTTCGTGGATCGCGTCCCTGCTGCTCGCAAGCCCGGTCGAGCGCAGACCGGAGCTCACCGCATTGCTGCGTGCTGAATACGCTCGCGTTGTACTCGGCGCCGAAGCGTACGGCCACGCCGACTGTCCGGGGCTTGCCGGATCCGCCTATGATCATCGGCGGCGGCTGCTGCACTGGCTTGGGTGCCGCGGAGCAGTGCTCGACCGTGAAGTGCCGGCCAGAGAAGCTGACGTCGTCCTCGGTCCACTGCCGGCTGATGATTTCAGCCTGCTCCTCGAGGATTTCGAAGCGAGTGGCAGGCGCCGGGAACTGGAACCCGAACGCCCGGTGCTCGGCCTCGTACCAGCCCGCACCTAGACCTAGTTCTGCCCTTCCATTCGAAATGTGGTCGACGGTACAGACCATGTTTCCGAGTACCGATGGATGGCGGAAGGTTGCAGGAGATACCAGCGTGCCCAGCCGGATGCGTTCGGTTCGGCCGGCCAGGCCGGCCAGGATCGCCCAGGCGTCCATTGCGGCTGTACCCGGATCATTCATAGAGAGGTAGTGATCGGAGCGGAAGAGGCCATCGAGCCCGCTCTGCTCGGCGGCTTGCGCGAGGGCAACCCAGTCCTGCCAGGTCTCGCCCTCCTGGCCTTCCACCATCAGGCAAACTTCCATCGACCGTCCCTCGGTGAGACGTTAAGTGTCAGTAACTTCGGCTGACGAGACTCACCTTAGGCCCTGAATCGTGTACTGCCAATGGACAATCGTGCGCCAAGCTACTGCTCGCGGTGCTCGAAGGTCGGGGCCATCGTTGACTGCCATGCCCTCGGGCTGACTGAGATGTACAGCAGAGATACACAGCCGCGGGGCTCCGGTCGGTTACATTGATGAGGTGCGTACCAGCGAATACCCCAGCCCGCTCCGGCACCTTTTGTCTCAGCTGGCCGAACTTCGGGCCGAAGACAGTATCGATATGAGCAAGGTCGGACATCTGCTCGTGCAGCTGGCGGCCGACGAGGATTATCTCGGTCCTCTCATCAAGGCCATGCCCTCGGAGTCATCCGGAGGCACCTGGCTGATCCAGCCTGCACGCGGTCCGCGCCTAGTGCTCTTCCACCGTCCTGAGGGAGTGATGTCCTACACCCACTCCCATAGCTGCTGGCTCGCCATGGCGCCGGTCCGCGGAGTCGAGACCCATCAGCAATGGCACGCACTCTGTCGTACGGACGGCAGCGCCGATCTGAGCCTGGCGGACGCGCGGGCCATGCACCGGGGCGATGTCGTCACGCTCGTCCCGCCGGGGGATATCCATAGCCACGGTCACGTCCCCGGCTCCGGTCCCAGCCCCTACTCACTGATTCTGCTGGGTGACGACCAGCTCGCCTTCGACCGGAAAGAATATGATCTCCAGGCGAGGCGCTGGCGCGACCTGGCGCCGGGCGATCCTGGCCAGGCGAACCGCTGACTCCCCTCGTCAGCCGACTCCGCGCGATGCTCATAAGCCCCGCGAAGGAGCAACAGGGCGCGGATGTGGCGTGGCTTGCCTGGGTCCAGCCGTCGCCAACTCTCCAAGTTCACGGTTGGTCGCAACCGCGACGCTAGGCCTTGCCCGGCCGATCTAGATGACTCTAGGAACTTGCTTGGCTCGGCTGGTCTGCTGGGTAGATCGCGGCCAGGCCGCGGGCGACTTCCGATATCCGGGCCCGTAGTTCGGGAGGCTCGAGAATCTCGACGTCAGCGCCGAGCCGGAGGAACTCGGACTGGGCGTTCTCGGTTGACTCGATCGGGACGACGGCTCTAACCCAGCCGTCCTGGTCCGGCTGACTCGCTGTGGCGCGCAGCGCGCGAATGGTTTCGGTGCTGTAGAGCGCGGCGGCGCGATCCCGCCCAGCGGGTGAGAGTCGGATCGTCGCCTTACCCTGGTGCAGTCCAGCACGGAATTCACTGATCCCGGCTGCCCAGTACACGGCGAGATCGAAGTCTCCGGCCCGCTCGAAGGGCTCGTCTAGGACGGCCAGCTCCAGGATCTGATTGACCCGGTAGGTTCGCATGCCGCGATGATCCCTGGCGACGAGGTACCACTTTCCGGCCTTAAGAACGATCCCGTGCGGATCCAGGCGCCTGGTCACGTCGGTAGGGGCCCGCCATCGCCGGTACCGGACCTCGATCCGCTGCTGTTTCCAGACGGTGCCAGCGATCTCGCTGAGATGCGGTACCGAGTCACCGTCGTAGTACCAGCCCGGCGCATCCAGATGAAAGCGCTCGCGGACAAGTGCCGCCCTGGCGCGCATCTCGGCGGGCAGCGCCGCATCTAGCTTGAGCTGAGCCGCGGCCAGTACGCCGCCAAGGCCGAGATCGGCGGCCGGTCCTGGAATTCCGGCTAGCGCGAGCGCCTCCGCCTCGGCCGCTGTCATGCCAGTCAGACGAGTCCTATAGCCCGCCACTAGCTGGTAGCCGCCGGAGGGCCCGGCGTCGCCATAGAGCGGGATGCCGGCCAGTTGGAGTGAGCCGACGTCCCGGTAGATGGTGCGGACCGAGACCTCAAGCTCTGTGGCCAACTGTCCGGCGGTCATGTGGCCGCGAGCCTGCAGCAACAGGATGATCGAGACAAGTCGGCTCGCGCGCACATCACTGACACTAGATGTCAGGGAGGCGTGCTTAACCTCGGGACATGTCGATAACCGAGAAATTCTCATTCCAGAAGGCCGTGGCCCGGAGAACCGTACCTTGGCTGCCCCGATACGAATCCCGAGCATTTCGGCGTGCTCGAGCCAGACCTGCCTGACCTGCGACCACCGGATACATCAGCGACACCCTGCCCGAGGGCAGGACCGGAGGTGCGAAGTGAGTGACCGAAACGGACTCGGCGACTTTGACTTCTTCGTCGGATCCTGGAACAGCATTCAGCGGAAGCTCAAGAAACCGCTCGCTGATTGCGATGATTGGGAGGAAACCTCGGCCACAACGCGGTGCTGGCAAGTGTTCGGCGGCGCGGCGAACGTCGACGAAGTACATTTCCCAGACTGGGGCTTTTCCGGCCTATCTGTCCGCCTGCATAATCCGGCGACCGGGGAGTGGTCCATCTACTGGGTGAACAGCCGGAACGGCGAGCTGACCTTGCCTCCTGTGACCGGCCGGTTCAGCGACGGAGTGGGCATCTTCTACGACGAGGAGCAGTACGAGGGCCGCGACATCACGGTGCGTTTCAAGTGGTCAGACATCACAGCGACGACTGCCCGGTGGGAGCAAGCGTTCTCACTCGACGCCGGCCAGACCTGGGAAACCAATTGGACCGCTGACTTCGTGAGGACAGACTGACTGACGTCTAGTCCGGAGCAGTAGCCGGGCCCAGGAATGCCGACGACTTTTCGACGCCTCGGGGCGGTTCCGGCCCGTGCCATCAGTTGTTATGCCGTCGGCTCGGTCAGCCTGGCTTCGGGAAGGATCGGCTGGAACAGTTCGACTGGGTTGCCGCAGGAATCTTCGGCAACCCAGTCGAACTGCTGGCGTCGAGATGATGCTGTGACAGACGACCCGGTCACTGCCGGGCCCAATGCCAGCTCGTCACTCCGGCTCAGTATTGCGGCTCGTCGGAGGGGATGGGAACATTCGCGCGAAGCGCTCAGCCAGATGGCGGTTGCCATGGACCGTCAGGCGCCCGTCCCGCTCGGCGTCGGTGATTGGCTCGCGGCCGAACGCGACCGAACGCAGCGTTGCCACGTCGGTCTCAAAGATGACTGCGGGTTGCTCGGGCCGGCCGTGGGTGATGCCGATCGAGCCGCTGGCGACCGTGACGCCGAACCAGTCGCTGTCGATGCCTAGCGCGAAGGTGGCGTCGGTAGCTGCAGCCGGGTCGAAGACGGTCTCGAGGGCAACAAGCAGCGCGCTGGCGCTCAGCTCGCCACAAGTCGTCATGGGCTGCTGGCTGCCCCAGCGGCCCAGCTCGAGCAGAATCGGCTCGAGGGCCTGGCCGCGGGCGGTGAGCTCGTAGATCGCGACGCCGGCGGGCGGGCCGAGCATTTCACGACGCACGACGCCGGCGTCCTCAAGGTCGCGCAGCCGCTGGGACAGGACGTTCGGGCTGACTCCGTCGAGGCCATGGCGCAGCTGGACGAACCGTTTCGGTCCGAAGATGAGCTCGCGGATGACCAGCAGTGCCCACCGGTCGCCGACGACGTCGAGCGCGCGGGCGATCCCGCACGGGTCGTGGTAGCGGCGGGCGGTTGTCATGGCATCTACTCTAGTCGACTTAGTTGCAATTCAGGAGTGGACCGTCCTAAATTAGGAGTATGGATACCGCTCCCGATGACATGGGGCTCACCGGCGACCCGGCCATTCAGCGCCGCACCTTCGTCCTGATCCCGGGTGCCGGCGGCACGGCCTGGTACTGGCACCGTGTTGTCCCGCTGCTGCAGGAAGCGGGGCATGAGGTGATCACAGTCGACCTGCCGGGTGACGACCCGGCCGCCGGGCCTGCCCGAGTACGCCCACCTTGTCATCAGCGCGGTCGGCGGCAGCAGCAACCTGGTGCTTGTCGCCCAGTCGCTCGGCGGGTTCACCGCGCCACTGGTCGCCGCGAATGTCCCGGTAGCCTCGGTCGTCCTCGTGAACGCGATGATCCCCCGCCCAGGTGAGACGCCGGGCGCGTGGTGGGACAACACCGGGTGGGCCCAGGCCCGGGTCGCTGCGGCCGAACAGGGTGGCTACGACACGGCGTTCGATCTGGCCGTCTACTTCCTCCATGACGTCCCCCCGGAAGTCGCAGCGGCCGGTGAGCCCTACCAGCGGCATGAGGCCGACGCAGTGTTCGGGTCAACCTGCGACTTCAGCGGGTGGCCGGCCATCCCTATCCGGGCCGTGGCCGGAGCGCACGACCGGTTCTTTCCGGTTGGCTTCCAGCACGCAGTGGCGCAGGACCGGCTAGGCATCGAAGCGGACGTGCTGCCCGGTGGCCACCTGATCGCACTGGCACAACCTGCCAGGCTGGCCAGCTACCTGCTTGCCGTCTGATCTGTCCCTATCCGCGCCAAATCGGCCGGCGCCGGAGAGGACGGCGGTCGCATTAACGAAGGCGGCTAGGCCGGGCGCTTGGGCGGATGTCTGTTAGCTACGCCTCAGTCCGCGCATCAGGGTCTTAGTGATCTTGCGCCGAGATATTCGCTCGCCGAGTCCGAGTGAGCCTCCGCGCTCCAACGCCCGAAATTCATCCAGCCTCCCCTGGCTTAGATAGAGCCCGCGTCGGATCTCCCTCACGTCGTGAAGCGCTCCGCAGTGCTGGCAAGTGAACAATACGTCGCACAATCTGTCCTCCATGTCGCCTTTGTCGGAGCTTAAGTCGACTTTACCCCGCAAGATGGTGTTTCATGTGACCGAGGCCACACAGTTTCTGCCTTGCTCACGGCAGTCTCGCGTGGCGCCGAGCTTCCATTCGGCGCGGACACCGGGATGCGCGCGATCACGATGCCCAAGTACGGCTACGCGATCATGATCGACATCGCCGGTTCAGCGGCGTGCAGATGGAACCCGGCACCCTGTAGGGCACGCTGTCGCGGCTGGAACGTCCGCGGCTGGGTGCATCCGATGACGATGCAGGAACACCGCCGGCGGACCAGATCACCACCGCCGGCGAGAGCGTGCTCGCCGAGCAGCCCGTCAGCATGCAGCAGATCGTTCCCACCCTCAGAAACCTACCACACAATTCTAGAAATAGATTGCGCGTTTCTGGTTTCATGCGTACGCTGAGATCAGACCCGGACAGTCAGCAGCCGACGGCCGCAACCAGACCGGGTCACTCAGCGAGACGCCCGGCCGGATTTCCGCGGCCCGCTCTCGCTGGCGAAGGAAACACCGCCATGACCGAGCAGCCAGCCTCCCAGGGCGCGACCACCACGCTGCCTCCGCAGTCCGCCAACGGCACATCCCCCCAGCTGCCCGCCCGCGCCCAGCCCGCCTAAGTCCGGGCGGACGCGCACCCGGATCAGCGGCATGCGCACCAGCCTCATCGCCGGCTTCGCCGGCCTGATCGTGGTGATGATCTTCATCATCCAGAACGCGCACGCCGTGAACATCAGCTTCCTCGGCGCCCACCTGCGCCTGTCGCTGGCCGTCGCGCTGTTCCTCGCCGCCATCGCCGGCGCGCTGATCATGGCCGCCGCGGGAACCGCCCGGATCACCCAGCTGCGGCGGATCATGCGCCGCGACCGGCGCACGCCGCCGGCCAGCTGACACCCCACCACAAGACCCGGCAACCGCCGGGAACACGCGCGCACCCGGCAGGAACCCTGCCGCCCGCCGCGCCCCGTCCGGACAGCACCGGCTACCAACTCACGCCCAACCCCACGCACGTCACTAACTAAAGGAGCCCGTCATGGGCATCATCGGCTGGATCATCCTCGGACTAGGCGCAGGCCTGCTCGCCAACATGCTGATCCCCGGCAAAAGACAGCAGGGCCTCATCCTCACCTGCCTCATCGGCATCGCCGGAGCCCTCGGCGGCGGCTGGGCCGCCACCAAGATCTTCCACATCCACACCCTGCACGGATTCTTCAACGCCTCCACCTGGCTCACCGCCATCGCCGGCGCAGCCATCCTGCTGCTCGCCTACCACCTGGCCACCCGCCAATCCGGCGGATCCCGGTCCGGCCGCCGCGTACGCGCACCGCTGACCCAACCGGCCGCCTGGCCGGGGACAGCGTCCCGGTACCCGGCCAGGCGGGCAGGCACGCGACGACCACCGCGCAGGCCCGGCCACGATCCTGACCAGCCGCCGGTCCGGCGGACGCGGACTGACGATGCGCTTCGCCCGCCGCCTAGCGCAACCTACGGTAGCGTAGGCTACGGATACGTAAGCGTATCTTGCATGGGCTCCAGTCCCCGGCGTATGCGCGTCGTCCACCCGCATCACCGCGACCGGCAAGCGAGGTTCCCATGACAACAACTGCTGACGCCACGGCGGCGCACCCCGCCGTGCTCACCTCCCGCGACGTGTCCCGGCCAGAGATCGAGCCGGAGCCACGCCCCGCCTTTGAGCGCGTTCTGGTGGGCGTGTTCGTGGCCGTCCCCTTGCTCGCCCTGATCGCCGCGGTGCCGCTGGCGTGGGGCTGGGGCCTCGGCTGGCACGACGTCATCATCGCGATCGCCTTCTACTACATCGCCGGGCTCGGGATCAGCGTAGGGCTGCACCGCTACTTCACTCACGGGTCATTCAAGGCGGTACGCGGGCTCAAGATCGGGCTGGCGGTCGCCGGGAGCCTGGCCATCGAGGGGCCGGTGATCACCTGGGTCGCCGATCACCGCAGGCACCACAAGTACAGCGACAAGGAAGGCGACCCGCACTCGCCATGGCGCTTCGGTAACGACTGGAAGGCGCTGAGCAAGGGCCTCGCCTTCGCGCATGTCGGCTGGCTGTTCGACGGTGACGTCACCTCGCAGGAGAGATTCTGCCCCGACTGGCTCGCGGACTCTGACGTCCTGAGGATCTCCCGTGCCTTCCCCGCCCTGGTAGCCGTCTCCCTCCTCGCGCCTGCCCTCATCGGCGGACTGTGGTCCATGTCGTGGCAGGGCGCGCTGACTGCGTTCTTCTGGGCGACCCTGGTCCGGATCGCGTTCCTGCATCACATCACGTGGTCGATCAACTCGATCTGCCACACGTTCGGCAAGGAAGAGTTCCAGGTGCGGGACAAGTCCAGGAACGTCTCCTGGCTCGCGATCCTGTCCTTCGGCGAGTCCTGGCACAACCTGCACCATGCCGACCCGACGTGCGCGCGTCATGGCGTGCTCAAAGGCCAGATCGACATCGCGGCGCGGACGATCTGGCTGGCCGAGAAGCTCGGCTGGGCCTACGACGTCAGGTGGCCGGACGAAGCTAGGCTGACCGGCAAGCAGACTGGTGCAACCCGCAAGCTCGGCGCCATGACCAAACGGGCAGTCGCCAAGCCGATCGGCTGACTGGCGCAACGAGGGCCTAGAGGCGGGTCGAGGATCCGAATCAGCAGGCTTGCTAGCCGAACTGTCTCTGCTGCCCGGACACGTCCTCTGACGCACCTGCCGGTGACCCGCAGGGTCACGCATTCGGCAGCAGCCTCTCGCGTGTGCGCACGCTAGCTGGGTTCGGACGCTCGCTGCAGGGCGCCGAGGAAGGACGCTGCCCAGTGGCTGACGTCGAATTCGCGGACCCTGCGCCGCATCGCGCGCATCCGGCGTCTGGCCTCGGCCGGCGGAACGGTAGCCGCGCGGACGATAGCGTCCTTCATGCCCTCGATATCATGCGGGTTGACCAGAAAAGCGCCGCTGAGCTCGTCGGCCGCGCCGGTGAACTCGCTGAGTACCAGCGCGCCGGTGTCATCGTCGCGGCACGCGACGTATTCCTTGGCCACCAGGTTCATGCCGTCCCGCAGCGACGTCACCAGCATCACGTCGGCGGCCAGGTACATGGCGGCCATTTCCTCGGCCGGGTATGTCTGGTGCAGGTAGTGAATCGGCAGGGCTGCCGAGCTCGGCATGCTCGCCGTTAATCCGGCTCACCGCGCCCTCGACCTCCTCGCGCAGCAGCCGGTACTGCTCGACCCGCTCCCGGCTGGGACTGGCTACCAGCACGAGCGCCGTCCGCAGGGATCCGAAGCGTCCCTCGCTGAGCAGCTCGCCGTAAGCGGTCAGACGATGAAGGATGCCCTTGGTGTAGTCGAGCCGGTCGATGCCGAGCAGCACGACATCCGGCTCTCCCAGCGCCTGCCGGAATCCCTTCGCCCGCTCTCTCACATCCGTCCGGCTGGCGATCTCGGCGAAGCCAGCCGAATCGATGGAGACCGGGAACGTCGCCGTCCGCACCTGCCGGCTGGCCGGAAGCGGCCGCGCCCCGCGCGCGCCAGCCGCCCGCCCGGCGGCGGACTCGTCAGCCGGGACATGCTCTTCGGCCGGTACCCGCACAAGCGACCCGCTGGTCACCAAGCCTGCCGCCCGCCGGCACGCGCGCCGGAAGTTGGTCGCATCACTATCGCGCTGGAATCCGATCAGGTCCGCGCCGAGCAGGCCCGTGACGATCTGCCGCCGCCAGGGCAGCTGCGCGAAGATCTCATAACCAGGGAACGGAATGTGGATGAAGACCCCGATGCGCAGGTCACTGCGCTGTTCCCGGAGCATCTCAGGCACCAGCTGAAGCTGATAGTCATTCACCCATACGGTCGCGCCGACGGCCGCCTGCTCCGCCGCGGCCCTGGCGAATCGCCGGTTGACCCGGACATAGGCATCCCACCACGGCCTGCGGAACTCCGGCGGGGCGATCACGTCGTGATACAGCGGCCACAGCGTGGCATTGCAGAACCCCTCGTAGTAGTCGCTGACCTCCTCAGCCGACAGCCCCACCCCGACCAGGTGCATGCCGGAGACATCAAACGAGCCGGGCCCGTCGCCCGCCGCGCCGGCCCAGCCGACCCACGCACCGTCAGCCTCGCGCATGACGGGCTCCAGCGCGCTGACCAGCCCGCCAGGGCTTGGCCGCCACTCTGCGCCGCCGCCAGGACTCTCCGCCCGATCAACCGGGAGCCGGCACGCCACCACCACGAAGCCGTAATCACCCGCGGACCACGGGGAGACCTGAGCCGTCATCTCGGCGGTCTGGTCATAAGAGGGCGCCGCGCACGCGCGCTGGCCAACCGCGGCTCCGCTATGCGCAGCCTCGGCCGCGGCGCCGCCGTCCTCAGCAGTCGTCAATGTCAGCAACCCCTGCGCGCTGCGGCAACCGCCAGCTTTCGCCGGAAGCTGCCGAGCGGTCGCGACTGCCGCCGGCACAGCTCACAACGCGACAATAGCGTCCCCCATCCGCGTACCGGCCGCCCGCGGCCTTTGAGCTGGTCCGTGACTGCTTTCGCTTCTTGACTCTTACTCGCCTCAGGAAGCGAGGAGTCACCGATTCGAAGCGAATTGCGCTCGTGGCGCAGTTCTCGCGGCTCACAGGCACGCGGATCAGGCTCGGGAGGCAAACTCGAACTCGGTCAGGCGGCGCCCACCGTGGCCCGGCGTGGCCCTGGCCTGCGACGAAAACGCCTGACGACGCATAGCGTCGCCTGGCCAGTGCTGGTGCTGGCTTCCAGATTGGCTCCCAATTCGCGTCGCCATGCCAACGGGCATCTGACACCGTCGGCGCCTGCACGGGCGCGCCTGGAGGCGCCAAACCGTATGCCCGGTCTGGGAGTCACCCTGCCGAAGATCCGGCGTATAAGGGCCGGTAGATTCCGCTCGCGATCGCTTGCTCGCAGTCGAATGGACGCTCGATAATCACTGAAGACAGAGCGGTCTGCATCGTCGAGCTAACCGACCGGGAAGACCAGCATGACGTGACCGTCATGCTCCAAGACCGCCTGGAGCCCGGGAGGCAACTGATGTCGGCTGTCGAGATCGACGAGTACCTGCAGCGCCTGGACGAACCGAAGCGCTCGACGCTCAGCCAACTCCGCCGCGACATCCTCGCTGTTGTCCCCGACGCCGAGCAGTGCATCTCCTACGGCCTGCCCGGCTTCAAGATCGATGGCAAGACGATCGCAGGCTTTGCCGCCTTCAAGAACCACCTGAGCTACCTGCCCCACAGCGGCTCGGTGTTTCCCGAGCTAGCCGACGATCTAGCCGGATACCAGAAGTCCTCCGGATCCTTGCGCTTTGCCGTTGATCAGCGTCTACCGCCCGAACTAGTCGAGAAGTTGATCGCCGTGCGGCTACGGCAAGCCTTCCCTCAAAGGCCTTGAAGCCAGAATTGGGCCGTCCTCCCGACGGTGGCCTGGCCACATATCCGGTTCGCCGGGCTCGACCATGGCGTCCTTGTTGCCGCTGAGCAGGCGGCCTAGCTGCCGTAGCTGGGCTCATAGGAAGGGGTTACTTGCGGGTCTCTGCTAGGGCGTGCCCGCGGAGGTTCCCCGTACCGACTCCGCGGCTCGGCGAAAGCCTTCCATCTCCATTGTGAGGTACCGGCGGGAAAGGCGGCTTGTGAAGGCATACAACGGCCGGGCAAGGGGCCCGCGCATGCGGAGGGTCAGGGTGATCCTCGAGCCCTGACCGTCCGCGTCCACGATGTGGCTGCCGACAGTGGTGATTCCCCGGGCACTCGTCTCCCAGGTGAAGGAGTGGCCGGGCTCCAGTTCCGTTACCCGCCAGGAGGCCTTGGGCAGGCGCGGCTGTTCAATGATTGCTTCGCTGCCAACGCGCAAGGGCCCTTCGTTCACTCGGCGCGCGGCGCTGATGCTCTTGGTCAGCTCTGGCCAGCGTTCCACGTCGATAAACAAAGCCCACACCTGCTCGGGCGACGCGTCGGCAGTGGTCGTCACATGATGTTCCATAACTAATGATGTACCATCTGGTACATGGCGAGCGCAACCCCGAAAGAAAAGCTGCTCGAGGCAGTAGCAGACGTGGCTCTGGCCGGTGGAATCGCGGACAGGAGCCTGCGCGCGATCGCTGAGGCGGCCGGGACGAGCCACCGCATGCTGATCCATCATTTCGGGTCCCGGGAGGGACTGCTCATCGACGTTATCCGAGCGATCGAGGCGCGGCAGCGCGGCGCACTGAGCGAACTCGTCGCCGAGTCCACGGAGGTACCCGGAGACCTGGCTGACCGTTTCTGGAGACACCTGCGCAGCCCGGAACTGGCGCCCCAGGAGCGGCTGTTCTTCGAGGTCTACGGCCAGGCGCTCCAGGGCCGCCAGTGGGCAAAGCCCCTTCTGGAGGGCGTTGTCGAGGACTGGGTCGGCCCCGTCGCGGCGATGCTGGAGGCAGAAGGAATCAGCCCGGATACGGCGCGCACCGTTGCCCGGCTGTACGTCGCGGTGGGCCGCGGTCTGCTCCTCGACGTCCTCGCGACGGGAGATGGCCACGAGGTGGACATGGCCATGCAGTACTTCTCGGAAATGCTGCTCTCTCACCTGGCGAGTTCCGAGGCCCGGCGCCAGCGCGCCCTGGAACGGGCGGCGGTAGCCCTGAATGAGTCAGCTGGCCCGGCCCCAAAGACGACAGCCATCTCTTGACCGGCAGCGCACGCTCGCCGACGCGAACCCGCAAGGACCCAAGCTGCCCCCACTCATCGGCCAGCACCACGACAGCTCGAGATCCTCTGCCACGGCGGCAGGTTGTCCAGGATGACTGCCGGATCCTTGCTACCCGCGGCGGTAGCGGCCACAATCCAGGTGACGCGCGAAGGCGCTTCGAACTCGAACTGCGCGAGGCGGGGCCCGGCCGGTGCCGGTTCATCCGGGGAGGATCGCCGTTGGTTGCCGGAACTCCCAGCCAGACGGGTACGACTGACCGTGAGCCTCCGGTCGTTAAACCGGGCGTCCGGCTGTTAGACGCGCTGCGGCGGCCTGGGTGGCTGGGTGCGCTCTTGGTTGTGGTGTCGTTCTTCGTTGGCGGATCCGTCCAGCACGCCTTCGATCGGCGGAGTGCGGAACGCAACCTCTACAACATTCAGGTGCTCACGACGGCCTCGCGGATCATTAACGAGGAACAGCGCCAGATCGCATTGCCGGTAGCGCAGCGCAGTGCGGCCGGATTCGGTGATCTCGCGGATTCCATTAACTCTGACCTCGGTGTCAACGGTGCTGGGTCGCTGCGGGTGAGCATCGGCACCGGAAGCGCTGACACGTTCACCCAGATCGCGTTCGAGGTAAATGTGTCGTCCCCGTACGCCTCCACGACCTTCGTCGTGTGGTTCGTCCGGGGCCCAGGCCCCGGCGGCATGAACTCGCAGAACGTCGGCACGTGCCTGCTTTCCACCAGTCTCGAAGGCGCCGGACGCGCCACGGCTCACCTCAGCCTCGGTGCCTCCGGCCTGGAGCCGTGCACACCCTACCTGTGGTCTGCGCACCCGCAGGGCCCGCTGGCCCCGCACCTTTCCTGGGCAAACATTCCGCAATCGGCCACGAACTTCTAGGTCGCCATCGCGGACTGCGCCGCATCAGCCTGCGAGCGACCCTAGGGCGCCACACGGGGCGCCACCGTACCCGCAGGTCCGCTCATCAGTGCCGAGTCCTGCACATTTGCGCCCCGAGCAGGACTCGAACTTGCGGCCTACCGCTTAGGCGGCACAAGCCCCTCGGCGCTGTGCGGACCTGTATGAACGCACGTCATCGACGAGCGAAATCCCTCTTTGGCAGTCGTTGGCTGAACGATCTTCACAACGATCAGCGCAACTGGTGCACCGCCGCGGCCGGCGCTCCCGGTTGCACATGCCCGAGGCGTCTTGGGTAACTGCCCCGCCTCCCGCAATCCCGCTCATATCCTGAGAACCGGAACTATGCACGCGTAAGGTTCGGATAGCCTGCTCAGCGTGAACCGCCGTGAAACGTCGTGGCGCAAGTGGCCCTCGGCGAGCACTGGCGAGGAGCCGCGCGGTTGAAGACGATCATCGTCGCCGGGGCGGTGGCGCTGCTCATCGCGCTGCTCGCAACGCCACTGCTCATCAGGCTGATGCGGCGGCACGGTTATGGCCAGCCGATCCGGGTCGAGGGCCTCAAGTCGCACGAGACGAAACGGGGCACGCCTACCATGGGCGGCGCAATCTTCGTGATCGCGGCACTGGTCGGCTACGTGGTAGCGCACGCGGCCACCGACGATCCGTTTACGCCTTCGGGCGTCCTCGTGCTGCTGATGATGACGGGCCTGGCCCTGGTCGGGTTCATCGACGACTTCCTCAAGATCTTCCGGCAGACCAGCCTCGGGCTGCGCAGCCGGGCGAAGCTGGCCGGCCAGGTTATGGTGGCGGCGGTGTTCGCGGCGGAGGTGCTGGAGCATCCCGACAAAATCGACCTGACGCCCGCTGACGCGCACCTATCGTTCCTGCGGGACTTCGGTCCGGCTATCGGCACGCTGCCGTTCATCATCTGGGCAGTCATCATGGTGGTCGGCACCTCGAACGCCGTGAACCTGTCCGACGGGCTGGATGGGCTGGCGACCGGCGCGACCGTCCTGGTGCTGGCCGCCTACGTGATCATCGGGCTCTGGCAGGAGCGCAACGACTGCGCCAACTTCGTCTCCCCGCAGTGTTACCAGGTCCGTGACCCGGTCGACCTTGCGGTGGTCGCCGCTGCGGTCCTCGGCGCCTGTTTTGGCTACCTGTGGTGGAACGCCCCGCCAGCCAAGATCATCATGGGCGACACAGGGTCGCTGGCCTTGGGCGGAGCGCTGGCCGGCCTTGCCATCTGCACCAAGACGCAGCTGCTGCTGCTGATCCTCGGCGGCCTGTTCGTGATCATCACTATGTCCGACGTGATTCAGGTGACCGTCTTCAAGGTGACCAGGATCAGGACCGGGCGAGGGAAACGGGTCTTCAAGATGGCGCCGCTGCAGCACCACTTCGAGCTGCTGGGCTGGGCTGACACGACGATCGTGATCAGGTTCTGGCTGATCTCCGGGCTGTGCGTGGCGCTCGGGCTCGGTGTCTTCTACGCGGCCTGGCTGCAGACCTGACGCCGGAGGGCAATCTCACGCCCAGCCCTGGCGCCGTGGGCGACTTCGCCGCACCGTGGTCAGGATGTTCAGGAGACACGAAGCTCTCATGTACGAGGCGTGCGCCGAACTTCTGGCGGTGCACTCCGCCCTTTGTGGGAACAGGTTTGTTCGGCGTGCGCATGGTCGGATGGGTGTTGCAGCTCGGCCGCTAGCAGACAAGCGTTGCGCCCCGCCATACCTTCTGTGGGCAAGGTTCCTCGCTGGTGCTGAGATCAGTGGGCTGTCCAGCCGCCGTCGACGGGCAGGACGGCGCCGGTGAGATAGCTGGCCTGCGGGTCGGTGAGCAAGAGGGCGGCGCCGGCGATCTCGCCGGGCGAGGCCCACCGGCCCAGGGGGATCTCGGCGGTCAGGAATCGCCGTACCTGCGGATCATCGTCCATGCCGGCGTTGAGGGGCGTGCGGAACGGGCCCGGTGCTAGCGCGTTGACAGTAATCCCGGTCCCGGCCAGTTCGACTGCCAGGCTGCGGGTGAGCTGAACGACGGCGCCCTTGCTCGCGGCATATCCAGACCGGGCCGCGGCCCCGACCAGGCCCAGCGCGCTAGCAAGGGTCACGATGCGGCCGTATCCCGCTGACCGCATCGGCCGGGCGGCTTCCCGGCATGCCAGCCACGTTCCCACGACATTTACCTCCAGGCACGCGCGCAGCGCTCCGACGTCGAGCTGCTCGATCGTGCCGCGCGCCTGCACTCCAGCACTGGTGACCAGCACATCGAGGCGGCCGTGGTCGGTGAGCACCCTGTCGACCAGGGCCGCGACGGCGGCTTCGTCGGTGACGTCACACCCGCGGCCGGTCACCCGCCGTCCGGTCTGCGCAGACAAAGCGGCAGCGGCCTGCTGACAACGGTCGGCCGACCGGCTGGCCAGCACCACGTCGGAGCCCGCCGCCGCGAGCGCGGTCGCGATCCACAGGCCAAGCCCAGCCGACCCGCCGGTGACAAGCGCTACCTGACCAGCGCGTGAACTCCATACCGGAGGCATGCCGACGTCTGCCTGCTGGTGGTGATCGCCTTCGCCTGCCATTTGCGCATGATCCCAAACATCGCCGCACCGGGCACCGAGTTATCCGCGAGGCACACACCGCCGCCGATCTGACTCGAATGCCACGCGTTGTACGCCAAGCAGGTGGAGGTGATTGTTGCAGGGAACACGGCCGCAGTGCCTGAGTCGCGAGTGACCACGCCACTCAGCGCATAGGCACTGCCTAGAGCGCAACGTCGCGGCGACGGGCGCCCTCGCAGTCGCGGGCCGCCTGCCAGCCGGCCAGCTTGGCGGTTATGACCGGTGCGCGCCTTAGCGACTTCGCGGCGCAGCAGAACAGGACGCCGTTGACGAGGATTGCTCGTGCGAACCGTGCGAGAGCTTCGCGAAGGTCATCCTGGTGAGTCGCCAGCGTGGTTACCGCGCCGAGCGCCCGTGGGACGTGAGCGTCGTAGGGCCTGCGGCTGTGAAAGTTCTCACCGGGTGGGTGTACCGGACCGCCTGCCGGCAACCGTCAGCGCCGCCCCGTGAGCCGGGACAACTGCGTCGGTTGAGGTTGCCTATCGGCAGCCCCAACCAGCACGTCCAGGTTACTGGCGTGGCGCATTCCGCCGGGCGGAAGTCGCGAGCCGGTCGGCGAGGGCGGCGATGAGGTCGCGGAGCTCGTCCGGTCGCTCGACGATGAACGGCCGGTCGAGGGACGCGAGTAGCGGCGGCAGCCAGTCGAGCCGGTCGGCGTGCAGCTCGACGCGGAACCAGCGCTCGGTCTCCAGATCTGCGCCGCCCGCAGGCGGCAGCTCCTCCACGATCGCGATGCTGGCGGGGAGCCGGGCGCGGATCTGGTCGATCGTGCCCTGGATGCTCAGGGTCACTTCATGCCGGTACGGAGTCCTGGCCAGTGCGGACAGCATCTGCTGAGCCGGGTCTAGTCCGGCGGGCGGCGGCTCGAACGAGCCGGGCAGGGTCCTGGTGTCCGCGATGCGATCGAGCCGGAACGTCCGGTCCTCGCCGATGCCGGGATCCGCGCCCGTCACGTACCAGCGCCCGGAGTGGGCGACGAGCCCGTACGGGTGCAGGGTGCGTTCGCTGCGCCGGCCGTCGCCGGCGGTGTACCTGATCGAGATCGGCCGGTGATGGCGCACGGCGTCGGCGATCGAGAGCAGGACCCCGGTGTCCGGGGCCGGTGTGTCGCCGGGCGGGGCGGTGAAGGCGAGGGAGTCGAGCACGGCGTCGAGCCTGCGGGCGAGCCGTTCGGGCAGTACCCGGCGGATCTTGGCCGCCGCCGTGTCGCTGGCCGTACCCGTGGTCGTCACCAGCCCGGTCCGGCGGCCCGCAATCAGGCCGAGCATGACGGCGAGCGCCTCGTCGTCACTGAGCATGAGCGGGGGCATCCGGTACCCGGAGCCGAGCCGGTATCCGCCGTAGCGGCCGCGTACCGACTCGACCGGCACGTCGAGGTCGATCAGGTGGTCCACGTACCGCCGTACGGTGCGCTCATCGACCTCGAGCCGGCCGGCCAGCTCGGTGACCGTCCGGACGCCGCCCGACTGCAGCAGCTCCAGCAGAGCCAGAACGCGAGCAGTCGGCCGGGCCATAGTCGAAAGTATCTCACCGATACCGGGCGGATTGTGTCCGGTATTGGTTCTAGCGTGGGATGCAGGACGTTCCCGCTGACAAGGAGATCACCATGGACTTCGTCTCGATCCGCATCATCACCGACGACGTCGCCCGCCTCGCCGGGTTCTACGAGCGCGCCACCGGCGTGCAGGCGAACTGGTCAAACGAGAACTTCGCCGAGCTCACGACCAGCTCCGCCACCCTCGCGATCGCCAGCACCCGCACCGTTCCGCTGTTCGCGCCCGGCGCCGCCCGGCCAGCGGACAACAACACCGTCATCATCGAGTTCCTCGTCGACGACGTGGACGGCGTGCACCAGAACCTCGCCGGCGTCGTCGAGGACTTCGTCAACGAGCCAACCACGATGCCGTGGGGCAACCGGTCGCTGCTGTTCCGCGATCCAGACGGCAACCTCGTCAACTTCTTCACCCCCGTCACCCAGGCCGCCATCGACAAGTTCGCCCGCTGACGACGACGCCGCCGCCGGTCCTGGACTGGCTCACACAGCGCGGCGTGATGATGGCCGCCGAGAGCTCGGCGAGAAGCTGACACTGAGCCGCCGACCGATGCACATAGCCGTTCTGCGTCGCCCAACGTCGCGCGCGCTGACAGCGAGGACGGGGGCAGAGTGCGGCCAGCCAGAAAGGAACCGCGGGCACTACTGCCTCTCGGATTTGTTTGGCTCCCAGTTTGGCTCCCAGGAAATACAGGCCCGAACATATGTCCCATTCTGGGCGCGACGCTGGGCGTCATCCAGCGACATTGAGCCTCGTCAGGCGACGCCGCACCCGCCGCAAGATTTCGCGAAGGAGCGATTGCTCGCAGGCAGTTAACATGGCCCTGAACTTAATGGCGAAAAATCTCTCCCTACGTGCTACGTCTGCGCTCCAGCAGGATTCGAACCTGCGGCCTACCGCTTAGGAGGCAAACGCGAACCAGGCCAGACGACGCTCACCGCCGCCCTACCCGGCGCCGACCTGCGATGACATTCGCCCGACGACGCCTGACGCCGCCCGGTTCCTGCTGACGTTGGCTCCCGGTTTGGCTCCCGCCCGATAGCGCTTACCGGACTCTGCCATCTGCGCTGTGCATCAGGGAATAAGGCTGCCGCCGGATAGGGCCTGGACCCGGGCCTGCAACTTAGGGTTGGTCACGCCGTCAGCTGCGGCGCGGGCCAGCGGGACCTTCGCGCGGTCGCCGGACTCGGCCTGATAGACCAGCGCCCAGGCGAGGAATTCCGGCAGATCGCTGCGCACCGCGTGTTGGTAGAGCCGGGCCGCTGAGGGTCCGACCAGGTCAATGTCCTGGCGGGCGGCTAGCTCCAGTTGGGCCAGACCAATGTAGCCAGAGACCCACACGTACCGGTCCGGAACCCTGTCGCAGCGACGGCGGGCATCGGCGAGCCAGGCCTGTGCCGCATCCAGGTCGCCCGCCTGCAGCGCCAGCAGGCCGAGCACCCGGCCGGCCATGCCCTCCCAACAGGGGTCACCAAGCTCGCAGGCGAGAGCGAACGAATGCTCGGCGTCCTCGCTGGCTTCATCGAAGGAGCCTGCGTCGGCGAGGCACTGGGCACGCAGCGCCTGGGGCCACGGCAGGAAGGCATTCCACCGTTCGCCCCGTGCCAGCGTCATGCTCCGCTCGGCCGCTGCCTGAGCTGGCTGCAGTTGTCCCGCGAGCGACAACGAGCGGGCCAGCACTCCCTGCGACCAGGCCTCCTGGCGGCCACGTCCGGCCCGGCGGGCGGTGTCGGCTGACTGCATGAGCAATGCCGCCGCCTCGGTGTGCCGTCCTCGGTCGGCCTGATTCATCCCCCGCATGGCGAGGATCCCGGCCATCAGAGCAGGATCAGCGGCGGCCTGCTGCGCAGCTTCCCGCAGCGCCCGGTCGGCGGATGCGTGCCCGGCCTGCACGTCCACGAAGGCCAGCTCGCGCAGGATTTCTGCCACGGCCGCAGTCTGGCCTGCAGCGCGGGCAGCCACAGGGCACGGTGCAGGACGACTGCTCCCTCACCGTCAGATCCTCGAACCGCGTGGACCAGGGCGCTGCCCAGGGCGCGAAGCACATCAGCCTGCGTAGCCGGGTCGGCGGCTCGCTCGGCCTCCTTAGCTGCGCGGCGCAGTGTCTCGACCCCGGCGTCCGCCGCGCCCGCATCCAACGCAGCTGTTCCGGCCCGCAACAGGGAGGCGGCGATCACCCCGGCACGCAGCCGCGAGCTGGGCGGCCCCGGGGTCGCGAGCCGCGGATCGCAGCGCGGGCGATGGCACAAACCCTTCGCGTGCGAAGGTCACCTCGCACGAGGCAAGATGCGCTGAGGCCAGCCCGCCGCGCCCAGCTGCAACGAGGACCCGCAGGAAGAGCTCCTGCGCGCCGTCGTCCAGCGGATCGAGCGCGGCCGCACGCCCGGCCGCAACTGTCGCAGCCTCAACGTCACCAGCTGCCAGCAGACTGAGCGCGTGCCGGCGTAGCTCTTGCCTGCAGCGCGCCGCGTAGTGCATGCGGGCCAGCAGCAACCATGTATCGAACCCCGGGCAATCCCGCAGCTCGACACCCTCCAGCAGGCCGCCACCGATTTCCCCGACGGGCAGGGAACTGTCCTCGAGCGCCTGCACATCCAGCCACAGCTCATCCCGCGCCAAGCCGAGGGGATCGCCGCGAAGCAACGCCGGCAGGCCCAGGCTGCGCCGCAGGTCCGCCAGGCACCATCGCAACGCGCCCAGCGGATCGTCCGCCTCGCCGAACAGTTCTCCCGCCAGCTCGTGCCGCCCGACCGGACGTTCAGCCAGCGCGACCCGGGCCAGCACTGCCCAGGACTTGACGCTGCGCGGCGCCGGGCAAGACTGCCCATCGTCCTCGATGCAAGGACACCCGAGCAGCCGTACCCGCCGCGTCATGGCCGATGAACCTCAGCCCGCAACTGCAGCCGGCGCCTGACCCTGCAGGGCAAGTACATCTGCTGTCGTGAGACCGTTCCCGCCGATGCCCCAGTCCCCACTCTTGACCTCCTCGACGATGACCCAGGTAACTGGACGCAGGCTTTCGCCCTCGATCTCCACCATCGTCTCGGTCAGCTTGTGGATTATCTCGCGCTTCTGGTCAGGGGTGAAGACTCCCTCGATCAGGCGAACATTGACAAGCGGCATGGCTTACTCCTTCGGTCCACGGACTTTCGCTTAAAGCCGACCATGCCCGGCCGCCGTGTGACCTGGCGTGTGACGACTCCGGCAACCCCGCCGTAAATAACCGTCCCAGGCAAATCCGCCGCCCGGGCCGCGGCGAGGTCGATCTCCCGCAGCAGAGCTGCCATCACGTGGCCGGTACAAGCGTCTCGCGGAGCAGCCTGGATACAGGCGGGACAGGCGACGGCCTCCAGCAAGCGATCAGACCCAGAACCGGCAAATCTGGGTACGGATGCCACGACTAATCAGTCCGCTGGCCGACCGCCCCGAGTTGGCGCGTATCCCCCAGCGTCGCCCGCAGCGCAAGGAGCACGACGGCGTTGCCTTGTCGGTAGGTTGCCATCAACCCACGGAGGAGCCCGGCGCTAACAGCCTCCCGAAGACGTCTGGCTCCCAGTTTGGCTCCCAGCAGACACAGGCCCGCACATATGTCCCATTTCTGGGCGCGACGCTGCGCGTCATCCAGCGACATGAGCCTCGTCAGGCGACGCCGCATCCGCCGAAGGATTTGACCAAGGAGCGATTGCTCGCAGGCAGTTAACACGCCATTGGACACAATGGCGAAAATTCTCCCTATGTGCTTGTCTGGCGCCCCGAGCAGGACTCGAACCTGCGGCCTACTGCTTAGGAGGCAAACCCGAACCAGGCCAGACAACGCTCACCGCTGCCCTACGTGGCGCTGACCTGCAACGACAATCGCCTGACGACGCCTGACGCCGCCCGGCTCCTGCTGACCTTGGCTCCCAGTTTGGCTCTCTGGAGATCGTTAGCTCCGCTAAGCAGCCGACACGAGCCGAGGCGAGTGTCCGCGTCTGCCAGGCAGTCTGACCTGCCAAGCTTGACCAATGCTGCCAGCTCCGGCCAGCGGCAATCAGCTTCCCGGCGGACAGAGCCAGAGGTGCCGGTCGAGCTGGGCATACGCGGGCCGACCCAGGCGGCTGGACAGGCGCTGTTTACAATTGTAAACTGAACTCATGGGGTTAGACGTCGACTGGCAGCACGGCGAGGACCACATGCGGACCCGGCACCAGATCACGGTGCAGGCGGCGAACGAGGCACTCGCCGATCCTGACGCGCTGCTGTTTGACCCGGACCCCAAGAGCACGTCAGGCCAGAGTGCCCGCGTGATCGGCTACTCGCCGACTGCGGCCGCGGTCCTGGTGGTCATCCTCGTCCGGCGCGAGGACAGGCCAGGATCATGGTGGGGCGCCAACGGCTGGCGGGCAAATAGCACCGACCGCCGGATCTACGCTGAAGGGAGCCAGCGCCATGAGTGACCCCAAGCAGGTAGTCGAGCAGATTGCCTCCGAAGCCGACGCCACCGCCGACCAGGCGATGCCGCCCGGTGCCGTCTTCACGCGACCGAACAAGTCGGTCACCGTCGCCACCCGCCTCTCCCCCGAGGACCTAGCCGAGATCGAGCGCCTAGCCGGCCGCCTGGACGTGCCGCCGTCCAGCCTCATCCGCGGATGGATCCTCACCGGCCTCAACGCGCACAAAGACGAGACCGTGCAGAGCACCATCGAGAAAATCTCCGCCGACGTGCAGCGACTCCGCGAACTCGTAGCCTGACCAAACCCGCCCCGCACGGACAGGCGACCCCGCGTTCCCATCACCTAGGGACGCGAGCGTCGGCTCATAAGGTCACGCCGATGACAGCGTGCCGCTCATCTGGGATATGCCGGTGATCTGGACGTACATAAGGCTGGCGTTTGACGCGCTCGCCTAATTGTCGCTGCCGCCGTCACTGACCGATGCGGCCGTCGACCCGTTCCCGAAGCAGGTCGGCGTGGCCGCAGTGGCGGGCGTACTCCTCAATCATGTGGACCAGCACCGAGCGCAGCGCCGGGCTACTGCCGTCCGGCTCGATGCCCTTAACGCCTAGGTCGGGGGAATCGGCGACGAACTTCTCGGCGAAGGCCACCTCGCCGCGCCAGGCCCGCCAGGCGTCGTCCACAAGCGTGGGGTCGGCAGCCGCGTCGAGCCAGTCAGCATCCGGCACGTCCTCCGACCAGTACAGCGGGGGAGCGTCGGCCTGCGCCATTACCCGCCGGAACCAGTTGCGTTCCACGTCGGCCATATGGCGGATGAGGCCGAGAAGGGACATCGTGGAGGGCGGCACCGACCGGCTCGCGAGCTGGGCTGCGTCAAGATCAGCGCACTTCATTTCCATCGTCAGCCGGTACCGCCGCAGGTATGCGAGCAGCGTCGCCCGCTCGCCCTCTGGCGCGGTCCATGCCGCGGACCTCGGGTCCAACGCCATATCCATCCACATGCCGGCCCCGGCAGTCCACCGTTCCGGCACCGCGTCGCGCCCGCTCCCGTCAGCCACGGCGACCACCCTGGCATATCCGAACTAGCCAGGCAACGCCTTCCAGGCGTCGCAGACCTGCCGCCACACCGCCGATAGCAACGGGGATCGCCCGCCACAGATGCATACCACGACGGTAGCTTTCGCGGCGTTTGCGGAAACGGCAGATTCGTGACGAGCTCGACCAGCGCTCGACCGGAGCCACTTGTGTCGGAACTAACGCAGTTTCCGCTTCTGCCGCTCTGCGAGCGCACGGAACTGCAGATTCGGCATGGCTGTGACCTGTTAGGGCATCACGACCTTCCGGCTACATGTGTAGAGTTCAGTCTGTGAGAATGACCGGGCCGCTGGAGCGCGTGCTGGGTGCGTTCCTGGCAGATCCCGCCGCGCCCCGTTACGGCTATGACCTGATGAAGGCGGCGCGGCTGCCAAGCGGCACCCTGTACCCGCTGCTGACCCGGCTTGAGCACCAGATGCTGGTCGCCTCCGCGTGGGAGACCCCGCAGCAGGAGGGGCAGCGGCCCAGGAAGTACTACCGGCTGACCGGCGAGGGCATCCGGGTCGCCCGGATCGAGCTCGCGCAAGCTTCGGCCCGCCGTCAGCACGCGCCCGCCCGCGCTGGCCGCCCGGCACCGGGGAGCCCGGGATGAGGGCAGAGCGCCAGCTGCTGCGCCTCGGCGAGTACCTGGTGGGCCGGGCCTGCCAGCGGCTGCCGAAGGACATCCGGGAGGAGCGGTACCGGGAATGGGCGGCCGAACTGCCCGCCATCCTGCATGATCCCCAGATCCGGCTCGCCCCGCGCCGCGCAATCCGCATGCTGGGCTACGCGGCGGACACCTTCCGGGGCACTACCCTGACACACGTCAGGGCCCGGCGGCAGACGCCTGCCATAACGGCCGCTCTCAGCGTGCTGCTCCTCGCGGGCCTGGCCTTGGTGACCTGGAACATCTGGAACATCGTGCGGGCGCCGGAGCATCCGCTGAACTACCTTCGGCTGGCCTGGGGTCTGCTTCTCGTCGCCTATCCCATCAGCGCGCTCCTACGCTCCGCCACGCGCATGTCCACGCTGATCGCCGCCGGCGGCACCGTGCCCGGTGTGGCGTTCAGCCTCTGGGAAGCGGCGCAGGCACCAGGGGACTGGGTGAACTACTTTGCGGCAGCAGGGCTCGTCCTTAGCCTCCTAGCCTTGTGGCTCGCCAGCCGATGGGCCCGCACCAGGCGGACATAAGCGGCACACAACAAGGCGGGTACATTCCGTCTCAAGGTGATTGGTGGCTGCCACCGCGCTATAGGGATCCGCAGTCTGCGGGGGCCTTCGACCTCTTCGATATCGGCTGGCCCATCTGACCCGCTGCACGGCCACCTGCGAGTACGCGCTCGTGCCGCCGATAGCTACCGTCCGGCGGTGAACTGAGGTCCGCCCGCTGGTGCTGCCTCTGGCCGTGGCTTGCCGGAAATTGATTGGCTCCCAGTTTGGCTCCCAGCGGACACTGGCCCGAACATATGTCCCATTCTGGGCGCGACATCGCGCGCCATCCAGCGACATTGAGCCTCGTCAGGCGACGCCGCACCCGCCGCAAGATTTGACGAAGGAGCGATTGCTCGCAGGCAGTTAACATGGCGCTGAACTGAATGGCGAAAAAATCTCTCTACGTGCTCCTCTGCGCCCCGAGCAGGACTCGAACCTGCGGCCTACTGCTTAGGAGGCAGTCGCTCTATCCGCCTGAGCTATCGGGGCCGGAACTGCCCAGCCTGCAGTCCAGTCATGCGACAGCCGCCGGGAGCCGAACCAAGCCTAGCCGGTACCCGCCCTGCTCACCGCTAGCGCACGGGGATCGGCCACCGCCGGAGCGCTCCAACAGTCGCCTGCGATAGGACCGCAAGGTATCGGGGACAGGACCACGAGCCGCCGAGGACAGACCCGTAGGGTGGAAATCAAGCGGAGCGAACGGGAGGAACGCGGTGCAGGTAAGAGACGTCATGACCCAGGCGACAGTGACCGAGTCGCCGCAAGACAGCCTCCGGTCGGCGGCCGAGCGGATGTGGCGTCAGCAGACCGGCTCGCTCATCATCTCCGAGGCCGACTCGCTCGCGGGCATCATCACCGAACGGGACGTCCTTCGCGCAGTGGCCCTCGGCGCCGATCCGGACAAAACGACTGTGGATGACGCGATGACTACGGAGGTCTTCACGGTCACGCCTGACATGCCGCTCCAGGACGCCGCCAGGGAGATGGCCGCGCGCTGGATCCGGCACCTGCCGGTTGTCGAGGACGGCAAGCTACTCGGCGTGGTCAGCATGCGCGACGTGACCGGCGTTTTCGCCGCGATGGCGCCCGGCCACGTCAAGGTGGAGCACGAGTTCGACCAGCTAGTCCGCGAGCGCAGGCTCGCCCGAATCGAGCACGGCGACCTCGACTAGGTCACCTCACCCGTCAGTAACCGGCCGCACCAGCCTGCGCGCCCCGCACAGCCGGCCGAACCGCACGCTGGCGTCACCACAGACACCGACCCGCGCCTGATCCACACCGACACCTACGTCGCGTTCGGCGAGCCCGGCCGGGAAGAATAGCTGGCCTTCCTCCGCGATAGCGAGGGAAATCTGGTCGGCCTGGCCAGCCGGAACGCTCAGGCGAGCTAGTCCGATGCACATCCTTGCGATTTCCTGACTCTGCCGCCCGATATGCGGAGATTGTGGTCAGGAAACCGCAAGGATGTCCGCGCACCACGCCGCGAACCCGGTTCACGGAAGCTCGAACGGCAGCTTCAGGCCGTCGAGCGCGTGCGGGCACGGGCAGTTCCGCTCCAGCGGCAGCTCTTCGACGGCTGAGATGAGCAGGGAACGGAGCCGGGCAATGTTCTCGCCGAAGACGCGGAACACCTCTTCGTGCGTCACGCCCTCGCCCTCCTCGACCCCGGCGTCGGTGTCGGTGACCAGCGCAATCGAGGTGTAGCAGAGCGCCAGCTCGCGAGCCAGGACGGCTTCGGGATGCCCGGTCATGCCGATGAGCGTCCAGCCCTGGGCCGCGTACCAGCGGGACTCAGCCCGGGTGGAAAACCGCGGGCCCTCGATCACGACCAGCGTCCCGGAGGTGGCGGGCTCCCAGCCGGCCGCTCGCGCGGCCCCGATCACCCGCTGGCGGCCGACGGGACAGTACGGGTCGGCGAACTGCACGTGCACCGCACCGCCAGCCTCGTAGAACGTCTGCGTCCGGCCCGTCGTCCGGTCCACTAGCTGATCGGGCACGGCCAGCTGCCGGGCCCGTAGGTCGGCGTCAGCGAGCCGACCGCGCTCGGTGCCAGCACCTGGCCGACGCCAACGGAGCGCAGCGCCCACATGTTGGCCCGGTAAGGGATCTTGTGCGGCGGGAACCGGTGATCACGGCCGTGCCTGGCAGGAACGCGACGCGCTTGCCGCCGATCTCGCCGATGGCCACCGGGTCACTCGGAGGCCCGAACGGCGTATCGATACCGAACCTCGTCGGCAGAATCCAGGAACTCGTAGAAACCCGAACCGCCAATGACTCCGATATCCGCCAGGTCGCTCACGCGGTCAATGTATCGGCCGCTGCGGCTGCAGGTTAACTGGCTGCTGCGCCGCTTACTGACGACGACGGCTTCTTGTCCCCGGTGCCCGTGATCCCGATGACTTCGAGCTGCCCGAGTCGCTGCTGGCTGAACTGCCCGAGGATCCGCTCTTCGCCGCGTCAGACCCGGCCGAAGAACTCTCGGACGACCGTTGGACCCGTTGGACCCGCTGTCTGCGAGTCTCCTTGCCGGCCGCCACGGTGCTCGAGCCGTTCCGGCTGTCGGTGCGGTAGAAACCGGAGCCCTTGAAGACGATGCCGACCGGCGAGAAGATCTTGCGGAGCTTGCCGCCACAGGCACTGCAGACGGTCAGCGGGTCGTCAGTGAACCGCTGCACGACCTCGGACCGGTCTCCGCACTCGGTGCAGGCGTACTGGTACGTCGGCACGATTCCTCCCTCTGCGGCGTTAGCACTCGCCGCGGTCAACTGCTAAATGGTAGCAACGGCTAGCGAAGCCTGCTGATTCCTTGGCCAGCGACTCGCGGCTGCGCGGACCGGCTGGTCGTGCGGGCCGGCCGGCAACCTGGCTGACCAGCTCGCCCTCATAGAGCAGCGCGACAGTCTGGATCGCCGCACCGACCCTGGCCAGGGCGCTGTCGTAGCTGCCGCCGCCACGGCCCAGGCGCCGCCCGGCCCGGTCCACCGCCACCGCGGGCACGATGAATGAGGTCGGCGCTTGTGATTGCCATCACACCCCGGCGCGGTTCAGACGGGCTCCAGCAGGCCGCGCGGTCCCGGCGCCGAGCGAATCCGGGCCTTCGTAGGACGCCCAGTCCAGGTCGCCGTCAGCCTGCAGCACGGGGAGCAGGACGTACGTGCCGCGCTTCCACGAGCGCGAAAAGCAGCCCGCGGGTGTCCGGCTCCGTACCGACCGAGACGTAGGCGGCGACCGTTCCGGCCATCTGCATCTCGGGCAACTCGAGCACGGCGTCCCTGAGCTGCCGTCCGGCAGCCGTCCGGTCGTCCGGGTCAGTCGCCCGCCGCCGGGCGAGGACGCGGGCCCGCAGCGACGCCTTGGCGGCAGCGAGATCCGCGCGCGCGAGATCCGCGCCCTCGAGATCCGCGCCCTCCGAGATCCCGGCCCGCCAGATCGGCATCAACCGCGGCCTGCAGATCGACCTCGCCGGGATCGGCCATGTTTGACCGGTCAGGGCGGGGCATATCTACCCCATCTGGCCGCGAGCGGCCGGCCAGCGAGGGCTCACCGGCAAGCCTTGCGCCGCCGGCCGTCTCGTCTTCCCGGCCTGTGCTGTGCACGAGCCCCCCAGTCCGCTAGCTAAGGTTCTCAGCATGGCTCATTCACCGCCCGTCTCCAAAGCGGTCATTCCCGCGGCCGGCCTCGGCACCAGGTTCGTGCCTGCGACTAAGGCGATGCCGAAGGAAATGCTGCCTGTCATCGACACGCCGGCGATCCAGTACGTGGTCGAGGAGGCGGCTGCGGCCGGCCTGACCGACGTCCTCATGGTGACCGCTCGGAGCAAAACCAACATCGAGGATCATTTCGACCGGAACATCGAGCTTGAGGAAGTTCTCGAGGCCAAGGGCGACGACGTTGGCCTGGCGAGCATCCGCGCTTCGAACGAGATCGCGTCGATGCATTACGTCCGGCAGGGACAGCCGCTCGGCCTCGGGCACGCCGTGCTGTGCGCGGCCCAGCACGTGGGGAACGAGCCCTTCGCCGTACTCCTCGGCGACGACTTCATCGACGCCCGCGACAAGCTGCTCCAGCGGATGATCGAGGTCAGGCAGCAGTACGGCGGCAGCATCATCGCGCTGATGGAAGTCGAACCCGAGCTGGTCTCGTCGTACGGCGTGGCGACCATCAAGCCCACCGACGCCGACGACGTGGTCGCAGTCACTGATCTGGTGGAGAAGCCTGCCGTCGGCGACGCCCCGTCGAACTGGATCGTGGTCGGCCGTTACGTCTGCGACCCAGCAATCTTCGACGTGCTCCGGGACACCAAGCCGGGCCGCGGCGGCGAGATCCAGCTCACCGACGCGCTCCGCACCCTGGCCAGGACCGACCGCATTGACGGGGGTGTGCGCGACGGCGGCGGAGTGCACGGCGTGCTGTTCCGCGGGCGCCGGTACGACACCGGCAACAAGATCGACTACCTGCAGACTCTCATCAAGTTCGCGTGCGAGCGGCCGGATATCGCGCCCGAGTTCGTGCCCTGGCTCCGCCGCTACCTCAAGGGTCTGGGGCCAGACGCGGGCAAGTAACCTGCGAAGAACCACCTCCGGGCACCTCGCTGACCACCAGGGCAGGGCGTGATGGATTCCGTCGAGACCTACCTCGCCGACATACTGGCCGCGATCCGGCCGCTCCCGCCGCGCGAGCTTGCTCTCTCTGATGCCCTCGGCGCGGTGCTGACCGACGACGTCACCGCGCGCTACCCGCTGCCGTCCTTCGACAACTCGGCCATGGACGGCTATGCCGTCCGTGCCGCCGACGTGGCCACCGCCAGCGACGAAAGCCCGGCCGTGCTCCCCGTTGATGGCGAGATCGCGGCGGGCGACACTGGCAGACGCGACCTCGTTCCCGGCTCGGTCATAAGGATCATGACGGGAGCGCCGATGCCGGCGGGCGCCGACGCGGTGGTCCAGGTCGAGCTCACCGACGGCGGTACCGAGTGGGTGGCGATCCACCAAGCGGTCGAGGCAGGCCAGGCGGTGCGCCTGACCGGCGGCGACGCCCAGCCGGGCGACCTGCTGCTGACAGCTGGCACCCGGCTCGGGGCGGTGCACCTCGGCCTGCTCGCCGCCGCCGGGCACGGCAGCGTGCGGGCCAGGCCGCGGCCGCGGGTCACGGTGATCTCGACCGGGAACGAGCTGGTCGAAGCCGGGCGCCGAGCTGATCCCCGGCCAGATCTGGGAATCGAACGCGACGATGCTGGCCGCCGCGGCCCGCGAGGCGGGCTGCCCGGCGCGCCGCTACCCGATCGTCCGCGACACCACCGACGCGGTGCTTGCCGCCGTGCAGGACGCGCTGGAGGGCGCCGACCTGCTGGTCACAACGGCGGCGTCAGCATGGGCGGCGAGCACGACGTGGTGAAGGCGGCGCTGGCCGCGCTCGGCACAGTCACCTTCCGCAAGGTCGCGATGCAGCCAGGCATGCCGCAGGGCTTCGGCACAGTAGGCCCGGCTGCGACGCCGATCTTCACCCTGCCGGGAAACCCGGTCAGTGCGTACGTGTCGTTCTGCCTGTTCGTCCGGCCCGCGCTCGATGCTCTGCAGGATTCATACCGGGAACGGGCTAAGCCCGGCCAGGCAGTGCTCGCCGGGCCGGTGCGCTCTCCCGCGGAGAAGCGATCGTTCCTGCGCGGCGTGCTGGACGCCCCGGCCGGCCTGGTTACCCCCGTGTCCGGGCAGGCATCCCATCAGCTCGCCTCGCTCGCCCGGGCGAACGCGCTCATCATCGTCCCTGAGCACATCACCTCGCTGGACGCCGGCGAGACAGTTGAAGTGCTGGGGCTGCCGTGACCGAGAGCGGGCTCACGCACCTCGACGCGGCGGGTCAGGCCCGCATGGTCGACGTGTCGGGCAAGGAGGTAACGGCCAGATCGGCGACCGCGACCGGCACCGTGCTGCTGTCAGCGGCGGCGATCGCGGCATTGCGCGCCGGGAACGTCCCCAAGGGCGATGCGCTCGCTGTCGCGCGGATCGCCGGCATCCAGGGCGCCAAGCGGACGCCGGACCTGATCCCGTTGTGCCACCCGATCGGCCTGCACTCGGTATCGGTTGACCTGGAGGTCGCCGATCACGGCGTGCTGATCAGCTGCACGGCGCGGACCGCCGACCGGACCGGAGTGGAAATGGAGGCGCTGACGGCCGTGACTGTCGCTGCGCTGGCGTTGATCGACATGATCAAGGCGGTCGATCCGGCCGCGGTGATCACCGACGTCCGGGTCGAGGAGAAGACCGGCGGGAAGACCGGAAGCTGGCACCGGCCGTGATCCGGGCGCTGGCGGTTACCGTTTCCAACCGGGCGTCGGCCGGGGTCTACCCGGATCGGTCCGGGCCGGTTCTGGTCGAGCTGCTGCGCGCGGCCGGCTGCGAGACCGACGGGCCGATGGTGATCCCGGACGGCCCGACAGTCCAGACGGCGTTGCAGGACGCGGTCATGGCCGGCTACGACGTGGTCGTGACGACCGGGGGGACGGGACTGACGCCGACTGATGAGACCCCGGAAATGACGCAGCTAGTGCTAGACCGGGAGATCCCCGGCATCTCCGGAGGCGATCCGCGCCGCCAGGCGTCGCGGCTGGGGTGGCGTCAGCCGCGCTGTCACGGGGGGTTGCCGGGGTAGCGGACCGGACGCTGATCGTGAATCTGCCCGGTTCGACCGGCGGGGTCCGGGATGGCATGGCTGTGCTTGCCGGGATGATCGAGCACGCGGTGGACCAGATCCGGGGCGGCGACCATCCGCGCCCCGTGGCTGAGTGGCCGGCCCTTGGCGGCAGGCCGGCCGCCTGCGGCGCCGATCCGCGGGCCGATCCCACACAATCGGTATTCAGATGGTTTCGTCTTGCGACCCGATAGCGGATCATGCCGCCGTCACGCGATGATGGTGGAGTGGCACGCTCGCGCGGATGGGTAACGCTGACCGAGCCGGGACTGCTTGACGCGCCCGTCAGCCTGCGCCCGATACAGGTCAAAGACGCTCCCATCTGGCGCGAAGCCAGGGTGCGCAACGCGTCCTGGCTGCGCCCGTGGGAGCCGACCAACCCGGAGACTCCGCTATACCGGTCCAGCCTCGGCCCGTATGTGGCCATGGCCAGGACCATGCGGCGGGAGGCCCGGCAGGGCGTGGCCCTGCCGTGGGTGGTGACCTACGACGGCCAGTTCGCCGGGCAGCTCACGATCGGCAGCATCGTCTGGGGCTCGTCCCGCTCGGCCCAGGTCGGCTACTGGATCGACGAGGATTTCGCCGGGCGCGGCATCATCCCCACGGCGCTCGCAATGGCACTTGACCAGTGCTTCTTCGTTGTCGGGCTGCACCGCGTCGAGGCGACGATCAGGCCCGAGAACATTGCCAGCCGCCGGGTGGTCGAGAAGCTGGGCTTCCGCGAGGAAGGCCTGCGGCGGCGATGCCTGCACATCGACGGCGCCTGGCATGACCACATCTGTTATGCCCTGACGGTCGAGGACGTGCCTAACGGCCTGATGCCGCGTTGGCGCAGCCAGTCATGTCAGGCAGGCTGCGCGCGGGCTAACCGCGGTGGCTGCTGTCAGTGCCGGCAGCCTTTCGGTCACGGCTGCTGTCGGGGGCGACAGCCCTCAGTGGCGCGACCGGAGCCCGAGCGCGTACGCGACGTTGATCACCGCTATCGCGATCCAGACGATCGCGAGCCCGATGAGCTGGTCACCGTTACTGAGGCCCAGCGTGATCCCGCTGAGCGGTATGCCCAGGGCCATCGACGTGATCGGGAGGGCCAGGGTCTTCTGCTGCTTGGCTGGATCGGCGGCGCACGGCGGTACGCGCAGTTGTGGCCTCGCGACACGCCCGATTGCCGATCCCGCGGCCGACAGTTGCCCACACGGCAACACGCTCAGTTGCCCATCTCGCGGCGCGCGGTGTAGCCGATCTCGCGACACACCGGGCCGAATACTCGTCAACACCCGCGCCGCCCCTTACCGTGCGTGACGTGGCCACCGCCGATTCGCTACCTTGCGCGCCGCGCAAGCTGGCATCGGCATGCGAACGTGCGGTGCGCCGATGAGCAGCGTCTTTCTTTATGTGGGCATCGTGGCCATCTGGGCATTCGTGCTGGTCCCGCGGTGGCTGCGCCGCCACCATGTGGCGCAGCAAGCGGAAGCCGACGGTGCTTACGCATCCGAATCGCAGGACTACGCGGACTACGAATGCGAACCGCAGGACGAAGCCGCGGAATACGACGGAACTCAGGCGGAGTATGCCGGGCCGCTGCCAGCAGACACGGAAGCAGCCGACGCGTAGACGCCGGGCAACGAAGTCCGTCCCGCCCTCTACGGCGCCGCGTTCGCCGTCACGGCGAGCCGGGCGGGCAGACTCCGCGCGGCCGCTCACGCGCTCAAAGGTTCTGCAGGCGCGGCGGCGGCTTCTGACGTTGCTTGTGCTGCTGGCGCTCGCTGCTGGCGCGTGCACCGCACTCAAGCTCACCTCGTGGTGGGCATGCGTTCCTCCGGCAGGCATGCTCGTTGTGTATCTCTGCTGCTCCGGGAAGCCTCGCTGGCAGACGCCGAGCAGGCGCGCAGGCGGGCGGAGTATGGAAGCGCGCCAATGGGCGGCCTACGAGCGCGAGCGTGAGGCCACGCGGCAGCCGGACGAGGAGCCGTCGGCGGAGATCATCGACATCTCCGCGCGCGTTGGCGATCAGCTCTACGACCAGTACGCCGACGCGACAGTGCGAGCCGTCGGCGACTGATCAAGGGGCCAGACGTCACTCGACGCGGCCCTCCACGCCGCGCACTCGATATCGCCCAACAGCGCGGCCGAGCAGCCAGGTCGGTCAGTCGGTCCGGCGTGGCCGGATCCGCAGCGACACAGACAAGTCGGCAGCCAACTGGCTCGCTTCGGCGGCAGTGAGCGTCGCGATCCCGATCCGGATGGCTGGCCCTGACGCGATGCGGAACCGCTCCCCCGGCGCGACGGCCCACCCGCGGCCTAGCAGCGCCGACGTCGTGCTCACCTCGTCGGCGACAGGCACCCACACCGCCATTCCCGAGCGCCCTGCGGCTGCTATTTCGCGGGCAGCCAGCTCGCTGATCAACTGTTCGCGCCGCTCGGCGTAGGTAGTTGCGGCCAGCTCGAGCAGGCGGCCAACCGCGGGATCCTGCCAGAGTTCGGCCACGGTCTCCTGCAGCAGGTAGCTGACCCAGCCGGCGCCGAGCGCCTGCCGGCCTTCCACCCTCGCGACAGTGACCGGGTCACCGGCCACGATCGCGAGCCGCAGATCGGGACCCAGCGTTTTGGAGACGGATCTGATGACGGCCCATTTCTGCCGCCCGGACGTCACCGTTCTGGCTGCAGCGCCAGCCACCTCGGCCGCGTGATCGTCTTCGATGACCAGGAGCTCAGGGGCGCTTGCGAGAACCGCAGCGACCTCTCCGGCCCGCCGGGAGTCCCAAGCCGCCCCGGTCGGGCTCTGGGCCCGTGGGACGAACAACGCCGCCTGACAGCCCATGCCGATCGCACGAGCTAGGGCCTCTGGCCGAACGCCGTGCTCGTCGAGGCCGACCGGCTCGGCCTCAAGGTCCATTGCCGTGAGCAAGTCAAGCAGGGGCGGATAGCCGGGATCCTCGACCGCCACCCGATCGCCAGGGCGCAGCCATGCGCCGATGATCCGCTCGACACCGTCAAGGGCGCCACTGACGACTGCGAGATTGGCGGGGTCAATGCCGTCCGCATCGAGGCGGCCGGCGGCCAGCTCGGCGAGCCTCGGCGCGACCGGTGAGTCGCCGTACAGCCGCGGCGAAACCGGATGGCCAGCCTCGCGGCGGAGCGCGGGCAAAGCCGGCAACAAGGCCGGATCTGGTGACCCGCTGATGAGGTTGCGCACTCCGGCCGGGACAGCTAGCGGCGGCCTGGGCGCTGTGGGCGGGGAACCGGTAATCCTGGTCCCAGCCCGCCGGTGCCCGCGCGCGATCCCTTTCAGCCGCAACTCTCGGTAGGCGGACGCGATCGTGGCCGGGCTCAGCCCAAGCTCGGTCGCGAGGCTGCGCACCGGCGGCAGAGCCGCACCCGGCCGCAGGCGCCCGTCACGGACCGCGGTCTCCACGTCGGCTGCGATCTCGCTGGCGGTGTGACCTGTCGGCAAGTATTGTATAGGCATAATAGTAATATGTACTGTAACATAATTCCGCGAGGCACCGGTATGACACTCCTGGACCCTGAGCTCAACGGCCGCTACGTGCGGCTGGAGCCCCTTCAGTTGCGCCACAGGCCTGGGCTGGTGGCAGCGTCCGCTGGCGATCCGGAGTTGTTCAGGATGAGCAAGGTTCCGGTCGGCGACGCCGAGGTGACCCAGTTCATCGAGGCCGCCCAGGGAGCCCGCGAAGCAGGAAACACCGCCCCGTTCGCGGTAATCCGGCTCGCCGACGAGGCCGTCATCGGCTCGACCCGGCTGTTCGACTTGCAATGGTGGGCCTGGCCCGAGCGTCACCTACGGCATGGCCACGACGGCCCGGACACCTGCGAGATCGGTCATACCTGGCTGACCCGCTCGGCGATCCGGACTGGCGCCAACACCGAGATGAAGCGGCTGATGCTGACCCTCGCCTTCGAGACCTGGCAGGTGCAGAGCGTCTGCTTCCACACCGATGCGAGGAATGAGCGATCCCGGCGCGCCCTTGGCCGCATCGGCGCCCGCTACGAAGGCATCCTCCGCTCACACCGCCTGGCGGCGGACGACCAGCCCCGCGACTCGGCCCGCTTCGCCATAACGGCCGCCGACTGGCCCGCAGTCAAGGCTCACCTGGCCGAGCTAAGCCGTGATCGGCTCCTTGCCAGCTGACGCTCCGCCCAGGCGGCGCACCCCCGGTACTGGTCGCTGAGAGCGAGGGGTATCCGTTGTTTGCTACGCTAACTGGCGTTCCAGGGGCTGTAGCGCAGTCCGGTAGCGCACCTCGTTCGCATCGAGGGGGTCAGGGGTTCAAATCCCCTCAGCTCCACCCTGAAACAGCAGGTCAGAGCCGGTGCTAGCAAGATCCACTCCGCATCTTCAAGATCGATGGGGATTCGCGTGGGGATTCCGGGTCACTGTCAGACCGGCCTAGCACGAGATGGGGCCACTGGCAGCACTGCTCGCGCCAGCCGGTTTCCCTTTGGGGGTATGACCACCATCCCCGACCGCGCAGCGGGCGGAATCCACCCTGGAACGCGCGAGCTTCAGCGAGCGCAGACTAGGCCGTGTTGCTAAAGGTCTGGACCCAGTGGAGTGTGGCGGCGAGGCACTGACCGGAGTGGTGGTTGCGGGCGGTCTTGTCTGATCGCATCGCGAGCCCGCGCGCACCACGAAGCGTCTACTGGTCAGACGGGATCGGTGAACGAGATCGGCTTACCGGTGGCCTGGGCATACGCGATCTCCCTGCTCGTGGACTCGCCGACATACCCGCCGGGGTTGACGACCAGAACCCGGTCAGCCAGGTCGATCTTGCGCAGGTGGAGGGCGTCCGGCGCGGTCTTCTGCTCGTTGGTGATCAACTCGTCTGCTTCGTGATCCTCGGCGCGCAGGAAGACGCCTGGCGCGACGACGATGACACCTGCGAAGGTCAGATCACGGTTCGCCGCACGCATCTCGTCCACGAACCGGGTAGAGCCGCAGATGCAGACAATCTCAGGTCGGTCGGGCACGGCTCAGTCCTTCGGGTCGAACGGTAAACCGTCAGTGTGCACGTTGACATCACAGACAGGCACACGAGCCAACAGTTTACGCAGCGAGATGGACACTGCGCGGCTGCACCGTCGCAGGCGGGAGGCGTGGCCCGTACTGGGAATGGCGCTGCTCGACGCCGAAGTCTGGGGTGCACCCGGCTCACCAGCTTCCTTTAGCAACACGGCCTAGGTGTGCAGCACCAGGCCACGCCACAGCGGGCTCTGGTCTGGAGTCAGCTCGACGCTTACGAGGCCGGGCACCGACTCGGTGCCGCGCTTGTTGGTGAACCACGCCGACCCACCATCGACGCTCGGGATCTGGAACCACGTCCGGCCACCGCCAAGGTCTTGGCTGCGGAAGGTGTGAAAGTGCCCTAACCAAAGCGCGTCGGCCATCCCTACTGGCTGGCGGCCCAGCGCCTGGTCTGCGAGCCAGCGCTGCATGCGGTCTGCTGACCCGAGTGTGTGCCCGTGGGTTGCACCGATCACGATGCCATCCAGCTCGACGGCCAGCGACAGCTCCTCCTCGCCGGGGTAGATCCACTCGACGTGCGCGAATCTGGGGTCCATCGCGAGTGCGTCCTGGGTGCCTACGCACACCTCTACATCCCAGTTGTCGATAGCCGTAGTGGCGCGGTCCCGGCGTGATTCCCCGTGGTTGCCAGGCGCGCTGTCGTACCCACGTGCGATGCTCCTCGGATGCTGAGCGTGGACTTGCTGCAGCCGCTGTTGCGGGCCGCCTGGGGACCCGACACCTGCTATCCGGACGCCAGCGAGGCTTGGGGGCCACACAATCCAGCGCGAGCCCAGTGCGGGATGACGGCTCTGGTTGTCCAGGACCTACTCGGCGGTGACCTGATCCTCGGCGAGGTGCATGTCGACGGAGTCAAGGTTGGGAACCACTATTGGAACCGGCTGGCCGACGGCAGCGAGGTCGACCTCACCGCCGATCAGTTCCTCCCTGGCGAGGTAGTCGTGAATGGCGAGGTGAAGTACCGGCCGCCGGATGCGCCCCGACGATGTCGTGAGCAGTATGAGCTGCTGCGCGAACGCGTCCTAGCTGCACTAGAGGCGGCACCACCAAACTGAGTCGGCTCGGCATGCCAGCTCATTCGCTCAAGAGGCCTTGCAGCAAGCCGAGGTAAGACGGGTCAGCGAAACGCAGCCCGCCAAGCTGCTCGCGGCGGAACCACCCGATGGCGTCGTGCTCCTCTGGCTCCATGTTCGTGATACTTGCGCGCCAGCAGCAGCAGCAGCCCCGCAGAGCCGTAGCAGCAAGCTGCACTCCTGGTTCACTGGCCTCGGCTTGCCGATGTTCACCGTCCTTGAGGCCGACATGAGCCGGTTCAGCAACGCCGCCTCCAACCTCAACTTCTCGGCCAGTCTGCGCGCTTGCCGGAACTCAACACTCGCAGACTGGGTTGACTGCCATCCCTCAGGTCGCTATTTGCTCGGTGTCGCACACGCCAGCTCCCACTTCGAACGCGACAGCGGGACGGGCCGACAAGTAGACGGCTCAAGCGATGCGGCCTCGACAAGTAGCAGGCGGCTGGACCGGCATCTTCGGTGGATCCGGCTCCTGGTCTGGTGACGGCAGGTTTACAGGCCAAGCAGTAGCGGTTCGGCTGGGACTCCGTGGTCGATCAGTGACGTCATCAGCGCTGCGAGGTCGCGCGGTGAGAACAAGTCCGGCCCCTGGTAGTCGGTGACGTCTTGGCGACGCCACCACCGCAGCTCGGTGAGGTTTTCGGCGGCGAGTTCGTCGTCGGACATCGAGCCGCGGGGGACGAACGCGCTCGTGCGGATCAGGAAGTAGTCGTTGATCATGCCGTCGTAGCCTGCCGCATGGTCTGGTCCGACGACCTGCTGATGCCACACATGCGGAGGATCAGCGTCGACGCCGAGCCCGACCTCTTCGTGCAGTTCCCTGCGTAGCGCGGTCAGCGGAGTCTCTCCGGGCTCGATGCCGCCTCCGGGAGCGGCCCAGACGACTGTTGTCCTGTCCGGCACTGCCGGGTGCGGGAAGGCGAACCGGCATAGCAGGATGCTGTCGTTTTCGTCGAGGACGATGGCGCGGGCTGCGGGCCGCAGGTTCAACGGGGGCATTCGGACACGCTATCGGGTATGCCGAGGGTGGCTCTCGTATCGGACCGAATGAGGGGTTGGGGGTCGCAGCAGATCGTTATTCGAGTCTGGTCGGATGTTTGTCGGGGTGTGCCCGAGCTGCTGGCAGCTCGGACGCGCGTGCTCGATGCAGCACCAGAGCTGGCTCGGCAGGTCTCGGAAGTACCACCCGTGCAGAACCACACCTGGCGCACCGAGCTGGCCGCCAACCGTATCGCTTTCGCTGCCCGCGTTGCGCTGTCGAACCTGCCGCCCTACTGGCTGGTGATCGTCCTCTGGTGGCTCATCGTCTTCGGGTCGTCCAAGGAGATCGAGGCGCTGACGCTGATGTACATGGTGCTCAGCGAGACCATCGAGAAGAGGGACTAGCACAACGGCGCTAGCGTGCGGTTCGCGTTGTAGGACACCGAGTTGAGGGCCAGGCGCTACGCGGTGATCATCGGCGGGCTGGCCGCGCCGAAGATGTGGCCGAGGCCCTGGACTGCACCTGGAGCCCGAAATAGCGCGGCAACGCTGGAATTACCAATAGGCCAATGTCAAATTACCTCTTGACATTGTTATTTCCATTGCCATTAGGAAATGGCACTGCGATGCACTGTGGGTAAATGGCGCGCAGCGCTATTTGATGTAATGCCCAGGTTATTCATGGTCATTCCATCTGGCGTAGTTGGTATGTCATTGCTATGTCACCGCTGCGCGGTCATAGTGATGTCCAGGCACACCCCCACCACCTCTGCTTGCGAAGCGTCTGAACCAGCCATACCGTTACACCCTCTCGTCCAGTCGGGCCGCAGAAATTCGGATCAGCAGTCGCCCTTGGCCAGTTCGTCAGCGCAGGCTCGGACTGCGGCGGCATGCGCCCTATCCTGGTTCAGCTTGCGCGCCTGGGCGTCCAGTTTCCGTTGCCGCCCCCAAGACCGCCCCTTGCGCTGCCACCACGCGAGACCGATGGCCAATACCGGCAGCGAGATGTGCCAGTAGCGTCATGCGAATCCCACGACGATGAGGACCGGTGCGGCCACGAACACGAACCAGAGGAAGTCCCCCATCTCCTGCTTCCGGTCCTGCCCTGTGCTGACGTTGCCCGCCATTTGCGCCTCCCTATCCCGTGGCCGTAACTCCTGCGTCCTGCAAGCCTGCCAGGCAACCGCTCATCCAACTCGCTGAGCATTCAGCGACGCCGCGACGCCGGATCAAGCCTCCTCCGGCGAGCCAGGAGCCGGATGATGATGGCCGCCGGAACCACGAACGCCAGAGCCCGGAGCGGGTGATGGTTGCCGCCGTGACCGCCATACACGACGAGGGCTATCACCGCGAGCGCGCATAGTGCGGCGATACCCGGCAGAACAGCCAGGTAAGGAAGCGAAGTCCGGTCACCGGGCGGCGTGCCTAGAGGGTCGGGTACCGACGGCAGGTCGGTCATCAGCTCTCGGAGGTCGCCCAGCGTGCGCGCGGCCAGGGCCTGGCCCATGCGCTCGTCGAGTTCGTCGGATGTCAGCCGCCCGGCCTGGAAATGTCGGCTGAGTTCGGCGATGGCGAGATCGCGGTCGGCATCGGACGCTCGCATCTGCGGTGCGGCCTTACGATAGGCGACCGTGCTCGTGCTGCGCGTCGTATCCATGTCGCCGCCCCCCGTCTCGCCGTCCGGTTGGTCCAGCTTAACGCCACGATCCCGCCCGCCCTGGCCCAGAGAATCTTGCGAGTCCTGTCCGAGATCGCCACGCGGCGAGACTATAGCGTCGGAATGTCAAACGCTCGTTGGCGTCGGCGGTCACCATTAGGCGCGGTTACCCGATTCTGGCCCCGAATCTGCTGGGTAGGCGGCATGACCCTCGACCACATCCAGGTGCCAACAACTCGGCTTGTGGACCCGTGCCCACTTGGCGGATCTTCTTGCCGCAGGTCTGGCAGTCCTCGTTGCCTATCGCGTCGGTCATCGGGTCATCCGTTAGCCAGCTATGGACAGCTCGCCGCCCCGATTCTGGACCTGCCCGACCAGCAGTACGTCATGCCGTCTTGTCATCGGGTTCGATGCCGTGCTGGCGGAGGAGGTCCCGCAGCCGTTCCAGTTCGCTGCTGAGGCGCTGGACTTGTTCGGCCAGGGATGCCAGGTCCGGGTGGGCGGCCTCCCATCGCTGATGGCGGGCGTCCTTGTCAGCGACCAATTGCCGTTCGCGGTCGCGCAGCGACCCGGCTTGCTCGAACTCACAGGAGTCGATGGCCGACTCCTTGTCCCGCCGCGCCTGCTCGATCTGCTCGTCGAGGTCGGCAGTGGCGGGCCCGGTTCCGACCCGCTGCTCGATCGCCGACAGCCGCGACTCGAGCGCAGTCACGCCGGACACGACGCCGGGGGCCACCCTGCCGCTCCGCGGCCAGCCCGGAGCGTCGTCCCAGGAGTCGGGATCCTCGCCCTGAAATCCGTGCAGCAGCTGGATCACCTGCTGGCGCGCCCGGTTCAGGGTGACGCCGAGCCTGACCAGAACCTGCGCGGCGACGCCCTCACCCTCGCGGATCAGGCCGAGCAGGATGTGCTCGGTCCCGATGTAGTTCTGGCCCAGATGGCGGGCCTCCCGCAGCGAGAGCTGGAGCACCTTCTTCGCGCGGGGAGTGAACGGAATGTGCCCCGACGGTTCCTGCTGGCCCTCGCCGATGATCTCCTCGACCTGCTGGCGGACCGCCTCCAGGCTGATCCCCAGAGATTCCAGGGCCTTGGCCGCCACGCCCTCTCGCTCGCGGATCAGGCCGAGCAGGATGTGCTCGGTCCCGATGTAGTTGTGGTTGAGGATCCTTGCCTCTTCCTGGGCCAGCACCACAACCCGCCGCGCCCGGTCGGTAAACCGCTCAAACATCTCCCGCCGCCCGCCGTGCCAGTGATGACAGGTCAACAATAGGTGGCTGCACGCACACTGACGGCATTCCTGTCCGATTGCATCACATCGTCATCGACGCTCACGATCTGCCAGGTCGAGCAGCCTGACGATCTCCCCAGCATGTTGCCGATTAGCGCGTCACGCTCGCAGTCGCTCATGCCGAGCAGCACGTCGTGGATCATGCTCACGTTCTCGCGGTCGGCCGTGCTTGCCAGCTCGACCATCCGCGCCACCATCAGACGACGCTGTTCGGTGCAGCAGTCACGGCACACCAGGCAGGGGCCTAGGTGGTCTATGCAGTCCTGGCAGGAGGGGTTCAGCGGTGGCCCGGACTCGCAGTCGCGGCATGCGTCGGTCACAGCGCCCACCTCTGGGCATAGCCGTCTGGGTAGGGCCGTCGCACAGCCAGCAGGGGATCGTCGGCCTTCCCCACCTGGCTGCTCTCGCATGTGGCAGCCCCCCATGCGAGATGATTAGCAGGTGGCCGACGATGCGACATTGCGACCCGAGGATGCCGCAGCGCTCCAAGATGTAAACACCTGGTTCGCAGGGCGAGGATTCTGCGTTGTCCCGAGCTCGATCGACTACTCCGGAGCCGTCCGTGCGTCCCATTGGGGCAAGCGGGCAGCGTCTAAGGATCACCATGCGTGGGTTGACCTTGCCAAGCCTGACGGACCAGTGGTCTCGGAGGGCTATGGCTCGGGCTTGACGCTCGCCGACGCGGCTGTGCGCGCTCGTCGCCGCTGGCAGACAGAGCAGGAGAGCGGGTAGCGCGCGCATCATCGCCTGCTCAGCCCTATTGCTCCGAGGGCCAGCGCCCTGGCCTGTGGGGGCGCAGGATGTAGCCTAGGCTCTCGCGTGCCGCGCCGGACGTCGCCTCGTATGCCCCGGTGCCTGGCTCAAGACTGTCTCAGCAACGGTGTTTCCGCCCCGATCACGCTGAGCTGTCTGGCTTGAGCGGGAGAGGTGCCGCGATTGCTAATCGACGCCGATAGCGATTTAGTCCCTGTTCACTGGGAACTTCTGGCTGGACTGCTCCACGGTCATCCCCGTGCTGACCTGCGGGCTCCCGGTCGCCCTAAGAGCTTTGCAGGGCCGGCCTTGGGGATGTGGCATACGGCATCGGCGGACAGTGCGTCAGCGGGGTCGCTGAAATCCGCCCCGAGAGGATCTGATTTATGCAGCCTGATCGTGCGTCATGTTCCGGCCGACGCTGCTGTCCTTCTTACGGCGCAGTATTGCCCGGGCGGCGAGCCAGGAGGCGAAGATGAGCGCCATCGCTGCCAGTAGAGCACCGGACACCGCGTGGGCCGGTGTCACCGCGACGATGATCATCGTGATGAGGATCGCGCCGTAGACCGAACCCAGGGCCAGCGCTACCCGGCGGGTGCGGAGCAGCGGGCGCATCTCGTGCGGCATCCGCCATAGTTGCACTGCTCCGTAACTCCCGCTGAATGCCGCGGCCGCTGTGTAGGCAATGACAACCGTCCCCGGCCAGGCATGGGGTTCTACCACCAGATACACCAAAGCGAGGCACGCTGTGTATGCAGCGATGACCGTCAGGGCCATGACACGCTGGATCGCCACCTCAACGTTCCTCCCATACGCGCTTACGTCGGGCGCCGCTTGGGCGGCCCAGACGAAGTGCCGGGCGGCGCCTACGTTGTCGGCGCGACGGGCCCTGATCCGGCCCAATTCGTTTAGCGCCCCGCTGTGTACCGGGTCCAGCGCGAGCGCGCGTTCGTAGTGAGCGCGAGCGGCCTTCCACTTTCCGCGCGCGAAGCTGACCTGACCTGCGACGAAATGCACGTCCGGTTGGCCCGGCGCGAGCCGGAGAGAGTCAGCGACAGCCCGCTCGGCGGCATCGAATTCCACCTCCGTCGCCAAAAAGGCCTGCGCCAGGCAGACGTACGCCCGCCACTCATGCGGCGCCAGCTTGCACGCCTCATTGGCCGCGGTCAGGGCTGCGGTGATGTTACCGAGATGCCGTTGAGAAACGCTCACCAGTCGATACGGCCAGTTATCGGAGGGTGCGAGCATTAATGCACGGCTGGACGAAACCACCGCCTCCTGATACTGGCCATTCGCCAAGTGGGCGGCGGCCAACAGACACCATGCCCGGCTGTTCGATGGCTCTGCCGCCACGATGCGTCCAAGCAGGCTTACCGCCTGGCTGTGCCGCTTG
Organism: uncultured Actinomycetota bacterium; assembly: GCA_963808215.1. GTDB lineage: Bacteria > Actinomycetota > Actinomycetes > Streptosporangiales > Streptosporangiaceae > JAJYUU01. Next base: position 372,598 of record CAWEEY010000002.1, read on the forward strand.
ACATCTAGCAACGCGCTGGCCTGAGCGAGGTCCCGCGCTGCCTCGGTCATAGCATCCGCCGCTTCTTCAGGTACGCGGCGACCTCATCACAGACGGCGCCCTTGAATTTCACCGGGTCTGCGGGAGCGGCAGCAGTTCCTCGCGCGCGAGCGGCGCGCCGTACGCGGCGGCAGCGCGCACTCCAGCGGCGCTAACCGACGGGTACTCGGCAGTGATCTCGCTGGTCGTCAGGCCGGCGGCCAGGCAGTCCAGGATGACACTGACCGGCACGCGGGTTCCCGCGATCACTGCCTGGCCATGCATCACCTGCGGATCACTAGAGATCATTTCGAGCTGCTCGGATACCACGGACCTAATCTGCCTTGTCCGCGTAGCAAACGCGAAGCCCGTCGCCAATGGCGCCCCAGCCGGGGAGGCAAGGTGACCGGGGTCCCGACCCTGCCGCCATCGCACGGGCCGACGGCTCATCGCGATTGTCGAGCCGGGGCGAGGTAAGTTCTGGCAGGGTCCCCCCGTCGAGCGTCCGTGTCTGCTGGCCGTCAGTGGCAGCTACAGGCCCAAGTCTGACTCGGTCGCCGGGGAGTGCTGGGAGCCAAGTTTGGGAGCCAAGTGTGGCCGACGGCAGGCAACAGTAGGCCTCTCCGAATTCCTTGGATTGGCTGTGACCTGCGGACTAGCGACAAGAAGCGATACCGAGCGACTGGTCAGACCTCGTTCGCACCGAGGGGGTCATGGGTTCAAATCCCCTCAGCTCCACGCAGATCAGAGGCCAGTTGCGATCTTGTAACTGGCCTCTTGCTGGCCAGCACAGCATCGGAGTACAGCAACGCTAGCCATCGAGTTGCCTGCCCAGGCGCTTGAGCGCGCTGCGGTTCTTGGCGGGGGGCACTCGCTGTAGACCTCCATCGTCACGGCGATCTGGCTGTGCCGCAGGATCTGCATAGCCACTCTCGGGTGCACGTCCAAGGCGACCAACAGCGAGGCACAAGTGCGCCGAGTGTCGTGGACTCGGATATATCGGTCGCCTGCTCCATCCCGGTCGGATTCTTGGCGGAAGATCCGGAGCCATGAAGGGCGTCAGCGGAGAGCCTTAACGAAGCCATCTTGATGTCCAGCCCACCAGCGTCGGCGCCGGTCGAACCTTTCCGCGCCTCCCATCTCGTACCACATCTTGACGAATCCTGGGTCGCCGGCTTGGACTCTGCGGCGAACGAACTCCCCGCCACCAGCAATCGTCCTCGAGAGCGCCGCCAGGAGCTGCTGACGTCCAGCAAGGTCCAGGCCGAAGGTGTCGGCGATGAGCCGGAGCCGCTCAGCCTTGTCAGCGGGACGCCAGCCGAGCCGGGCTGCGTTGACGTCATCGTCGATCGGGACGCACATGAGGGCGAACCGCATGATGTCGTGGACCGGGTCGCCGGGCGCCGCGAAGTCAAAGTCCAGCAGCGCGATCGCCTGGTCATCGACGAATACCACATTCTCAAGGCACACGTCGTTGTGGCAGACGACCGGTCCGTAATAGTTAGGGTCGGCCAGTTCCGAGCTCCAGGTCGCCCCGGAGTGGTCGAAGGACCGTGAGGCGTCGTGGAACCGCCGTAGGAGCGAGGCAATCGAGGCTAGTGCTTGATTGGTCTGTGCCCACATCGGGTAGGGCGGCACCGCCACGTCCCCAGCGCGGAACTTGAGGCGCTCACGACCATCCGGGTCGATGCCGACCGGCATCGGCACACCATCGAATCCGCCCGCCCGGAGCCATCGCAGCAACCGGTGAATCGAAACTGAGTGCGGGGTCGAAGGCCTGAGAACGGAGTCGCCCACGCGCGTCACCCTCCCGGCATTCGCAACGCCGCCTGCAAGCTGTTCTTCATCCACCGGCATCGCTGTTCCCGCGTCATCTATTGGACTCAAAGGCAGATCGCCTAAGGACGTGTCTGCTATCCCTGGCAAAAATCGGTGACTAGACGCGCAGCCTTGACCAGCCGCCGTCAGAGTTTAGGACCTGGCCGGTTATCCACGACGCGGTGAGCCCCGGCCGTGACGGCTCTGGCCGCCGAGTCCGCAAGTCGGTCACGGGCAGGACGGCGCAGCTGAGCTCCTGTTGTGGCGGCGTCGGCGGCATTGCACCTGGCCGACGGGCCGCACCCGGACGCCGCGACGCCTATCTGGCCGAACTCCCGGAGCGCCCGGCCGGGATTCTCGGGCATGGCGCGCACATGCGCTGCGCCTAGATTCCGACCCTTGTCGGGGTTCACCCTGATGCCTTCCAGCATGCAGACCAGGGATAGGCCGGGGGTAGTCCGGATCGACCGGCGTCACCGGCGGCGGCAGTGTGGAGACAAGAACACAAGCACTACAGACACCGGGTGCGCCACTGTTACTGATGAGCCGACGGCGCACCAACTGCGCCCCTCCGCCTCTACCACTGCCACTGCCACTGCCACTCAGAGCGACCGCCCAACCTGAACGGACATCGATCACCATGCCTTGGATCATTGCCCTCGCCGTCATCGCCATCGTGGCTCTGACCGTCCTCAGCTTCGTCCTGCACTTCTTGTTCTCCCCTTGGCTGCTGGTGGCCGTTGGCATCCTGGTCTTGATCAGGTTCCGCCCTCGCCGCTCCCGCCGGTAGCCCAGCACACGGCCGTTCGCTGGCAGTTGGTCCGCGCGTTCAGTTCGTCTGGCCCCGCGCTTCGGGTCGCGGCCGAGGACCCTCATCTCGTAACGACTCGGCCTAGATCACGAAGCTCAGTTCGGGCGGTTCTTGCGCGGCGTGGGCCTGTCCGCGCCCGTCGCCGTCCATTGCCGGCCGATGGTTGCAACGGACTCTGGCGGTGGCACCTGAGGCATCTCATAACCCATGGCCTCGCACCGCTCCGCCTGGGCCCTCGCGGTAGACACCCCGAACCGCTCATCTCGCTCGTCGATCATCTCGATGTCCGCCTGGCCGTGGCCGGTCAGCGACCACATCAGCAGCGGCTCGCCCAGGGGCAGTGGGGTCGTCGGGTCAGGCCAGGTGTGCCAGCTCTTGCCCCAGGTCGTGAGCAGGTATGTCATGAAATCCATTTCTGCCTCGTCGCTCATGGCCGGTGCGACCAGCCCGCCGCCCAGTACCTCGTAGGTGTGCGGGTGCCAGTACTTCTTCTCCTCGTCCGGAAGGGATCGGACAACCTCGTCGGCCACGATGTACTCGACGCCGAGCAACTTCGCCCCTGGGCCTACCGAGTCGTACAGCAGACACTGGTGCATCTCGAGGTCGGCTTCGCTCCGCATCCCGCAGTAGTGCATGGTGGTCACCTGGAACTCGGGGTTTTTCTTCGCGATGTGGAAGCCGCAGAAAAAGAGGCCGTGATTACCGATCGGGCCCATGAACTTGTCGACCTCTCGACGGTTCATCCGGTGTTCCCCCTTCACATCGGTCCTGCTCCCGCGGGCAGCGATCTATACCCTGAGCCGCGGACCCCGAAGCACGGTTCGCCGACCTCGGCCCTTCTGGCGATCACGCTCGCGTACGGTCACGCGGCTCACGGTCAGTTGCCTGGCGGCGGTGCCGGGAAATAGTCGCCGCCGTCGAAGTCGGCGATGAGCCCGGGCTGGGTTGTTTCCCATCCGAGGATTCGCCGGGTCACCTGGTTGGACGTCGGGTTGTCAAGAGCGATCAGCATCGCGAGGAACCCGAAATGCGATTCCAGCCGGTCTGTTCGGCGGGCAGGACTTGCTGGCCGAACTCTTCAGCGAAGCGATCCGGACTGCCCCGCCCTCAGCGACGACCGCCGACTGCCTCGCCGCGGCACTGGATTCCGCTGCCGCATTCACTCCGGACCGCCACGATCTCGCCCCGCAGCGACGAGCGGTGATCGCGGCCAATAGCGAGCTGCAGGAACGCCAGCTCCTCAAGCGGGCCAGCCTCGGTTCCTCCATGGCCGATGCCCTCCGCGCACGCGGAGCCGACGACACAACAGCGCGCCTAGCTGCCGAGGTCGGCGTTCTCGCATTCAGCACCGCCTTTGCGCGCTGGGCAGAGCCAGATGACCGGCAGCCATTCAGCGAGATCGGGCGCGCGGCACTACGCGCCCTGCAGGCAAGCGCGACAACCCTCGGGGCAGCCGCCGACGTCCGAGCCTGACCTGGCCAGACCGGCGATCCCCAGGACCGGGCCACCCGGCCGCGAATGTCGGCAGCCCCTGCCGCTCGGATCCAGGGGCTAGACGCTTGCTAGCGCTTTTGGGCCTTAGAGCTCCGGGTCGGCTTTCGTGCCCCGTTTCCCCGGCGGGCCGGGGCAGGCGCAGCCGCCGTGTCTCCCATGGCAGGGGCGGCCTCGTGCTCGGCCATCGACCACTTGAACTCGACCTCGATCTCGACCTCATCGCCCTCGACTTCGACTTCGAGCTCAGCGCGAACGCGATCAGGGATATACACGCTCACCGAGCCTGGCCCGAATGGGAGATCGGCGTGGTCACCGGCCGTAAAGGCCTTGGACAGGATCGCGAGCAACTTGGCCGCTTCGTCCCGGCTCAGCAACTCCTTGCGCTCGACCTTTACGTCGGACATGACCAGCGCCTCCCTATACCAGCCTCAGACGACGGCGGTGCCACGGTTCGCACCGCCCCAGCTATCGTCCGTCGCAGCCGGCGGGCACGCATCACCTCGGCTGGGTGATGCTCAGCTGGCGCAGGACCCGAACCACGGCGGGCATCCATAACACCGGTGACTCGGGATGAGCCGACCCAGGCAGCCGTGCCGAGACCGGACCTTCCGCCCGCCACGCAGGCCAGGCGGCTCAGACGCCGCGGCACTGGCGCGCGACTGGCCCTGCGCTGCCCTCGGCAGCGCTACTTTCTCAGCCGGTTGAGCAAACCGCCTCAAATACCTCTCCGACAGCCTGCTGGGGCAGGTGCTGCGCCAGGTCCGCCCGGCTGATCATCCCAATCAGCTGATGATCCTCGATCACCGGCAGGCGCCCGATCTGGTGTTCTTCCATCGCCTGAAGCACTGCGCTGACGTCCGCAGCGGAAGTCACGGTCACCGGCGTTCCCTGGGCCAGCTCGCCGGCCGTGGTATCAGCCGGGTCGGCACCTCCAGCGACACACCTGGTCACAATGTCCCGATCGGTGATGATCCCGTGCAGGCGCTCATCGTCTCCGCAGATCGGAAGCGAACCCACATCCAGGTCTCGCATGAGCTGAGCAGCACGCTGCAGGCTCTCGTGCTCGCCAATGCACTTGGCACCGGCATGCATGATGTCTTGCGCTGTGGTCATGACAGGCCCCCTGAGCTCTAGCCAGTGCGGCTTGGGCCGGCGACCAGAACCCGCCGGGCCCACGGCCGCTCCCAGGCAAGCAGAACCTGCGAGGCGAATCTTCCTTCGCCGGCATTGTCCGGATCAGGTGCTGGGGTCGCTCTCCGGCCGTAGCCTTCAGCCTTCAGCCTCTCAGCCTTCCCGCCGGCCTGTCACCGGGCTTGTCCCAGCCAGGTCCCGCGCGGTCCGGCTCCCTCGCTCGTCCCGCAGGCAATTCCAGTCTTGCACCCCGCCGCGCGATCATGTCAAGGGACCAACGTCCTGCTTTCCGCTGACCCTGGTCACGTCCGCGGGACATCAGGCGCTCGCCCAATCCCCGCCGTTCCCAACAAAGACGGTAATAACATCTTGACGACTTCGACAGAAGTGATACAAGATCAGTCAACATCGGGCAAGAAGGGAAACATCGTGCTGCCGAGCCAGCGTCGTCATGCAATCCTCGCGGCCGTCCGGGCGGAAGACGCCGCATCGGCCGAGGCGCTCGCCCGGCAGTTCGACGTGTCGGTCGAGACGATCAGGCGCGATCTGCGCGCGCTGCACTCCGACGGCCTGCTCGAGCGCGTGTACGGCGGAGCGACCCGGCCGTCCGGAAGATCGAGCGAGGGCAGCTTCAGTGCGCGCAGCGTGCGCAACGTGGACCGCAAGCGGGCGGTCGCCGCGCTCGCCGCGAGCCTGATCGAGCCGGACGACACGATCGTCATCGACGTCGGCACGACCGCGCTCGAAGTCGCCAGGGCGCTGCCGCCCGCCTTCCGCGGCCGGGTGCTGACGAATTCCGTGCCGGTCGCGATGGCGCTGGCCGAGCGCTCCGACCTGGACCTGATGCTGTGCGGCGGTCAGGTGCGGCCGGGCGATGCGGCCTGCTCCGGGGCACACGCCGAGGCGTTCTTCGAAGAGTTCTACGCGGACAAGGCGTTCCTCGGCTCCGGCGGCGTGCATCCGGAGGCCGGGCTGACCGACTACTACCCGCCGGAGGTCGTGATCCGGCGGACGATCATCGCTCATACCGCGTCGAGTTACGTGCTGGCCGACTCCAGCAAGCTCGGCGCCATCGCCGTGCACCGGGTGTGCGCGCTCGACAAGATCACTGCCGTGGTCACCGACGATCACGACCGGGACGCAGTCACCAACCTCCAGACCGCTGGCGTCACAGTGCTGTGCGCCCCGAGCACTCCAATGTCCCTGAACGTGGCCGGATAGGCGGCCGCGATCGACAGCCGCCGGCGATGGCGGCGGCCGAGGAAGTGATGCACCCCATGACCACAGCCACCAAGCCCGACGACGACGCGCTGCTCCCCCAGTTCGGTTACCGGCAGCAGTTCGTCCGCTCGCTCAAGCAGTTCGAGTCGTTCGCCGTCGCATTCTCCTTCATCTCCATCACGACCGGAATCTTCACCACGTTCGGCTTCGCGCTCACCGCCGGCGGCCCGCGGGCCATCTGGACCTGGATCATCGTGACCGCCGGACAGGCGCTGGTCGCGCTCGTCTACGGCTCGCTCGCGGCCAGGGTGCCGCTGTCCGGGTACTCCTACCAGTGGGCGTCCAGGCTGGCCAACGTGCACGTCGGCTGGTGGCTCGGCTGGATGTCGTTCGCGTTCCTGTCGATCGTGACGGTGTCGGTCGACTACGGCCTGGTCCAGGTCGCGTTCCAGCCGCTGATCGGCGAGGCGTACACGCCGACCAGCGCCGCGCTCGAGACGATCGTCGTGCTGGCCATCCAGGCGGCCCTGATCATCTGGTCGACCCGCATCACCACCAGGGTGAACAACACCGCGGTCGCCACCGAGGTGATCGGCGTCGTCGGCCTGACCGTGCTGCTGATCGTGGTCGCGGCCATCAGGCACAAGGGTCACTGGGGGAACCTCGGCTCGAGCGGCGTCGTGCCCTCGGCCGGGTACTACGGCTGGCTAGGCCCGTTCATGCTGGCTACGCTGCTCGGCGCGTACACGATCGTGGGCTTCGAGGCGGCCAGCAACCTGGCCGAGGAAACGCAGGAGCCGCACAAGACCATCCCGCGAGCGATGCTGCGCGCGGTGCTGCTGTCCGGTGCGGTAGGCATGGCGTTCCTGATCGCGCTGAGCTACGCGACGAGCTCGATCAAGGCGGCCACCGCCAGTTCCGCGCCGGTGGCGCTGATCGTGCAGGACGTGCTTGGCGGGCCGGTGCAGAAGATCTTCCTGATCTTCGTCTGCATCTCCATCTTCGCCTGCGGCATGATCATCATGGTCACCAACAGCCGGCTCATCTGGTCGATGGCCAGGGACAAGCGACTGCCTGGCTACCAGCTCTGGCAGCAGGTGCCGAGGGCCACCGGCGGCCCGTCCTGGGCAACGGTCCTGGCCGCCGTGATCGGCGCCGCCATCACCCTGGCCCTGCGCACCCACACTGCCGCGCTGGTCACGCTGTTCACCGCGTCAACGATCATGCCGGCCCTCCTGTACGCGAGCACCGTGCTGCTGTACCTGTTCACTGGGCGGCGACGGCGCGGCGCGTCCGGGTACTTCTCCCTGGGCAAGTACGAGATCCCGGTGATTGCCGGCGCCCTGATCTGGCTGACCTACGAGCTGATCGTGCTGATCGGCCCGAGCGAGTTCCGCGACGCCCAGTACTACGTGCTCGGCGCGCTCGGCGTGGGCTTGGTGTTCTACCTCGCTCCAGTGGCTCCTCGAGCCCGGCGCGATGCGGACCGAGCAGGGCGCGCACGGACTCAAGGCGCTCGACGCGTACACCACGTCTCTCAGCCGGCGGTCCGCCTGCGTGAACGTCCTTGCGATCGACCAGGGAACCTCGGCCACTAAGGCGCTTCTCGTCGGTCCCGGGCAGCAGGTGCTCGGGACCGGCGAGGCGCCGGTACGCAACCAGGCCGCTGGCGACGCGGTCGAAGTCGACCCGGAAGAGCTGTACTCGTCGGTGCTCGCTGCGGGCCAGGCGGCGCTCGCGGCTGCGGGCGCGCCTGCCGACGCGCTGGCGCTGGCCAACCAGGGCGAGACGGTGCTGGCGTGGGATCAGGACACCGGCCGTCCGCTTACCCGCGCGATCAGCTGGCAGGACCGGCGGTCCGCGGCGGTCTGCGACCGCATGCGCAGCGACGCGGACAAGCTTGCCGAGATCACCGGCCTGCCGCTTGACCCGTATTTCGCCGCGCCGAAGATGACGTGGCTGCGGGAGAACCTGACCCGGCGATGGCGTGGTCACCACCACCGACACCTGGCTGCTCGCCCGGCTAAGCGGGCAGTTCATCACCGACGCGTCTACCGCGTCCCGCACGATGCTGCTTGACCTGGACGCGGCGGACTGGTCGGCGGCCGCGTGCGAGGCGTTCGGGTTCGACCCGGCCGCTGCTGCCTGCCGTCGTTGACTGCGCTGGCGTCTCGGGCGAGACATCGCGAGTTCGGTCGCCCGCTTCCGGTGGCGGGCCTGGCCGTCGACCAGCAGGCGGCGCTGCTTGCGGAGCGCTGCTTCGCGGCAGGCGAGGCCAAGTGCACCTACGGAACCGGCGCGTTCCTGCTCGCGGCAACCGGCTCCAGCGCGGTCAGGTCGTCGGCCGGGCTGTCCGCGTCGGTCGCGTGGCGGCTGGCCGGACAGACGTCGTACTGCCTCGACGGCCAGGTCTATACGGCCGGGGCGGCAGTCGACTGGCTCAGGTCGGCCGGCATCCTGGCCAGCCCGGCCGAGCTGGATGCGCTCGGCGGGAGCGTGCCCGACGGCGGCGGCGTGGTTTTCGTCCCGGCTCTGGCCGGGCTAGGCGCGCCGCACTGGCGCCCCGATGCCCGCGGCGCCTTCCTCGGCCTGACGCTCGGTGCCAGCCGTGCGCATCTGATCCGCGCGGCGATCGACGGCCTGGCCGCGTCCGTCGCGCTGCTTGCCCGCTCGGTCGCACGCGATCTGGGTGCGCCGCTGACGACCCTGCGCGTGGACGGCGGCCTGACCAGGTCCGCTGTGCTGCTCCAGGCGCAGGCCGACCTGCTGCAGGTGCCGGTAGAAGTGTGCCGCGTGCCCGATGCGACCGCGCTGGGCGTCGCCGCCCTGGCCCGGCTCGGGCTGGGCGATGCGGCTACCCTGGCCGATGCGGTCGGTCCCGCGGACGTGCAGCAGACCGTGCTGCCCAGGATGAGCGCGGACGAGGCGACGCACCGGCTTGCGCAGTTCGAGAAGGCCCTTGCCATCGTTACGGGAACGGGCTGATGACGCCTCCCGGTGGTACTGCCCGAGCTCAGCCGCGGACGTGCTGATCGTCGGAGCCGGAGTGGTCGGAACCGCGATCGCCAGGACGCTGGCGCGCTACGACCTCGACTGCGTCGTGGCGGACGCCGGCAACGACGTCGGCACCGGCACGACGAAGGCCAACACGGCGATCCTGCACACCGGCTTCGACGCCGTGCCCGGCAGCCTGGAGAGCACGCTCGTCCGCCGCGGCGCTGAGCTGCTGCGGTGCTATGCACAGCAGGCCGGGATCCCGCTGGAGCGAACCGGCGCGCTACTGGTGGCCTGGTCTGCCGACCAGCACGCCGAGCTCGCCGGGATCGAGGACAAGGCGCGCCGCAACGGCTACCTGGCGACCCGGTACGTTCCCGCGGACGAGCTGTACGCCCGCGAGCCGCATCTGGGATCTGGTGCGCTGGGCGCACTGGAGATCCCGGACGAGAGCATCATCTGCCCGTGGACCACGCCGCTCGCCTATGCCACCGAGGCGCTGCAGGCCGGAGTCCGGTTGCGGCTGCGTACGCGGGTGCTCGGGGTGACTGCGGCGCGACGGCTGGCACGAGGTGCCGCACAGACAACGGGACGCTCCGCTGCCGCTGGCTGGTCAACGCCGCCGGCCTGGAAAGCGACCTGATCGATGCCATGCTCGGCGGCAGCGGCTTCACGATTCAGCCCCGCCGCGGCGAGCTGATCGTGTTCGACAAGCTGGCCAGGCCGCTGGTCGGCTCCATCCTGCTGCCGGTGCCGACGCCGCAGACCAAGGGCGTCCTGGTCGCGCCGACCGTGTACGGGAACGTGCTGCTCGGGCCGACGGCGCAGGACGTGCCGGACCGCGGCGACACGGCAACCACCGAAGCGGGTATCAGCTCGCTGCTGGCCGCCGGGCGGAAGATCATGCCCGACCTGGTCCGCGAGGAAGTGACTGCCACCTACGCCGGCCTGCGGGCGGCCACCGAGCACCGCGACTATCAGATCCGGGTCGACGCCAGCCGGCGGTACGCGTGCGTGGGCGGGATCAGGTCCACCGGGCTCACGGCCTCGCTCGGCATCGCGGAGTACGTCGTCGAGCAACTCGCGGACGCCGGACTGGCACTGCGGGAACGCGACGGCGGCCCGCCAGCCCCGCCGCTGATGCCGTACATCGGGCAGGCCGGCCAGCGACCGTATCAGGACGGCGCGAGGATCGCCGCCGACCCTGCGTACGGCGACATCGTCTGTCACTGCGAGCGGGTGACACGCGGCGAGATCAGGGATGCGCTGGCCAGCCCGTTGCCACCGGCCGATCTCGACGGACTGCGGCGACGCACCCGCGCCACGAACGGGCGCTGCCAGGGGTTCTTCTGCGCGGCGCGGGTCGCGAGCCTGATGGGCCCGGCGAGCGGTGCCCCAGCCGACGCCGACGCGCAGGTCTCGGCTGGTCACGACCGATGGGTTTCGGCTGACAGCGACGGGCAGATCCTGGCGTGAACGTCGACGTCCTCATCGCAGGCGCCGGGCCGGCCGGGCTCGCAGCGGCCATCGAGCTGCGCAGGCTCGGCGTCGGCGACGTGCTGGTGGTCGACCGCGAGCAGGAGGCGGGCGGAATCCCGCGACACTGCGCGCACACCGGATATGGCATCCGCGACCTGCACCGGCTGATGACGGGGCCGGCCTACGCGCGGCATTACCTGCGGGCGGCGAGCTCGGCCGGAGTCACGGTGCGCACCGGCACGACGCTGGTCGGCTGGCCGACGGCCGCCAGTGATCTACGGGCCAACCGCGACCTGGCCGCCGGAAGCAGCCCGCCTGGAACGCCGGTCCGGCCGCAAGGCGCCATCAGCGCGACGCTGACCAGCCAGGCCGGGATCGAGGACGTGCACGCCAATGCCGTGCTGCTTGCCACCGGTTGCCGCGAACGGCCGCGGCCTGCCCGGCTGGTGCCCGGCAGCCGGCCCGCTGGCGTGCTTACCACTGGTGAGCTGCAACAGCGCGTCTTCCTGCACGGACAGCGGCTGACCGGCCGAGCGGTTGTGGTCGGCGCCGAGCACGTCAGCTTCTCCGCGATGCTGACCCTGCTGCACGCAGGCGCCCAGGTGACGGCGCTGATCACCGACCAGCCACGACACCAGAGCTTCGCCGCATTCCAGCTGGCCGCGCGGCTGCGCTGGCGTGTGCCGGTGTGGACGCGGACCACGGTCACCGGGATTGCCGGCCGCGATGAGGTCTCCGCCATCACGCTGCGCGACGAACGCGACAGCTCTGTGCGCACGGTGGCGTGCGGGCTCGTCGTATTCAGCGGTGACTGGATCCCCGATCACGAGCTGGCCAGGCTCGCCGGCGCGGAGCTTGACCCAGGCACGCGCGGTCCGGCGGTGGACACGGCGCTGAACACGACGGTTCCGGGGATGTTCGCTGCAGGCAACCTCGTGCACGCGGCCGAGACGGCGGACGTGGCAGCGCTCAGCGGCAGGCACGCCGCGGCCCAGGTCGCTGCTTACCTGGTCGGCCGACGGTCGTCGGCTTCCGCGGAGCCGACCGGATTCGCTGGCAAAATGGCTGGCCGACAGCTCCCCGTTCCTGTCAAAGTCGCCAAGCCGTTGCTGTGGATCTCTCCGAACGCTGTCAGTCTGACCAGCCCGCAACCGCCGCGCGGGCAGTTCGTGCTGCGGTCTGGTGCGTTCGCCGGCCGGGCGCGACTCGAGGTGCGTCAGGATGGGCGCTTGCTCCAGTCCGCGCACGCTCGCCTGATACCGGAACGGAGCATTTCGCTGGACGGTAGGTGGGCTCGTCACGTCGATCCCGCGGGCGGACCGGTTGTGGTGACTGCGGGCGCCCTAACGTAACTGCCGCAAGTGCCTGAGCTCGGCCAGTAGCCGCACTCTGCCACGGGCGCACCGGCTCTTAAGAGTGCCCTCTGAGACGCCGAGCAAGTTACTGGCATCGGCGAAGGAGAAACCAAGCATGTCGACTAGCACCAGAGCCGACTGCTGCTCGACGACCAGATGCCGCATCGCCACCACCAGGTCCGGGCCGCTGGCGTCCGGTGCGGCGCGCCGCATGCTGGCGAGGCATATCTCTACCACGATCCGGTAGAGCCACGTCATTACTTCATCGCAGGTCGGGACGTCGGATGCCTGCCGGAAGGCCACGATCATCGCGTCCTGGAAGGCGTCGGCAGCCCGCCCGGGGTCACCGAGCATGCGGATCGCAACCGCCCACAACTCCTGCTGGTGCCGATCGAACAGCGCGCCGAACGCGTCCGGGTCGCCCTGGAGGTGCATGCGCAGCAGGGCGGCGTCGGACGGTTCGGCGTCTCGCGCTGACACTGCGCCTTGGGGCGCAGGCCAAGGCGACCGGCTGCTCACCGATCTGCGCCTCCATGTTGCCGAGGAATCAGGCTGTCGAGCATGAGCGCCTGCCCCGCAACTGCGCGCAGGGCAGCGCCGGCGCCTCGGCCGCAATCCGTGTCGCGCACTAGCAAATGGTTGCTGACTTCGCAGACTCCACGGACGCGCTGCGCGGCGTTCTGCGCCCGATGTTTCTCCGTCAGACTGCTCACTGTGCCGCGGAGCGTTACGACGCCGCCCTCGGCGAAGACAGCAATATCGTCGCTCTCCACCCGCGGCTCCCAGACCAGCTCTGCCGTCACAATGGCCTGCAGGTCCCCGTCGGTCATAATGATCCCCTTGTCCGGCCGCCGCCCGCCGGGCCACGGCCTGATGTCGTGAGGCGCCACCGGCCTCGTCTCCTAGAAGCTACGAAGATCCGCCACGGCTCGAATCAGCGAAATCCCTAGTCCAGGCCAGCGCCGCACGTAGCCAGTGGCTCCAACGGCCACCAGCCCCGTAACCGGGGGCCGGACCGGGGATTTCCCGGATTCGATCGCGCTGGAGCCTCGGTAGCGTCCGTGACGGGATCGGGCACAGGCCCAGGGCCGGGCTCCCGAATGGGTGTGGTCCCGCAGGCGCGAGACGAAGGCGCGGGAGGTTATCGCGATGGACAACGAGCTGACTGAGTGGGTGGCCGCCGAGCTGGACTTCGAGCCGAAGGTAGATAGCGGGCATATCGCCGTCTCAGTGGACGACGGCGTCGCGACGCTGCACGGCACAGTGAGCAGTCTCGGGCAGAAGCACCAGGCGCAGAACGTCGCCCGGCGCGTCGACGGAGTCAGGCGTATTCGCAACGAGCTGCAAGTTCGCATCCCGGACGGCGACGGGCATCCCGGCTGACGATGGTGACCTGCGCGGAGCAGTGGTTCTGGCGCTGGTGCTCAACCGGCTCGTCCCCGGCACCGTCGATGCCAGGGTCCAGGACGGGCTGGTCACCCTGATCGGCACTGCGGGACGGCAGTATCAGCGCGAGCAGGCCGAGCTCATCTGCGCGAGCGTGCCGGGCGTGATAGCCGTCAAGAACGAGATCTCGCTGACCCCACCTCCGGGAGACGTGGATATCTAGATGGCCATCAGCGCCGCGTCGAGCACCGCGCCGGTTACATCCGGTATGCGGTGCTTGATGTTGGTCAGCCCGCGGCTGGCCTAGGGCTGGCGAGCAGGTTCCGGACGAGCTGGGCGCGTGAGGTCACGCCGAGCTTCCTGAATACCTTGCCGAGGTGGTACTCAACGGTGCGCGGGCTGATAAATAGCTCGGCTGCGATCTGATTGTTTGTTTCGCCTTCGGCAGCCAGGCCCGCGACGCGGGCTTCCTGCGGGGTCAGATCGAAGGTCGTCGCCGGAGTGCGGGACCTGGCGCGCTCACCGCTGGCCGACAGTTCGGCAGCGGCGCGCGCGGCGAACCATTCCGCGCCCATCCTGTCGAATTTGTCGTATGCGGCCCGGAGTTCGCGGCGAGCGTCCAGCCGGCGCTTGGCCCTGCGCAGCCACTGGCCGTAGAGCAGGTGCACGCGGGCGAGCTCAACTGCCGCACGGCTGTCCTGCAGGTGGCGGATCGCCTCCTGGTAGGCACGCTCCGCGCTGTCGCCCTCACTGAGCAGCGCCGCGCAGCGGGCCCGCAGTCCGAGCGCCACGGGGGTGCCCGCAGCGAGCGCCCGCTCGGACAATGTGCCGAACGCCAGTGTTGCCTCGCCGGGGCGATCGCCGCGGCAGGCTGCCTCGACTAGCTCGGGCAAGATCATCTCGGTGACGAAGGGGAGATTGCCCTCGACGACAGTCATCGCCGCATCTATCGCGGCGTCATAGTCGCCGGCCCACGCATCCGCAATAGCCACGATGGCCCGGCAGATGTCAGCGATACCGCCGTGACCGACCGAGATGGACTCCTGCATCCGGGCCGCAGCAGCTTCTCTGGCTTCGGCCACGCGGCCGGTGTAGAGCAGCACTAGGCCTTCACTCAGGGCGTCGACTCCGGGGGCCGGGCGGCTGCCGCCGACTGCCATCATCTCCCGCATTTCCGCCAACCCGTCGGTGGCCTCGGCGAGGCGGCCGGTCAGGCAGTCACCCACAGCTCGCAACGCCAGGGCGGGCGGCAGCATCGTGACTGCTCCTTGCGCTCGGGCGGTGCGCAGCCAGGCGCCCGCGACGTCTGCGATGCTGTCGTCCCAGACGCTCCCGGCAGCGAACACGCCCAGCCCGGAGTGCACCCCGGCCAGCGGCCCGAGATTTTCGGACCGCAGCCGGCTGAGTGCGGCACGAAGCGGCGCGATCGAGGCGACGTAGCCGACCGTGTACCTGGCCGCGAATCCTTCCAGCAGCAGATCGGCCGAACCGGACTCCGACTGGGCCGGCCGGGGAAACGCCACCGCGACGGCCGCCAGCTTCCGAATCTGGGCGGCCCCGGCCCACAGGGAGGCGCGCATAGCGGCCAACATCGCCTCGCGGGCCTCCGGCTTGGCAGGGCCTAGTCGCTGGGCCAAGTCGGCCAGCACCGCCGCCGATTCGGTGACCTGCCCCTTGGTGAACAGGATGTCACCCCGCAGCCGCTCGCCCCGTTCCTGCGCTGCAGGGTCTGGCAGCCGGGAGAGCGCGTCCTCGACCAGATCCTGCGCGGCGTCGGGATGTCCGGTCTTGAGCTTGGCACCAGCCAGCATCAGCTCGCGGCCCGCCCGACGACCGTCGTCGACGTGACAGCTCGATTGAGCGGCGCAGCAGCGCGGCCGCGGTCTCGAGGCCCCCCCGGTCATAGGCGCGGCCGGCAGCCTGCTCAAGCGCAGCCGCGACGCGCTCATCCGGCCCCGCTGCAGCAGCTCCCTGGTGCCAGGCCCGCAGGTCCGGCTGGCCAGAGTTCACCGCAATGCTCAGCTGCAGGTGCGCGCGCTTGCGATCCCGGTCGGTGGCGCACTGATAGACCGCCGACCGGATGAGCGGATGGCGGAACCGCACAGATTCCGCCGAAAGCTCGATGAGGCCAGCCGATTCGGCGGCAACCGCGGCCTCCTCGATGTCGATGCCTCCCTCGTGCGCAGCGCGCCACAATACCGCCCGGTCTCGGCCGACATTGGCTGCCGCGATCAGCAGGAACGCCCGCGTGTCCGGATCCAGTCTTGCTACCTGGCGAGCGAACCGGTCGGCGAGCCGTGGGCCTACCGGCAGCGGCCCGGGAATGGCGGCGCGACCGGCCAGCTCATCGGCGCTGAACTCCGTGCCTATCTCTACCAGAGCCATCGGGTTACGCTCGGTATGGGCGAGTATGCGATCAACCACCCGGTCGTCCACCGGAGACCGGACGACGGACTGCAACAGCTGGCGGGCTTCTGCCGGCGGCAGACCGTCGAGCTGCAGCGCAGGGAGCTGGTCGAACGGGTCCGCTTGCCCGGATTTGCTGAAGGTGATCACCATCCCGACGCGGTCCGCGTAGAGCCGGCGCGCCACGAACGGCAGCACGCGAGCTGACTCTCCATCCAGCCACTGCCAGTCATCGATGAGGCACAGCACGGGCCGCTCTTCGGCCGCGCGCGCCAGCAAGGTCAGCGCGGCAAGTCCCACTAGGAACAGGTCGGCAGGCGGGCCCTCAGCCATTCCGAACGCCACCTGCAGCGCCCGGCGCTGCGGGCCAGGCAGCTCTTCGATCCCGGATAGGAGCGGGATCAGCAGCTGATGCAGCGCCGCAAACTCCAGGCCTATTTCACTCTCGATCCCGGTGACGCAGCAGACCCGCATGTCAGGCGCGGAATCCGCCGCGTACTCCAGCAGCGCTGTCTTGCCAACCCCGATACATCCCCGGATCACCAGCGTCGAGCTGAACCCGCTCCGCACCGACTCCAGAACATCATCGATCGCCGACCGCTCCGCCTCGCGATCCAGAAAACCCAAGCCCTCGTCGGATCGGCCCTGATCTCCGCCAGGCCCCGGTGAACCGAATTCTCTAGCCCACTGCCGACATGAGGCCGCACCCTTGCCACCCTGTTCCGCGGTCACCACCCCCATAGCCCAGGGTAACCAGCTTCAGCCGTGACCCGGCGACCGTAGCCAAGCGGAAGGCGACATATCCGATGATGATCGTCTTATTGCCCGGGGTTGGCCCGTTGCGGCTGCCGGGCGGTCCCGGCGGCCGCCCGCCGGTCAACTACGTTGGTGTCATGGCGACCACGAAGCGTGAGGGCAAGTGCCAGCCCGGATCCGGGCCCGACAATCTTCGTTCTCTTCGGCGCGACCGGTGACCTGGCCAAGCGCATGGTCATCCCGGCGTTCTACCGGCTAGCCCTGGAAGGTCTGCTGCCAAGGGACTGGCAGCTAGTCGGGAACGGGCGGGGCGACGTCGCGCACGAGGATTTCCGCAAGCACGTGCACGAACGTGCTCACCGAGTTCGGGCCGAAGCCGGAGCAGCCCGCGTGGGACTCCTTCGCTCAGCGCCTGTTCTTCGCCGGCGGCGGCTTCTCGACGGACACCCCGGCAGCCTGCTGGACGTGCTCGACAAGGGACGCAAGTCACTCGGCGGCGACCCGCAGTTCGTGCACTATCTCGCGGTGCCCCCAGCGGCGTTCGCCGAGCTGACGAAGGCGCTCGGTCAGCATGGCCTGGCCAAGGGCGCCCGGGTGGTTTACGAGAAGCCGTTCGGCACCTCGCCAGAGGCGTTCCGCGAGCTGGACCGGGCCGTGCACTCCGTACTTGACGAGCAGCAGGTCTACCGAATCGATCACTTCCTGGGCAAGGAGGCGACGCAGGACCTGCACGTGCTGCGGTTCGCCAATGGCCTGTTCGCCGGAATGTGGGACCGTGACGCCGTCGAGTCCGTGCAGATCGACGTGCCGGAAAAGCTGGGCATCACCGACCGCTCGGTGTTTTACGACGCGACAGGCGCGGTCCTGGACATGATGGTCACCCACCTGTTCCAGGTAGCCGCCGAGGTGGCCATGGAACCGCCGGATAGCTTTTCCGCCACCGACCTTCAGTCAGCCAGGGAGAAGGTCATCGACTGCTTCCGGCCGATCGATCCGGCCGAGGTCGTACTCGGGCAGTTCTCTGGATATCGCGACGTTCCCGGTGTTGATCCGAAGTCCGAGCAGAACACCTTCGTCGCTGCGCGGCTCTGGATCGACAACCCAGCGCTGGCGCGGCGTGCCTTTCTACCTGCGCACTGGCAAGCGGCTCGCGGCTACGAGGCAGCGGGTCAGCCTGATCCTGCGCAAGCCAGGGGACCCGCTCGAGGGTCAGCTGCCTGATGACGGCAACGTGCTGTCATTCTCGCTGGCCGGTGACGGCGAGATCGACCTGTCGCTCGTGGCGAAGAAGCCCGGCGCGGGCCTGGCTCTCGACAACGCGCGGGCCGCGATCCCGCTATCGGCGCTGGCGGATGCCGATCCATTGCCGCCCTACGTCCGGCTGATCCACGACGTGCTGATCGGTGACCGGTCGCTGTTCACCCGGCCGGACGGACTTGCCGCGGCCTGGAAGGTGGTCGACCCGCTGCTGACGAACCCGCCCGAGGTGGCGGACTACGCGCCAGGGTCATGGGGACCCGAGCAGGCCCGCGAGCTCGTTGAGCCCGGCCGGTGGCTGCTCGGCGAGTGATGTCCGCGCGCCTACCGGCGTGACGAGACGGCTTCCGACCCCGCTGACACCGGCACCCGAGGCGGGAAGAACTGATGGCGTGCAATCGCGATGACGCTGCGGACCGCGATGGCGGCAACGAGCAGGCTGACCAGCCCGAGCACGACGGCAGCGTAGGCAGTGGTGCCAGCCGGCCTGGTGGCAGAGAGCCAGAACAGGGCATCGATCGCGGCGGCGGCCGAGGTGAAGGTAAAGGCCCAGAATCCGAGCGTGAACCTCAGCCGGGCATACAACGGGAAGAGGCGCAGCTGGACCAGCAGCATCAGCACGGCGTAACCGCCGAGTGCGGCAGTGACGAAGTTGATCTTGCTCCCCGAAATGCCGAAGTAGGCCACTCCGGCAACCACTGGGGGAGCGAGCTGGATAGCCAGGGTGGGCACCAGCGGTGGCGGCAGCGCGGGGCGGATGAGCAGCCGGTTCAGCACGAGGGCGGCCACGCAGGATCCAGCAGAAGATGCCGATCCCGAACGCGGCCTCGGCGATCGCATGCAGGTGCACGGCGGCGGCGCAGTAGGCGCCCACGAAACCGCCGGCGACGGTGGGCAGGTAATAGCCGGGATGGACGCGATCGTGGGGAACGCCCGAATAGATCCACTCGCCGGTCAGCCAGCCGCCCAGCAGCACTGCCAGCGCCAGGAAGACAACGACCAGGACCCGCCCTGCCGAGAACGCGAATCTGGACAGCGCAACGGCAAGGATCATCGGGGCAATCACCGCCAGCGGGATGAACGGCGAAAGTGCTCCGTCGCGCCAGTCGCCTAGCACTCGAGCCGGACCCTGAGCCAGATAAGCAGCAACCAGGACAACCCAGACAGCCGCCGCCAGGATAAAGATCGCGTCCGGCACGGCAAGAGGAAGGCCAAGCAGCTTCGCCGCTGCCTGCCAGGCAGCGCCAAGCCCGGCCAGGCCGAAAGCCATGCTGAATATGTTCGGCGGGATCCGCGGCAGGCGCCCGGTAGGACGATCTGGCGATGACACTCCAGTAGGTGTTCCCCGGCTAGAGACCCGCTAAGGGCTAAGGCGGCGATTTTCGGGCAGCCGGGATGTCCAGGTGTTCGGGAGGCCGGATGTCCATCGGCGGCCTCGCCAATCGTCGTAGGTTAGATAACGCCGCGTCCGGGCTGCCGGCCGGCGGCCGGGTATCGATCAGCCGTTCGGCAGGGACGGCTAACGAGGAGTTGAGATGAGCGGCGTACGAGTACTGGTCGGCACGCGTAAAGGCGCGTTCGTGCTGACTGCCGACGGTAAGCGAGAGCAGTGGGACGTCAGCGGGCCGCACTTCTCCGGCTGGGAGATCTACCACGTCAAGGGCTCTCCCGCCGACGCGAACCGGTTGTATGCGTCGCAGACCAGCGGCTGGTCCGGTCAGGTGGTGCAGCGGTCCGATGATGGCGGCTCCACCTGGAAGCCAGTCGGCAACAAATTCAGCTATGACGGCACGCCCGGCACGCACCAGTGGTACGACGGCACGCCGCATCCCTGGGAGTTCGAGCGGGTCTGGCATCTGGAGCCGGCGCTCGACGATCCGGACACGGTCTACGCGGGCGTCGAGGATGCCGGCCTGTTCAAGTCCGCCGACGGCGGCGACAGCTGGCAGGAGCTACCCGGCCTGCGCGGACACGGCTCCGGCTCATCATGGCAGCCGGGCGCGGGCGGGATGTGCCTGCACACGATCATCCTGGACCCGGTGCGGCCGAGCCGGATGTTCGCGGCCATCTCTGCCGCCGGCGCCTTCAGGTCCGACGACAGCGGCGAGACGTGGCGGCCGGTCAACCGGGGCCTGCACTCCGAGGGCATTCCCGACGACGACGCTGAGGTCGGCCACTGCGTGCACCGGATTGCCATGCACCCCTCCCGGCCTGAGGTGCTGTACATGCAGAAGCACTGGGACGTAATGCGCAGTGATGACGCGGGCGAGTCCTGGCGCGAGATCAGCGGCAATCTGCCGACGGATTTCGGCTTCCCGATCGATGTGCACGCGCACGAGCCGGAGACCATCTACGTCGTCCCGATCACCAGCGATTCCGAGCACTTCCCGCCCGACGGGCGACTGCGCGTGTACCGCAGCCGCACCGGCGGCGACGAATGGGAGCCGCTGACCGCCGGGCTGCCGCAGCAGCACTGCTACGTCAACGTGTACCGCGATGCGATGGCGGTGGACTCCCTGGACGACTGCGGTATCTACTTCGGCACAACCGGCGGACAGGTGTACGTCTCCGCCGATGCGGGCGACCACTGGGCGCCTATCGTGCGGGACCTGCCCGCCGTGCTGTCTGTCGAGGTGCAGACTCTGCCATGATCCGGGTCGTGCTGCCCGCGCACCTGCGCAGGCTAGCCCTGGTCGACGGGGAGGTCCGGCTCGACGTCACCGGCCTGGTGAGCCAGCGGTCGGTACTGGACGCGCTCGAGGCCAGCTACCCGATGCTGCGCGGCACGATCCGGGATCAGGACAGCCAGCGGCGGCGGGCGTTCATCCGGTTCTTCGCGTGCGAGGAGGATCTGTCGCACGAGGAGCCCGAGGCTCCGCTGCCTGCCGCCGTTGCAAGCGGGGCCGAGCCGTTCCTCATCGTCGGCGCAATGGCAGGCGGTTAGCACGGGCGGGCAGCTGGCTTCAGCGCAGATCGCGGACTTTCAGGTGCAGCCACAGCCGCGGCAGAAGTTCGTCCGCGGCTGCCCGCCACGACTCTGCCTCGCTGAATTCCATCGGGCCCGGCATCCCGCTGGCCGACGCCGCAAGCCAAGTCTGGCAGGCCGCCTCCAGCAGCCACATCCGCGCCACTGCGAGGCCCGGCGTGGCACCGCAGGTGAGCCCGCCGTTCCCGCGCAGCAGCAGGGCGTCGGACGCGCCGAGGGTAGCCGCCGCGGCGCTCGGCGAGCTCGGCCGAACGCAGCAGCCTGGCGTCGTCGTGAACAAGCACGCTCGGCCCCAGCCAGCACGCCTGACCGTACAGCACCGGCAGCTCGCCAGCCACTGCCGCGGCGGCAAAGCCGGCCGGCGGCTGGGCGCGTGCAATCGCCGCCACGTCGGGCCGCGCCGCGTAGACGGCCAGGTGCACCCAGGCTTCCGCAGGGGCGCCAGGCGGCAGCGATGTCGCGGCCAGGTCGACCTCAATGAGGTCGGCCTCGGTGACCAGGCCGAGGTCCGCCGGCGGCGTGATAAGCATGCGGGACCCAGTCCGCTCCGACACGTGGCCGAATGCGGTGACCAGGCCGAGGCCAGACAGAACGCGACTGGCCTCGACCACCTCGTTCCCAGGTTGTTGCACTTGGTTGTCCATCCGACGTTCACGCTACGCCCAGGGTCGCTGGACGACGTTCTGGGGTCGCTCGAGGTATCCCTTCCCGGTCCCGGCCACCGAGGGTTAGGGTCGGCAGATGTCCGAGCCGCAGGTGCCGGGACGACGCGCCGGATACCCGGTGGGCGCGTCGGTGACCGTTGCCGAGCTGGCCACCGATCCGCACCCGGCGCTGCGGCGGCTGCGGGAAGCCGAACCGGTGTCCTGGCTGCCGGCGCTAGACGGCTGGCTGGTGACCAGCGCCGATCTTGCCGACCGGGTGCTGCGGGACCCGGCGGCGTTTACCGTCGACGATCCGCGGTTCACCACCGCTCGCGTGGTGGGGCCGAGCATGTTGTCGCTCGACGGCAGCGAGCACCGGCGCCACCGCGATCCGTTCGCCAGGGCTCTGCGCGTTCCGCAGACGCAGGCGCGGCTGGCCGCAGCTGCAGCGAGTGAGGCGGAGCGGCTAGTCGCCGCGCTGGCAGCTGGCCACGGCGAGGCCGAGCTGCGGCGCGGCCTGGCCGGACAGCTGGCTGTGGCCGTGATGGCCGACATGCTCGGCCTGGACGCCGAGCCGGGTCAGCTGCTCGGCTGGTACGACGCCATCGTCGCGGGGGTTTCCGAGCTCTCGGTACCTGACGCTCAGGTCAGCGGCGCCGCCACAGCGGCATTCGGCGAGCTGAGCGCCGCGGTGGAGGCGGCCCTCGCGAATCGAGCAGAACCATCTGTACTTACGGCGGCGGCCGGCTCGCTGTCGGCAGCCGAGATCGTGTCGAATGCGGCGGTCATGTTGTTCGGCGGCATCGAGACCACCGAGGGAATGATCTGCAACGCGGTCTGGTATTTGCTCCGCGACTCGGACGCGTGGCGCGCGGTTATGGCTGACCGGCGCATGATCGGTAATGCGGTCGAGGAGGCCCTCCGGCTGGAACCTGCCGCCGCGGTCGTGGACCGGTATGCGAGCGCGGACGTGATCCTTGGCGGTGCCGATATCCAGTCCGGCGACCTGGTCAGGGTCTCTATCAGCGCGGCCAACCGGGATCCGGCCTTGTTCACCGATCCCGACCGCTTCGACATGCACCGCGAGAACGCGCGGCAGCACTGGGCGTTCGCCGTCGGCCCGCACTTCTGCGTGGGCGCGCAGCTGGCCAGGACCGAAGCGCACGCAGCCGTCAGCGCGCTGCTCGACCGCCTGCCTGGCCTTCAGCTCGACCCGGGCCGGCCAAGCGCGCCGGAGGGCCTGGTCTTCCGTAAGCCCGCCTCGCTGCATGTTCGCTGGGACGTCTGACCGGCCAGCGCGCCGCGCAACCTGACGGCGTCGATGTCAGCGAAGATGGCGGGAGTATTGGCGACCCGGTCTGCGAAGCTGGAGGGCGTGCGCGTGAGCCGGAGCGTGCGGGCGTGAGTGAGCTGACAGTCCTGGAGATCTGCGCGGGCGCCGGCGGTCAGGCGCTCGGCCTCGAGCAGGCCGGCTTCAGTCTCGCGGCAGCGGTCGAGATCGATGCTGACGCGTGCGAGACGCTCCGGCACAACCGCGGCGCGGACTGGAAGATCATCGAAGCTGACGTCGCGAACCTGGACGGCCGCGGCTATGCCGGGGTCGACCTGTTCGCCGGTGGTGTGCCCTGCCCGCCATTCTCGATCGCCGGGAAGCAGCTAGGTGAGGCCGACGAGCGGGACCTGTTCCCGCAGGCGCTGCGGCTGGTCGCCGAGATCCGTCCGCGGGCAGTCCTGCTGGAAAACGTCCGCGGCCTGGCGGCAACCAGGTTTGACGGCTACCGGGACCAGGTTCTCGGGCGGCTGGCCGACCTCGGGTTCAGCACCTGGTGGCGGCTGGTCAACGCGAGCGACTACGGCGTGCCGCAGCTGCGGCCGCGATTCGTCCTGGTCGCGATCGCACAGCCGTGGGCGGCCCGGCTTCGCTGGCCCGAGAGGATGTCAGGCGCGCCTCCCACGGTGGGCGCAACATTGGCCGACCTGATGGAATCGGCGGGCTGGCCCGGTGCGCGCGACTGGGCCGTGCGGGCAGACCGGATCGCGCCCACCATCGTCGGGGGCAGCAAGAAACATGGCGGCCCGGATCTCGGGCCCACCCGCGCCCGAGCCGCCTGGCGCGATCTTGGCGTTGACGGCCTCGGCATCGCCGATGATCCGCCCGGCCCTGACTTCCCTCCTGGCCAGCTGCCAAAGCTGACTGTCGCGATGGTCGCCCGGCTGCAGGGCTTCCCCGACAGCTGGCACTTCAGCGGCCGCAAGACTGCGGCTTACCGGCAGGTCGGCAATGCCTTCCCGCCGCCGGTGGCCCGGTCAGTCGGCGGCGCTATCGCGTCCGCGCTGAGCGCAGCTGGCGCCCAGCTACAGGAAACCCGGCCCGCGTAATCCAGACCGCAATCCCTCCCGCCGGGCAAGCAATCTGCGCCTGGTGGCCGACTCGGGTTCTACGTCGTCCTGGCTGACTACCTCGAAGGCGGGCGGCAGCAGCGCGGCAGGCTCCCCCGGACCAACGCACCACTCCGGCGGCAGTTGCGGGCGGTAACGGCGGGCAGCCTGGGTGAGCGCTTCCCAGCCGATCATGCCGCCGGGGCGGACCGCCTCCGCCGCAGCGGCGAAGGTACCGCGATCCCAGTAGCCGGTGCACAGCACGAGCGCGTATCCGGCCGCGGCCGGCCGCCAGACGCCGAGATCGGCCTGTATGAGCGTGATGCGATCGTCCAGGTGCTGCCGCCGTGCCTCCTGCCCGAGCAGTGAGAGCGCAACATCGGAGGCATCGACTGCCGTCACCAGCCGACCGTCCGCGGCTGCAAGCATGGCGCTGCCGGACGGCCCGGACGCGAGGTCCAGGACCGGGCCGTCTGGCAACGGCATCGAAAGTGCCTGCGTTGCCAGCGGATGAGGGGTGAACGACGGCACATATCCGGCGGCCCTATACCGCTCATTCCAGCGGAGCCGGTCCGGGTGATCAGCGAGTACGGCCGGGATCTGAGACATGCGGCTTAGCCTGACTGACCCCTGGGTGGCCCTAGCATGTTCTGCAGACTACCGAGCCCGGCGGAACGGGCACCGAGCGGAGGAACATGACCCGGCCGAGCATGAGCGAGGTGAAGTCGGAGGGCCAGCCGCGCTGGGTCGTCGACCGCGTGAATGACGAGCACCTCTTCGGCCGCCTTTATATGCGCAAGATCTCGCCGCGCGCCACCTGGGTCTTCGCTCGCCTGGGCTGGTCGCCTAACGCGGTCACGCTCGCGTTCATCGCCTGCGGCGTCGCGGCCGGCGTGGTGGTGGCCTTCGGCGGCCTGGTTACCGCGATCGTGGCGGCCGTGCTGGTCCAGCTGGCGCTGCTGTTTGACTGCTCAGACGGCGAGCTCGCCCGGCTCACCAAGCGGACCTCGGCCAGCGGCATCTACCTTGACCGGATCGGCCATTACCTGTGCGAGGCCGCCATGCTGGCGGGCCTGGGCGTCCGGGCGCAGGGGGCCCTTACCATCTCGGGCAGGTACGTGACCGCAGGTCTCGCGGCGGCGGTCCTGGCCTGCCTGGTCAAGGCCGAGACAGACAACGTCGTCATCGCGAGGGCGGTCCAGGGCCTGCCCCCGGCGCACGACAACGAGGCGCTGGACCCGCGCGGAACTGGCCTGGCGATGGCCCGCCGCCTCGCCAGCGTGCTGAAGATCCACCGGATCATCCAGCAGATCGAGTTGTCGGTGCTGGTGCTGCTCGCCGCCATCGCCGACCAGATCCGCGGCGGCCTGCTCGCCACCAGGGTGCTGCTGGTGGCCTGCCTGATCGTGGCCGCGCTCATGGTGGTCGCCCATCTGGTCGCGATCATGGCGTCAAGGCGCCTGTCGTGAAGCTCTCCTGCGTGATCATCACCATGGGCACGCGGCCGACCGAGCTGGAACGGGCCATAGCCAGCACCGAGCCGCTGCGCGCAGACGGCGTGGAGCTCGTTCTTGTCGGGAACGGGGCAGACCTGCCTCCGGTGCCCGCCGGCGTGCGGACCGTCAGGCTGCCGGAGAACCTGGGCGTGGCCGGCGGCCGTAACGCCGGGGTCGAGGCAAGTTCCGGCGACGTGGTGATGTTCCTGGATGACGACGGCTGGTTCTCTGACCCGGGCATCGCCAAGCATGTGGCCGGGCGGTTTACGGCTGATCCCCGGCTGGCGGTGCTGGCCTTCAGGGTCGTCGACCCGACCGGCGGTACCGGCGTCCGCTGGCACGTGCCGCGCCTCCGGGCTAGTGACCCGGACCGGTCGTCGGTCGTGACGACGTTCGTCGGGGCAGGGTTCGCGGCCCGCCGCGCGGCTTACCTCGAGGCCGGGGGCCTGCCGGCCGACTTCTTCTTCGCGCACGAGGAAACCGACCTGGCCTGGCAGCTGATCGAGCGCGGATACACGCTGGAATACGACGCCGACGCGCAGATGTGCCATCCGCCGGTGTCGAACGCGCGACACGACATCTGGTATCGCTACGACGGGCGGAATCGGGTCCTGCTGGCCCGGCGGAACCTGCCGTGGCTGCTCGCGGCCATTTACCTGCTCGACTGGACTTTGCTGACCGTGATCCGCGAGCGGCGGACGCCCGGTGCGCTGAAGACCTGGTTCAACGGATTCGCCGAGGGCTGGCGGATGGATCCGGGCCAGCGGCGGCCTATCTCGCTGCGTACCGTGTGGCGGATGACCAGGGCCGGCCGCCCGCCCATCATCTGAGCCCGGCCGGGTCACCGGTCGGCCGGATACCGCGCATCTGGGCCGACTGCCGGTGCATCCATGCGGTTTCCTGCCCGCAAAGCGGGCAAATCGGGGTGCCAAAGCGCAGGAAACCGCATGCATGTCAGTTTGACGGTCGTTCTCACCGCGCCGGCGAAGCGAGGCTGGACCCCGCCGCTGACTTGACGATCAGGACAGGGGGCCGGTGACCGACTCCGCGGCACGAAGCGCCCCGCCGTCGGCGATGAATTTGCGCGCGGCCTCGATCTCCGGCGCCATGTACCGGTCCGGACCTGGCCCCGCCGCAACGGCACGCAGCCCGGCCACCACGGCACCGGTAGCGGGGGCCGGCGCCAGCGGCGCGCGCAGCTCAATGCCCCGCGCTGCGGTGAGAAGCTCGATCGCCAGCACCCGTCGCAAGCCGTCCAGCGCCAGGCGCAGCTTACGGGCGGCTGACCAGCCCATCGAGACGTGATCCTCCTGCATCGCCGAGCTGGGAATTGAGTCCACGCTGGCTGGCACGGCGAGCCGCTTCAGCTCCGAGACGATGGCTGCCTGCGTGTACTGCGCGATCATGTGCCCGGAGTCGACCCCAGGGTCATCTGCCAGGAACGCGCTGAGCCCCTGGTTCCGCGCCACGTCAAGGAAGCGGTCGGTCCGGCGCTCGGACATGCTGGCGACGTCGGCGGCGGCGATCGCGAGGAAGTCCAGGACGTAGCCGAGCGGGGCGCCGTGGAAGTTGCCGTTGGACTCCAGCCGGCCGTCCGGCGTGATGACCGGGTTATCAATGGCTGAAGCGAGCTCGCGGCCCGCCACCAGCGCGGCGTGGTCGGCGGTGTCCCTGGCCGCCCCGGCCACCTGCGGGGCGCATCGCAGCGAGTAGGCATCCTGGACCCTGGTGCATTCCGGACCGCGATGGCTGGCCATGATCGCGCTTCCCTCGAGCAGCGCCCGCATGTTCGCGGCCGCTGCCGCCTGGCCTGGATGAGGGCGCAGCTCCTGCAGGTCGGCAGCGAACGGCGCATCCGAGCCGAGCAGCGCCTCGACGCTCATCGCCGCGGTAATGTCGGCGACCCGCAGCATGTCTCGCAGATCAGTGATGGCCAGCACCAGCATGCCCAGCATGCCGTCGGTGCCGTTGATCAGGGCCAGGCCCTCCTTCTCCCGCAGCGCGACTGGCGTGATCCCGGCTGCCGCCAGTGCCTCCGCGGATGGCCGTTCGCGGCCGTCCGCGTCAGTGACAACGCCCTCGCCCATGATCGTCAGCGCGCAGTGGGCAAGCGGGGCGAGGTCGCCGGAGCAGCCGAGGCTGCCGAACTCATGCACAACCGGCGTGAACCCGGAGTTCAGCAGTGCCGCGTAGGCCTGGACTGTCACCTCGCGCGCCCCCGTCAGGCCGGTCGCCAGCGTGGCCAGCCGGAGCAGCATCAGCGCCCGGACTACCTCTGTCTCGACCCGCGGCCCGGATCCGGCCGCGTGGCTGCGGACCAGGCTTGCCTGCAGCTGGGCCCGGAGCTCGACCGGGATATGCCGGGTGGCCAGCGCGCCGAACCCGGTCGAGACGCCGTAATGCGGCTCGGCGTCATCGGCCAGCGCGTCGATGATCTCGCGGCCGCGCCGGATCGCCGCCAGGGCCTCGGGCGCCAGCGTCACCTGGGCTCCGCCCCTGGCGACTGCGACCACGTCAGCGGCGGCGAGCGGTCCGGCTCCCACGGTGACGACCCGGCTCGCCGCGTCGCCGTGCTGATCGGCCTTCGCCGCCTGGTACGTGGTCATAGCTAATCTCCCTGCGTTGGGTGCTGCTGTCCTGCCGTTGCGCGCCGCGCTATGTCCACGCCGGTCCGCCCCGGTTCAGCCTAGGGAATCCCGGCGCGTTGCACCTGGCCAGGCAGCCCTGCCGGCCAGGAAGCCGTGCCGCGCGCAATGCGTCTAAGGTGTACTTGCAACTAATGTGCAATTAGATTAGCGTGCGAAGAGTGACCACGGTGACCGCTGAGAGCCGGCCTCGCGCAGCCAAGATGGTCCGACAGTCGTTCGCGGCCATGACACCGGCCGAGCGGCGCCGGGTGACCCTGATGTACACCTCGATCCTCGCCCTGCACGTCGCCGGGTTCGGCATCTTCATCGCATTCGTCATCCCGGCCCACTACCGGGGCCTCGGGATCGGCGTCAGCGTTCTGGCCTACACGCTGGGCCTGCGGCACGCCTTCGATGCCGACCATATCGCCGTCATCGACAACTGCACCCGCAAGGAGATGAACGAGCGGCAGGGCACCGGTAAGCCGCGGCCGTTCTGCTTCGGGTACTTCTTCTCGCTCGGTCACTCCAGCGTCGTGGTCGCGATGGGC
The DNA here is from genome assembly GCA_963808215.1 of uncultured Actinomycetota bacterium. Taxonomy (GTDB): domain Bacteria; phylum Actinomycetota; class Actinomycetes; order Streptosporangiales; family Streptosporangiaceae; genus JAJYUU01. The sequence continues at coordinate 401,407 of CAWEEY010000002.1, forward strand.
GTCGGGATCGTGGTGGCCGAGAAGGTGGTATTCGGCCAGATCACGCACGGCAATTCCGGGCTCCAGCAATTCGGCACTGTGGTCGGCACGCTGGTCTCGGCTGGCTTCCTCTTCCTCATCGGCGCGCTCAATCTGGTCATCATGGCCGGGATCGTCAAGGTGTTCCGGGCCATGCGGCGGGGTGCGTACAACGAGGCCGAGCTTGAGCGGCAGCTGGATAACCGCGGCTTCTTCTACCGCTTCTTCGGCCGCTGGATGCGCGGGATTAGCAAGGAGTGGCAGCTGTACCCGGTCGGGTTCCTGTTCGGCCTGGGCTTCGATACCACGACGGAAGTTCTGCTGCTCGGCACCACTGCGTTCCTGGCCTTGCAGCACATCCCGTGGTACGCCATCTGCTGCCTGCCGGTTCTGTTTACCGCGGGCATGGCCCTGATGGACACGACCGACGGCATCTTCATGAACGTGGCCTACGGATGGGCGTTCTTCAACCCGGTCCGCAAGGTCTACTACAACCTCGCGATCACGGGGCTGTCGATCGGCATCTGCTTCCTGGTCGGCGGGATCGAGACCCTGGGCCTGATCTCGACCGAGGTCACTGGGCTGCGCCAGGCCGGCGGCTTCTGGGGCTTCATGCGCGACTTCAACATCAACGTAGCTGGGTTCGCGATTGTCGGCCTGTTCATCGTCACCTGGACGGCCGCGGTCCTCGTCTGGCGATACGGCCACATCGAGGAGAAATGGAGCGCGCGCTTGCAGGCCGGGCCGGCCGCGGAGAGCGCAAGCAGCGCGGGCTGAGCCACGGATGTCGGCGCGGCAGTGCGGGCGTGGCGGATGTTTACTGATAAGCAGCAGGCATATCGTCCGGCACACAGCACATCCGGCCATCGGAGCCGGGCAAAGGAAAGGCCCGATTCATGTCCACTCCGTCATTGGTCCCGCTCGCCGGAAGCCAGCGCTCGCCGCTGCCCGCCGCCGCCGCTGCGGGGCCTATAGACCCCGAGGAACGGATCGAGCTCACGGTGATCACTCGTCGTGCCGCCAGCCTGCCGCGCGACTCCGAGGGCGTACCGGTCCGGCTCAGCCTCTCCGAGCTCCGGCAGAGCTACGGCTCTGATCCTGCCGATCATGCGCTTGTCACCGAAGTCCTGACCAGCCGCGAGCCCGCGCTCCAGGTCACCAGCGACGATCCCCGATCGCGCCGGCTTAAGGTCGCCGGACCAGCGGGCGCGCTTGCCCGCGCTTTCGGTACCGAGCTCAGCCTGGCCGTCACCACCGGCCCGCATGGTGAGCCGGTCACCCACCGCTACCGCACCGGCAGCCTCCTGATCCCGGCCGAGCTCGATGGCGTCATCGTTGCGGTGCTCGGCTTCGATAACCGGCCGCAGGCCAGCCCGCACATACGGCGCGCTGAGCCGGCCGCCCTCCAGGTCTCGTACACACCGCAGCAGGTCGCCGAGATTTATCAGTACCCGGCGGGGACCGACGGATCCGGCCAGAAGGTAGCAATCATCGAGCTCGGCGGCGGCTTCTCCCAGACCGACCTGCAGACATACTTCGGCGGGCTCGGCATCCCGGTGCCATCGGTCTCGGCCGTCGGCGTCGATGGTGCCAGCAACGTACCTGACCAGGATCCGCAAGGAGCCGACGGCGAGGTGCTGCTCGACATCGAAGTGGTCGGGGCGGTCGCGCCCGGCGCGGCCCAGCTGGTCTACTTCGCCCCTAATACCGACCAGGGATTCGTCGACGCCGTCGCCGACGCGGTACACGCCCAGCCCACGCCTGCCGCTATCAGCATCAGCTGGGGCGGCCCGGAGAGCTCCTGGACGGCGCAGGCGATGACGGCCCTGGACGCGGCTATCGCCGACGGAGTCGCGCTCGGCATCACCGTTACCGCGGCTGCCGGTGACAACGGCAGCGGCGACGGGGTCAGCGACGGCCAGTCGCACACCGATTTCCCCGCCTCTAGCCCGCACGCGCTGGCATGCGGCGGCACCAGCCTGCAGGCCAATACGGCGACCAGCACCGTGACGTCGGAGACGGTTTGGAACGATGGCGGCGGCGGTGGAGCGACCGGCGGCGGCGTCAGCGTGACGTTCGGCCTGCCGTCCTGGCAGGCCACCGCGGGCGTCCCGGCTAACCCCGACGGCAAGCCGGGTCGCGGCGTGCCCGACGTCGCCGGCAACGCCGATCCCGCAACCGGTTACCAGGTACTGGTCGACGGACAGCAGGCGGTGTACGGCGGGACCAGCGCGGTCGCGCCGCTGTGGGCCGGGCTGATCGCTCGCCTCGTGCAGTCAGGCGGCACGCCGCTCGGCCTGGTGCAGCAGGCCCTGTATGCCGGCATTGAGCCTGGCACACCGGTGGCCGGGCTGCGGGACATCACCAAGGGGAGCAACGGCGCATACAGCGCCGGGCCAGGCTGGGATCCGTGCACGGGCCTGGGCGTGCCAGTCGGAACTGCGCTCCAGGCCCGGCTCGCAGGCGCTGGCACGGCAGGCGCCACGGTCACGGCAGTACCCCAGTGAGTGGCAGCGCGCAATCGCCCTAGCCAGCCGGCGGCGTGCCGATGGTCGCCGGAGCGCCGTGTCGCTGCAGCACCTCAGGCACGGCAACAGCGCCGTTCTCGTCCTGGAAGTTCTCCATGATGGCCAGCAGCGCCCGAGCGGTCGCGCCAGTGCCGTTAAGCGTGTGCACGAACTCGAGCTTGCCCTCACGGCGGAACCGGATGTTCAGCCGCCGTGCCTGGTAGTCCGTCGTATTCGAGCAGGAGGTGATCTCCCGGTAGCGCTGCTGCACCGGGAACCATGCCTCGATGTCGTACTTCTTGGCGGCGGGCGCACCAAGGTCGCCGACGGCGATGTTCATCACCCGGTACGGCAGACCCAGCTCCTGGGCGATCTCCTCCTCATACGACAGCAGCAGGTCATGGATGTCCCGCGACTGCTCAGGCAGGCTGTAGACGAACATCTCCACCTTGTCGAACTGGTGGACGCGGAACATTCCCCTGGTGTCCTTGCCAGCCGCGCCAGCTTCCCGCCGGAAGTTCGTGGTGAATGCCGTGTACCTGGCGGGGAGCTCTGCTTCCTCTAGCCGCTCGTCGGCATGGATGCCGGCCAGCGCGACCTCCGAAGTACCGGTGAGGTAGAGATTGTCGTGCTCGAGGTGATAGAGGTTCGACTCCTCGGTCGGCAGGAAGCCGGTGCCGTACATGGCCTGCTCGTTAACCAGGATCGGCGGCAGCACAAGCAGGAACCCGCGGCTGGTCAGTTTGTCGATCACATACCGGTACAGCGCCATTTCCGCCTGCGCGACGTCACCGATCCGGTAGGCGAACCGAGCGCCGGAGAGCCGAGCCCCTCGCGCCATGTCGATCCAGCCGCGGGCGGATGCGATCTCGGTGGTATCCCGCAACTCGAATTCGAACTTCGGCCTTTCTCCCCAGGTCCTGATGAGCTGGGCATCCTCCTCGTCCATGCCGTCCGCCGCCGTCGGATCGGGCAGGTTTGGGATGCTGGCCAGTAGCTGCTCGCGTCGCCGAGCAGCGGCGTCCAGCTCGTCCTGCGCCAGCGAGAGCTCGTCCCGCAGCTGGCGCAGCTGCTCGATCTGCTCAGGCGCCGGCTTGCCTTTAGACGAGCTCTTCTGCGCCGCTCTGAGTGCTTCCGCGCGCTCGGTCAGCGACCGCCAGGTCGCGTCGGCGGCGAGCAGCGCGTCAAAGTCGTCAGCTGCGCCGCGCCTCGCCAGGGCGGCGCGATAGGTATCTGGATCCTGCCGGGCAGCCTTCAGATCGATCACTCGGGCGAGTTTAGTCCGGCTGTCCTGACGGCGCGCTCGGATAACCCGTGACAGCCATCTGCCCGGTCCCCGAAGCCCCCGTACCGCCAGCAACCACGGCGGAAGAATCGTCGCTGCCGGCAACGACCGCCCCCGCTGCCGCGCTGCGCCCCGTCCTGGTCGCCAGCACCGAACCGCCGAGGATCGCCACGAAGGCGACGGCCATTGTCAGTGTCAGGTGCTCACCGAGGACACCGACGCCGAGTGCGACTGCGACCGCCGGGTTGACGTAGGTGATCACTGACGCGCGGGCAGGCCCCGCCTCGGCGATCAGCGCAAAGAAGATCAGAAACGCGATCGCCGTGCAGACCACGGCCAGCCCGCAGATCGCGGCGATGACCTTCGGGGCCGGCTCGGCTGATGGCCAGGTGACCGCCGCGACCGGCGCGTAGACGATGGTGGCAAAGCCCAGGCAGGCAGAGGTAAGGCCAAGCGGCGGCAGTTCGCTCAGCTTGCGCGCCGCGACCAGCGGACCGATCGCGTAGCAGACCGCCACCAGCAGCACCTCCGCCACCGAGCCCACACCGCCGTGGGCGCCGCCACCGGCGACCAGCAGCGCAACGCCGCCAAGGCCGATCAGAAGTCCGGCCCAGCGGACCGCAGTGAGCCGGTCCTGACCACCGGTGAGCCGCCCGAAGACGGCGACGAGAATCGGCACTGATGCAATCAGCAGCCCGCTCAGTGAACTGGACAGGCGGGTCTCGGCCTCCGAGAGCAGCAGCCAGGGAGCGATGATCTCGACCAGGGCGAACAGCAGGACCCAGCGCCAGTGCCGCACGAGCGGAGCGAGCTCGCGCCGGCGGATCGCGATCGGCAGCAGCAGGGCGGCGCCGATGCCGACCCGGGCCAGCACGAGCACCGGGGGCGCCACGCCGCCGACCGCAACCTTGATCAGCAGGTAGGGAACGCCCCAGATGACGCTCATGGCTGCAAACAACCACCAGCCGCGGCGGCTCACCGTTACTCCTTCGCAGTCAGGACCGCACCCGGTGGATGAGACCATCGGGGATCGTGCCACGTCCAGGATGCAACCTGGCCCGGCGGGCCGTCTTGAACGCAATTGCGGAGCTGGTCAGAGGTTAACGCACTGCTGAGCAGGCCGAGCCGGACCGGATGGGCCCTGCCAGGCATGCCGTACGGGCCGCCGTGGCGTCACCGCCACCGTTTCCGGGCAGCTCTGGTCCGGCTACGCTCGCAGGAACCGGCATTATGCAGCGCCTTGTCTGCGGAGGCACCGTGCGGCTCGTCAGCTCACGCCCGGCCGTCCAGACGGCCGTCGCCGCCGCGCGCCCGCAGGCAGCCGCCCGGCTCCCGGCGGCGCTGGCGGTCCTGACGGCAGTGGCCGGAGGGCTGGCGCTAGCCGGTGCGTTCCCGCCGGCCGGATTCTGGCCGCTGGCGGCCGTCGGCCCCGCCATGCTGACGATCGCCCTCTGGGGCCAGCGGGGCCGGATCGCGTTCGCCGTCGGCGTCGCCTTCGGCCTGGCCTTCTTCCTGCCGCTGCTGTCCTGGCTGGTCAACCTGGCCTGGTATGCCTGGGCCGCGCTGGCAGTGGCCGAGTCGCTGATCTTCGCTGTGCTCACCATCGGTCAGTGGCTGCTGCTGCGGCTGCGAGCCTGGCCGCTCGCGGTCGGTGGCTGGTGGGTGGCCGCCGAGGTCGTGCGCGACCGATGGCCGTGGGGCGGATTCCCGTGGGGACGGCTGGTAATGAGCCAGGCGACGGCACCGACAGTACGGTGGACCGCGATCGGGGGACCGCCGTTCCTTACGTTCCTGATCGCCCTGTCTGGTGGCTGCCTGGCCTGGGTTGTGCTGGGCTCAGCCACCGCCAGGCGGCGCGGGCAGTCATGGGCCGGGGCCAGGCTCTGGCCTGCGCTGGCACTAGCGGCCAGTGCGGCCGTAGCCGTCTGTGGCGCGACCCTGCCCGCAGACCAGGCGACGGCAGGCGGGCCGACCGCGGTAGTGGCCGCAATCCAGGGCAACGTCCCGCACGCCAGGAACCTGCCGGACCTCTGGCGGGCCACGACTGTGACGCAGAATCACGCATCCGCCACAGAGCGGCTCGCAGCCGAGGTCCGCAGCGGCGCGGTACCGGCACCGGATGTCGTCATCTGGCCGGAGAACTCCACTGACCAGGACCCCGCCTACAACCCCTACATCTTCAACACGATCGCGGCCGCGGTCGCCGCGATCGGCCGGCCGGTCCTGGTCGGTGCGGTGCTGCAGGACCCCGTCCGCAACGCCGGCCAGCTGTGGCTGCCGGGCAAGGGTCCGGTCGCTGTGTACATCAAGCGCAGGCTGGTGCCCTTCGGAGAAGTGATCCCATTCCGCAGCCTGCTGGGCAAGATCACCTCGCTGCCGTCGACGCTGCAGCCGGTCAACTTCACCCCTGGCCACCGGCCGGTCGTGTTCCACGTTGGCAAGATCCGCCTCGGCGACGTGATCTGCTACGAGGTCGGCTTCGACGGGCTGGTCTCCTCAGAGGTTGCGGCGGGGGCAAACCTGCTGGCGATGCAGACCAACGACGCCGACTTCGAGATCGACGGGCAGACCAGCGAATCGCTGCAGCAACTCGACATGGCCCGGATCCGGGCTATCGAGCACGACCGCTCGGTCGTCGTTGCCTCCACCACGGGGATCAGCGCCGTCATCGCCCCGGATGGCAAGCTGCTGACCACCACCCATACCTGGACGCAGGCCGAGATCGAGGCGAGGGTGCCGTTGCGCAGCTCGATCACGCTGGCCGACCGGCTCGGCGGCTGGCCCGAGGCGTACTCACCTGGGGCACGGTCGCCGCCCTTGCCTGGGTCATCGGCCTGGAACTCCGGCGCCGCCGCGAGCGCGGAGCGCCCGGCCGGAACGGCACACCCGTCCCGTCACACAGCACAATAGAAACGTGACATTCGGGCGCAGTCTCCGGCAACCCGTGCGGTATGCCGCGCTGCTGAGCGGGGCCATCCCGGTCCTCGCCTTTCCAGCCGCGAACCTGGAATTCCTGGGCTGGATCGGGCTCGTGCCCGGCCTGGCAGTAATGCGGGCGGCGCCGAGCAGGCGCGAGGCCATGGTCCGGGGCTGGTGGTTCGGCGCCGGCTATCTGCTCGCGGCGATGTACTGGCTGGCGCCCAACCTTGGTCCCGGCTTACTGCTGGTCGCCATCGTCATCGGCTTCCTGTGGAGTGCTGTCGGACTGGCGACCTGGTCCTGGCTGCGGCCGCCGGTTACCGGCAGGCGGGCCGCGGTCGCGTTTGCAGTCGTGCCCAGCTCCTGGCTGGTCAGCGAGTGGATCAGGTCCTGGCAGGGCATCGGCGGCCCATGGGCCGTGCTCGGGGCCAGCCAGTGGCAGCATCCGGCGGTGCTCGCGCTGGCCGCGGTAGGCGGCGTCTGGCTGATCACTTTCGCCCTTGTCGCGTCGAACACCGGGCTGCTGATAGCCCTGGTAGCGACCAGCCCGATAGTCCGGCTGGCCGGCCTGACCGGGGCGCTGGCCACCATCGCGGCCGGGCCGATCGCATTCGCACTGGCTGCACCCCTGCCAGCCGGTGAGCCGCTGACCATCGCTCTCGTCCAGCCGGGCCTGACGAGCGGGCCCGCCGTCAGGCTGCAGCGGAACGAGCAGCTGACTCAGGCCGTGGCTGGCCGGGCTGGCCTGGTCGTCTGGGGGGAGAGCAGCGTCGGCTACAACTTGCCCGGGCGTCCGGCCCTGCTGGCGTCGATCGAGCACGTGTCAAAGACGGCGCGGGCCGAAATCCTCGTCGACCAGGACGCCGAGAACGCGGCCGGGGCTCAGTCCAAGCAGGCCACGCTCATCGGCAGCACCGGCATTCAGGGTCACTACACCAAGACCCGGCTAGTGCCATTCGGCGAGTACATCCCCTTCCGGTCGGTCCTTGGCTGGCTCACCCGCATCAGTCGGGCCGCGCCCACCAACGTCGTACCCGGCACCGGCGCGCGCGTCCTGCACGCGACGCTGCCCGGCGGCCAGCGGCTGACCTTCGGCGTGCTCATCTGCTTCGAGTCAGCGTTCCCTGACATGTCCAGGGTCGACGCCGACGACGGCGCCAGAGTGATCATCTACCAGACCTCGGACTCCACGTTCCAGGCCAGCTGGGCGCCCGCCCAGCATGCCGCGCTCAGCGCCCTGCGTGCCGCCGAGACTGGCCGGCCGGTCGTACAGGCGGCGCTGACCGGGGACTCCGCCGCGTTCGACCCGCGAGGCCGGGTCCTGGCCTGGGCCGGGATCAGCTACTCCGGAGCGCTCGTCGTTCATCTCAAGCTGCCGCCTCCCTCATACCGCACCTTGTTTGACCGTTTTGGCGACTTCGTGCCATGGACCGCCGTCGCCATCGCGGCCCTGGCAGCGCTGGCCAGGCGGTGCCCGGTCACGACGCAGGGCACATCGTCCGGCTGCTGACGTGGCAGCAGATATTCCGGTTACCCACCGGTAGTGATAAGGGTCATATCGGGATGGGGCGCCTTCTGAGACTGCGTTATACGTCCTGATCCTCGCCGGGGAGCCAGCCCAGCCCATCGGGACACCAGGCTTCCGGTCTGCAGGCCACTGCCAGATCCGCACCCGCGGTGCTGGCCTGGCCCGCCCTGAACCCGCGACGCACGCGGCCCCGCGTGCGCGAGAGCGCCGGCACCAGCCGGGCGATCTCATCCCCGCTTCCGGCTGAGCGCCGGGCCGGGCGGCGAGGACACGCAGGAAAGGGAACCTGATGCTCCGCCCTGATCGCCTGACAGCTGCCGTGCGTGCGCGCGGCAAGTCACTGGTCACCGCTGGCAGCAAGCACGCCGGTGCCGTACGCGGCCATCGGAAGTCGCTCGTGCTGGCCGGCGCGGCCGTAGCGCTGGTCGGCGCTGGCGCTGCCACTGTGGCTAGCGGGGCGGCGGCCGGCGAGCCGACGCCCAGGCCGCTGGCCGCGCTGAACCCCCCCGCCGGGCCCACGATGGCGGCGCCGGGCACGGCCGCACGGCAGCCGGCCCTCACTCATGCACCGGCCAGGCCCCAGGCGGCGAGTCAGCCAGCTGCCCCCACCTGGGCCCGGGTGCGCGCCGCGATCAGCCGGCAGGCCCGCCGGGGAGCGGCCAGGCACGGCACTCTGACCGCGGCGGACCAGCTCATGCCAGTCAGGACAAGCGGCCAGCAGCAATGGATGCCCATCGACTCCTCGCAGGCAGCCAACGCCACCACGATCGTCCGCCAGGCCCTTCACCAGCGAATGGGCGTTAGGTCGGCGGTGATCGCCGTGGCCACGGCCATGCAGGAGTCCATGCTGCAGAACATCAACTACGGCACCGGCACCGCGCTCGGCCTGTTCCAGCAGCAGCCGGACTCAGGCTGGGGCAGCGCCGGCGCAGGTCACGAACCCGGTGTACGCGGCTCATGCGTTCCTGAGCGCGCTGCGGCGGCATCAGGCCAGCGACCCCTCGTGGGCGAAGCAGCCGCTATGGGCCAACGCTCAGGCCGTCCAGAACTCGGCCTTCCCGCTCGCGTATGCCAAGTGGGAGTCGCAAGCCGCATCGCTGGTCAGGCACATCGCAATGAGAGAGGCCCACGCGAACCTGATCGGCGCGAATCGGCGCTGATCACGCACGTGACCACAGTCTCCGGTCCTGGCCTGCCTCTCCTCCCTCCGGCAACGGCCGACCGGACCGCCAGCCCGCCAGGCTCCCCCACCCGGCAGGCCGGCGTTTGTGCCCCGCCCTCCCCGAGAGGGCGGGGCACAATTCATCGGACCGTCATCTTGCCGCGATAGACATGACGCCAACGTCCCACCCACCGCTCCTGATGCTGTAGAAACTGTGACCATGACGTCCTTCCTTACCGACGCCGGCTACTGGGCGCTGATCATCTTCGCCTTCGTCCAGGCCTGCTGCATTCCGATCTCATCCGAGATCACCTTCGGGTTCGCCGGCGTGCTGGCCTACCAGGGACACCTGAGCCTGGTGCTCGTGATCGTCATCGGAGCGCTCGCCGAGCTGGCTGGCTCGTCCGCCGCATACGGTCTTGGCCGGCTCGGCGGCCGGAATGCCGTCGAGCGTTACCGCCGGTATCTGCTGATGACCAGGAAGGATGTCGAGCGGGCGGAGCGGTTCTTCGCCGGCCGAGGCGCCTGGTCCGTGGCCGTCGCCAGGGTGATACCGCTGGTCCGGGCCTTCACCGGGCTCGTCGCCGGGTTCATGGAAGTGCCGGTGCTGCCGTTCGAGATCTTCAACCTGATCGGCACGCTCGCCTGGGCCACTGTCCTGTCGGTGATCGGCTACGAGGTCGGCAGTGACTGGAACAGGGTGTCGAAGAACTTCTCCCATGCCAGTGACGCCCTGGCAGTCCTGGTCGTGCTGTTGCTGGTTGCGCTGATCGTGCACAAGGCCATCGAGATCCGCAAGGAACGTCGGGCTGACGAGGCCGCCGGACGCGGCGCCACTCCAGGCATGCCGGGCGCCTCTGCACCCGGCGGTACGGCTGACAGTACGGAAGCGACGGCATCTGCGGCCAGCTCGGTCTCGCCCAGCCGGCCACGCAGCCACCGCCGGCCGAACGGCGGGTCCTGATCAGTCGACCAGGGCCTGGTAGACCATCTGCCGCAGCTGGGGCCTGATCGGGTAAGCGCTCGATGGCATCAGCTGGGTGAAGAACGAAGCCGTCAGCTGCTGCGCAGGGTCCACCCAGAAGGTCGTAGAGGCCGCACCGCCCCAGTTGAATTCCCCGGCCGAGCCCAGTGACTTGGTCGCCACCGGGTCGATCACCACGGCGAAGCCGAGCCCGAAGCCGACACCGGCGAACACCGTCTCGGCGTACAGCGGCCGCCCGAATGTGTCCAGGTCCGCTCCGCCAGGCAGGTGGTTGCTTGTCATGTAGCCGACCGTTCGCGGGGCTGAGCAGCCGGACACCGTCCAGCTCGCCCGCTGGGCTGTCGGGCTGGTGGAGGAGCATCTGCGTGAAGCGGTTGTAGTCGCCCGCAGTGGACACCAGGCCGCCGCCGCCGCTGAGATAGGCCGGCTCCTTCAGCGCCGCGTTCCCCATCGCATCCATCCGCATCGCCGCGCCGTCCTCGGGGCTCCGGGTGTAGAGGGCGGCCAGCCGGGACTGCTTGTCTGGCCCGGCGAAGAATGCCGAGTCGGTCATGCCGAGCGGCCCGAAGATCCGGCTGGCGAAGAAGTCATCCAGCCGCTGCCCGGAGACGACCTCAACGACCCGGCCGAGCACGTCGGTCGCGACCGAGTAGCTCCACTCGCTGCCAGGCTGGAACAGCAAGGGCATCGACGCGAACTGGTCGCATACCGCGGCCAGGTCGGCGCCGCGCGGTGAGCCCCACTCGAACCCGCGGGCCCGGTAGATGGCATCGACCGGGTGGTTGCGCATGAAGCCGTAGGTCAGCCCCGAGGTGTGGCTGAGCAGGTGCCAGATGCGGATCGGCTCGGTGGCCGGCACCGTCTTGTAGCTGACGTCGCTGCCGCCGGCGAACACGCGGACATCGCGGAACGAGGGGATGTACCTGTGGACCGGGTCGGTCAGCTCAAAGCCGCCTTCCTCGTACAGCATCATGGCCGCGACCGAGGTAACCGGCTTGGTCATCGAGTAGATCCGCCACAGGGTGTCCGGCTCCACCGGCAGGCCGGCCTCGATGTCGCGCTGCCCGTAGCTGGACACGTACGCGAGCTTGCCGTGCCGGGCGACCGTGATCAGCCAGCCCGCCAGCTTCTGCTCGTCGACATAGCGCGCGAAGTGCCGGCCGATCCGGTCGAGGCGCTCGGAGTCGAAACCAACCTCTGCCGCCTCGACTTCTGTCTGCAGTCCGCCCATGTAGCTCTCAGCCTCCGTTACTTCGCGCTAAGCAAGTTCCAGCCCGATCCTGCCAACACCGGCCGGGCCCGGTCTAGACCGGGGCCGGATCTAGCGCCCGGCCGATTAGCGATCGGCGGAGTAGCCGAGACCGGCGGAGATCGCCGCGGTGGTGGCCAGCAGCTCCGCGCGCAATGATCGCAGCACCTTCGGGGTTGCCATCTGATCGGGAAGCACGATGGTGACGCAGAGCGGAAGCGCGGAGCCCGCGGTGAATACAGGGGCTGCCAGCGAGGCCAGGCCGGGAATCAGGGTGCCCGATGTGAATGCCATGCCTTCGCCCTGGACGGTGGCCTTGACCTGATCGACCTCGCACTCGTCGAGCGGGTTCTCTTCATCGGGCCGGTACTGCGACTTCAGCACCGGTCCGGTCAGCGCCTCCGGCAGGTAGGCGAGGAAGACACGCCCGACAGCCGAGGGCAGCAGCGGCATCGTGGCCCCGACCCGCACATTGATCGGCAGCGCGTAGGCGCCGTGATCCCAGCGGACGATGACCGGCCCGTTGTCGCCCCAGACGGCAAGGCTCACCGAATGCCGGGTCCGGTCGCGCAACCCCGGCAGGTATTCCGAGGCCAGGCTGACCTCGTCCATCCGGCGCAGCGCCTCCGCGCCGAGGCGCCGCAACGCCGGACCAAGATCGTATAGGCCCGATGTCGGCGCCTGGGTGACCAAGCCGGACCGGCCGAGACTGACCAGGTACCGGTGCGCCTTGCTGGGCTGCATCTCAGTGCTGGCGGCGATCTGCGACAGGCTCATCGGGCCTGCGTGGGCCTCTAGCGCGAGCAGAATCCGCATGGCAACCTCGACCGACTGGATGCCCTGGCGGGCCTGTCGGTCGCGGCCAGCACCGGCCGACCTCACTGTCTGGTCATCATCCTCGGCGGCAGGCGGCCTGCTGGAGCTCACGTCTCTCAGCGTATTCCGGCCGATCACCAGCCAGCCTCAGGTACCCGCGGTAGGCCCGGGTGTCCAGTACCGGCTGCCGGGCGATCCACCGGTCCGGCCGGGGGACCCGATCCCATTCCCGGGCATTGTGTCCGCTGGGCTCGTTCCCGATCCGCAGCAGCTGGCCATCAGGCTGTCGGTGAATGGCCAGAGCAGGCAGGACGGGTCGACCAGCGACATGGTTATCGTAGAGATCGACGGGATCGGCACCCTGCGGAACCAGGTGATACCAGCGTGAGCCGCGACCTGCCAGTCTCTGCTGCAAGCGCGCAGGCCGCCGCGACACGCGATGAGTGGCCAGCCGCGGTCCCGCCGCCGCCTATGATGCGAGCCGTCGTCCTGCCCGCGTTCGGCCCGCCGGAAGTGCTGCGCGAGCAGCTCGTGCCGACCCCGGTCGCGGCGCGGGGCGAGGTTCTCGTCCAGGTCGCGGCCGTAAGTATCGGGCGGCTACTGGACGTGGCCGCCAGGGCAGGGCGGCATCCGTATCCCGGCTTCGCATTCCCGCACGTGCTCGGCGCAGAGCACGCCGGTGTTATCGCCGCCGTCGGGCCAGGCGTCACCAGCTGGCACGTCGGCCAGCGCGTCGCTGCGTTCCCTGTGGTCACCGATGGCACCTGCCACTACTGCCTGCTTGGCTACGACGAGCTGTGCGAGAACCTGCAACTGATCGGCATCCACCGGGCTGGCGCCTACGCCCAGTACGTCGCTGTCCCGGTCCGCAACCTGCACGTCGTACCCGCCGACATCAGCCCCGCGCAAGCGACCGGACTGGCGCTGTCCGGCGCGGTGGCAATGAATCAGCTATCGCGCTCCGGGTTCCTGCCCGGCCAGTGGGTGCTGGTGCAAGGCGCTTCGTCCGCGCTGGGCTCACTGACGGTGAGCCTCGCACTGCATCTGGGCGGGCGCGTCATCGCGGCGTCACGTAGCGCTGCCAAGCGCGATCGGCTCACGGCCCTCGGCGCTGATGCCGTCCTCGATCCGCTAGCGCCCGAGTTCGCCGAGGAGGTACGCGCGCTGGCAGGCGGACGCGGGGCCGACATCGTCGTCGACAGCCTGGGTGATGACCGCGTCTGGGAGACCTCGCTGGCCAGTCTTGCGCCAGCCGGGACACTGGTCAGCTCTGGCGCGTTCCTCGGCCGGCACGTCCAGGTCGACCTGCCCAGGCTGTACCTGCAGGGACAGCGAATCGTCGGAGTCAGATCGGGTAACGCGGCCAGCATCGCCGCGCTGTGGACCGAGGTCGACCGGGGCTTCCGGCCGGTTCTGGACACGACGTTCCCGCTCGAGGACGCCGCGGGCGCCCATCGCTACCTTGAGGACGGACAGAACGTGGGGCGGGTGTCGCTCGTGATCCCGCCAGTGGAAGCCGCCGCGACCGCGGCAAGCGGCTGGCCACGCGCGTGACCGAGGAGGTGGCGATGAGCGTCAGACGACCGGCAGCACCCGCCGCCGCGGGCTTCGCCGCGGACTGGCTCGGCCAGCGGGTGGTCTTCGCCGACGGCGCGCTGGACCAGCTGCCGGCCGAGGCCGCTGCGCTCGGCGCCGAGCGCGTCCTGCTGATCGCGGGGCGCTCACGGCGATGTCGCCGACCGGGCTGCGGCACTGCTGGCCGGACGTCTGGCCAGCCGCTGGGCGGACATCCGGCAGCACGTTCCTGGTGACGTTGCCGTTGCAGTGGCAACCGAGGCCCGGCGGGTCCGCGCGGACCTGGTCGTCAGCATCGGCGGCGGAAGCGCGACCGGCCTGGCCAAGATCTGCGCTCTGGAGACCAGGCTGCCGGTACTTGCCGTTCCGACCACGTACGCCGGATCGGAGATGACGCCGGTCTGGGGCCGGACCGACGGCTCGGTCAAGCGAACCGGCCGTGACCCGCGGGTGCTGCCCCGAACTGTCATCTACGATCCGTCGCTGGTGGCCGGGATGCCGCCGGCGCTGGCCGGCGCCAGCGGCATGAACTCGCTCGCACACTGCGTCGAGGCGTTGTACGCGCCCGGCGCCGATCCGCTCACCAGCCTGTCCGCGCTGGAAGGGCGCACGGCTGATCGCTGGCTGGCTGCCGCGGGCCTGCTCGGTCCCTGATGACGATTCGGTGCGTGCGCTGCTCTGGGCGTCCTGCCTGGCTGGCCGCGCGTTCGGCACAGTCGGCGGCTCGCTGCACCACAGCCTGTGTCACCTGCTCGGCGGGTTCGCCGGCCTCGCCGCACGCGCAGACGCACGCGGTTGTGCTGCCGCACGTGCTGGCGTTCGTGGCGCCAGCACTCGGGCCGGAGGTCGACCAGCTGGCGGATGCACTCGGCACTCGGCCCGCTGACATAGCCGGGGCGATCTGGGACCTCGGTGCTGCGGTCGGCACGCCAGCCGGGCTGCGCGCGCTCGGCCTGCCCGAAGACAGCCTGCCGGCCGTCGCGGCCGCGCTCGCCGAGCGCAACCCGGCCAGCCCGCGCGCGGTGACAGCGCCGGACGCGCTCGCCCTGGTCACGGCGGCATGGCGGGGCGAGCGGCCGGGCGCGTCCGGCAGCGCTGTTCCCGCCGGAGCTGTGACCGCAGGGGCGCCGATGACCGCCAGCGAGCTCACCGAAACCGTCGTTGCCCGGCTGCAGGCCACACCCGATCCGCGCCTCCGGCAGCTCATGACATCGCTGATCCGGCATCTGCACGGATTCGTCGCCGACGTGGCTCTGACCCAGGACGAGTGGCTGGCCGCGATCCGCTTCCTGACCGCGACCGGCCAGATCAGCAGCGACCGGCGGCAGGAGTTCATCCTGCTGTCCGACACTCTCGGCGCCTCGATGCTGGTCGACCTGCTCGCTGGGCCGTCCGGTGCGGGCGCGGCGGGCTTCGCTACGGAGTCGACGGTCCTTGGCCCGTTCTACGTGCCGGGCAGCCCCGAGCGCGCGTACGGCGCGTCCATCGCCGAGCGCCCGTCAGGTGAGCCCGCCTGGGTCACCGGCCGGGTCACTGACACCGACGGCAATCCGATCGCCGGGCGCGACGCTGGACGTCTGGCAGAACGCGACGACAGGCTGTACGCGGTGCAGAACCCGGACTCGCCCGCCGGCAATCTGCGCGGGCTGTTCCGCACCGAAGCGCGACGGCAGCTTCGCGTTCCTTGGAGTGCGGCCTACCGAGTACCCGATCCCCGACGACGGCCCGGTCGGCGCGCTACTCGAGAGCACGGGCCGACACCCCTGGCGACCGGCGCACATTCATGTCATCGTCAGCGCGCCTGGTTACCAGACCGTCGCCACGCACATCTTCGATGCGGCCAGCAAGTACCTGGACAGCGATGCGGTGTTCGCGGTCAAGGCCAGTCTGGTTCGCGAGTTCGAGCGGCACGAGCCTGGTCCGCCGGGCGGCCCGGCACCGGACGGCGCGGCCGTCCCCGACGGCGTGCCGCCCGGCCAGGCCTGGTACTCGCTCCGGCACGATTTCCTGCTCAGCCCGGAGTGACCGGATCAGAAGTCCGGCTGAAGCCCAGCGTGCTACTCGGCCCGGAGCGCGGTAGCGGTCTTCGAGCGGGCCGCCCAGCTGGCGGGCAGTAGTGCGCCCGCTGCCGCGATAACCAGGCCGGACAGTGCCAGCAGCACGATCTCCGCCGGCCGGTAGACGGCCTGGAAGCTGGCCGGCAGGCCGGTATACGCGGCCCGTGCCATCGCGTCCGCGGTCGCCGAGTGCAGCACCATGCCGACCGGGACCGCGATGACCGCGGCCGCGATGGCCGGCGCGACGACCCAGCACAGCACCATCGCGATGGTCTGCCGCGGGGTCATCCCGACTGCCTTGAACACGCCGAGGTCGTGCACCCGGTCCCTGGTGCCGAGCAGCACCGTGTTCAGGACGCCAAGGCCGGCCACGACCGCCATCATCAGCGTCAGCATCGCGATCAGCGAGTCAGCGATGAGGTAGAACTGGCCGCTCTCCGGCCCGGATCGCGAAGTAGCCGGTGCCCAGTGACGTCGCTCAGCGCGCTGACGTAGCTGCTGGCGACGACACCCCGGCCTCAGCCCGACGTAGTACTGGTCGAGGCCGAGGCTCCCGCCCGATTCCCCCCAGCGTCTGCACGCTGGTCATCAGGGCGGGCTGGTTGCCCGGCAGGAACACCTGGCCGACGATCCGCGCGGTGACGGACCTGGCGCCCGTGCTGATCGTCGTGCGCTGGCCGACCGTCAGCCCGGTCTGGGTGAGGTAGGCGGTGTTGACGACGACCTGCCCGGCGCCGGAGTACCAGTGGCCGCTGATGAGGTCGTAGCCGAGCCAGGCCGCGTTACCGTCAAACGCCTGCGCGTTCACCTGCAGCGCCAGGCCGCCAGCGCTGACCTGCGTCTGGGCCGCGGCCACATACCGCCGCGTACCCGGCTGAGCACGCAGCGCGGCGACGATGGCCCTGTCCTGCCTGCTGCCGGGCTGCCAGGCGTTACCGGTGGCGAGCGAGACCTGCACAGGCGCGGTGGCAGCGAGGTTCTGGCCCGCCTCCGCCTTGGCCAGCGTCGAATTCAGGCCGACGGCAAAGATCACGGCGGTGACGCCGAACATGATGGCGGCCAGCGTCCCGGCGGTGCGGGCCGGTCGTGCGAACGGCGCAGCCAGTCCGATGCTGACCGGCCGGGGCAGCCGCAGCCGACTGGCGAGCCGGTGCGCGGCGTAGCCGCGGCCCTGACGCGGCGCGTGGCCGAGCGCGATGGCCTGCACGGCGGACAGGCGCCCGGCTCGCAGCGCCGGCACCAGTGCCGTCAGCGCAACGAGCGCGCACATCACTACCGGAGTCACGATGTTGACCCAGAGCGGCACCGACTGACCGCCGACGCCGAACGAGGCGGCGGACTTGTGCAGCACCGGCAGCGCCAGCAGGTTGCCGGCCACCACGCCGATCAGGCAGCCCACCACGGCGGGTACGCCGACCCTGGCCACGTAGGCCGAGGCCACTTGCGCCGGGCTGAATCCGATGCTCTTGAGTACGCCGATCCGCCGGTAGCTGGCCACCACGGCGCCGGTGACGACGTTAGCCACGATCAGCACCGACATGAAGAGCCCGATCAGGGCGAACGCCTCGACGAACGGCGCGAGGATCGCGCTGTTGCCGGTGGCCTGCTGCTTGGCGGCGAGCCAGGATGAGAACCCGCCGACTGCCCCGGCGGGGAGGGCCGCCGATACCGCGGCCACGTCGCCGCGGAGCTGAGCAGCGGTGCCCGCGCTGGTGAACCGGTAGAGCATCTCCGCCCCGGCCGGGGCGCCCGCCGGGCGCAGCGCGCCGATCTCAGCGGGCAGTACCCAGCCGAAGGCCGTGTTGGTGATCGAGTTAGCAACGCCGACCACTGTCAGCTGCGGTTTACCAGGCGCGGTCGTCACTGTCATCTTGGCGCCGAGGCCGGGAAAGAAGCCCGTGCCCTCCGACAGCACGATCTGATCCGGGCGCTGCGGCCAGTGGCCGCTGACGAGCGTCAGATCGTCCAGCGGCCCGCCGGGCGACGCCCTGCCGACGAGCACCGATGACGGCAGCGACAATCCCTGGCTGCTCAGTGTCACGGTGGCCGCGCTGAACGGTCCCGGCGGCGGCCGTCACGCCGGACAGCCGTGTCGTCGCCGCGAGCTGGGCGTCCGTGACGCGGGCCGAGTTGACCGCGACCGCCGCATCCGCGCCCCGCTGCGCCGCGAAGGCGTGGTCGAACGGCCCGTTCGCCGCCGCAAGCAACGCCAGGCCTAGCGTGGCCGACGCGGTCGACACCAGCAGCACCATGAAGATCACCAAGGTCTGGGCGCGGTGCCGGGTGACGCCGCCGGACGCCGCGCGCAGTACCGGCCGCGCGCTCACGGCCGCGCCCCCGCGTCGGCCGCGTGCCTGGCTCCGGTGCGCGCCGTATCCTCGGCGAGCCTGCCGTCGACGATCTGGATGGTGCGGCTGGCGTAGCGAACGGCCAGGTCCGGGTTGTGGGTAACCATGATCATGCTCTGCCCGGCCTGGTTGAGCTCCAGCAGCAGCTGGCCGATCTCCTCGCCGGTCGCGGTATCCAGCGCTCCGGTCGGCTCATCGGCGAGCAGCAGCTCGGGCGAGTTCACCAGCGCCCGCGCGATCGCGACTCGCTGCCGCTCGCCGCCCGACAGCCGGGCCGGGTACGCCTGCTTGTGCTCGCTGATCTTCAGCCGCTCGAGGAGCTCATCAGCCCGGCGCCGGGCAGCTGGCCGGGACAGCCCCGCCAGCTGCGCAGGCAGCAGCACGTTGTCGGCCACGGTCAGGTCATCGAGCAGGTTGAAGAACTGGAAGATCATTCCGACGCGCTGCCGCCGGTACTTTGCCAGCCCGGTCTCGCTGAGCGAGTCGATCCGCTGCCCGGCGACCGTCACGGTTCCGTCAGTCGGCCGGTCAAGCCCGGCGATCAGGTTCAGCAGCGTCGACTTGCCGCTGCCCGACGGGCCCATGACAGCGACGGACTTCCCCGGCTGCGATCTCAAAGCTGACGTCCTCGACCGCGAACGGCCCGTCATTGTCATACCGCTTGCTCACGTCATCGACATGTATGAGCGCATCCATCAGGCGCATCCTCTCCAGACCGCGCTGTCCCCGTTACCCGCCCGTGGCGAGCTCTACCGAGGAGAAAGTCTGCGTCAGGAGCCGCGGCGCGGTCATCGGGGAAGTCCCCCTGCTTCACCCTGATCGCCGGCGCGCTCGTCAGGGTGCCGTCGGCCACCCGCGGCGCCGCACCTCGTACAGCAGGATGCTGGCGGCCACTGCGAGGTTGAGTGACTCGGCTGTTCCGGTCATGGGGATCGCGACCCGCAGGTCGGCGGCCGCAAGCACGTCATCAGGCAGACCGGTGCCCTCGCTGCCCAGCAGGATGGCGAGCGGCGGCGTGAGGTCGGCTTGCCAGCAGGTGACGCTCCCCCGCGCCGAGGTGGCAGCGACGCGCACACCGCTGCGGTGCGCCCAGTCCAGAAACTCGGCAGCCGACTCAGCTGTCGCCACCGGCACCGTGAACAGCGCGCCCATGCTCGCCTTCACCGCGACCGGATCATACGGGTCGGCGGACGGACCGATCAGGATCACGCCGGCCGCCCGGCAGCGCTCGCGGTCCGGATGATCGTGCCGATGTTGCCAGGGTTGCCGGCCGAGTGCAGCGCGACGAACACCGAGTCAGCATCAGCCGCAAGGCTGGCGAGCGTGGCCGGCGCGGCGCGCACGATCGCGGCCAGCCCGGACGGGCCGTCCCTGTCGGCGATCCGGCCGAACAGCTCGCCCGACAACCGCGCCACCCGGACGCCAGCGGACTCCTGCTCGGCCACCATCGCGGTCGCGCCGGGATGACGGAGCAGGTCCGGCGCGACGATGATCACCTCGATGTCAGCCCGCGCCTCGACGGCCTGCCATACCGGCTGGATGCCCTGCACGACGAACGCAGCCTCGCGGCGCCGGTGCTTGCGGTCCGCTAGCAGACGCACGCGCTTGACCAGCGGGTTAGCGGCGCTGGTAATCACCTCGGTCATCGGCATGCGAGCCTACTCCGCGGCCTGGCAGCGTCCGGCTCTTATAGTGGCGACGCAGCAGCAGGCTGTGCCAGCCCAGATCAGGAAGGAGCGCCAGATGGGCGCGGAAAGCGAGCGGGTCGCCGGGTTCGGCCGGCTGGAAGACGGGCTGCGGCAGGCCGGCGACTGGTACCGATGGGGCCCGTACGTCAGCGAGCGCCAGTGGGGCACGGTCCGCGAGGACTACTCACCCGATGGCGAGGCGTGGGATTACCTGCCGCACGATCATGCCCGCTCGCGCGCCTACCGCTGGGGCGAGGACGGCCTGGCTGGCTTCTGCGATATCGAGCAGCGCGTGTGCCTCGGCCTCGCGCTGTGGAACGGGCAGGACCCGATACTCAAGGAGCGGCCGTTCGGGCTGACCGGGGCACAGGGTAATCACGGCGAGGACGTCAAGGAGTACTGGTGGTATCTCGACGCGGTACCGAGCCATGCCTGGAACCGGTGGCGTTACCACTACCCGCAGCGGCGGTTTCCGTACGAAGACCTCATCGAGGGGAACGAGGCACGTAACCGGCAGCAGCCCGAGTACGAGCTTGCCGACACCGGGGTATTCGACGATGGTCGGTACTGGATCACGGAGGTTCACTACGCCAAGGCCGGTCCGGACGACATCCTGATGACGGTCGAGGTGACGAACGCGGGACCAGACGAGGCGAGTCTGCACGTGCTGCCGACGGCGTGGTTCCGCAACACCTGGTCCTGGGACGAAGGCGCGGACAAGCCAGAGCTCGCGGCCGCGCCGCCCCTGGCCGCCGGCGCAGCGCGCGTTACCCTCACCCATCCGTTCGTCGGCGAGATGGAGCTGCTGGCAGCGCCGGGCGCACGGCGGCGTCCCGCCGGAGACACTGTTCTGCGAGAACGAGACCAACGTCGCCCGGCTGTTCGGCGGCGAGCCGGTCACGCCGTTCCCGAAAGACGGCATCAACGACCACGTCATCAGCGGCGCGGCGACGGTGAACCCGGCTGGCCGCGGCAGCAAATGCGCCTTCTGGTACAAGCTCACGGTGGCGGCCGGCGCGTCGGCGGAGCTGCGCGTCCGGCTGCGGCCGACCGAGCCCGGCCTGGCCCGTTAACAACGCCGGTCTCGGGCATGAGTTCGCGGCGATAGTGGCGCAGCGCCAGGCTGAGGCCGACGAGTTCTATGCCGAGCTGACGCCATCGGCCGCCAGCGCCGACGAGGCCAGGGTGATGCGGCAGGCGTTTGCCGGGATGCTGTGGTGCAAGCAGCTGTACTACTACGACGTGACGCGCTGGCTCGACGGCGACCCCGCGCAGCCGACCCCGCCCGGCAGCAGGCTGACCGGCCGCAACAGCCGCTGGCGCAGCTTCAATGCGTTCGACATCATGTCGATGCCAGACAAGTGGGAGTATCCATGGTTCGCTGCCTGGGACCTGTCCTTCCACTGCATCGCGCTCGCGCACCTCGATCCTGCCTTCGCCAAGTACCAGCTGATCCTGCTGTGCCGGGAGTGGTTCCAGCATCCGGGCGGCGCGCTGCCCGCCTACGAATGGGACTTCGGTGACGTGAACCCGCCGGTGCAGGCGTGGGCCGCACTCGAAGTGTTCGCCGTGGACGGCGCGCGTGATCTCGATTTCCTCAGCCGGATCTTCGACAAGCTCCTGGTCAACTTCACCTGGTGGGTGAACCGCGAGGACGCCGAGGGCAACAACCTGTTCGAGGGCGGCTTCCTCGGGCTGGACAACATCGGCCCGATCGACAGGTCGCATCTGCCGGTGGGAGGAATTCTCGAACAGGCCGATGCCACCGGCTGGATGGCGTTCTACGCGATGGCGATGGCGTCGATCGCCGAGATCCTGCACCGCACCGGGCACCGGCCGGGGACCGACCTGGTGCTGAAGTTTGTCGAGCACTTCGCGGCAATCAAGCAGGCGCTCGACGAGCGCGGGCTATGGGACGAGGCCGATGGGCTCTACTACGACCGGCTGATCACCGCCAGCGGCGACAGGTGCCACTTAAGGTGCGGTCCGTCGTCGCGCTCTTGCCCGCCCTGGCCATGAGCGTCGTCGACCAGGGCGCCATCGACCTCGCCATGACGGTTGGCAAGCGCTTCGCCGCGCTGCTCGCGGAGCAGCAGATGGCCGACGCCCGCCCGGCTCGCCGACAGCGGCCTGCTGCGCGGCGCGCCGGGTAATCAGCGGCTGCTGCTGAGCCTGGCCGGGCCAGACCGGCTCAAGCGCCTGCTCAGCGTGCTGTTTGACGAGGCCGAATTCCTGTCGCCCGCACGGCCTGCGCGCGCTGTCGGCCCGGCACCGCGACCACCCTTACACGATCGAGCTGGAGGGCTACCGGGCCAGCATCGATTACGAGCCCGCCGAGTCCACCACGCCGCTGTTCGGGGGGAACTCGAACTGGCGCGGCCCGGTCTGGTTCCCGATGAACTACCTGGTGATCAGCGTGCTCGAGCGCTATCACCTCTTCTTCGGCGACGACCTGACGATCGAGTACCCGACCGGGTCCGGGCACCAGCTGCCGCTCGGCAAGATCGCGGAGGACCTGCAGGACCGGCTCATCTCGATCTTCACCGAAGGCCAGGACGGACGGCGGCCGTGCTTCGGCGGGGTCGAGCTGCTGGCCGATGATCCCGCGTGGCGGGAGAACCTGATCTTCAGCGAGTACTTCCACGGCGACAACGGGGCGGGCCTCGGAGCCTCGCACCAGACCGGCTGGACCGGCGTCGTCGCCGACATCATCCGGCGCCGTCACGGCGTGGTGCCCTATCTTGGTTCCACGCTGGCCGCCGTATTCGAGCGGGAATAGGGTGCTGCTCATGACTGCTTGACGGCGAGTACGAGCCCAGCCCGGCGAAGTGGGTCCGGGATCAGGTCGAGGAGTACGAGGCCTCCGGCGGCCAGCGAGCCAACACGCTCACCGATACCGGACTGCCCGTCGTGATCGTCGACTACCAGGGGGAACAAGAGCGGGAAGATCCGCAAGATGCCGCTGATGCGCGTGGAGCACGACGGCGAGTACGCGCTCGTCGCCTCGATGGGCGGGGCACCGAAGCATCCGGTCTGGTACTACAACCTCAAGGCGGACCCGAAGACGGCATCAGGATCCAGGACGGGCCCGAGCCATTCGACGTCGAGGTCCGTGAGCTGGACGGCGACGAGCGCGCGCAGTGGTGGGAACGGGCGGTTGCGGCATATCCCCCGTACGCGGAGTATCAGCAAAAGACCGCGCGCACGATCCCGGTCTTCCTCGCCACGCCTCGCAGCTAGCCAGCCGCCTGGACTGCAGGACGCTGACCCGCGGCTACCTGCCTGGTGAGCCGCCGGCGATCTCGAACGACCAGAGCTCGCTGCTGACCGCCACCGGCTTCGGCGGTTCGCCACCCGCCCGCTCGCGCCGCCATGACCGCGGCCTTCGCCGTGGCCTGCGCCCTGGCGGTGGCCGTGGCCGAACGCGGGCGACGTCCGCCACGCCTCGAACGACTCCTCGTCTCGCCACCGGGTGACGACCAGCCACGTAGTGCGGCCGTCGGTCGGCTGCAGCAGCTCGAACCCCTCGAAGCCGTCCTGGTTATCGACCGCCCCGGCCCGCGCGGCGAACCGCCGGGCGAGCTCGTCCCCGCTGTCGGGCGGCACCGTAATTGCGTTGATCTTCACGACGGTCATGCTCAGAATCATGCCAGCAGGGCGGGTGCCTGCCAGGACCGCCTTCGCTGCGCTCAGCAGTAACGCGCGACACGCAGTGCGCGCGGTCTGGCCATCGCCGGAAACCGGAGGGTCGTCTCCAATACGTGAATCGCGAAGTTTACGGTGGAATGGTGCGGGTGCCATGGTGGGGAATCGCGTCGTCGGGACTCGCGCCGGTGCTCCTGATCGCCGGCTGGACCATCGCGGCCGATCTGCAGCCGGTCCCGTTCGATGCGGTATCGCGGTCCATCAGCACGCTCGCCGCGGAGGGAATGCCGTATCGCTGGATCGTCACCATCGCCATCCTCGGAGTCGGCGTCTGTAACATCGCTCACCGGGCTGGCGCTCAGGGCAGCAGCCGACGGCGGCCGGATCCTGCTGATCGCCGGCGGCGTCTGCAGCATGCTCATCGCCAGCGTAACCCGCAGCATCGCCATGGCGGATCGCCGGCGCACGAGGCCTTCTCGCTCCTCGGCGTCGTGATCATGACGATCTGGCCAGTCGCCGCGATCCGGCGGACACCGGACGCACCGCTCGGGCTGCGGCCGCGCGTCGCCTACGCGGCGGCCGGCGTGAACCTGAGCCTTACTGCTGTGGTTCGCGGCGGAGCTTTTCAACGGCCCGCAACTCGGGCTCGCCGAGCGGGCAGTCACCGCTGATCAGGCGGTCTGGCCGCTCGTCGTCGTGCTCACCGTCATCGCTGCCAGGCGGCGCGCGAGCGAGCCCACGCGGGCCGAGGTAGCAGTCAGGAGCGCGTGAGCGCGGCGAAGATCTGCGGCGATCTCGGCCGGCTCGAACCCGAGCGTGCCATCGCCGACAGACAACTCCAGTCGCTGCACGCCGGGATCCGCGGTCGGCCATGCAGGACGGGCGAGACCCAGATGCCGCGGTCGGCAGCCAGCCGCCGCGCTGCGCTGGCGTAGTCGTCCTTGCTGGTTCGCAGCAGCAGGTGCATCATCGGGACCTGCGGCGGATCCGGGATGACGGTGACGCCAGGCACTGCGGCCAGGGCAGCGGCGATCGCGCGCGCGTGCTCAGTGTAGGCGGCGAACTTCGGCAGCCGCTCGGCCAGGCAGCTGAGCGCAGATGCCGCGTTCGGCCAGAGTCCGTACAGCGTGCCGCCCATCCGCCGCCGCCACTCCCGCACCTGGTCGATCACGTCCTGCGGCCCGGCCACGCAGCAGCCCGCCAGCGCGCCGATGCCCTTGTAGAACGAGACAT
This sequence comes from uncultured Actinomycetota bacterium, assembly GCA_963808215.1. Lineage (GTDB taxonomy): Bacteria > Actinomycetota > Actinomycetes > Streptosporangiales > Streptosporangiaceae > JAJYUU01. Next base: position 426,422 of record CAWEEY010000002.1, read on the forward strand.
ACACCGTGTCGAACAGCGCCGCGATTTCGGCCGGGGCGCGGCCGTACCCGGCGGCGGACTCCCACAGCCGCGCGCCGTCCAGGTGCGCGGCGGCGCCGCGTTCATGGGCCCACTCGACCTGGGCGACCAGGTCATCCCAGTGCCGGCTGCTGCCCGCCAAGGTCACGCTGCGGCAGCTCGAGCAGCAGCACCGCAGGCGGCTCGGCGATCGCGGTCAGGTCGTCTAGCGTGATCAGCCGGTCCCGGCCGCCGGCTGGCCGGCCGGTCAGCCCGTGCAGCCGCTGGTAGGCCTGTTCTTCGTGCTGCTCCAGGTGGCACATCGGATGGAAGATCACGGTGCGGCGCTGACGGGCATCGGCATGCACGCGAAGCACCGCCTGCTGCGCCATCACCCCAGAAGGCAGGAACGCGGCCGCCGGCTTGCCCAGCAGCCGGCAGATCTCGGCTTCGAGGTCGGCTACTACGCCGCCCTGGCCGTAGGTGTCCAGCACCGTTCCGGCCGGAATCGTCGCCAGCATCGACGCTGCCGTCGCGCGGCCATGCCCGTGAAAGAACCGGGTGCACTGGTCCCGCAGCGCGGCGAGCTCGGCTTGCTCGGTCATCTGCCGTTCCCGTCCTGTCTGGTGCTTACCGGCTGCCCGGCGCGGTGACGAAGTCGATCAGCTCCTCGACCCGGCCAAGGAAGGCCGGCTCCAGGTCTGCGTAGGACCTCACGGCGCCCAGGATGCGGCGCCAGCCCGCCGCAGGATCTGCGGGCCAGCCAATGGCGGCGAGCACGCCTTCCTTCCAGGGCGTCCCGCGCGGCACGTCCGGCCAGCAGTCGATGCCAAGGACCGAGGGCTTAACCGCGGCCCAGACGTCGATGATACGGGTGGCCGACGATCGAGGACGTGCGGCGAGCTGACCTGAGCCGCGATCCGGCTCTCCTTGGAGCCGTCCACCAGGTGATCGACAAGCACGCCGAGGCGCCGGCCGTGCGTCGGGGGCGAAGTCGGCCACGATCGCCGGCAGGTCGTCGATGCCGTTCAGGAACTCGACCACGACGCCGACGTCGCGCAGGTCATCGCCCCAGACCTTCTCGACCAGCTCGGCGTCGTGCTTGCCCTCCACGTAGATGCGGCTGGCCCTGGCTACCTTGGCCCGGCTGACCGGCGCGGCGATCGAGCCCGATGCGGTCCGGCGATCCGGCCGCCGGCGCCGCCGCCGCCGGCGAGCCGGGCGGACCAGCGTTACCCGCTTGCCTTCGAGCAGGAACGTGCCGGTCAGCGGGAACACCCGCCGCCGGCCGTGCCGGTCCTCGAGCGTGACCGCGTCCTTCTCGCAGCTGACCACGGCGCCGCAGAAGTCACCCGCACCGTCCTCGACGACCAGGCCGCTCTCGGCGGCGATCCGCGGCGGCGGCGCGGGCCGCCGCGACGGAGGCGCGAGCACGTCCTCGCCGTACTGCCTGCTGCGCACCGGACCTCCTGCCCTTCGCCTGGCCGCTTTGCCCCGACTTAGTATCGCGCGACGGCCGTGCCCGCCGCCACCGCGGCGCGCCGACCCGCCGTATGTAGCCGGAATCAGCCCACGCAGCGGAGCTGCGGGCCGTTAAGATGCACTTTTGCCAGACTTCCAGCCAAAAAGCGGCTACTGACTGTTAACAGGACAGCTTCGCCGAGGTCGGGATCAGCCCGGCTCATGACGTCGTCACGCCAGGAGCCGCAGTGTCAGGTCTCCGACTCGCCATCAGTGCCGTGCTGGGTGCCGCGGCTATCGTGCTCGGGATGGTCAGCCCGGCAGTCGCGGCAAGCGCAGCGCCGAATATCACGATCTTGTCGGCTGGGCCCGACGGCAACGGCGACCCGTACAACCTCACCGTCACCGCGAGCGACACCAACGGCACCGGCGACTCAGATACGTCCATGACCGCGCATGTCTTCAGCGCGAGCATGCAGGACGTGGCCGATCCCACCATGACCTACGTAGTCCGGTCCCCCGGCCGACCAGGTCTGGGTCGCGAACCCGCCGATCGCCGAGTCGGCGCTGCCCGCCGGCACGTACACGGTGACGGTGGACGCTGCTGACGGCACCGAGACAGACACCGGGCTGGCGGCACCAGGGTCTTTCTCGTTTGGCTACACGACCAGCAGCCTTACCGTGACGGCCGCCCCGCCGAGCGTCACACAGGGCTCGCAGAACGTTACCTTCAGCGGCACGCTGACCGGGACGGCGCCCGGCGGCACGCCCGTCGGCATCGCCAACGCGCCGGTGAACCTCTCCGGCGCCGCATCGAACCCGGTGGCGACGACCGACTCGAACGGCAACTTCAGCTACTCCGCGACCGGCGTGCAGCCTGGCAACTTACACATTCAGCGTTGCCGCGCGTGGCGAACGCCTACCCGCGCCGCCAACGCCACCGTCACCGTCTCTGCGCAGCAGGCCACGACCTCGATGACGGTGTCGCCGAGCCCGGCGAGCGTCACCGAGGGAATGCAGACGGTCACGTTCAGCGGCACGGTGACCGCCACGCCGCCGGCACCGGCATCTCCCGTCGGCGTCGGCAGCGGCGTTCCGGTGTACCTGAGCATCGCCGGGAGCACGCCGACCCAGGTCATCGCCCACACGAACGACGCGAACGGCGACTTCGTAGCGTACCAACGGCGCAGAACGTGGCGCCCGATACCCCGTACACCTTCAGCGTCAACTCGACCGCGCTCTATGCGGCGGCGTCCGCTTCGGCAGAGGTGACCGCAGTTGCAGCACCGACCACGATCAGCGTCACTCCCAGTCCTGCCCTCGTTACCTTCGGCTCGCCTAACGTGGCCTTCAGCGGTACCGTGACCGCGCTTCCGCAAGGCAGCACGACAGCTGTCGCAGTGCCGAACGCGCCGGTCTACCTCAACGGGTCGGCAAGTCCGGTCGCGACCACGGACGCCAATGGGCACTTCAGCTACAGCGCTACCGGGATCACGCAGGACACAACCGAGACCTTCAGCGTGCCTGCGAGCTCGGCCGGCCTCTACTCCGGAGGCTCCGACGCGGTACCCGTCAACGTCGACCCGGGAACCACCGCGATGACGGTGACTGCGAATCCGCCCGACATCAATCTGGCCACATCGACGGTGACATTCACCGGCACTGTCGGCGTGACGCCGTTCGGCGGTACCACCGCTCAGGGCGCCGGCAGCGGCATCCCGGTCTACCTGAGCGTCGGCGGCGCGCGCCGCCACCCAGGTCACGACCACTAACGACGCGAGCGGCGATTTCAGCTACACCGCGACCGGCGTAAAGCAGGCCGCCGACTACGACTTCAGCGTCAACAGCGCGACGTACTCGACGGCTGCGAGCGAGTCGGTCCCGATCGGGCAGAACCAGGTGCAGTCCACGCTGACGGTGACGCCCGACCCCGGCAAGTGTTACCGAGGGATCGCAGACCGTCACATTTGCCGGCCAGCTGACGGGGGTGTCCCCAGCGGCGGGCCTGCGGTCGCTATCCAGAACGCGCCTGTCGAGCTCAGCGTCAATGGCAAGGCCGCCACTCAGATCAAGACGACGGACGCGAACGGCGATTTCACCTACACGATCACCGGGATCAGCCAGAAGACCGCGTACGACTTCAGCGTCGCCTCCGCTGCCACCTACACGCTGGCCACCGACGACATCACCGTCGGCGGTCGATCAGGCGCGGACCCGGATCAGCCACATCAGGGTGACCCCGGCTCATCTTAAGTACGGGCAGAACGCGAGGCTCAGCGCATCGGTCCAGTACCTCAGCGGCAAGACCTGGACGGCATTGCCCCGTACGGCGGTCCACCTGGCGGAGGGCAGGGTCAGGCTGCAGACGGTTACAACGGCGAGTAACGGCGCCTTCACCGCGACGCTGCCGAGCACGCACGGCTCCGCCTGGACCGCCATGGTGGACGCCGGCAGCCTGACCCTGCAGACATCGGCGATGGGCAACCTCAGCATCGCCCTGCCGCTGAAGTATGAGTCGTTCTCGGCGCGGCTCGGGGTCAACGACAAGATCAGCGCTAGCGGCTGCCTGGAGGTCACAGCGCCAGCCGGTGCACGGACCAGGGACCTTCATCGATATCCAGTACTCGGGCGCTTCCCGAGGCCCCTGGCGGTCTCTGGGCACGCTCCCGCTCCATAGCAGTGTCGGCCGGAACCGGACTGTGCCGTAGCGACGACCAGTCCTACTTCAGCGGGACGCTGCCTGCCAAGCATGCCAACGCGTATTACCGGGCCGACTTCGCGGCCACGTACAGCTTCCAGGGCGCCGTCAGCAAGGACGTTCACGCCTGGAAGTACCCGACCAGGATCGTGTCGTTCACGGCGAACAAGCACACGATCTCCAAGAAGGGCACCGTGCGGTTCAAGGGCAGGCTTGAGGTCAAGGTCAAGTCGTGGCGAGGGTGGGGCGGCCAGAAGGTCACGATTATCTACAACGTACAAGGGCACGGCATTCTGGTCCGACGCTCACCGATGCGACAACGAACTCGCGCGGCTACTTCACAGTCTGGCATCGCGGCTCGGGAAGTAACTTCGTCGCGATCAACTACGCGATGTATGCAGGCAACGCGACGCATCTCGCGTGCCTGAGCAACGGCATTGCCGTGCGAGTTAGCAATAATGGCTCCGAGTGCGATAGGTTCCCGTCCCGGCTCCACCGGCTCCGAGTCGGTGCCGCCCAGCATCGGCCAGCTTGCCCGCTTGCCAGCTCCCGCGGTGCCGATGCTGCCCGCATTCACCCCCTGGCCGTCGATCGCCTCGCTGGCAAGGAGCGAGACCTAGGATTCTGGCTGGGTAACGCCTCCGGTCAGCATCGGCTCACCAGGACCGGCACGGTCACCGTAACGGCCCTGCTTCCTGGTCCGCTCACTGCGAGGGTGACGCAGGCGGGGCGAGTGACAAGGATGCCGCCGGTGTAGCCGGTGTAGCGCTTGCCACAGACTGGTAGCTCGACACGTCGCGGCGCGGCGCTGATGATTTGGCTGCCCGACACGGCGCCCCAGCGGGCTGTTGAGGCGTAGAACAGGCGTGCCGTCGCGGGGCTTTTCACGGTCACGATCCGGTAGGGCCGGGCGGTGGCGGCGACGGCCAGGAAGGCCTTCCAGATCAGGTAACGGTGCCCATCCCAGCTTGTCCACGCCGGCAGGATGTCGCCGGTGTTGGTATCGCCGTGCAGCGCGAAGCTTTCCACTCCGTTCACCGGGCGGGCCTGAGGGTCCGCGGACTGCTGTCCTGCGGCATCGCGGCAGGACAGCACGGCCGTGCCGCCGCCGGGAGCCGGTGCAGATGGGCGGTCGCTGCATCCGGTAGCGACGGTGACCACAGCCACGAGCACAGCCAGGCCGCAGCCGTTGTGAGTACGCCAGCGGTGCCGAATCATCGCACAAGCCTAGGAGTTGACCCTCTTGAACAGGGCGGCCACGTTGCCGATGAAGAGCGGGGAGTAAGAGATGCTCGGGGTGTCCCCGCCCAGCTGGTAACCGCCAATAACGCCGATGACCTTGGTGGGACTGGTCTTGGTTGCTGGGATCAGGAACGGACCGCCGCTAGTGCCGTTGGTGTAGCCGCCACAATCGAACACCATCTGCCGGTAGCCCTTCAGGTGCAGCCTGCGCGCGGGCGCGGTGCACTTGATGGGCAGCTCGGTGCTGTCTGGGTAGCCGATGACCGTCACCGTCTGCGGCAGCGAGACGTTGGTCTCGAGCTTCTCTCCGCCGGTCTTCTTCTGGATCTGACGACGAGGCTGACCGACCAGGAGAAAGGCCACGTCATCGTCGGGATCCTGGTGCAGCCGCCAGTTCTTGTCCACGTACTCTTGCCTGACTATCCAGCGCCCGTACGGGAACTTGCCGTCGTGGTACCCGGGCGCGAATGTCACCTGACTTTTCGGGCCGAGGGTCCGGCCTATCAGGCAGTGTGCCGCAGTGATAGCCAGATCGCCGTGCTTGCTCTGCACGACCGCCGCCGTGCAGAAGTGCCGCAGCTGGCCCTTCTTGACCGCGAACAGGGCGCCGACGGCGGACGTGCCCTTGAACGAGACCGCGGTCGGTGTTGGGGAAGGGGACGGCGACGGGGACGGGGATGGTGAGGGAGACGAAGACGCAGACGCAGGCGCAGACGGCGCGTCTAACGGCGACGGCGAGCGCGCGGTCGGCGTGCTCGGCGTGTGGCCCTGGGCAGCCGCGGACATGGCGGGTACCACAGACATGACAACCATCGCTCCCGTGCTTGCGACTACTGCGAACAGTGCGAGCTTGACGGGACGCACCAGGGACTGCGGCATGCGGGCATCCTACGGATTCCCGGCATGCTCAGGCGGATTCTGAGCCGATCGCGACGTCCAGCATGTCGGCCCACTGCGCCACAACGCGGTCGCGGCGGCGAGAGTCGTCGGCCAGCGTGTCCGCGAGCCCGAGCCCTCGGGCCAGGTCGAGGGTCGCCTGCACGGCCTCGTGCACGCCCGGCACGGACTCATCCGCGCGGAGCAGTTCGATGGCCGCCTTGTGCGCCTCCCGGCCGAGCCTGGCCTCGAGCGGCAGGACCAGCTCGCGAAGGGAGTCGTTCGCGGAGGCGGCCGCCCAGATCTGGAGTGCGGCGCGGAACAGCGGCCCGGAGTACAGCCGGACCAGCAGTCCGACCACGTCCCTGGTGCGGTGCTGAGCGGACGACGGGAGCCGTGCCGCCTCGCGCCGGATCTCCGCGAGCCGGACCTCGGCCATGTGCGCGAGCGCCGCGGTCAGCAAGTCCTCGCGGGTCCGGAAGTAGTGCTGCGTCGCGCCGCGGGAGACCCCGGCACGGCTGGCGATGACCGACACCGTCGCCCCGGCCCAGCCCAGCTCGGCGAGGCAGCAGACTGCCGACTCAAGCAGCCGGGCGCGGGTCGCCCAGCCGCGGTCCTGCTGCGGTTCCCGCGTGCCGAGGCTGGCGGCCATCGCCCTTATCCCGTCGCCCAGGACGGTCGTCTCTTTTCCAGGAACGCCGCCATGCCCTCCGCGGCCTCGGCGGAGGCGAACAGTCGTGCGGACAGCTCAGTCAGCGCGTCGGCCCTGGCATCGAAGCCGTCGAGCACGGCCGGGGTCAGGAGCGGCTTCGTTTCCCTCAGGCCCTGCGGCGAGGCCGCGCGCAGTGCATCAAGGACGGCCAGCGTGCCTGCGTCAATGTCGTCCACTGCCTCGGTAATCAGGCCGATCCGCGTCGCGGTCGCCGCATCGAACGTCTCGCCCGTCAGGTAGTACCGGCTGGCGGCCCTCGGATCCATCTTCGGGAGCGTGGTCAGCGAGATCATGGCCGGCGCCAGCCCGAGCTTCACTTCGGTAAACGCGAACGTGGACTTAGGGCCTGCCAGCACGATGTCGCAAGCGCCGACGAGCCCGAGTCCGCCGGCCCGGACGTGCCCGTCAATGCTGCCGACGACGGGCTTCGGCAGCGTGACGATGAGCTTGAGCAGAGTCACTACCCGCTCCGCTCCCGCCTTCATGCCGCCCTGGCTGGCCTCGCTCAGGTCCGCTCCGGCACAGAAGGTCGTCCCGGTATGGGTTAGCTCCACGGCGCGGACGCTGTCGTCAGCGGTCGCGCCGGTGAGCGCGTCGGTGAGCTGCTTCACCAGCGCGGCCGAGAGCGCGTTCCGGTTGCGGGGCGAGTCCAGCGCGACGCGCGCTATGCCCCGGTCGACTGAGTACTGCACTAGCTGGTCGGCCATTCGACGGTGTCCTTTCTAAGCCGACTGGCGGGATGGTTTTGGGGGTCGTCGGGGTGCTTGCCCCCCGACTGTCCTTAGTAGGACTTCGGCAGGCCGAGTGAGTACTGGGCGACGAAGTTGAGTACCATCTCCCGGCTGACCGGCGCGATCCGCGTGGTCCGCACGTTCGCCAGCATGGCGGCGAGACCGAACTCCCTGGTCATGGAGCTGCCGCCAAGCGACTGGATGGCCTGGTCCACGGTCCGGACGCTGGCTTCGGCCGCGGCGTACTTGGCCATGTTTGCCGCCTCCCCTGCGGCCATGTCGTCGCCGGCGTCGTACAGCGTCGCCGCCTTCTGCATCATCAGCCTGGCCAGCTCCAGCTCGATCTTCACCTGGGCGAGCGGGTGGGCGATGCCCTGGTGCGCGCCGATCGGCACGCTCCACACCGTCCGCTCCCTGGCGTAGCCGACCGCCTTGTCGAGCGCGTACCTGGCGGAGCCAACCGCCATGGCCGAGGCCATGATGCGCTCAGGGTTGAGGCCAGCGAACAGCTGCATCAGCGCCGCGCCCTCATCGCCGACTAGCGATGTCGCCGGGAGCCGGACGTCATCGAGGAACAGCAGGTACTGCTTCTCGGGCATCACGATGTCCATGTCGATCGGCTCGTAGCTGAAGCCGGGTGTGTCCGTCGGCACGATGAAGAGGGCGGGGCGCAGCTTGCCGGTCTTGCTGTCAGCGGTTCGCCCGACGATCAGTACTGCCTCGGCCTCGTCGACGCCGGAGATGTAGATCTTGCGGCCGTTCAGGACCCAGGTGTCGCCGTCTCTGGTCGCGACCGTGGTCAGCTTGTGCGAGTTCGAGCCGGCGTCGGGCTCGGTGATGCCGAACGCCATGATGGACGATCCGCTGGCAATCTTCGGCAGCCAGTGCTGCTTTTGCTCGCTAGTGCCGAACCGGGTGATGATCGTGCCGCAGATGGCCGGCGACACCACCATCATCAGCAGGCCGCAGCCTGCTGCGGCAAGCTCCTCCAGCACGATGGCGAGCTCGTACATGCCCGCCCCGCCGCCGCCATACTCCTCCGGGAGGTTGACGCCGATGAAGCCGAGCTTGGCAGTTTCCTGCCACAGCTCGGTGAGCCGGCCGCCGCTGCGTGCCTTGCCGGTGAAGTAGGCGTAGCCGTACTTGGCGCCCAGCTCGGCCACTGCCGCCCGGAGCGCGGTCTGCTCGTCGGTCTCGGTGAAGTTCACTCCGGGTGCTCCTCTGGCTTGACGACGGCGAGCACGCTGCCCACCTCGACCTGCTGGCCGGCCGCCACTGTCAGCTCGGCGACGATCCCCGCGGCGGGCGCCGAGATCACGTGCTCCATCTTCATGGCCTCGAGCCACAGCAGCGGCTGGCCGGCTGCGACCTGATCGCCTACAGCCACGCCCAGCCGGGCCACGGTGCCGGGCATCGGTGCGAGCAGCGATCCGGCGACCGTCAGGCTGGCCGGGTCAGTGAACCGGCTGACCGGGAGCAGCGACACCGGACCCAGGTCGGAATCAACGCAGGTCAGGCCTGCGTAACCGGGGTGGCCTGGGTGACCGGGGTAGGCGGCAACCTCGAAGCTGTGGCCAATCCCGTCGATCACCAGCTCGACCCGGTCGGGGGCCATCGATACCAGCTGGATGTCCCGGTGGCCCTCGGTGATCAGGACGCCGCGCTCGATGCGGTAGTCCACGTCGTACCGGCGGACTGGCCCGCCCGCGCCGGCCGGAGGCCGGCTGCCTGGCCGTTCGTAGGCTTTGCGCTGCAACTGGGACGGAACGTTGCGCCAGCCGGCCGGCAGACCTCCGAGCACCCCAGCGGCAGCCTGGCGTGCCGCGGCATCGGCCAGCGCGGCGGCGAGGGCTGACAACTGGACGGCGTCATCACTAGCCAGCGGAGCGGCCAGGTTGTCGAGACCATGCTTGTCGAAGAAGGACGTGTCAGTCTGGCCGGCCAGGAACGCCGGATGTCGCAGCACCCGGACGAGCAGGTCGCGGTTCGTGATCAGCCCGTGGATCCGTGCCCTGGCGAGTGCACCGGACAGGGCCGCGGCCGCTTGCGCCCGGTCGGGCGCCCAGCAGATCACCTTGGCCAGCATCGGGTCGTAGAAGATCCCGACCGCACTGCCGTCGGCCACACCGGAGTCCAGCCGCAGCAGCGGTAGGGCAGTAGCGATCGGCCCCCTGCCGCCTCCCGCCGGACGGAACGAGACGGCCTGACCAGGCACGTCGAACTTATGCAGCATCCCGCTCTGCGGCTGCCAGTTAGCGGCCGGATCCTCGGCGTACAGCCGGACCTCGATGGCGTGCCCGGAGGGCAGGAGCGGCTCCGGCTCGAGCAATCTGCCCGCGGCGATCTGCAGTTGCAGCGCGACCAGGTCGTAGCCGGTGGTGCACTCGGTCACCGGATGCTCGACTTGCAGCCGGGTGTTCATCTCCAGGAAGTAGAACCGGCCAGTCTCATCGGCCAGGAACTCGACGGTGCCGGCATTCCGGTAGCCGACTGCGGCAGCCGCAGCCCGGGCGGCGGCGTACAGCCGATCTCGCATCTCGGGGAACCGCTGCACCAGCGGCGACGGCGCCTCTTCGATGATCTTCTGATGCCGCCGCTGGATCGAGCACTCCCGTTCGCCGACCGTCCAGATCGTGCCGGCGTCGTCGGCCAGGATCTGGACTTCGATGTGCCGGCCGGCCTCGATGTAAGGCTCGCAGAACACCGTCGGATCGCCGAAGGCCGAAGCTGCCTCGGATCTGGCGGCAGCGAGCTCGGCTGGCAGATCGGTCAGCCGTCGCACGATCCGCATGCCGCGGCCGCCCCCGCCAGCGGATGCCTTGATCAGCACAGGCAGGTCGGCATCGGTCAGCTCATCCGGGTTGAGCTCGGCCAGAACCGGAACACCTGCCGCTGCCATGAGCCGCTTGGACTCGATCTTGCTGCCCATCGCCTCGATCGCGTGCGGCGGCGGACCGATCCAGGTAAGGCCTGCCTGCTGGATCGCCCGGGCGAACGCCGCGTTCTCGGAAAGGAAGCCGTATCCGGGGTGGATCGCGTCCGAGCCGGACCGCAGCGCCGCATCGATCAGCAGGTCGGCCCGCAGGTAGGTGTCGGCTGACGCCTGTCCTGGCAGTCGCACCGTCATGTCGGCCTCGGCCACGTGCGGCGAGCCAGCGTCGGGGTCGGAGTAGACCGCGACCGTCGACACGCCGAGATCGCGGCAGGTTCTGAAGACCCGGCGGGCGATCTCACCACGGTTGGCGACCAGGACCCGGCTCACAGTAGGCATCCTCATCACATCCGGAACACGCCGTAGCCGGTCGCGCCGCGAACTGGCGCGCCGTGAATGACCGAGAGGCACAGGCCGAGCACCGTACGGGTGTCGCGGGGGTCGATGATGCCGTCGTCGTAGATCCGACCGGACAGGAACATCGGCAGCGACTCAGCTTCGATCTGCGCTTCCACCATGGCCCTCATCGACGTGTCGGCATCCTCGTCGAACGGCCGCCCGGCCGCCTGCGCCGCGGCCCGCGACACGATCGACAGCACGCCGGCTAGCTGAGCCGGGCCCATCACCGCCGACTTGGCGCTCGGCCAGGCGAACAGGAACCGCGGGTCGTACGCCCGGCCGCACATGCCGTAGTGGCCCGCGCCATAGGACGCGCCGAGCAGGACCGAGATGTGCGGCACCGCGGAATTGGACACCGCGTTGATCATCATCGCGCCGTGCTTGATGATGCCGGCCTGCTCGTACTGGCTCCCGACCATGTACCCGGTGGTGTTGTGCAGGAAGATCAGCGGCGTGTCGACCTGGTTTGCCAGCTGGATGAACTGGGCCGCCTTCTGCGACTCAGCGCTGAACAGCACGCCCTGGGCATTAGCCAGGATGCCGACCGGGTAGCCGTGCACGCTCGCCCAGCCGGTGACCAGGCTGGTGCCGTAGGCAGACTTGAACTCGTCGAAGTCCGAGCAGTCGACCACCCTGGCGATGACCTCGCGCGGGTCGAACGGGATCCGCAGGTCCGGCGGCACGATGCCGATCAGCTGCTCAGGGTCGTACACCGGCGGCGCGGGCGCCGCAGCCGGGCCAGGGCCCTGCTTGCGCCAGTTCAGCCTGGCTACGATCCGGCGGCCGATCCGGATCGCGTCGTGCTCGTCGGCGGCCAGGTAGTCAGCCAGGCCGGACGTCCGCGCGTGCATCTGCGCCCCGCCGAGCGACTCTTCGTCGGACTCCTCGCCGGTGGCCATCTTGACCAGCGGCGGCCCGCCGAGGAAGACCTTGGAGCGACCGGAGATCATCACCACGTGATCCGACATGCCGGGGACGTACGCACCGCCGGCGGTCGAGTTGCCGAACACCAGCGTGATGGTGGGGATTCCGGCGGCCGACAGCCTGGTCAGGTCCCGGAAGGTGCGCCCGCCGGGAATGAAGATCTCCTTCTGCGTCGGCAGGTCGGCACCACCGGACTCGATCAGCGAGATCACCGGCAGCCGGTTCGCCAGCGCGATGTCGTGTGCCCTGAAAGTCTTGCGCACAGTCCACGGATTGCTGGTGCCGCCCCGAACCGTCGGGTCACTCGCCGAGATGAGGCACTCGGTGCCCTCGACGACGCCTATCCCCGTCACCACGCTGCCGCCCACGGCGAACTCGGTCCCCCACGCCGCCAGCGGCGACAATTCCAGGAACGGGGTATCGGGGTCCAGCAGCAGCTCGATCCGCTCGCGCACGAGCAGCTTGCCCCGGCTGCGGTGCCGGTCGGTGTACTTCGGGCCGCCGCCCGCGATCGCCTTCGCGTGCTCCGCAGTGATCTCGGCAATCTTGGCGAGCATCGCCGCTGAGTTCGCGGCAAAGTCGGCCGACGTATCGTCCAGAGCCGAGCGCAGCGCGGTCACTGTGCAGCCCCGGGGGACGACCCCCGGACCCCCGCGAGTAGCGACTCTGGCACGTCGATGTAACGCGAGCGGAGCCACTCCCCCACCGCCTTGGCCTGCGGATCGAACCTTGCGGCCGCCGCAACGCCCTGGCCGAGCAGGCCCTGGATGACGAAGTTCACCGCGTGCAGGTTGGGCAGCACGTACCTGGTAACAGGCAGGCTCCGGGCCTCGGGCAGCAGCTCACGTAGCCGGTCCACAGTCAGGGTGCTGGCCAGCCAGGGCCAGGCCGCCGCGTCTCGTGCCCAGACGCCGACGTTAGCGTCGCCGCCCTTGTCGCCGCTGCGCGCGCCGGCCACCGTGCCGAGCGCCACGCGCCGCGCTGGCCCGCTCGCCGTCCAGGGCGCGACCGCGGCGGGCTCGGCAGGCTCGAGCGGCCGGGTGATGCTGGGCTCGGCTACCTGAACCGGCTGGCCGCCTGGCAGAACCGCCAGCTGGCGGACGTCCGCCCGCTCGACGTAGCCAGCGGTGAACACGCCGTATGGCTGGGCATCGCCCGGCGGTGCGCTCAGGTGGAATCCCGGATAGCTGGCGAGCGCCAGCTCGACCGCCGCCCCAGAGAAGGCCCGGCCGATGGCCTTGGGATCTGCGCTCCGGGCGACGCAGCGAAGGGTAGCGCTGGCCGTTTCCTCGGTGGCGGCATCGGCATCGTCAGTCCGGGCCAGTTCCCACTCGACATCGGCGGGCAGGACGCCGGCCAGCTGGTCACGTACAAGACTCGCCTTGGCCTCGATGTCCAGGCCGGTGAGCACGAACTCGACCTGGTTGCGATATCCGCCGAGGGCGTTGACTGACACCTTCAGGGTCGGGGGCGGCGGCTCGCCCTGCACGCCACTGATCGCGACCCGGTCCGGGCCGTCCTGGCGAAGCTGCACGGTATCCAGCCGCAGGGTCGCGTCCGGCCCGGCGTACCGGGGCCCGGCTACCTCGTACAGCAGCTGTGCTGTCACCGTGCCAACGGTGACGGCGCCGCCGGTGCCCGGCTGCTTGGTGATGACGCTGGAGCCGTCGGCGAAGATCTCCGCGACTGGGAAGCCCGGATGCCGTATGTCGCCGATCTCGGTAAAGAACGAGTAGTTCCCGCCGGTGGCCTGGGCACCGCACTCGACGACGTGTCCGGCCGCCATCGCCCCAGCCAGTGCGTCGAAGTCCGTCAGCGCCCAGCCGAAGTGCGCGGCGGCGGGTCCGACAACCAGCGACGCGTCGGTGACCCGGCCGGTGACGACCACGTTCGCGCCAGCGCGCAGGCACTCCGCGATTCCCCAGCCGCCCAGGTATGCGTTGACCGCGACCGGCTCGCCATAGCCGAGATCTCCAAAACCTAGCTCGACAGCGCGCGGCAGCAGGTCGTCGCCGTGCACGTACCCGATCTTCGGATCCAGGCCAAGTCGCTCGGCTTGCTGCCTGATGGCGGCCGCAAGCCCGGCAGGGTTAAGCCCGCCAGCATTCGCGACGATCGACACGCCGCGCTCAAGCGCGAGGCCGAGGCATTCCTCCAGCTGGCGGAGGAAGGTTCGCGCGTAGCCAAGGCTGGCGTCCCTGAGGCGGTCCCGCCCGAGGATGAGCATGGTCAGCTCGGCTAGGTAGTCGCCGGTGAGGACGTCAAGTTCGCCGCCCTCGAGCATCTCCCGCATGGCGGCGAACCGGTCACCGTAAAAGCCCGAGGCGTTCCCGATCCGGATCGGCGCGAGGCCGCTGCGACTTTCTGCCTGCAGGTCGGGCACTGAAGGGCTCCTTCCAGATCCGGCCGGTCGTGGCGGGCCTGCGGCTACCTCGGACTCTGCCATTGCCGACCGCGGCAAAGCAAGCGTACGTGATTGTTTTCCTCGGCCAGGCGATGGGGACCCTCAGCGAGCGCTCGGTGCCCACCCGGGCAGTGCACAGCCAATTCACAGCCTTGCAGGCTGTGCTGGTACAGCACGCCTCCAGAGATCTGCGCTTCACCGAGCAGAGGGAGAGCTTGGATGAAACTTCGCCTCGCATTAGCAGCTGCCGCAGTGCTCGGCCTCGTGGCCACCATGGCCTTCGCCGTGCCAGGACACGGGACCGCCTCGAAGGCGGCGCGTGTGTCGGCGTCCCGGCCGGATCGCCGCCACGGCATTCACAAGATCAGGCACGTGATCGTGATCATGCAGGAGAACCGGTCGTTCGATTCCTACTTCGGGACCTACCCGGGCGCGACCGGCATCCCTAAGGGAGTCTGCGTGCCCGATCCGAAGAACCAGACCTGCATCAAGCCCTATGTCGATCACGCCGACAGAAACTCCGGCGGCCCGCACCAGAACGCCAACAGCATCGCTGACGTGAACGGCGGGCAGATGAACGGCTTCGTCGGCCAGGCCGAGCTGGCCTGCAAGACGGCGAGCTGCAGCACTGACGTGATGGGGTACCACGTCGCCTCAGACATTCCGAACTACTGGAGCTACGCAAAGAAGTTCGTACTCGACGACCACATGTTCGAGTCTGACGACTCCTGGAGCCTGCCGGCGCACATGTACATGACGTCGGCCTGGTCAGCAACGTGTAGCCCCGGCGAACCCGGTGAGCTGTGTCGGCACCGACCAGCCGCGGAACAGGTCCGCCGCAGACCCCCGGCCGTTCGCCTGGACAGACCTGACGTGGCTGCTGCACAAGTATGGCGTGAGCTGGGGCTACTACCTTGACGGCGGGGCGCAGCAGCCCGGTAAGGTCGGCGGTGTACCGAGCATCTGGAACCCGCTGCCTGGCTTCACGGACGTCAAGCAGGACCACCAGGAAAGTGACGTCCAGCCGCTGACTAGCTTCATTAGCCAGGCAAAGGCCGGCAAGCTGCCCGCCGTGTCCTGGATCGTGCCCCAGCCGGCCGATAGCGAGCACCCGGCCGCTCTGGTCAGCCGCGGGCAGGCCTACGTGACCCGGGTCATCAACGCGGTGATGCGGAGCAAGCGACTGGAACTCCAGTGCGATCTTCCTGGCGTGGGATGACTGGGGCGGCTTCTATGACAATGTGGTCCCGCCGCATGTTGATGCGCTCGGGTACGGCATCCGCGTACCGGGCTCGTGATCAGCCCGTATGCCCGGCGCGGATTCATCGACCACCAGGCCTTGTCGTCTGACGCCTACCTGAAGTTCATCGAAGATGACTTCCTCGCCGCCGCCAGGCTCAACCCGAAGACCGACGGCCGTCCGGATCCCCGGCCGGACGTCAGGGAGAATCTCGCCGGCAACATCATGACGGACTTCAATTTCAATCAGAAGCCGCGCCCACCGCTGATCCTGAACCCGTGCCCGGCGACCACGCTCGTGCCAACGCCGGTCAAGGGCTGCGGCGGCAATGTGGCCCTGGACTTCAGCAGCTGGGGAGATAGCTGACAGCCAGTCAGCAGGACCAGCGGGGACGACGACGGCATGGCGATGACCCCGGCGTCCCCGCTGGTCAGCAACTGCGTCAGACCTCGCGACTGGGTGCTGGCCGGGTTATCGTCAGAGGCATGCGGCTTGACATCAGTCCGGAGGCAGCGGAATTCGCTCGGGCGACCGGCGGCCAGCTCTGGGTCTGGGCCGCTTATCCGCGGCTATGCTGTTCCGGCGCGCCCGCGTGGATGCATGCCGCTATCGTTCCGCCCGCCGGGCTGACCGGTTTCACGCAGCTTCCGGCCGCGTCGACCCCGGATGGACTGACGGTGTACTTCCGCGGTGCTGGCGGACAGCGCCCGGACGTGCTGGAGATCGCCATCGAAGGGAAGCGCCGCCCGAAAGTCGCCGCCTACTGGGACGGCTGCCTGATGGCGATGGTCTGAACCCCGAGAACTAGCGGCTGCTGAGGACGCAGAATTCGTTGCCTTCGGAGTCGGCGAGAACGACCCAGTTGACCGCGCCCTGCCCGATGTCGACCGGTACCGCACCGGATTGCCGCAGCCGGTCAACCTCAGCCTGATGATCGTCATCGGGATAAGGCGCGACGTCGAGATGCATGCGGTTCTTGACGACCTTGGCATCGGGCGCGGGCACGAACTCCAGATACGGCCCGCCCGCGCTCGACCGCAGCGCGGCCAGGCCAGCGCCCGACTCCCGCGCCGGCCATCCCGATGCGGCACCCCAGAATCGCAGCATGGCGGCCGGGTCAGCGCAGTCGACCACGACGGCGGCCACGGGCCCGATCCCGCTGTACTCCGGCCGTGGCTCAAGCACACACAGCTCGTTTCCTTCCGGGTCGGCCAGGACCACCCACGCCGCCGCGCCCTGGCCGACATCGGCCAGGGTGGCGCCGAGATCCAGCAGGCGGCTAACCTCCGCCTGCTGGTGCGCGGCCGAGGTCGTGGCCAGATCGAGGTGCACCCGGTTCTTCACCCGTTTCGGCTCGTCCACCGGCACGAAGCTCAGCGGAAGCACGGCGGGGTCGGGATAGTCGCAGCCCGGCGGCCAGACCACTACCTCCTCGGGCTGGTTAAACGCGATCTCCCAGCCAAGGGCATTCGCCCAGAACTGCGCCAGGGCGGACGGGTCTGCTGCGTCTATCACCAGGCCAACGAGGCGGGTAGGCATGCAGCCAAGGTCCCATGTCAACGGCGGCGCGGGCAACCCGCGCAAGCGCTCTTACGAGACGCCAGCTGCCCGTGCATTCGTTAGCTGGCGCTGCCGTATGCCGTGCCGAGGGCGTCAAGGATGAACGCGCTCACCTCTGCCTCGTAGCGCAGGTGGCCGAACCGGCCGCTTGGGCCGGTGTGCGCGCCCGCGCCGAGCTCCACCCGGAACAGCACCCGGCTCGCGGCGGTGTCGGTCTCCCGCAGCCGCGCCACCCACTTGGCGGGCTCGTGCACCAGCACTCGCGGATCGTGCACGGCGCCGGTGACCAGCAGATCGGGCCGCTGGCCTGGCGGCGGGTTGTCATACGGCGAGTACGACCGCAGGCAGGCGAAGTCATCGGGGTCACGCGGGTCGCCCCACTCGTCCCACTCGTTGATGGTCAGCGGGATGCCGGGATCCAGCATTGTGGTCACGCAGTCCACGAACGGGACCTCGGCCACCACTGCCCGCCAGCGGCCGGGCGCGCGCGAATAGACCGCGCCCTGCAGCAGCCCGCCCGCCGACAGCCCGCGGGAGACGATCCTGGAGCCGTCCACCAGCGGGACCGATCCGGCCGCGTCCCCGGCCAGCCAGCCGGCCACGTCGATGAAGTCGCTGAACGTGGTGGGCTTGGCGCGCAGCCTGCCCTGCTGCCACCAGTGCCGGCCGCGCTCACCGCCGCCACGGACGTGCGCGACGGCATACACCACGCCCCGGTCCAGCATCGACGGCAGGCTGCGGTCGAACTCCGCGTCAAGGCATGATTCGTAGGCGCCGTACCCGTACAGCAGGCACGCGGCCGTTCCGTCCAGCGGTGTATCAGCCCGATAAGCGAGGGTAACGGGGACGTCCGTGCCATCAGCCGCCCGCGCGCTGATCAGCTCTGTGCGGTACTGGGCGGCGTCGTATCCAGGGACCTGCGCCCGCTTCAGCTCGCGGCGCCGACCGGTGGACAGCTCCAGTTCCGACCAGCGCGGCGGCTCGGTCAGCGACTCTTCGGCTATCACCACCGAGCCGGCGAAGTAGTCGGCGGCATGCTGCACCGCGATCGCGCCCGCCGCCAGCGCCGGCTGGATCTCCCGCACGTCCTGGCCGTCGGGGCCGGTGATTGCCAGCAGTGGCGCGCCGTCCCGGCGCAGGGTCAGCAGCAGGTGGCCGGCCAGGACGTCGCAGCGCACCAGCCGGGTGTCGTCGCGGGCCGGCGCCGTCGCCGGACAGCCGACCGGGACCCAGTTGCGCCGGCCAGGCGCCGACACCGGCGCCCGCATCAGCGTGAACTCTGCCGTACTGCTGTTTGCGACACCGGCGTCGGTGACGATCAGCAGGTCACCAGCGCCGTCTCCGCTGGGATCGCCGGGCCCGCCAGCCAGGCGGGCTGCGTGGTCCACCCGGTACTCCACGCCGCGGCGGCGCGGCTCGACCAGCTTCGGTGCGGCCAGCGGCGCCCCGGCCTCGATAAGCCAGACCTCGGTGGTATCCCTCGACGCGGCCGTGATGACAATCAGCTCGCCGCTGCGGGAGGCCGTCAGCGTCAGCTCGTACCGGGAGTCGGTCTCGGTGTAGACCAGCGCATCCGCGCTGGCCGTCGTGCCGACGGCGTGCCGCCAGACCTGGTGCGGCCGGTTCAGCTCGTCGGGCACCAGATAGAAGAAATGCGCTGAGTCGCTGGCCCAGGCACCGCCAGGGTAGCTGCGCTCGATGACGTCGGGCAGTTCGCGGCCGGTCTCGATCTCGGTAAACCTGAGCTGGTAGATCTCCGCGCCCGATGTGTCGGCCGACCAGGCGAGCAACCGGTCGTCCGGGCTCGGCTCGGCGACGCCTACGTCGACGTACCCGGTCTCGGCGCCGAGCACGTTCTCGTCCAGTAGCACGGTCTCGCTGGCGGACTGCAGCGGAGCGCGCAGCAGCTGGCGGCCTTCCGCCCCAGCCGGCGTGCGGTGCCAGTACCGGTATCCGCGCAGCGTCCAGGCCGCCGAGTCCTCGGCCGCCGCCTGGGTGCGAGCGACTGCCTCACCGAACAGCTGCTCCGTCAGGTCCGCGAGATCATGGGTCTGCTCGTCGTAATAGGCCCGCTCGGCTGCAAGGTAGTCGCGCATCGCGGGCGCGTCGTGGTCGCGCATCCAGGCGTAGTTGTCCACGTCGGTGCGGCCGTGCAGATGGCGGACCGCCGGAATGCGGGGCGCCGTCGGCGCGACTGGCCCCGACGGCCGTGGCTCAGCTGTTGGCATCGCGTGCCTGCCCGTCTCCCAATCGGTCAGCCGCGATCCGGCCAGCCTCCGCTAGCAGTTCGCGTACCCGCGCGGCCGGCAGTCCTGGCGAGGTGTTCCCGTCGCGGCCGGTGACTGTCGGGGCAGCCAGCAGGCTGTTGAGTACGGCCTCCTCGGTCGCCTCCACAGCCGCGTCGAAGAACGGATCCAGGGCCGAACCGGAGATTCGCGGACGATCTGCGGCCGCAGCCTCGCCGCGCGGCGATCGCAACCCGGTGGCCAGCGCGAGGAAGATCTCGCCGCTGCCGTGGTGCGCGGTAGATCCGGTTCTGGCCAGGCCAAGGCCAGCGCGCCGGGCCAGCCGGGAGCACGCGGCCGAGTCAAGGGGAGCGTCGGTGACGATCACCGTGATACACGAGCCGGCCGGCGGCCGAGCAGCCAGCCGACGTGCAGGCGTCTCCTCGGCGGGCGGCAGCAGCCGGCCGACCGGCACGCCATCGACTGTCAGCCGGCGCTGCTCACCGAAGTTGGACAGACCAGCACGCCGACGGCATGCCCGGACGGCACGAGGCGGGACGACGTACCGATCCCGCCCTTGAAGCCAAGGCAGCTCATGCCGGTGCCCGCGCCTACGGCGCCCTCGGCCGGCGCGGCCCGGACCGCGACTGTGCCCGCCGCCCTGGCCGCCTGGCGCGCGACCGCAACGTCGGCTGCAGTGACCTGCATCCGGCGGACATCGGAGAGGAAGCTGTCGTCACACTCCGCCACGATCGGGATGATCACGTCGTCGGCGCCGATGCCAGGATCTTCGCTCATCAGCAGCTCGCAGGCAGCGTCGTAGACACGGCCGACCTGCATGGTCGAGGTCAGGAACACCGGGGTCTCGGCCAGGCCCCACTCGGCTGCCGCGAGGAACCCGGTGCACTCGCCGGCGCCGTTCAGCACCGCGCCGCCGGCCGGAACCGGGCTGCGGAACATGTTCCCGCCGGGATCGAGCACCGTAACGCCGGTCCTGGCCACGCCGCGCCCGGCGGGCGGGTGCGGGCTCGTCTCGCCAGATCGTGACGTGGCCGACGCCGACTCCTGGCACGTCCGCGATCGACGCGGTCGGTCCTGCAGGCAGTACGCCTATGCTGATCCCCAGATCACGGGCTCGGGTGGTTTGCCCATTTGCTTGCCTCACCCAGCGAGCATGCCATGGGAGGGCGGGCGGGATGACCAGCGAGGGTGGCAAGCTCGGCATCCCCGTCGTGTGGCACGAGGACTGCCTGCGCCATCAGCCGGACGGCGAGGTGTGGCTCGGGCTGCGGGAGGACGGCACCGAGGTGCCCGAGCGGGCCAGGGTGATCCTGCGAGCGCTGACCAGCGCGGGAGCACCGGTCGCTGCCGGCGCAGCCACATGATCCGGCGGCCCTTCTCGCCGTCCACGACCGAGCGCTCATCGAGCACCTGGCCACGATCTGGGCCGACTGGGAGGCCGGCGGCTACCCCTCGGATTACGGCCGGGACCGGGTCGTGCCGTACGTCTTCCCGACCGCGGCGATGCTCGCCGGCCTGCCGTTGCTCCGCCCGCGGCCACTCACGGCCAGGTCGGCATGTTCTGCTACGACACCATGACCCTGGTCGGGCCCGGGCAGCTGGGAAGCGATCCGCGCCGCCGCCGACTGCGCCCGGACCGCAGCCTCGCTGGTCGCGTCCGGCCAGCCAGCGGCGTACGCGCTGTGCCGTCCGCCGGGCCACCACGCCGGGCCAGCCGGTTATGGCGGTTCGTGCTACCTGAACAACGCGGCGGTCGCGGCGCAGGCCCTGCCGCCAGGCTGGCGTCGGCCGCGTCGCGGTGCTGGACATCGACGCTCATCACGGCAACGGCACGCAGGCGATCTTCTACGACCGGCCGGACGTCTTCTACGGCAGCGTGCACGTTGACCCCGGCGCCGGCTGGTTCCCGCATTACATGGGTTTCGCCGCCGAGCGCGGGCGTGGCCCAGGCGAAGGGCGCCAACCGCAACATGCCGCTCGCGCCCGGCAGCGGCGACGAAGCGTGGCTGACGCGGTCGACACGGCTCTGCGACGGACGTCCGCGCGCATGCGCCGGATGCGATCGTCCTGTCGCTCGGGGTGGACGCGGCGGCCGCAGACCCGGAGAGCCCGCTGCAGGTGACGGCCGACGGCTACCGCGCGGCGGGCGAGCTCATCGGCCAGCTCGGCCCGGTCGCCGCGATCCAGGAGGGCGGCTACGACCTGCCCTCGCTTGGCGAGTACGTGCTGCCGCCTACGCTCGCGGCCGGCCCGTGGCAGCGCGCCGGCCGGCACCGCTGCAGCTCCGCGACCGGGCAGCGCCACGGGCGGATGCGGCTGCGATGAATGCCTGCTCGCGCTGGCCGCGTCCGCCCTGTGGGGCACGTCTGACTTCGGCGGCGGCCTGATGTCCCGGAGGCTCGACCCGTCCGCCGCCGTGCTCATCTCGCAGGCGCTGGCGCTGGCCGGGCTGCTGGTGCTGCTTCCGTTCCTGGCCGTCCCGGCCGGCCCTACGTGCTGACGGCAGCCGCGGCTGGTGTGGTGGCGACACTGTCACTGGCAGCGTTCTACCGGGCCATGGCTACCGCGCCGATGTCGCTGGTTGCGCCGATCACCGCCGCCGGGACCGGCATCCCGGTAGTGGTCGGGATGGTCGCGCGGCGAGCACCTCAGCGTGTCCAGCTGGCCGGCATCGCGGTCACGCTGACCGGATCGTGCTGGCATCCGGGCCCGAATTCCGGTCGGGCGTGGCGGTGCGGCGGCAGGCGCTCGGGCTGGCCATCGGTGCCGCTGTCGGCTTCGGCGTCGCCTACACCCTGCTCGCATTCGCTGCTAGCTCGAGCGTCTACGGCACCCTGCTCTGGCAGCGGATCGGCGGCCTGTCGTGCTCGGACCGATCGTGGCGCGAGCTGGCGTCCTGCGGGGCATCCGGCTGACCGCACGCCGACTTGGCGCGCTGGCGCTCATCGGTGGCTGCGACATCGTCGCCAACGGCTCCTATGCCCTGGGCGGCCAGCCGCGGCGACCTGTCGATCGCCGCGGTGCTCGCCTCGCTGTATCCCGTGGTCACTGCGCTGCTGGCCAGGACCGTCCTGGCCGAGCGGCTGCGCCCTGTGCAGAGCATCGGCGTCCTGGCGGCTCTCGGCGGAGTCCTGCTGCTCAGCTCGTGAGCCGCCAGGCTGCTAGATCCTCCTATCGCCCGTACCGGAAGCCGTCCCACTCCGCGCCAGTGCCGGGAGTGAACGACACGCCTCGCAGCACCTGGCCAGACGCTGCCGACCGGAGGGTGACGAACTGCTCGTGCGCGCCGGGGCTGGTGGCCGACAGCGGGTCGGTGATCTCCACCAGCTTGTTGGGGTCCGCACCCTGGTCACCGCTGCCGGAGACCGTTGACGTGATCGCCCAGATGCTGACCGTTCCGTTCCGGTTGACCCGGCCGGTGATGTTGCGCAGGCCGTCGGTTGCCGGCGCCCAGGGCAGGCCAGTCGCTGCGTTGTCGCCAGTTGGATAGCCGGGCACGACGTAAGGCGAGCCCAGGTTGAGCCCGCCAGACAGGGTGTAGGCGAGGGTCCAGCTCGTGCCGTTGAACACCCACTTCTGCAGGCCGGCAGTGGTCTGCGCGGCGGCGTCGGTGTAGGTGCCGGTGGCGGTCGAGTAGGTGGCGGTGCCATCACCCTCGTCGGCCACATACAGCGTGTCCTTGTTGGCGAACCACAGGCCAAACGGGAAGGAGATCGGCCCAGTCGAGCTGGCCAGGTCGGTCGGGAACCCCTGCAGGACGCACATGTTGTAGGGCGTCACGCCCTCGCTCTGCAGTAGCGCAGGGTTGTAAGCGATCGGTGAGGTCGGCAGCGTGGCGCCTGGCAGCGGGACTCCGACTCCGTTAGGGCAGGCCTTGCCGGTGGTGTCGACGAAGTAGACGGTGTTGACGCCGTTGCCGCCGCTGCCCTTGGTGAAGTACACGACGTTGTTGTAGATCGTCAGGCCACGGAAGTTCGTGTCCTTGCCGATCTTGTCTGCCTTGTCGCCGAGCTGGGTGACGTTGAAACTGCCGACCGGGGTGGCCGCGCCCGGAGTCTGGAGCGACTCTGGCGTGTACAGCGGCGTCATGATCTGGGCACCGGTGCCAGTGATGACGCCGTCTGGCTGCGGCTTGCCGCCGTTCCCTGCGTTGCCAGCGGTGTACAGCACGTTATTGCCGCCAGAGTTATTGAGGATGGCGGCCCGTCCATTGTTGCCGCTATAGGCGTTGGTGAGCGTGAAGTGCAAGCGGCCCGACTGATTCACCTCCGCGACTGCCCGGTAGTAGGCGCCCGGGACCGGGTTCGTCGGGTCGATGACGGCGGGGGTGTTGGAGTTCGAGACGTCCACGCTGTTCGGCTGCGTGAGGTAACCCATGAAGGTCACGTCGCGCCCGTTGGTGGACAGGTTCAGAGCCAGCTCCGACTTGGAGGAGAAGCTGGTGACCATGTGGTCGGCATCGGTGCCGAACGGACCATCGCCATCCGGCACGCGCAGCGTGTTGACGAGGTGGCCATCCGGCCTGATCTGGTCGAGGAAGATCGGCGACGTGACACCGAAGCTGCCGTCCGACGCATCGTTGTTGAAGACGTACGGGTAGGTGCCGTCGGCCACTGCGGGCGTGCAAGCGCCAGCGCTTGTCGGGCAGCCAGGCGGGAGCTCAGACACGCCTGGCGTGAAGAGGTCGGCCTGCCCGACGTAGTCGGAGCCGCTCACTACCAGGTTCCCCGGCTGGAACCAGGGCCCGAAGCCTTCGTGTGCCTGCGCGCCACCGGTCTGGCCGACGGCGGCGACAATGCCCGCGAGCACCGTCGCCGCTGCGAGAAGCGCAGCTCGCCGGCCCCGCACGGGCCGCGTCACCGACCGCAGGAAATGCGTAGTCATCGGTTCATTACCTCCGCTAATGGTCGGACGGCAGGAACTGCCCGCCCTAACGAGAAGCCTGCTGACCACAAACGGCCTTTGGTAAACGCGAAATGAAAAGCTTCGCCCGGAATGGCTGCTCCCGGCCCTGGCAACGCCTCAGCGTGCTGCTACGGACGAAAGCCGCCAGCCGATCAGGTCGTCAACTCGGACCGACGGCGGCCCCAGCAGCGTGGCCAGGTACTGGCCGAGCGGAGAGCTCACCCTGGCATCGGCTACCACTGCCTGCGGCCGCCAGCGAGCCAGCTCGGCGTGGACCTCAGACTGGCTGGGCGCTGCGGGCGCCCGAGCCCGCCTGGTAGCGCCCGCCGTCCGCAGATTAGCCATGCGAGCCGCGCCGATGTACGGACTGCCGGGCGGCAGGCCTGCGGCCCAGAGGTAATTCAGGTACTCGGGGATGTGCCGGCGGATCTTGCCGTCGACGTGCGCCTGGCCGCCCTTTCCTGGCCCGATGAAGTACCCGCCGGTCATCGCTGACGGCTCCCCGCTATCAGCCGACCACCGGAGTGCCAGCGTCACGGGGCGGATGGGAAAGGGCAGGACCAGGACCCTGCTGCCCGGCGCAAGATGCAGCCGGGCGAAGACGGCCGACCAGCCGGCCGGGAGCGGCGGCGCGCTGGCCACCGGCAGCGGCCGCGGCAGCAGCGGGAGGCAGCAGACAACCGCCACCGCCAGGACAGCCAGCTGCGCCAGACGGGCAGACCCCGCGGGCGGCCGGTGCGCCGCCAGGCGCGCGCGAACCTCATCGATCCCGACGGCAAGCAGCACTGCCGCGGCTCCGTCGGCCAGGATCGACAGCCGGTCCGGCAGGGCCCCGGCAAATACCGAGACCCGCTGGATCCAGTGCCACGGCAGGTCGACTGCCGGGTACGTAGCTGCCCGCGATCAGCGGGTGACCGCCGAGCGAGAACACGCAGAGCACCACGAGGGTGATGGCCGCTGCCCGCCCGGCCAGCCGGCGCCAGCTCGCGACCGCAGCCACGGCCAGGACGCCGATCAGCGGCCAGCCGAGATAACCGAGATATTCAGGCAGCCCGCCCTGGTAGCTGGCGGCCGCGGCGGCCGACGCAGCGGTGTGGAAGAACAGGGCGCCCTGGGGCGTGACGAAGCTGGTGAGGTCGTTGACATAGACATTTGGCAGGTGAGCCGAGCCATGCTGGGTGAGCGGGCCGCGGAACTGCGTCCACAACGCCGAGCCGGTCAGCGCCAGCGCAACCACTGCGGCGATCACCAGGCCAGCCGCCGCCGGCGCGACGCGCCGGATGGCGGTACGCGGCCGGCTCACCGCAAGCACCAGCACGACCAGGACGCCGGCCAGCGCGGTCGTCAGCGCGAGTTCCTCGCTCGTGAATAGCTGCGCCGCGACCAGCAGGCCGAGCCATGCCCCGGTCCGGGCCCAGGAAGGCACGCGGGCCAGCCAGCGGACCGGCGGCCCGGCCGGCCGCCAGGCCGGGACCGGCGGGCCGGCCGCCAGCCGCACGCCAGCGTGAATGATCAGCGGCGGCAGGATGGCCAGTTCCAGGTCGTAATGGGCCAGCCCGGTCTGCAGCAGGGCCGGCGAGAACCCGTAGACCGCCCCGGCCAGCGCAGCGGCCGGGATACTGACATCCCACCGCCGCAGCACCCAGAACATGGCGGTCGCCGAGCCCGCGAACCCTGCCGTGGTCACGATCGTGAGGCTGACCTGCGGCCCGGCTAGCCACGTGACCGGCGCGAGCAGGACCCCTGGCAGCAGCATCGGGGTATTCCACATCAAGTTGATGCCGGCCGGCGCGTTCATCCCGGTCGTCACCAGGCCAGCAGCCGGCCGTGCCGGACCGCCGCCGCGGCGTCCCGCATGAACCAGGCGAACAGGTCGGCGTCGTGCGAATTACCGGCCACCAGGCGCGCGGCAGGATCGGCCCACAACCGCCAGGTCAGCAGCACCGCAGCCAGCAGATAGCAGAACGGAACCACCGCGGTCGCAGCCCGCCGGGCCCGCGTCGGACGCGCGGCAACCCCCGGCTCAGGCGCCGCGACGGCGGAGCCGATAACGGCCGCCGAGCGCCTGAAGACCAACGGGGTCAGCGCGCCCACCACCTGTCGTCAACTGTCGCGACCCGCGCGCAGCAGCCGCCAGCCTGGGTCGAAAGGGTCCCTGGTCCGACCGACTGCCGGCCAGGTCGGCACGTTATCTACCCAGGCTTCGGCTGCCGCTTCTGTCGGCACGGCAAAATGGATGCATCGATCGCGTCATAAGCTCGCCCGCTGGTCAACCAAGGTTGACGCGAAGGCAATCGTCAACATATATTGACGGCATGAGCGACGAGATTGCATTGGCCGAGGCGGCCAGCGGACAGGATCCCGCTGCCGGTCTCCGGGCGGCCCGAGCGCTGCGCGAGCTAGCCGAGCGCCTCGAGGCGCTGCAGGTCGGCAACGCCAGGGCGCGTGGCTGGTCGTGGCAGGAGATCGCCCTGTTCCTCGGGGTCAGCAAGCAGGCAGTGCACAAGAAGTACGCGCATCTGCTGGTCGGTCAGCCAGCGCAGATACTCGGCCGCCGGGCGACCCGGCGCCGGAACTCGGGAGACGACCGTGTTTGAGAAATTCGAGCCGACCGCGCGGCAGGCATTCTTCGACGCCAGGGACGAGGCGAGGCGGGCCGGACAAGACAGGATCGGCAGCGAGCACGTCCTGCTCGGCCTGCTGGCCGAGCCAGGTGCGGCAGCCGACGCGCTGACCGCGGCGGGCCTGGACCTGGAGTCCCTGCGCGCCAGGGTGCCGCGCGGCAGCCACGGGCGCCCGCCGGGCTGGATGCCGATGGGCTAGCCATACTCGGCATCGACCTTGACGCGGTCCGCCGGGCAACTGATGCAGCCTTCGGGCCAGGCGCGCTCGACCGGCGGCGGTGCCGGGTCGCAGAGCAGGCTGCCGATCGCGGACGACACCAAGGCCGGCCTAGTCGGGCGGTCCGGCAGGCGCAGCAGCTCGGCCAGCGGCAGATCTCATCCGGGCACATGCTGCTCGGCATCATCGACCAGCGGAGGAACGGTGCGCTCACGCTCCTCACCGAGACCGGCATCGAGATCGCCGCGCTACGGGCGGACGTGCTGCGCCGACTCGATGCCAGCACCGCGGCGTGCTTTAGGGCTAGCCGAGGCCGCCAGCGCCAGCGCGACGAGATGCCGAGCCGCGGCCGCGGCCAGGATCGCCGCTGACCACACCACGCCGGCGCAGGACACCAGCCAGCCGACCGCCGCCGCGAGGACGACGACCTGCCAGAATGCGTGAGTCCCAGGCCGAGCGTGACGGCGGCGCCGGCAATCGCGCCGATCGCGGCGGGTCCCGATCCGGCCAGGAACGCCCGTGCCGCAGCGCTCCGCCGGAACTGATCGAAGTGCGGACCGCCGGCTAGCACGAACACGAACGAGGGCGCGAACGCGATGAGCGGCCGCGAGCAGGCCGCCGGCGCATGCCGGCGGCCGCATAGCCGACCACCGCCACGGTCTGCACGACCGGTCCCGGCGTTACCTGACCAAGCGCGACTGCGCTGAGGAACTGCGCCGTTGTCATCCAGTGATAGGTATGCACCGCGTCGTGCTGCATCAGCGGGATGATCACGAAGCCGCCGCCGAACGACAGCGCGCCGACTTTGACCGCGACCCAGGCCAGCGAACCGAGGACCCCCGCGGTTACCGCCTGGCCGGCCAGCGGCATCAGCAGGCCGGCCGCACCGGGCCTCGGCCGGTCGGCCTGAGGACAGCCACTTCGGCAGCCCGCAGGCCAGCAGCACTGCGACGAGGAACTGCCGGCCAGGTCGGCGGCGATCCCGCCTGCGCCAGGTAGACAAGCCATCGCGCCCCGCAGCGCTGCCTGGCCGGCTCGCTGCCAGCTTGCCGGGACCAGGCTGGTTGCTGCGCTGACCGCTACGGCGGGAACGGCGGCACCTG
The DNA here is from genome assembly GCA_963808215.1 of uncultured Actinomycetota bacterium. GTDB lineage: Bacteria > Actinomycetota > Actinomycetes > Streptosporangiales > Streptosporangiaceae > JAJYUU01. The sequence continues at coordinate 454,693 of CAWEEY010000002.1, forward strand.
CACCGGCCGCCGCGCCGCGCACCCAGGCTGGCGGGGAGTGCGCCAGGAACAGCACCGACAGCGCCAGGATGATGATCAGGCCGGGCACGATGAAGCAGGCCCCGCCGATGAGCGCCCCGATCGGCCCGCCAGCCGCCAGGCGCAGAAGATGGCGAGCTGCGTCGACGCCGGGCCCGGCAACAGCGATATGGCGGCGATGCCGTCCTCGAACTCCGTCGCCGACAGCCAGCCGCTCCGCTGCACGCACAGCTGTCGCAGCAAGGCGATGTGCGCGGGCGGACCGCCGAACCGGTGATAGCCGATGCGGCCCCATTCTCTGGCGATCACCCAGAGCGGGACGGCCGGCGGGGGTCTTAGCGGGCTCCTGCCCCTGATCCGCTCGGTCCTGCTCCGCTGGCACCCGGCTCCCTCCGACCTAACGAACCCACGCTAGCGACGACACGGCCGACGCGGCACAAAGCGGCCTGGGCTGGCTGTTCCGCCACATAGCCTGACCGTTCTGAGAGATGCCTGCGTTCGGCGAGGAGCCCTTGCAATTGCGATCCTCGGCCACCGCGAACATGTCCGGCAGCCGCGCCGCTATGGCGTGACGACGATCTGTAGCGGCGCACCATCGATCCTGATGACCTTGCTGACCGTTCCGCTGCCGGGCGGGATGACGGCCACCGTGCCGACCGTGCGGTGCGGGCTGCCGCGATTGCTTCCGACGCAGACGCTGCCGTCCGGTGCGACGGCGATGATGAATGGTCCCCAGCTTGGTCCCAGGCTGATGGGAGTGCCGCGGGCGGTGGCAGCGTTGATAGGGACCACCCATGACTTCGAGCCCGTCGCATTCTGGTTCGCCGCGTAGACCGTGCTTTCGTCCGGAGAGCTCGCGATGCCGTAACTGGCGCCCGATGACGGAAGCCTTATCTGCTTCAGCGGCTTGTTGGTTGCGGTTGCGATCGGTAGCACGGAATTGAAGCCAGCCACATAGACGGTGGCGCCGCCGGCCCCGAATGCAAGCTGGAGTCCGACGAAGTTCTTCACTGGCTTGAGCGCAGTATTGGTCGCGGTGTTAACGGCCAGCAGGCCCCAGGTGTGATGCGCCCCGATAGAAGTGATGTCATACAACCTCGCCCCGTTCGGCGAGATCACCGGGCCAAGACCAAGCATCATCGATGTGGAAGACACGATCGGCTTGAGCGGGGTCCCGGTGCTGAGATCGACCGGAACGATCCCGTCGCTTGCGTTCACGTAGATCGTCTTGCCGCTCGGCAGCATCGCCTCCCGGCTGGCACCGCGAACCTTGATCTCCGGTAGTGGCTGCCGCGTGCTGAGGTCGATCGGCACCAGCCCGGTGCCAGCCGTCGAGCACATAAGCGGTCTGGCCGTTCGGGGTGATGAGAATCTGCTGTGGGTCGCCCCCGCAGCCGGATCGGGCGGCCGGCCCGGTCGGTGGCCGTGCTGATCGGCGTCACCTCTTCCCGCCCAGGCACCGGTGCCGCACGCAGTTGGCGCAGGTGCGCTGAGCACGTAGACCGTCTTGCCGTTGAGCGTGATCGCCATGTCCTGCGGGAGGCCGGGCGCTTTGAGCCTGATCGTCTTCAGCACGGTGTTGGTCTTGAGGTTGATCGCCACGACTGCTCCGCGCTGGTTGCCACGTAGGCAGTCGGCCCACCCATGGCGCCTTCCGCCCCGCGGTGCCGGGAGCCGGACTGCAGCGCACCCGGAATCACCATGGCAGCGACGGCGATCAGCAAGACGGTGGCCGCAGCGGATATGGCCGCCGCGCCGTGCAGCGTCTTGCGCCGCCTGGCCCGACGGCGGACCTCGGACGCGCTAACGCTGCGCGGGGGCTCGCCCGCGGCGAGCTCCAGTAGTTCCCGCAACCGGGTGTCGAGTCCGCTCATAGTGACTCCCTGTCCATCAGGCCCGCTAGCCGCGGGTCTTTGCGCAACCTGGCGAGAGCCTGGGCAGCCGTGCTCTTCACCGTCCCGGCCGCGACGTTCAGCGCCTGCGCCACGTCGGCCTCCGACATGTCGTCGAACACACGCATTACCAGGACCGCCCGCTGCCGATCCGTCAGCGACGAGAGCGCCTCCCGGACCGCCAGGCGCACGGCGATCTCGGCAGCGTGGTCCCCTAGCCCAGGCCCATCGGGGATGGACTCGGATACCTGCTCCCGCCGCCATTTACGCCGACTCCAGGTCAGCCAGGTGTTCACCAGCACCCGGCGGACGTAGATCTCGGGATTGTCACGTCGCCTGATCCGCTCCCACCGGGGCCAGGACCGGGCGAGTGCCGTCTGCACCAGGTCCTCAGCCAGCCCCCAGTCACCGGTCAACAGCCACGCGGTCCGCTGCAAGGCGCGCTCGCGGGCGACCACGAACTCCGCGAACCCGTCCGCCTCAGCCATCGCGGAATCTCTGGTCACGTCACCTCCGGCGCTGTTGGCTCCCGATGACAAGGACTACCTGAGCACTAGCAAAGGTTTATGCCTATCAGCCGAGAACCTCTATCAGCTGCCGGCCAGGGCCGGGCATGCCGTGCACGACCTGGTCCGCGACGTGGCTATCGCGATCCGCCAGACCTGCGGGTGCGAGGGAGTGCGATGAGCTCTATTCGTCCGCGCCCTAATTCGCCGGCTACCTGCCGAGGTACACCTCACGGGCGCCGTCGGTATCGACCCGTAGCGGCAGTACCTGCCAGACTGGCACCGCTTTCGCCGGCGATCGTGGCCACCTCGCCGGCACCGGGACCGGTGCCGGCCACCGTGAGAGCAAGCACGGCCGGGCCAGCCCCGGACACGACCGCGGCGATGCCCGCGTCGCGCAGCCGGGTGATCAGGGCAGCCGTCGCTGGCATCGCCGCGGCCCGGTACGGCTGGTGCAGGAAATCCTCGGTCCCGGCCAGCAGCAGCTCCGGCCGCAGGGTGAGCGCTGCGATCAGCAGCGCCGCGCGTGCCGAGTTCGCAGCGGCGTCGGCGTGCGGTACCTGCGCGGGCAGCACCTTGCGCGCCGTCTCGGTCGGCAGCGGCTCAGCCGGGATGCACAGCACCGGCGTCAGTGCGGCAGCGGAGTCAGCGCGGCCACCTGTACCCCTGCGGCGCCTGTCCAGCAGATCGTGAGCCCGCCCGACAGGCAGGCCGCCACGTTATCGGGGTGCCCCTCGATCTGGGTGGCCAGGCGCAGCACAGCGGCGTCGGGTAGCGCCGCGACGCCGTCAGCACCCGCCAGCGCGCGGGCGGCGAGTATTCCGGAGACGATGGCGGCCGCGGACGAGCCAAGTCCGAAGCCCTGCGGTACCTCGTTCCGGCAGATAATCGCGATGCCGGGCGGCTGCGCGCCGATGATGGCAAAGGCAGCCCGCATGGCCCGGATGACCAGGTGGTCCTCAGCTAGGTCGGCGGCAGCGGCGCCGATCCCGGTTACGGTCACGTCGACCCCCGACGGGAGCACGCGCGCCTGCACGGTGTCATGCAAGCTCAGCGCGAGGCCGAGGGAGTCGAAGCCGGGACCGAGGTTCGCGCTGGTCGCGGGGACCTGCACGGTGACCGGCCCGGCCGGCCAGCTCGCCATCAGCGGCCGGTCATCGCAGGTTCAGCGCGCTGGCCGCGGCCGCGACGTCGATGCCGACCGTAATCGGCGGGGGTGCGCCCGCAACTGCCGTGTCGGGATCCTTCAGGCCGTGGCCGGTGATCGTGCACACGACGACGGAACCGGGCGCGACCAGTCCCGCGTCGCTGGCCTGCAGCAGGCCTGCGACGCCTGCTGCCGAGGCCGGCTCGCCGAACACGGCCTCTTCCTGCGCCAGCATCCGGTAGGCATCGAGGATCGCCTCGTCGGTCACCGATCCGATCAGCCCGCCGGACTCCTGCCGTGCTTGCTCGGCCAGGTGCCACGACGCCGGATTGCCGATCCGGATGGCGGAGGCCACGGTCACCGGGTTCGGCACCGGGCGGCCGGTGACGATCGGCGCGGCCCCTGCCGCCTGATAACCGAGCATCCGGGGCGTCTTGGTCGCCTTGCCGTCAGCCAGGTACTCGGTGTACCCGAGCCAGTAGGCGGAGATGTTGCCGGCATTGCCGACCGGGAGGCAGTGCACGTCGGGCGCGTCGCCGAGCGCGTCCACCACCTCGAAGGACGCCGTTTTCTGACCCTGCAGCCGTTCCGGGTTGACGGAGTTGACCAGCGCCACCGGGTAGTCAGCCGCGAGCTTACGTACGAGCTCGAGGCAGTCGTCGAAGTTGCCGTCAACCTGAAGCAGCCGGGCGCCATGCGCAACTGCCTGAGCCAGCTTGCCGATCGCGACGCTGCCCGCGGGCACCAGCACCGCGCAGGCCAGGCCGGCCCTGGCGGCATACGCGGCGGCGCTCGCGCTGGTGTTGCCGGTCGACGCGCAGATCACCGTCCGCGCGCCGCGCGCCGCCGCGAGCGTGACCGCCACCGTCATGCCGCGGTCCTTGAACGATCCGGTCGGGTTGACGCCCTCGACCTTGAGGTAGACCGTGCAACCGGTCCGTTCGGAAAGGACCGGGGCCGGCAGCAGTGGCGTGCCGCCCTCGCCCAGGGTGATGACCGGAACGTCGGCGGGCACTGGCAGGCTGCCGGCGTACTCAGCGATGATGCCCCGCCACGGCGCCCGGCTGGTCATCGCGGCAGTCACTCGCCCTCCAGAGCCTCGACGCGCATCACGCTGTCCACATTCCGCACCGCTTCCATCGCGCCAAGGACCGCTACCGTCTTCGCCAGCGCAGCCTCCCTGGCCACGTGCGTCATGATGATCAGGTTCGCGTCCTCGCCGCGGCCCTCCTGCCTGACCGCCTTGATCGACACGCCCTGCTGCGCGAATGCGTCGGCCACCGGGGCCAGGACTCCGGGCCGGTCGGCTACGTCCAGCTGGACGTAGTAACTGGTGCGCGCGTCGCCGATCGGGACAAGCGGCAGCTGCGCGTACGTCGAGGAGTCCGGGCCGCGCAGGCCGGCCAGCAGGTTCCGCGCGATCGCGACGGTGTCGCCGAGCACCGCGCTGGCCGTGGGCTGCCCGCCTGCCCCGGCACCGTAGAACATCAGCCGGCCAGCCGACTCCGCCTCGACGAAGACAGCGTTGTAGGCCTCGCGGACTGCGGCCAGCGGGTGGGTACGCGGGATCATCGCCGGGTGCACCCGCGCCGAGATGCCGCCGTTGGACCGCTCGCAGATCGCCAGCAGCTTGACCACACAGCCCATGGCCTTGGCGCTGGCGATGTCGGCCGCGGTGACCGAGAGGATGCCCTCCCGGTAGACATCAGCGGCGGTGACCTCGGTGTGGAAGGCGATGCTGGCCAGGATGGCGGCCTTGGACGCGGCGTCGAAGCCCGCCACGTCAGCCGTCGGGTCGGCTTCGGCGTAGCCGAGGGCCTGAGCTTCGGCCAGCGCCGCGCTGAAGTCGGCGCCAGAGGTATCCATCCGGTCCAGGATGAAGTTGGTAGTGCCGTTGACGATGCCCAGGACCCGGCGCACCGCGTCGCCGGCCAGCGACTCGCGCAGCGGCCGCAGCAGCGGGATCGCGCCAGCCACGGCCGCCTCGTAGTAGAGGTCGGCACCCGCCTGGCTGGCGGTCTTGTGCAGTACCGCGCGATCGACTGCGACCAGGGCCTTGTTGGCCGTGACGACCGATTTGCCGGCGCTGAGAGCGGCTAGCAGGAGCGTCCTGGCCAGCTCGATCCCGCCGATCAGCTCGATGACGATGTCGACGTCTGGCCTGGTGACCAGTTCCATCCCGTCGGTAGTCAGCAGGCCGGAATTGACCGGGATCTCCCGCGGACGGCTGGGATCACGGACGGCTATGCCGGCAATCTCAAGCGGCGCGCCAGCCCGTGCCCTGAGGTCCGCCGACTGCTCGGTCAGCAACCGGTAGACCTGCGACCCAACCGCGCCGCAGCCGAGCAGGGCTACCTTGAGCGGCGCGCGTTCTCCTGCTGGGCGCATGCCTGCCTCCCGCATGCTCGCGTTTTCCCGCGTGCCTGTGCTCTCCTGCACGACTGTGCTTTCCCGCCCGACTGTGGTTTCCTGCACGATTGCACTCCGCATGACAAGCCAGCTCCCCTCACCACCCCGGCGGGGGAAAGCCGTCAGCGGTGCGCTGACCTCGCTGACTGCCAGGGCATCAGTGACCAAGCTTAGCCAGGTCTAGCCCGGAAGCGGCTCGCAGACTCAGCCCGGACGGCGCACCAGAGTGGCCAGCAGCCGGCTTGCCTCGGCCGCCGGGTCGCTCGTCAGGCCGGTGTGCACCGGGCCAGGCTGAACGACCGTGCTGCGCGGCGCGGTCAGCCAGCCGAACCGGCGGCCGATGTCCTGAAGGCCGGCCTGGCCTGCGCCCGGGTCCTGCTCGCAGACCCTCACGATCGCGGCGAGCGCCCGCTCAATCGCGGGCACGTCCGCGGCCGGGTCTAGTGCCAGCAGGCGGTCTACGTCGAGATCGATCAGCGCCCGCAGGTAGCCCAGCGGCCGGCAGTACAGCAGGATTCCGGCGTTGATCGCCTCGCCGCGGTCGACCCGCGGCACTACGCGCAAGATCGCGTACTCGAACGGTTCCGGGCGGCCCGTCATGGCTTCCCGCCATCCCCAGGCTGGCCAGTAAGCCAGGCCGGCCGTGCGCCGGCGGCCTGCACGGTCGGCGGCCGTTACGTTCGCTAGTCCGGCCCTGGCAGCGGCGGCAAGGGGCGGGAGCCAGCTCGGCCGGGCCGCGAGCCGCGCTGTCAGCTGAGCAACGTAGGCGTCTCGCACCTGATCGACGCTCCCGAAACCCGGCTCTCCGGCCAGCCATTCGTCAGGCACCTGCCGTGCCGCGTCCTGCAGAACAGCCGCCGTGAGCCGGGGCGCCAGCTCGGCATCGGCGTCGTCCACGAGGGCGCCGCAGCCGAGCAGCGCGTGCTCGGCAATGTCGTACGGGCGCGCGGCGGCTGACCCGGCGCTGGACCAGCGATGGTGGAACGTCAGTGTCGCACCGTGATCGATCAGGTAAAGGGTGCCGTGCCAGAGCAGCATGTTCGGGTTGCGCCAGGACCGGTCGGCGTTGGCGACAAGCGCGTCGAACCAGACGATCCGGCCCGCCAGCGCCGGATCTACTGTGGCGGCGCCGGTTTCGAATTCCAGCGCCCCCGGCAGGAAATCGACGCCCAGATTCAGGCCGTCACTCGCCCGGAGCAAGTCCTGAATTTCCTGATCTGGCTCGCCGGGTGCGAGAGCCGGGTCCAGGTCCACGGTGACCAGCTCGGGTACCGCGAGCTCGCAGGCGCGGGCCAGGCGGGCGCAGATGATCTCAGCGACGAGCGCCTTGCGACCCTGACCAGCCCCGCGGAACTTGACCACGTAGGTGCCAAGGTCGTCGGCCTCCATCACCGCTGGCAGCGAGCCGCCCTCGCGCAGCGGCGTCACATACCTGATCGCCTGGACACGAGGAAGCACAACGCCGCAGCTTACGCCGGGACGCGCCAGCACAGGATTGAATGGCATGCAGCGCAGGACTGCGCGGTGCCGTGCAGCCGAGCGGTGCGGCAGCGACTGGAGGCTGGAGACCATGGAGCCAATGACCGAGGACTGGGAGCGGGCGGTTTGCGTGGCCGCCCACCCGGACGATCTGGAGTATGGAGCGGCCTCGGCCGTGGCCCGGTGGACCGGGCAGGGCAAGCATGTGTCGTATGTGCTCGTCACCAGCGGCGAGGCCGGTATCGCCGGTCAGGACCCGGCGGAGGTCGGACCGCTGCGTGCGGAAGAGGAGCGGCGCAGCGCGGCGGTCGTCGGCGTGTCGGAGGTGATGTTCCTCGGGCATCCCGATGGCGTCGTCGAGTACGGCGTGCCGCTGCGCCGCGACCTCGCCAGGGCCTTCAGAGAACTGCAGCCCGATGTGCTGATCACGATGAGCTTTGACCTCACCTGGGGCGAGGATGGCCCGGTCAACCACGCGGACCACCGGGCGGTCGGGCTCGCAGCACTTGATGCCTGCCGGGACGCCGCGAACGAATGGGTGTTCCGCGATATCGGGCTGCCACGTTCCCTCATAAAAGACGCGTATGTGGTCGGCACCGGCGATCCGTCCCACTTCGTCGACGTGACCGCCACGATCGACGCTGGAATCGCATCGCTCAAGGAGCACAGCGCCTACATTGAGGGACTCGGCGGCGACTTCGACCCCGATGAGTTCCTCCGGAATATCGCCGGCTACGTGGGTCTCGGTGCCGGGTGCGAGTACGCGGTGGGCCTGCGGCGCTACCCGATGGGCTGAGCTGATTCGGGAACATGTTCGGCTTCCGGAGCGCTAGTACGCACGCGTAACCACGATGGCTACACCGTTGACCGGGCCTGATCCGGCGGACGCCGCCCCGTAGCAGCCCCAGAACCAGCTAGGGCCAGAACTAGCTCTGAGGGCAGGCGCCTGGCCTGAAAACGCGCAAATCCCGCGGAATCGCTGCGGATGTCCGCTCACCGTGAACACCCTGCCAGCCGAGGAACAAAAAACCTCCAAGCTTGCTTGTAGCCTCGTAATTACGTAAGCACCAGTAACGCCTACGCTTCGGAGGAAGTGACCTCTGTAATGGCCGAGACCTTCTCGCTGCCGGTACTGCCGCTGGACGACAACGTCGTACTGCCGACCATGGTGGTGCCGCTTGATCTTTCCGCTGCCGAGCCGCGCGCCGCGATTGAGGCCGCGCAGCTAGCCGCGGCTGCCGCTGGCGGCGATGCGACTGCCCAGGTACTGCTCGTGCCACGGCCGAACGGCAGCTATGCGCCTATCGGCACCCTGGCCACGATCGAGCAGGTCGGCAGGCTGCCGAGCGGTGAGCGCGCAGCAGTCGTGCGCGGGACCGCCCGGGTCGAAATCGGCACCGGCACCGTCGGACCGGGCCAGGCCCTGTGGGTCGAGGGCACGGTTATCGAGGAGCCCGAGCCGAGCCCGCAGGCGGCCGAGCTGGCCCGCGAGTACCGCGGCCTGGCCGCCACCATCCTGCAGAAGCGGGGTGCGTGGCAGTTCGTCGACGTCCTGCAGCGGCTGACCGACCCGTCGGCTCTGGCCGACAGCGCCGGCTATGCCGGCTACCTCAGCCTGGAGCAGAAGCGCCAGCTTCTTGAGACACGGGACCCGCAGTCAAGGCTTGAGCTGCTCGTCGGCTGGGCCCGTGACCACCTAGCCGAGCTAGATGTCGCCGAGACGATCAGCAACGACGTCAAGGAAGGCATGGAGAAGCAGCAGCGCGAGTTCCTGCTTCGCCAGCAGCTGGCCGCAATCCGCAAGGAGCTGGCCGAACTGGACGGCAAGCCCGCCTCCGAGGAGGAGGACTACCGGGCCAGGATCGAGGCTGCCGACCTGCCTGAGAAGGTGCGTGAGGCGGCCCTCAAGGAGGCGGCGAAGCTCGAGCGCGGCTCGGACCAATCGCCAGAGGCCGGCTGGATCCGCACCTGGCTGGACGTCCTGCTCGAGGTGCCGTGGAACGAGCGCACCGAGGATGCCTATGACATCACCGGCGCGCGGGCGGTGCTCGACGCCGACCACGCGGGCCTGGATGACGTCAAGGACCGGATCATCGAGTACCTGGCCGTCCGCAAGCGGCGGTCCGACCGCGGTCTCCAGCTCGTCGGCGGCCGCCGGAGCGGTGCGGTGCTGGCACTAGGCGGGCCGCCCGGAGTCGGCAAGACCTCGCTGGGCGAGTCAGTCGCGCGGGCAATGGGCCGCAAGTTCGCCAGGGTAGCGCTCGGCGGCGTCAGGGACGAGGCCGAGATCCGTGGCCACCGGCGCACCTACGTGGGCGCGCTGCCAGGCCGGGTCGTCCGGGCCGTCACCGAGGCCGGTTCCATGAACCCGGTGATCCTGCTAGACGAGGTCGACAAGCTCGGCGCCGACTACCGGGGTGACCCGACGGCGGCACTGCTCGAGGTGCTTGACCCGGCGCAGAACCACACGTTCCGCGACCACTACCTCGAGGTTGAGCTCGACCTGTCCGACGTGCTGTTCATCGCTACCGCGAACGTGGTCGACTCCATCCCCGCTCCCCTGCTGGACCGGATGGAGCTCATCACGCTGGATGGCTACACCGAGGACGAGAAGGTCACCATCGCGCGCGGTCACCTGCTGCCACGGCAGCTGGACCGGGCCGGGCTCGGGGAGGCCGACGTCACACTGACCGACGGCGCCCTGCACGCTATCGCCGCCGAGTACACCAGGGAGGCTGGTGTCAGGTCGCTGGAGCGGACGATCGCCAGAGTGCTGCGGAAGATCGCCGCGCAGGCGGAGTCCGGTGCCGTGGCCATGCCTCTCACCGTGGATGCCGGCGACCTGACCGGTTACCTCGGCCATCCGCGGCACACGCCGGAGTCGGCGGAGCGGACCGCGGTGCCTGGAGTGGCAACCGGGCTGGCCGTGACCGGGACCGGCGGCGACGTGCTGTTCATCGAGGCGTCGCTAGCCGATCCGGAGACCGGCTCAACGGGCGTGACGCTAACCGGGCAGCTGGGTGACGTGATGAAGGAGTCGGCGCAGATCGCGCTGTCGTACCTTCGCTCGCACGGCGCCGAGCTGGAGCTGCCGGTCGCCGACCTCAAGGAGCGCGGCGTGCACGTGCACGTTCCGGCCGGCGCGGTCCCGAAGGACGGCCCGAGCGCGGGTGTCACCATGACTACCGCGCTGGCGTCGCTGCTGTCTGGCCGGCTCGTCCGCTCGGATGTGGCGATGACCGGTGAGGTGTCGCTGACAGGCCGCGTGCTGCCCATCGGCGGTGTCAAGCAGAAGCTGCTGGCGGCACACCGCGCCGGGATCACCACCGTGCTGATCCCGAAGCGAAATGAGCCGGACCTGGAGGACGTGCCGGAGAAGGTCCGCGAGGCCCTGGACATCCACCCGGTCAGCGACGTCCGCGAAGTGCTCCAGCTCGCGCTGGAGCCGGCGAACGCCCGCGCTGCAGTGGCCGCTTAAGACACGGCCGGCAGCGGCAACGCAAGCAGGGACCGGGCGGGCTCACCAGAGCCCGCCCGGTCCGCTTGTGTCTGGTGAGTCGGGGCCAACCGCATGCCTTGACGGATAGTGGCCGAGGCGGAGTCGAGTAGCGCCGGAGGGCGCAGGCTAGTGAAGCCGGCGAGAGCGCCGGCGGAGCTCGAAGGGCATGAGCGCCGACTCAAGCTGCACCTTGACGCTCATCTTGCTCTCACCCGCGCGCCGGTCGGCGAAATGAATCGGCAGCTCGATGATCTTCAGGCCGCGCCGCACGGTCCGGTAGTTCATCTCGACCTGGAAGCTGTAACCGTTGCTCTGGATGCTCGCGATGTCGATCGCCGTCAGCGCGGAGCTCCGCCAGAGCTTGAACCCGGCCGTGACGTCGCGTACACCTAGGCGCAGCAGCACCCGGACGTACATGTTGGCGAACCCCGACAGCGCCTTGCGCTGCCACGACCATTCCTCTGCCAGGCTGGCGCCGCTGACATACCGCGAGCCGATCGCCACGTCGGCATCGGTCGCCAGCAGCGTGCCGAGCATGGCCGGCAGGTATTGCGGCGAGTGCGACAGGTCGCTGTCCATTTGCACGACGAATTCGGCACCGGCCCTGAGCGCCTGCATCATGCCGTCGACGTAGGCCCGGCCAAGGCCCTGCTTACCCGGACGGTGCATGACGCTCATCCGTTCGGGGCCGTATTGCTTGACCAGCTGGTCGGCGACGGCGCCAGTCCCATCCGGGGAGTTGTCGTCGGCGACCAGGACGCGCAGCCCCGTCAGCGGGAGGCTGAATAGCTCTGCCACGATGACCGGCAGGTTGTCAACCTCGTTGTAGGTGGGCAGGACGACTGTGACGGCGGCCGAACGCCAGGGCTCAGGCAGCTCAACCGCACGTCCGCTCACAGCGCGTTCTGAAAGTGTCATCCCTACCTCTGCTTCTGCGGTGCATCAGCGCAGGCCAGAACGGCCGCGCTGCCGTCAGGGCGTCCCTGCCGAGCGTCAGTTCGCTGGACGTCCGTGTCCCGGCCGCATTCAGGCTACCCAGGCGGCCAGCTCTGTTCGTACCCCGACCGGCAGATTTTTACCTATTAGGGGCGGCCACATGATCGCCGGCGTCGGCCAGGCGGCGTGTGGCGGGGCCGCGCCTCATGCTCGTGGCACGCCGGCCCGCTCTCCCCGTCGGCTGGCGGACCCCCCATCATGCGCAGCATGGAGCCCCCGCCGCTCCGCAGGAAGCGAACCACAAGGACTCCCGCAAGCAGCAAGAAGGCAACATTGAGCCAGCTGGTGTAGTCCCAGGTAATTCCGGTTACGGCCACCCGTGCGCTGGCCCGAGCCGGCACCAGCCCCAGGCCGCCGAAGATCAGCTCGACCGCGTACCCGGCCAGTACCATCGCCGCGTAGAACGCGGCCAGGATGACCAGGGCCATGCGGGCGCCGTAGTACTTCCGGTAGATGTTGAGTACCGGGAGGATCAGCAGGTCGGCGAAGATGAAGGCGGTCACGCCGCCGAAGCTGATCCCCGTCCGCCAGAGCACCGCTGCCAGCGGCACATTTCCGATCGAGCAGACGAAGCTCAGCATCGCGACGACCGGCCCGATCAGCGGCCCCCACAGCGCGGCGGCCAGGTGGTGCCCCGAGAAGAAGAACCCGCGCCAGAAGCTGGCTGGTACCCAGGCGCCGACGCAGCCCGCGATCAGCAGGCCAACGACGATGTCCCGGATGACCGCCGCCCACTCCATGACGAAGACGTGCGACACCGCGGTCAGGCCCTCCGCGGACATCAGCCGCCGGCGCGCCGGTCTGCCCGGCGTGATGGACATGTCCATTGCCGCGTGACCCTCCATCTGCCCGCTCAGGCCCCGGTCGGCCTGCTGGCGCGCGGCGCGCAGCAGCGGCTGCCGCACCAGGATCCGGAACAGCAGCGCGACCACGATGATCATGACCGCGCCGCCGGTGAACTCGGCCGCAGTGAACTGCCAGCCCATGAGCAGCGCCAGCAGCACGCCGAGCTCGACGACCAGGTTGGTTGACGCGATCTCGAAGACCATTGCGGCCGTGAAGCTGGCGCCCGCGCGGAACAGCGAGCGGGCCAGCGCGACCGCGGCGTAGGAACACGACGACGACGACGCGCCGAGGCCGGCCGCCACCGCCAGCGTGCGCGGCCGGTCGTCGCCGAGCAGGCGCGCTATGGCGGCCTTGGGCACCAGCGCCTGGATCACGGCCGACAGCGCGAAGCCGAGTATCAGCGCCCACGTGATCTGCCAGGTCATCGATCCAGCCAGGGCTAGGGCGCGCTCGAGCGGCATGCATTACTCGCAGCGCCTCCGCATCGTCCTGGCCCCCTCCGCGGCAGTCTGTGCCACCGCTCTTACGGGCCACCGCTCCGGCTCGACGCTGGCTGGCCGCCACTGACTATACCCCCCAGAGGTATTCAGCTGCGGACCCGAGCTCAAATCAAACTTTGTCAATTGACTTTATAGGGATTTCCCCGCACTATAGGAACATGACTACCCCGCAGTACCTGGTCGGCCGACGGCACGTGGACCTCCGGCGACAGGCAAGCGCACTGTGTCGGCCACGCACGGCGCCGCCGATCGCCAGGTAGCTTCCGAGCCAGCGGCGCCCCGCATGGTGTCCCCGGCCGCCTCTCGCCCGGCCTGTAATCAGCCGCGGCCGGGCCGGGCCGTCCTCAGGTCAGCCAGGCCGGGCGCACGCGTTAAGCCGCCACCGCTGGCCAGGCCCCGTTCATCTTCTCGTTCCGCCCCCCCGACTTCATGGAGCGTGCCGTCATGCCAGGAAACAGGCCGGCTCTCGCTGGCGAAGACCTCTCCCCGAGCGCTGCTGCCGAGCTCGTTCTGGCCGCAGCCCCCGTTCTGAGGACGGCTGCGGTTGCCCAGCCTGCCTCGCTGCCAGCGCAGGTACGGCAAGCCGCCGCCGCCCGGCGCTGGCAGGCGCCGGGGCTCGGCCCTGCTGCGCCTGATCAGCCCGCTTCTGGTGTTGCTGCTATGGCAGCTGATCAGCGACGCCAGGCTGGTCTCCACGCAGAAGCTGCCGCCGCCCACCCAGATCTGGTCGACCGCGGTGTCGCTGGTGACCACCGACAACGCCGCTTACGGCACGCTCCAGGGCGCACTGCTGGTATCGCTGGAGCGGGTCGCCATCGGCTTCGCGTTCGGCGCCACCATCGCCTTCGTGCTGGCGATCATGGCCGGCCTCAGCCGAATCGGCGAGCACGCGGTCGACCCCCTCATGCAGATGCTGCGGACGCTGCCGCTGTTCGGCCTCATCCCGGTCTTCATCGTCTGGTTCGGCATCGGCGAAGGTCCCAAGATCATCCTGATCGCCATCGGCGCCGCGATCCCGCTGTACCTGAACGCGTTCGCCGGCATTCGCAACGTGGACCCCAAGCTCGGCGAGCTCGCCCAGGTCCTGCACCTGAGCCGACGCGAGCTGCTCACGCAGATCGTCCTGCCCGGCGCGATGCCGCAGATCCTGGTCGGCCTGCGGCAGAGCCTGGGCGTTGCCTGGCTCGCGCTGGTGGTCGCCGAGCAGATCAACGCCAGCGCCGGCCTCGGATTCATGATCAGCCAGGCAACCCAGTTCCTGCGCAACGACGTGATCATCGTCTGCCTCCTCGTCTACTGCATCCTCGGCCTGCTCACCGACTGGCTGGTCCGCGTCCTGGAACGGAGGACACTGGCGTGGCGTCGCAATTTCGTGGCAGCGTGACAGTCCTGTCGAGCCCGGCGGTCCGGGTGCGGCGGCGTGAGCCGGTCGTTCGGCCAGGAGCAGGTACTGCACGACCTAGACCTGGACATCGCGCCGGGCGAGTTCGTGGCGCTGATCGGCCGCAGCGGATCAGGCAAGTCCACCCTGCTGCGGGCACTGGCCGGGCTCGACCAGGAGGTCACCGGCGAGCTCGCGGTTGACGGCGCGGTAGCGATCGCCTTCCAGGAACCGCGGCTGGTCCCGTGGAAGCGCGTCACCGACAACGTCTGCCTGGGCCTGCGCACGTCCGACCCACGAGCCAGCGCGGCCTACGCACTGGCCGAGGTGGGCCTCACCGACCGGGCGCGGGCCTGGCCGCTGACGCTGTCAGGCGGCGAGGCACAGCGGGCCTCGCTGGCGCGGGCGCTGGTCCGCGATCCGAGCTTGCTGCTGCTCGACGAACCGTTCAGCGCACTGGACGCGCTGACCAGGATCGCCATGCACCGGCTCGTCCTCAGCCTGTGGGAGAACCACGGGCCAGCAGTACTGCTCGTCACTCACGACGTCGACGAGGCGCTGTCGCTCGCCGACCGGGTGCTGGTTCTCACTTCCGGGCGGATCAGTTACAGCTGCCAGGTCAGCGCGGACCGCCCGCGGGACCGCAACCGACCGGACCTTAACGCACTAAGAACGCGCCTGCTCACCGAGCTCGGCGTCGACAAGGAAGGAAAGATATGAGGAACGAGGCTAAGACCAGTCGCGGTGACTCGCGGCGCGGCGGCCTGAGGGGCAGGCGTGCAGGCGCCGGAGTTATCACGCTTGGCCTGCTGGCCCTCGGCGTATCAGCGTGCTCCTCGTCGGGGTCTGGCTCGGCAGCCAGCAATAGCCCGGCAGCGAGCGGCACCACGTCGGCGAGCACGACCGAGCGTCTCGAACGTGACGCTGAACATCGGCGACCAGGCCGGGTCCGGGTCGCAGGCGCTGCTCACCGCCGCCGGGCTGATCGGCAAGCTGCCGTTCAAGGCGCACTGGTCCGACTTCACCTCCGGGCCGCCGATGCTGCAGGCCATGGGGTCGGGCTCGATCGACGTGGGCGGCGTGGGTGACGCACCGCCGGTTTTCGCTGCGGCCGGCGGCAGCCAGATCGCCGTCGTCAGCGCACTCAAGGCCAATCCGGACGGCTCGGCGATCCTGGTGCCGAAGAACTCGCCCATCCACTCCGTGGCGCAGCTCAAGGGCAAGAGCATCGCGGTCGCCCAGGGCAGCTCGGCCGACTACCACCTGCTGGCGATCCTGACCAAGGCCGGCCTGACCATCAAGGACGTCACGCCGGACTACCTGCAGCCAGCCGAAGCGCAGGCGGCCTTCGCCTCCAGCCACGTGGCCGCCTGGGACGTCTGGTCGCCGTTCATCGAGCAGGCCGAGGTCCAGGACCACGCCCGCGTCCTGATCAACGGCTCGGCACCATCGGCCAGACCTACTCCTTCGATGTCGCCTCCAGGGCCGCACTCGCTGACCCAGCCAAGGCCGCGGCGATCCACGACTACCTGAAGCTCCTTGACCAGGCTTACGCCTGGGCCGCCACCCACAAGCCGGTCTGGGCCGCTACCTGGGCCAAGGCAACCGGCCTGCCGCTCTCCGTCATGAACCTGGCTGTCAGCCACGACCTGAACACGCCCGTACCGATCACGCCGACGGTCATCAGCTCCGAGCAGAGCGTGGCCAACGCCTTCACGACGGCCGGCCTGATTCCCGGCCACGTGGATTTCACGCGACTATGCCGTGACCAACTTCAACAGCATCCTCGGAGCGTCGTCATGAGCCTGGTATTCCACTGGTTCCTGCCCACCTCCGGTGACGGCCGCGGCATCGTCGGGCGCGGTCACAGCATCCCGCTGATCGGCGCGACGGCAGCGCCGTCGGACGACGCGACCGGCGCCCGGGCAGTGACACGGCCGCCGGACATCGACTACCTCGGGCAGATCGCCCGGTCGGCCGAGCAGCTCGGCTTCACCGGAGTGCTCACGCCGACCGGTACCTGGTGCGAGGACGCGTGGCTGACCACGGCGGCGCTGATCAGCCAGACGAAGCGGCTGAAGTTCCTGGTGGCGTTCCGGCCCGGCTTCGTCGTCGCCACCCTGGCCGCGCAGATGGCGGCGACGTACCAGCGGCTGTCCGGCGGCCGGCTGCTGCTCAACGTCGTCACCGGCGGCGAGGAAGCCGAGCAGCGCAGGTTCGGCGATCACCTCAGCCACGACGAGCGGTACGCGCGGACCGGCGAGTTCCTCGACATCGTTCGCGGCGCCTGGAGCGGAACGCCGTATGACTTCGAGGGCGCGCACTACCAGGTGGCGGGCGCGACGGTGATGAGCCCGCCCGACCCGGTGCCGACCGTCTACTTCGGCGGCTCGTCACCGGCGGCCGGGCCGGTCGCGGCCAGATACGCCGACGTCTACCTCACCTGGGGCGAGCCGCCGGAGGCGGTCGCGAAGAAGATCGCCTGGATGCGCGAGCTGGCCGATCAGGCCGGCCGGGACGCTGCGATTCGGCATCCGGCTGCACACGATCAGCCGGGACACCGCCAAGGAGGCCTGGGCCGAGGCCGACCGGATGCTGGCGGAGCTGAGCCCGGCCGAGATCGCCAACGTCCCAGCAGGCGCTGGCGAGGTCAGCTTCGTCGGCCAGCGGAACATGCGCGGCCTGCACCAGGCGTACCGGGCCGGCGGCACCGCCGCCGACCTGGAGATCTACCCGAACCTATGGGCCGGGGTCGGCCTGGTCCGCGGCGGCGCGGGCACCGCGCTGGTCGGCAGCCACGCCGAGGTCGCCGACCGGATCGAGGAGTACGCCGCGCTGGGCATCGAGGAGTTCATCATGTCCGGCTACCCGCACCTGGAGGAGGCGTACTGGTTCGGCGAGGGCGTGCTGCCCGAGCTGCGCAGGCGCGGCGCGACGGCCGCGCCGGCTGACCTGTCCGGCCTGCTGGCAACTGCCTGAGCAGCACGGACTGCGGGCGGCATGGGCTGCGGGGGGCGGCCGCTCCGCGCTGGCGCTGCGCCGAGCCGGGCATCCACCTTCCGGCCGGCGCGGCTTTCTGTCCGCGAGCGCATGCCACGGAAAAGGCCGCGACAAGCCAGCCGAACTCCCCGACCGAGGCAAACACAGTTCGCCATTTGGTTGAGTGAAGCGCTAATTCTCGCCGCCATTTGGGCAATGACCGTTCCTCAGCCGGCACCAGTCGACAGCCGTCACAGCCAGCACCGGCGACCCGCTGCACAACCCCGAGCTCGAAGCTGTCCTCCATCCAGCACATCGTTCAGCTGATGCTGGAGAACCGGTCATTCGACCACATGCTGGGCTTTCTTTACCCCAACAAAACCGGGCCGAACGGACAGCCATTCGAAGGCCTGCTCGGCAACGAGTCCAACAAGGACACCAGCGGCAAACCGGTAACGGTATACCAGATCAACACCGCCGAACCCAACGCGTATTTCATGCCGGGCGCCGATCCGGGCGAGGGCTACGCCAATACAAACTCGCAGCTGTTCGGCACCGGCAAGCGCGCCTACTCCGCCGGTAGCTACCAACGGCGGCTTCGTCACCAACTTCGCCGCGGCCATCACCTAGGACAGCGGTCCACCGCACCGTGCTGCCGGACACCGACGCCGCCACATCATGGGCATCTTCCCGCCGTCCGCGCTGCCGGTCCTGTCCGGGCTGGCGAAAGGCTTCGCGGTATGCGATCACTGGTACAGCTCAGTTCCGACTGAGACGTTCCCGAATCGGGCATTCGCGTGCGCGGCTACCAGCCAGGGGCACATGAACGACGGCACCTCCTCCTACACGGTGCAGAGCATCTTCGGCCTGTTGACGGCACACGAACTGAGCTGGAAGATCTACGGCTACAACTACGAGCCGCTGACCCGGGCAAATTTCCCGGACACCATGAGACGCGCCGGAGACCTGCTTCGGGAAGTTCGCGGACTTCCAGGCGGACACTGCGGCCGGGAACCTTCCGGCCTACATCGTTCCTGGAGCCGAGCTGGGGATCGACGGGCAACGCCCAGCACCCCAACTACGACGTCTCGCGGGGCGAGGCGCTGATCCTGGATGTCTACCGGACACTCCGCAACGGGCCCGGCTGGGATCAGACCCTGCTGATCATTACTTATGACGAGCACGGCGGGTGTTACGACCATGTGTCACCGCCGGCCGGGGCCACGCCGCCTGACAGCACGCCGGGCGAGTTCGGGTTCGATTTCACCAGGTTCGGCGTCCGGGTGCCGGCGGTGCTGGTCTCCCCGCTGATCCCGGCGGGCACCATCTACCGGGTGCCGGCCGGCAGCACGCCGATCGACCACACCTCCGTCCTGAAGACCATCGAGCTGCGCTGGGGCCTGCCCGCACTGACCGCTCGCGACGCGGCGGCGCCTGACCTGAGCGGTGTGCTCACGCTATCCGCGCCGAGGACCGACGATCCGCTGGCGGGCGTTTTCGCGCCCACCGCCGGCGGCCCCAACCAGGCTGCTGGCGAGGTATCTCAGTTGCAGAGTCTGCATGCGCAAGAGGTTTCCAACCTCCAGGTCCCGCTCGAGGCGTTGCGTAACGCCCCGCTGCTGGCTAATCAGCACACGCCTGCGGACATCCACAACTACATCGAGACGCGGTCCGCTACCTGGAAGGCGGCCAGGGCGCAGGGGCAGGCGCCCGGCCCTGTCGTTCACCCGCCGGGCCAGGACGCACCCAGCTAGGACCGCCAGCAGGCCTGCTCCCGCAGTCCCGCTACGCGCGCTCAGCCGATCGGGCAGCCGGCCTTTGCCCTGGCCGCGCCTGAGTTCCTGCGCACCATCAGGCACGACTCGTTGACCGCCTGGAACGCGCGGGCCGGGATCCCCTTGAGCAGCGATACCAGCGCGTCCGGCCACTGCGGGAAGGCGCTGCCCTGGAAGTACCAGTTGCTGCCGTTGTCCGCCACGATCAGGCCGTAGTTCTGCATCTCGGCCAGCACGGCTTTGGCGTCCCGGCAGTACGGCTGTGAGTTCCGGCAGAACCGGGCCACGCTGAAACTGGCCTTCAGCCGGAACCTGGCGCCCATCGGCGGGAACCTGGATGCCGGCCCCGAGCCGGCCTCGTGCCTGGCGGGCCACAGGTATGTCGCGCTGGTGTTAGCGGCCGTGAACCTGATGGCGTGCGTGATCGGCTGTCCGGTCGCCACCGCTTCCTTGACCTGGCTGTAGTTGAGCAAGCCGGGAAGGATCGGCAGACCGGCCGCGTCGGCCGACGTCCAGCCGGCTGGGCGCAGCGCGTTGGAGTTCAGGTTCCACATCGCACCGGAGCCCGCTGTCGAGCCGCGCGGCGAATACCTGGCGTCCCACAGCTCGTACAGCGTGCAGGTGGTGGAGTTCACCATGATGGCGTGCCGGTCGCCGCTGGCGCGTTTGCCACCCTCGATCGGAGTTTCGGGCCCGAACGGATACTTGCCGCGGTAGCTCTCACTCGCGTACTCGAACTTGATCCGCACGGTCTTGTGCTTGCTCGTGACGACGGTGAACGGGATGCCGTACGGATAGCCGCCGGTGTTCGGCCCGAAATCCGGGTGCAGGTACGTCGAAGCGGAATCCATGCTGCGGAGCCACGCTGCGCTGTGGGAGTCGACTGGCAGCTTGGAGATGTTGGTGTTCCACACGTTGTTGGCCGGGAACATCGGGCAGTTTGGCGCGCCCGGCACAGTAGTCGACATCACGGCTGCAGCCGAGCCCGCCGTGGCGACCCGCGCCGATGTCACCCCGGTCACGGCAGCCACCGCGATCAGGGCGGCCACCGTCGCCGCGCGTCCGGCACTCTTGACAAAATGTCCCGTTAGCGAAGCCACCGTGGCATCCTCGCACGGACGCCAGAGACGTACCCGCAATCGCGGGAAATCGCGGCGCAGCAGTGACGCCGGCACATCCAGACCAGGATCGGAGCCGAGGCCGACCCACAGGGCAGCCGTCCTCCTCTACAGTGGGCTGCCATGGCGGCACGCTCCCTGAGCGAACTGATCGCACCAGACTGGGCCGAGGCACTGCAGCCGGTCGCGCCAGCGATTACCGGAATGGGGGATTTCCTCCGGGCCGAGATCGCCGCAGGCCGCAGTTACCTGCCGGCCGGCGAGAACATCCTGCGCGCATTTCGCCAGCCGATGGCCGACGTCCGGGTCCTGATCGTCGGGCAGGACCCCTACCCGACGCCGGGCAATCCGGTCGGACTGAGCTTCTCGGTCGCGCCCGAGGTCCGCCGCCTTCCCCCCAGCCTGGTCAACATCTTCAGCGAGTACACCGCCGACCTCGGTCATCCGCGACCGGCGACCGGTGATCTTACGGCGTGGAGCGAGCGCGGTGTGATGCTGCTCAACAGAGTGCTCACCGTCCAGCCAGGCAAGCCTGGCTCTCACCGCGGCAAAGGCTGGGAACTCATTACCGAGCAGGCCATCAGGTCACTGGCCGCTCGCGGCGGTCCGCTCGTCGCGATCCTGTGGGGTAACGACGCGCGCAACCTCGCGCCGCTGCTCGGTGACGTCCCGTCCGTTCAGTCCGCACACCCGAGCCCAATGTCGGCTGACCGCGGCTTCTTCGGGTCGCGGCCGTTCAGCCGCGCTGATGCGCTGCTGCAGAAGCAGGGCGGGCAGCCGATCGACTGGAAGTTGCCCTAGCAGGGGAACGCCGGCAGCGAGGAGCCGGTCACGAGCCCGGCCGCCACCCGGCCGCGCGCTCGATCAGGGCACCGGTAGCGAGCAGCAACGCTTCACTGCCCGGTGGCCCAACGAGCTGAAGGCTAGCCGGAAGGCCCGCTGGGCTGGGCACGGGCAGCGCGAGGGCCGGAAAGCCGGCCAGGTTGACCGGGTTAGTGAACACGGTGTACTGCGGTCCGCGCGCGTCAGTGAGGCGCGGCGGAAAAAACGGCACGGTGGGTAGCGCAAGCAGGTCGACCGTGCTGAGCGCGCGCACCATGGCGTCTCGCCAGCGCGGCTGCGCGGCGCGGGCGGCAGCGACCTCGGCGGTGGTGACCGCCTCGCCGCCGGCTAGCCGGGTCAGGACTTCGGGGCTGAGCAGTGCGCGCCGGGACGGATCGCTCAGCAGCGCCAGGTTTGACTGGACGGCCTCGCTGTCAAGGATCTTGCCGCAGACTTCCCTGGCCGCGACCCAGCCGGCCAGCTCCGTCTCGGTCACCTTGATCCCGGCCTGCTCGAGCGCCGCGTCGACGGCCGCGTCGATGGTGGGGTCGACGGCTATGCCAGCCGGCCTGATCCGCCCGACTCGTGCGGCGGGCGCCGCATCGACGGTGAACCCGGGCTCGAGCAGCGCCATCCCGGCTGCGACGCCGACGACGTCCCGCGCCATCGGGCCGACCGTATCCAGGCTGGGCGCCAGCGGCCACACGCCATCGAGCGAAACCCGGCCGTGTGTTGTCTTCAGCCCGACAACGCCGCAGAACGCGGCAGGGATCCGGATCGACCCGCCGGTGTCTGAGCCGTAGGCAATGTCCGCCTCGCCGACGGCAACCGCGACGGCGGAGCCGCTCGATGACCCACCCGGTACCCGCTCGCGATCGAGCGGGTTGACCGGCGTGCCGAAGTAGTCGTTGACGCCAGAGGCGCCGAACGCCAGCTCATGCAGGTTGACCTTGCCGACGATCGTCACTCCTGCGGCACGGGCGCCCGCCATGCACGGCGCATCGCACTCGGCGGGCGCCGCAGCAACGGCGACGGCCTGGCTGCCTGCGGTGGTCGGCAGGCCGGCAATGTCGATCAGGTCCTTGACCGCGAGCCGGACTCCGGTCTCCGCGTGGGAGAGCCGGGTGATAAAAGTTCCCATACCGGAAATGTACCCTCGCTTGGGGGTGTGCCGCGGGCCGGGCGTAACGTGAGCTATGGCCGAAAGTGACGAACAGCGAGCCGCCGCGACGACCGTGCACGTGCCATCGATTCCGGTCTCGACTGGTGCCCTGATCTTCGACCACGCTGGCCGACTGCTGATACTCAAGCCGACCTACAAGTCCGGCTGGACCATCCCCGGCGGGATCATGGAAGCCGACGGCGAGAGCCCCTGGCAAGCCTGCCGGCGCGAAATTCGCGAGGAATGCGGCCTCGACATCGCAAATGCCAGGCTGGCGTGCATGGACTTCCGGCCGATGCGCGAGGGTAATCCCGGCGGCGTGCGCTTCCTGTTCGACTGCGGCACGCAGTCCGACTCGACGCTCGACAGCATCGCGCTGCAAGCCGAGGAAATCTTCGAGCACCGGCTAGCACCGATGCCCGAGGCGCTCGCGCTGTTGCGCAAGCCGATCCGCCGCCGCGTCCGGGCGGTGCGCAAGCGCAACGGTGCCGCACGCAAACAAGCCATCGTCTACCTCGAGAACGGCCACCCGGTTCCTTCTGTCGGGGTCCGGCTCGCGATCAGCCGAACGCACTGATCACCGGCGCCAGCCGGCTCAGGTCATCGGGGCCGACGAGGTCGGGCAGTGCGACAAACACAGTCCTGACGCCGCGCTCGGCCAGCAGCCGGTAGCGGCCAATGTGATCGGCGGGGACGCCGGCATGGTGGCCGCGCGCGAACGCATGCGGCGCTCGCCCGGCCGCGGAGCGACTCCACGATCGCGGCGGCGTGCTCACGATCGCGGCCGATGACCGGCGTGTCCAGGACGGTGACGGCCACATCAGCCGGATCACGGCCGGCCAGTTCGAGCTCATCCCGCAGCACCGCGAGCCTGTCGTCGAGCACCGCGAGGTCCGACGGGAGGTTGCAGCCGTCGGCCAGGCGAGCAGCGATCTGCAGCGTGCGCTTGCCGCGGCCGCCGACGATCACCGGGATCGAGGACACCGGCCGCGGATAGCACGTGGTTTCCGGCAGGCTGACGCGCTCGCCGCGGTAGGCCTTGGTACCCGGCTGCCACAGGGCGCGCAGTGTCTCGATCTCGGCCTCTAGCAGCTCGAGCCGCGTGCCGGCCGGCGGGAACGGCAGCCCGAATGCGGCGTGCTCACGTTCCCACCAGCCCGCCCCGATGCCGCAGAAAGCGCGTCCGCCGGTGAGCGCGTCAAGGGTCGCCGCCGTCTTGGCCAGGACTCCCGGCGCGCGGAAGGTGACCGGGCTGACCAGAGTGCCGAGCCGGAGCCCAGTGTCCAGGCCAGCCAGGAAGCCGAGCGTCAGCCAGGGTTCGGGAATCGGCTCCCAGGCCCGGCCGACCTGCGGGATCTGAATCAGATGATCCATCAGCGCGATGCCGCCGAATCCCGCTTCCGCGGCGGCAACGGCCACGGATCGAAGCCACCCGGCCGGATCGTCGTCCCAGCCGAACCTGGAGATCTGCAGGATGAACTCCAGCTGCGCGGGCCGGTCTGCTTGCTTGCTGGCGGCCTCCCGGCTGCCCGGCGAATGCGCAGGCTCCACCGCGACCGCCGCCGGACTAACGATGGCGGCCCAGCCCTCGGAGGCGAGCTGCGCGGC
This sequence comes from uncultured Actinomycetota bacterium, assembly GCA_963808215.1. Lineage (GTDB taxonomy): Bacteria > Actinomycetota > Actinomycetes > Streptosporangiales > Streptosporangiaceae > JAJYUU01. The sequence continues at coordinate 478,830 of CAWEEY010000002.1, forward strand.
CACGTCCTGCATCCGGCGCAGCTGCGCGTCCAGCACCGGCGCAGGCACCGGTTGCGTCCGTGTGCGGTTGCGCTGGCGGCAGAGCGCCGGATCGGTGTCAAACAGCACTGCCACAGCTGGCAGCCCGGCGTGGCTGGCCAGTTCCAGGTATGCCAGGCGCCGCCCGGCGTCCAGGCCGAGCGTGTCGATCACGGTTGTTAGCCGCCGCCGCGCCCGCGCGGCGACGATCTGGTCCAGCAGCGCGAACGCGTCCGACGACGCATCCAGGTCGTGCTCGCCGCTGCCGACGACGGACCGCAGCTGATCGGAGGAGACAATCTCGCGCCGTAGGTACTGCGCGGCCGCCCAGGCCGACTTGCCCGACCCGGACGGTCCGACGAGCACAACGAGGGCCGGATCCGGGATGACAGCTCCCAGCTGGCCGGCGCGGTCAGGGGTCACCCCATCAGGGTGGCAGAACCTGCCCTGCTTGCGCCGAGCTCCGCTCGCGTGCGCGCAGCAGTTCGGGCCATCGGTCTGCAGGCCGCAGGAAGTGCCGCAGGTTGCGCCAGGCCTCGGCGGAGTCAGCGGTGTCGGAGTGCGGGTACCGGAACAGGTGGACGTAGCCGGCGATCTCGCAGAGGTCGTACCAGAGCCGGTACAGAGTCAGCGCGTCCCGGTCGATGTCAGTGCCAGTGGCCGCCGAGTAGGCGGGGAGGATCGACGCGTCAGATTCAGCCAGCGCCCACAGGTCGCGCTCCGGCGGCGCCAGCAATGCGGTGTCCCAGTCTACAAAAACGAAGCCTTCCGGAGTCTTGAGCACGTTTGCCGCGTGCGGCTCACCATGGGTGATCACCATCCGCTCCGGCCGGGCGGCGACGCGGCGCGTCAGATCGTCGTAAGCGGCCAGCAGCACCGTGACCTCCTCGGCATGCCTGGCGAGCAGGTCACGGGCAGGTGTGGCGTACGGGCCGGCGTTCCACGCCACGCCGGTCTGGCCCATCGCCGTCCGCAGTTCAGCAGCCTGCGGGATCTCGAACTCGTCGCGGCGAGGCGGAACAGCTGTCGCTGCGTGCAGCGCTATCAGCAGCTTCAGCACGGCGAACCGGTCAGCACCGGACTCGAACTGGCCGTCCGGGCGAGCCTGCGCGCTAGCGAGGTAGGGATGGACGACCAGCGAGTAGCGCTCCGTCAGCCGGGCCAACACCTGTCCGCCCGCCGCCGGAACCGGCGCCACGACGAAGTCCAGGCCGGCGTCGCGGCGCAGGGACAGCGCGGCCTCGAACGCATGCCGAAGCCGCCCGAACGCGTCGTCGCTCGTATCCGACGAACCGCAGAGCTTGGCGGCGAGATCATCGGCCGTGACAAAGATGCGCCGGCCGCCCGCGTCGGCCGCGAGCCAGTGATAGCTGCCGAAGCCGACCGGCTGGTAAATCAGCGAGACTGGCTCAAACGACCAGCCATCCGCCAGTGCTTTCCCGATCAGGTCGGCGTGCAGGTCAGCAGGCTCGGTGCGCACGCGGGCCACGGTAGCCGGACCGCGGGCGGGCAGCCACCTGGTTTAACCGCGGCCGCCAGGCGGCCGCGTTACCGGTACTGCACGGTGCCCCGGTCGATGACCACGGTTCCGTCTTCCTTGGCGGTCTGGAACTGAGCGGTGCTGTCTTCGCCTGCCCAGATCGAGACCACCAGTGACTCGCCGGGAAGCACCGGCCTAGAGAACCGACCGGACATCGATCTGAACCGAGCCGGGTCTGACCCGCATAGCTCGTGCAGCAGCACACGGCCGGTGAACCCGTACGTGCACAGGCCGTGCAGGATTGGCCGGCTGAAGCCACCCCGCGCCGCGAACGCCGGATCGGCGTGCAGCGGGTTGCGGTCGCCGCTCAGCCGGTACAGCAGAGCCTGCTCGGGCCTGGTCTGCTGCGTCACCTTGTGGTCGGGCGCCCGGTCCGGCAGCTGCCAGGGGTCGCTGCCGCCGCGGTCGCCGCCGAAACCGCCCTCACCGCGAATGAATGTCCCGCTGCGAGTGGTCACCATCGGCTCGCCGGTGGCAGCATCCACTGCCTTGTTCTCGCTCTGGATCAGGGCGCCGGAGCCCTTGTCATAGATGCCGGTCACCATCGCCGAGGTGCGCAAGGTTCCCGATACTGGCAGCGGCCTGTGCAGCTCGATCGACTGCTCGGCGTGCACGAGCAGCGCGCGGTCAAAGTCGCCAAGGTCACCGGACATCCTGGCCTGCGCGAGGAGCACCCCGTAGGTCGGCAGGACCTGCTGCTGAACGCCGGCGGTGTTCTCCGTGGTGAACTCCAGCTCCTCCAGCGGGTCGCCGAGGCCAGCGCCAACCCCGATCGCGTACAGCAGCGCGTCCGTCGACGTCCAGGAGCGCTCGTGCGGCTCACCGGGCACACCAACCAGACTGTGATTCAGCGGCATCATGACCTCCGAGCACGCGGGCCGGGCTAACCGCATTGACACGGCACGCCCGGCTGGGTCCAATGGCCTAGTAGAACACGCTTCTAGTATTTCGCTCGACAGCTGCTGTGGTCCAGGTAGCGCCGTGGCAGCTACGGGTGTCGCGATCGCTGGACGTCCCGAAATTCGGAGCCCACCTGAAGCCGACGATCAGCCCATGTCGCCCCGCAATGGGCGGGCTTGCGTGAACGGCTCGAGCAAGTGGCTGAACGCCCAGGCCTTCTGCTTAATCCCGGAGCAGGTATTGCTGTCAAACGCTCCCGGGCAGCCACCGTTGTCCCGCTGGATGCTCCAGATCGACAGGAAGTTCATCCCGTGAGAGCGCGCGAAGGCCAGCATCCGCCCGGCGTCGCGCAGGTGAGTCACCTCTCTGGCCGGGGTGTAATCATCGATGCCGGGCAGCATAGTCATGCCGATCATCGCCCAGAGCCGGGCGGAGGAGGCGTCCGGGAATAGCGACGCGAGCTGGCGGTGCGTGTGCCTAGCGGCCGTGAGCGCCTCAGCTCCCATGTGCAGCCTGGGTTCATGGGCCGACAGGTAGTAGTCGAAGACCATGATGTTGACGGAGTGCACGAGAACTCCGGCAGCGACGGCGCTACGCAGCACCGCCTTGTCGTTGCTGTCCAGGCCGGACGGCTCTACCGGGATCGTGAACTGGACCTGAAGCCGGATATGGTGCGCGCTGCCCAGGTCTGTGCGAGCGCAATCGCCTCGCTGCGGCGGTCGATGCCCGCCTTGTTGGTGAGCGAGTTATCTTCGACATCCATGTCCAGGCGCGTCACGTGCAGGGTCTGGATCACTGTCTCGTAGTCGGCAGCGATCTTGCTGACGCTTGTGCACGAGTCAGCGATCTCGGTCCCGTCGTGGTCAGCGCTGTAGCCGCCGAACGACGGGATCACGTCACCGCCCATCCCTCGAAGCCTGGCGATGTCGGCTGCGTAGTAGCTGAGGGGCTGGGACCTCGTCCCGTTCCAGTCCAGCGCGCATGAGCCCTTCTTCGGGGCCTGCAAGAAGGCGAGGGTGAAGTAGCGCGCACCGGATCGCCGTGCGACAGCCGAGATCGAGGCAGTATGCGGCGCAAGGTAGGTCTCGTAGTAGGGCGCGTAGGCCTCCGCTGGCAGCCGGTGGTGATGGCCATCAGATCGGGCCGCCGCTTGGGCTGTCATCCCAGTGGCGCCGACGGCCGTGAGGGAGATCGCGGCTGCCGCCGCTGTGAGCACGAGGCCATGGCGGGATCTCACGGACGCCTCCGTTGTGTCTAGAGAAACCTCTGCTGTGTCGGAGGCCGCCGGTGGGCGGCTGGCTGTCAGTTGTATATGTGGCAAATGAGGTCCGTCAAGGTGAATGCGGGCGGAACCTGACAGAATTGCCAGCCCAGACAGTCGCACGAGCTCGCGAACTGGTCGTGAAAGCTGGAGAATTGGGATCTAGTATTTCGCTCCAGCACGGATTCCGCAGTGGCGCGCGTTGCTGCCCTGATGGCACGGAGGTCTTGCATGGGTCTGCTCGAGGGCCGGGTGGCCATCGTCACGGGGGCGAGCCGGGGCATCGGCGCTGAGATTGCTCGGCGCTTCGCCGCGGAAGGTGCAGCAGTAGCGGTCGCGGCCAGGACCGCGGAGCCCGGTGGCTCGCAGTTCTCCGGGACGATTAACGAAACGGCGGATCAGATCAGGGCAGCCGGCGGTACCGCCATTGCCATCACCGCGAACCTGGCCAAGGCCGAGGACCGGGAGCGCATCGTCGCGCAGGCCACCAGTGAGCTTGGACCGCCCGACATCCTGGTCAACAACGCGGCCGTGACGTACTTCATCCGGGTCGAGGACTTCACCCCGAAGCAGTACGCACTGATGTTCACGGTCCAGGTCGAGGCACCGTTCCAGCTAGCGCAGCTGGTGCTCCCAACAATGCGGAGCCGTGGCGCGGGCTGGATCCTGAACATCTCCTCGATCGCAGCGCGGCACCCGGTCATCCCGCCAGGGCCGTTCGCCGGACGCGGCGGCACCGTCTATGGAATGTGCAAGGCAGCAATCGAGCGGTTCTCCACCGGCCTCGCCGCCGAGCTCTACCCCGACAACATCGCGGTCAACGCGCTTTCACCGACCAAGGTCGTGCCTACGCCGGGGACCGTCTTCCACCACCTGACGACCGAAGGCGCTCCGAACTCCGAGCCGACCTCGGTGATGGCCGAGGCCGCGCTCATGCTCTGCCACCGCAATCCGCAGAGCCTGACCGGCCGGGTCACCTACTCACAGGAGCTCCTGGAAGAACTCGGCGTCCCGGTCCCGCAGGCCTGATGGCAGGGAACGGCTGGGTCCGGGTCGACTGCCACCTGCACACGGCGGTGTCCGGTGACGCTGTTACCTCTATCGACGAGCTCGCCGAGCGGGTCGAGCAGGAGCACCTGGATGTTGTCTGCATCACCGATCACAACGTGACCGCGGCCGCGATCGCGGCGGCGGAACGGGGCATCGGGGCGCGAGTGATCGTCGGCGAGGAGATCCGCACTCGTGACGGCGATGTGATCGGGCTCTTTCTTACCGAGCGGATCCCGTACGTGCTGCCGCTCGCCGAGGTGACGGCACTGATCCGGGCCCAGGGCGGGCTGATCTATGTGCCGCACCCGTTCGATCCCGGCCGCTCGAGTCTCGGCCCGGTTGCCGAGCAGCTGTGCGCAGACGGGCTTGCGGACGTCATCGAGGTATTCAACGCCAAGATCTCCGACCAGTCGCTGAACCAGCAGGCTGCGCAGCTCGCCGCCCGGTTCGGGCTGCCTGGCGGGGCCGGTCGGACGCCCATGATCCGGACGGCATCGGAGCGGCCTACCTGCAGATGCCCGACTTCGACGGACCGCGGGAATTCCTGACAGCGCTGGCATCTGCCGAGATCACCGGAGAGCACCGCCCGCACGCTGTCCGCTACGCCCGCCGCCAGATACCGGGATAGCCGCCAGGGAAGCCCGCCGGTAACCGGGAATCGTGGCGAGCTATCTTCCCATACCAGTCATCATCCCGCGGACGAAGAAACGCTGTCCCAGTATGTACAGGACCGCCAGGGGCAACAGCGAGAGGAACGCCGCAGCCATTATGAGCGGCTCGTTGGTGATATACCTGCCCTGGTACAGCGCGATGCCGGCCATCAAGGTCCGCGAATTATTGTTCTGCAGGAAAACGAGCGCGATCAGCAGCTCATTCCAGACAAAGATTGCACTGACAATCACGAGGGTGAACGTACTCGCACCTGATAGTGGCACGATGACGCGGAGCATGACACGTGAGGGTCGCGCACCGTCGATATAGGCCGCTTCCACCAGCTCGTGCGGTATCTGGCGGAAGAAGTTGACGAAGAAGAATATGGAGAACGGAACCAGCAGGCCACAGTAGAAGATTATTACCGCCGGCAACTGGTTAATCAGGTGCAGTTGCACCATCAGCGTGTACATCGGAGTCAGAAGCGCGACCGGTGGTATCGCCATCAAGGCAATATTGGTGCGCAGGAACGTCTCCCGTGCCCGCACCCTTCCGAAGACTATGGCAAATGCTGCCATGATGGAGATGACCGTAGCGATACCCACGGACACCAGGGTCGCTATAACACTATTCCTGATCCATGCCCCGAATGGCCATTGCGAGAATACCGCACCGAAGTTAGACAGCGTGGGACTATGGGGAAGCCCAGTCGGGTCGATTGCATAGGCAGCGGGCGTCTTCAGCGCAGTCGTAATAATGAACCAGATCGGGTACAGGGAAACTATCGCGAGAATTATGAGGAGTGCTTGACGCGAGACGCTTCTCAGTATCTTCACGGCTGGTCCTCTCTGGCGGACCGGGTTCGCACCCAGAGGTAGAGCGCAATGAAGACGCTGGATATCGCCAGGAGAAAGACCGCCGCAGCCGAAGCTATGCCGATCGCGCCATCCTCGAAACCGTATTGATAAATGTAAAACTCTATGACGCTCGATGAGTAGGCGGGTCCCGCTCCGGTCAGTATATAGACATAAGTGAAAACTGAGGAAAGGGCGGTAATTGCTTCAATAATAACAAAGAACTGGATTATGCGGCGGATATGCGGGATCATGATCTTCCGCTGGACCGTCCACCAGTGCGCGCCGTCAATCTGTGCCGCCTCGATGAGTTCGGCAGGAACCGCCAAGAGCGCCGCCGTGAAGACTACAACGCCGAAGCCGAGTTGCTGCCAGACGATCACGCCGCCGATGCTGAAGATCACCCATTTAGGGGAGCCGAGCCAGTCGTGGACAAGGAAGTTGAGGTGAGCATCCTGGGCCAGGGTGTTGAAGACACCTCCGCCCTGCAGAATGTAGGAGAAGGCGAGCCCGATTGCTACCGCTGGCAGTACATAAGGAAAGAAGATGACTACGCGGTAGAGCCGCCATCCCCGAACTCCGCTGTTGATCACGAGCGCCACAGCGAGCGCCAGTGCAGTTACCACCGGCACAATGGCTAGCAGCTTGAGGTTGTCGAAGAGCGACTGGATGAAGACGGGATCAGTGAATAGCGCGCTGTAGTTGCTGAATCCTACGTACGTCAGGCTCCCGATGCTTCCGCTGTACAGGCTGTAGCGGACCACCTCGACGAACGAGTAGCCGAAGACCAGGCAGAGCGCAACAATCGCCGGGGCCGCGTAGGCGATCGGCCAGATCGTGAGGCGGCGCCGAGGAGTCAACCGGCCTCGCGGCAACGTGCGGCCAGCGGCGGAGCGTCTGGTGCGTGTGATCGTCAAAGATTCACCCCCGGCAGGGAAAGGTTGGGCGGGCGTGGCCGGGCAACTCGACACTGGATGTGACCTCCGACCGATCACACACGTAAGCCGCTGGCCAGGCAACCCCCGAACGGTTTGCGACTGCCTGGCCAGCGGTGGCCTTCTGGAGCTTACGGGCATGATCTAGGGATTCGGCCTGTCACTGCGCCTAGCCACCCAGGGTGGCTGCCCAAGCCTTGTACTGGTTGTACTGCGTCAGCTGCTGAGCGCGCCATTCTCTTGTCTGCGTCACCCAGACGGCGGCAGCCTTGGCCGGCGAGCCCGAGCCTGAGATCACTAGCTCGCCCGCGGGGAGATCAGCGTCCGAGTCGATCTGCGGCGGGATGTAGTTCTCCAGCCAGATCGACTTGCCCGTCGTGTCGAGCTTGTACAACTCCTGGGCTAGAGCGCCGCTGATATCCGATACGGGGAACCGGTTGTCAGCCGGGAAGGCTCCGGTTTCCTTGTTCAGAGCGATCATGTTGCTGGGCTGGTGCAGCCAAGCCAGGAACGTCGCATCCGCCTTCTTGTCCGGAGACCACGATGTTATGAATTCGTCGGAGGACTGCGTCGCGTCGTACGTACTGGCGAGCGCGCCCGTACCCCAGATCGGCGGCCTTGCAACGCCAATGTTGGATGCCCCCACCGTCTTCGCCCAGGCAAGCACGTTGCCGTCAGTCGTGAAGGACATCGCTGCCTTTTTCTGCGGGAAGAGCTGCCAGCCCTCGTTCAGAGTGATTGAGGCGACGTTGCTGTTCACGTAGCCGTCCTTGATGAGCCCCTGGACCATGGCATACATGGCGGTCAGCTTCTGGACCAGTGCCGCCTGAGCGGATCCGACGTTGGCGACTCCCTCAGTGAGTTGCGACAACGAGCTGAGTTCCTGCTTGAGGTAGATCGCGAACATCCATGCCCCGAAGTAGCCGTCCTGGTTCCCCATCCCGATCGGCGTGATGCCGTGTGCCTTGAGTGCCTTGCAGTCCGCGAGGAATTGTGCCCAGGTGACCGGAGCCGCATCAGGATTGAGGCCAGCCTGACGGAATAGCGCTTTGTTCCACACCAGGGGAACCCCGATGAGGTACAGCGGCATCGCCATAATCTGGCCCTTGTAGGTGTTCTCATTGGTGTTGACCCAGTGTGCTGTTTCACTTTTTGGCACATAGGACGAAATCGGGGTGACATCATTCTGGAATGCCGGGCTCAGGGTCGGCATTGTGGCCCACTGCGTGTCGAGGTCGGGCCCGGTATGGCTCTGACTTGCGAGCCTGAAGCTGGATATGATCGTCGTGTTCGACTGTTGTACCAGGCTTATGCTCACGTGGGGATGCATCTTCTCGTAGAGAGCGATGCGCTGCTGCATCCATTTCGTGATTCCAGGGATGTCGCTTTCTCCCCAGAACCAGTAAGCGATCTTGGCGCTGTACGCGCTGCCTGACCCGCTGGCCGAGCCCGGCGACGCGGCCGACGAGCACGCGGCCAGCGAGCCTGGCAAGGGCCAGGGTGCACAATCCGGCACCGAGCCTGACTGACGTGCGGCGCGGGAGCATCCGTGACGCGGAGCGCGTGACCTCTTGCCTACGGCGGTTATGCGGCCGCATACGTTCCTCCTTCTGCTTGCCAAGCAACCGCCACGTCTCGAAGCGGCCCGACAACATGGGGTCATGCGGGGCGGGATCAGCCACTGCGGTGCGTCCGAGCCGACGAGGCGCTTAGTCGCCTATGAATCCATTTGAACCGAGCTGCTCCGAATGACGTTCCGCCATACGGATTTGCCTTCCGAAACTTTCGTCCAGTATTCTCCGCCGCCGCGTGGGGAGTCAAGGGGCTCGCTGGTGCGGCGTACCGGCCGTACGTTGTCACGGCCTCAGCAAGGCCTTGACTGGCTGCGGCCCGCCATTCATCAGCCTCGTGAAAATCTCCGCGCCAGCGGTCAGCGGGTACCCCGTGGCCCAGCTCAAATCCCAGCCGGTGACCAGTTCCGCAGCGCGGTCAAAGTCGCCGTCATCGTAGGCGAAGGAGCCGAGTATCCGTTTCTCGTCGCGGACCAAGGCGGTGCTGTCAAAGCCGGCAGTATCGTCGGCCAGACCGAGCCAGACCGTGACGCCGCCGGGTCGCTGTGAGCGCACCGACTGGACGTGCGTGGCCGCAGAGCCGACAGCGTCGAAGATGACGTCGTACTCCCCCTCGAGGGCGGGACTGGCAGCACTAGCGCCCAGACGGATCGCCTCTTCCCGCCTGGCTGGCGAGAGGTCGGTCACCTCGACGCTAGCCGCCTCGCCGTTCAGCGCGGTGAGTAGGCACAACAGCCCGATCGCACCGCAGCCCAGCACTGCCACTCGCATCCCAGCGGACCCGCCGGTGAGGCGCCAGGCGTGCACCGCGTTAGCCGCAGGCTCGATCAGTGCAGCTACATCCCACGACAAGCTATGCGGCAGTGGCCGGAGCGCCGACCGGGGCACCGCCACCCGTTCAGCAAGACCGCCGGGCCGGTGGACGCCTACCAGAGCGCGACGACGGCACAGCTGGCGCAGATCCCGCATGCAGAGGTCACAGCTACCGCAGGAGAGTACTGGGTAGATCACCACTGACTCGCCGTCATCGCTGACCCCGCTGAATTCATGGCCCATGATCAACGGCGGCACACGGAATCCAGGATGCCGCACGCCGTGCAGCTCACTGCCGCAGATACCAGCCGACCGCACGTGCACCAGGGTCTCGCCGCGTGCCACCTCGGGCTCGGGCTCATCACGCAGTTCCACGGTGGCCGGTCCGGTGAACACCAGCGCCTTCACGCCGACAACCCTTTGTGCGCCACTTCTACCTCCGCATAACCTGGTGCGTTCAGCCCCGGTAAGGATTGGCTGGCATGCCGGTATGGCCGGGCCTGCACGCGAACAAGCCGTCCCCGCCGGGCGCTCTGCCAGGCCCGGCAGCCGTCGTGATGTACAGCACGTCCACGCACGGGCCGCCGAACGCACAGCTCGTCGCACGAAGAACAGGCACACCCCCGGCGTCCACCGCCAGGCCGTCCGGCACAGCTTTCCCGCTCGGCAGCTCGGCGAAGGGACGCCGGTTCCCGCCCCCGCCGGTCGCTGGCTCGTAGTCCAGCACAGTCACGCCAGTCAGCATGGTGGTCAGCCGATGATCGGGTTCTAGCCGGTACAGCGAGCCGGCGCCTGGGGTGTCGTCCTCGGCCTTCGTGCCCGCGAACATCCGCCCGGTCCGGTCGCAGGCGGCGTCGTTCATCCGGTTGCCCGGGCGGTCTGCCTCAACTTCGGCAATCACCGACACCGTGCGCGTGTCTAGGTCCAGTGCCAGGAAGCCATCCTGGCGATCAGGGTCCCAGCACGGCCCCTCACCGAGATCCGCCAACGGCACCCCTGGCGCAGCCGGGCTCGCCCGGTACTCCAGCGGCGCGGCGATCATTCCTGCTACTGCCCGTCCTGGTGATCCGGCAGCACTGCCACGCAGTCGATCTCGACCCGCATCCCGGGCCTTGGCAGCGCCGCGCCCACCGTTGTGCGGGCCGGCAACGGCTCGGGAAAGTACCCGGAGTACACCTGGTCCATCTCCCGGAAATCGGCCATGTCCGCCAGGAAGACTCCGCAGCGCACCACATCGGACAGGCTGGCTCCCGCCTCGGCCAGGACTGCGGCCAGGTTCTCAAGCACCACGCGGGTCTGCTCGCCAGCAGTCACGCCGACGACCTCGCCCTCAAGCAGCGGGCCCTGGCCGGAGACGAAGACAAAGCGGCCCTCAGCCACGATCCCGGGCGAGTAGCTGCCAGACGGCCGGCTGCCACCAACTGGACGCTTGGCCATCCCTTGACACCATTCTTTAGCGTTTACGGAACCTGATTCCGTATGATGGAAGAGTGCAAGTCTTTCAGAGGCAGGCGCCCGATGTCAACGAACAGCCGGCAGCACCCCTCTCGCATGCGCCAGCCGTCTGGCCAGCTTGCCGGACATCACCACACACCCCGTGGCCGGTTAGAAACTGCTGTGATGCGCACTTGTGCTGTCCGGCCAGACGTCCGTCAGCGAAGATCGAAATACCTCACATCAACGGTCTAGTGGCGCGGTGGTCAGCATGAACGCGAAGGTACCTGCGGGCATGCAACGCGCACTGGCCGCGCTGCGCGAAAGGCCGCTGTCGCTTACCGATAAAGGGCTTGGCTGCCTGGCGGCATCCGGCCCGGTTAGCACGAGCACCCTGGCTGACGCGCGGCCGTCCCTGTTTGGACCCGATTTCGTCTTCCCCCTGCTGGTCCTGCGAGAGGACGCGCTGCAGGCCAACATTTCCGCGATGGCGGCCTGGTGCGCGGCGTCCGGGGCGAGCCTCGCACCGCATGGCAAGACGACTATGGCGCCGCAGATCATCGCCCGCCAGGTTGCGGCAGGGGCCTGGGCGGTGACCGCTGCGACTATCGCTCAAGTGCAGGTGTACCGGGCCTTTGGCGTGCAACGTGTGCTCCTTGCCAATGAGCTCACCGACCGGTGCGGCATCGACTGGCTCGCTGCTGAACTAGCTGCTGATCCTGAATTCGACTGCTACGTCTACGTCGATAGCCTCGCTGGAACCGAGATCCTCGACGAGGCGCTGCGTACGTCCTGGCAAGGGCTCGGAGGCCAGCCTGTCCGGCGCCTGCCTGTGCTGATAGAACTCGGGCACGTCGGCGGCCGCACCGGATGCCGCAGTGTCGCGCAGGCGGTGGAAGTTGCGAAGGCTGCGGCAGCCACGGGCACGCTGCGGGTGGCTGGCGCCGCCGGCTTCGAGGGCAGCATCGGGCATGACGACAAGCCGGCAACCCTCGCCGCAGTTACCCGATTCTGCCGTGATCTGAAGACTCTGAGCGAGCAGCTGCCGCCACCGGACCCGCGGGATGGCCCGCTGATTCTCAGCGCAGGTGGCAGCGCCTTCTTCGACATTGTCGTGCGCGAGCTGACGGCAGGCGCGAGAACTGGAGGCGGTCGGCTTGGGCCCGCACTGGTCCTCAGGAGCGGCGCCTACGTCACGCACGACCATGGCTTTTACGCCCGCCTCGCGCCCGGGCCGGGGCCGTCAAGCTCTCATGGCCGGAACGGCCCGCTGCTGACACCTGCGCTGGAGTTGTGGGCGCCTGTGCTGTCGCGGCCAGAGCCGACCTTGGCGATCGCGGGCGCTGGACGGCGCGACGTCTCCTTCGATCAGGGCATGCCTGTGCCGATCCGGCTCCGCCTGAGGGACGGCCAGATATCGGAAGCGGCCGGGATGCGCGTCACCGCTCTGGATGACCAGCATGCCTACCTGCACGTTCCGCTGGACGCAATCCTCGGTCCAGGTGACCTTGTCTGCTTCGGAATCTCTCACCCATGCACGGCGCTCGACAAATGGCGGGTCATACCTGCGGTCGACGGCGACTATCGCGTCACCGACGCTATCCACACGTTCTTTTGAGAAGAGGCCGCTCGCAGCAGCGATGGATCACATCACGGCGAGCTGGCCGCCATCTATCACCAGTCCGGTGCCGTGAATGAACGAGGCATCGTCGGACGCCAGGAACGCGTAGGCGGCCGCAACCTCCTCGGGCACGCCTACCCGGCGCAGCGGGATCCGATGCTCTGCGTAATCCCGCTCGAACTGCTCGCCGCCTATGCTGGCCGCAATGGCCTCGTTCAGCGAGGTGCGGATGTAGCCGGGGCACAGCGCGTTCACCCGGATGCCGTACTGGCCAAGTTCCACCGCCATCGTCTTGGTTAGCAGCAGCGCTCCGCCCTTCGACGCGTTGTAGTGGGCGTAATCCTCTTCGCCAGCGATCCCGTTCGTCGAGGACATGTTGATGATCACCCCGCCCTGGCCCCGCAGGACCATCGAATTCGCAACAGCCTGGGCGACAAGAAACATGCCACGCAGGTTGACTGCGACAATGCGGTCCCAGTCCGCCAGCTTGATCGACAGGAACGGATCACGGCGCGCGATTCCTGCATTGTTGGCCAGCACGTCGATGCCACCGAGTGCTGCTTCGGCGGTCTCGGTCAACCTGGACGCGCCGACCTGCTCGCTGACATCGGACGCAAGGCCGCCGACGTCTCCATCTGAGCTCAGGCTTGCGACCGCCTGCTGCACCTCGGCGGCGTCCAGGCCGCCGATGAAGACCCTGGAGCCCTCCTGCAGAAACCGCCGCGCCGCAGCCAGCCCAATCCCGCTGCTACCGCCGCTCACTAGGACCCGCTTGCCGACCAGTCCGCGCATCCCGCGCCTCCTTCCACCGCTCGTCAAGGTAGCGGCAGACGTGAACCTGGTCTACGATTCCGTATGATGGAACGAGGAGGGGACTTTGGCAAAGGCAGATGGATCGCCCGTGGCCAGCGTGGACCGAGCCCTGCGCATTCTGGAAGTGCTCGGCAGAGCCGCCCGCGGGCTGTCCCTGGACGATGTGGCGGCCCAGCTGGATATACCGAAGAGCTCGCTGCACCGGATTCTGGCTGCGCTCAAGCACCGCAGATTTGTCTCCCAGCCCGAGAGCGGCGGACCGTACTTTCTCGGGACCGAGATGCTCGCGACCTCGTTCCGGTTTCACGACACGCTCGACCTGCGGGCTATGATTCATCCTCTCCTGGCCCGAGTCGGCGAGGAACTCAACGAGACGATCCACATGGCAGTGCTCGACCGGGCCGAAGTCGTCTACCAGGACAAGATCGAGGCACCGCACTCGATCAAGCTCTCCTCGGTCATCGGCGGCCGCAACCCGGCGCATGCGACCGGTGTGGGCAAGGCCCTGCTGGCATGGACTTACCCCACAGATGAGGCCATCACTACCTGGGCCGCGCGGTGGGCACCGCTACCTGCGCCGACCCACCGCACGATCACAAACCCGGCCAAGCTTGCCGAGCAGCTTACCCAGGTGCGGGAACGTGGATATGCCCTAGACGTCGAGGAGAACGAGACCGGGGTGCGCTGCGCCGCCGTGCCGATCTTCCTCGGTCGGACGGTGCCAGCAGCCGCGGTCAGCGTCACCCTCCTCGGCACCAGAGCCGAGCCGCGCAGGCTTGCGGAACTGGGAGTGCACCTGCGCGGCGCCGCAGCGGAATTCTCTGCGGCTGCAGGCACTAAAGCGACCTAGCTCAGAAGCATCGCCCGCTGTCCGCTACGCCCGGCGGCTTCACGGTAATGACAAGCGCGCAATCTTGCGGTGCCGGTCGGCGCTGACCGTAGTCTTTACTGTTTGTCAGTGGCAATCGTCAAGATCCTTGAGGCGTGTTGATGTGCGGCCGCAAGGTCTCCTATCGCTATTGTGCTGCGGTGACCGACTCGATCCCGGTGCGCCTGGCCGACGACAGAGCCACGCGGAGTCGGCAAGCGCGGCTCGTACCTGCCATCTGAGCAAGTCCTCGAAGAGCTCGCGCGCTTGGGCCCGGACCTGAGAATGCTCGCCGACGAGTTGCACACTCGCCTCAGCGAGCCAGCCGACGAGGTGGGGCATTGACCAGCTTTGCGTCACGGTGACAACCTTCTGGGCAGCGTTATCCGTCTGCACTGGCGAGAGCTGAGCCACCCCGGCGCAGCCTCGTGGCGGCGGAGGGAGGCGGCATGCGGCCGGCCGACGACGCTGACTTCAGCGCCTTCGTCGCAGCGTCTGCTCGTCGCCTGCTGCGCAGCGCCTACCTGATCACGTGGCGATCTCGCCGAGGCTGAGGACTTGCTGCAGTCGGCGCTGGAACGGGCCTACCGGCGATGGCCATCGATCCGGCAGAAAGACGTGCCGGAAGCCTACGTCCGCAGGATCATCGTCACCGCCGCGGTCGATGCCGGACGCCGCCGCAAGTTCGCCAGTGCACCGCTCGATGAGCAGCACCTGCCCGGGCTGCCGGACGCTGCGGTCGAGGGCCTGCCCGGCCGAGCCGCGCTACTGGGCTGCGTCCGCGAGCTGCCACCCGGACAGCGCGCCGTGCTCGTGCTGCGGTACTTCGATGACCTGACCGAGACCGAGACCGCGCGCGTGCTCGGCTGTTCAGTCGGCACAGTCAAGTCGCAACACGCCCGCGCGATGGCACGGCTGCGCGAGCTCGTGCCGCACCAGCCTGACGGGAGCATGACGTGAGCACCGGAGTCGACCAGGAGCTCAAGGCCGCGTTCGAGACGGCCAGCGATTTCGTGCAGCCGCGCGCCGACCTCGCTGAGCGGGCCCGAACGGCGACCCGCGCGCGCCGCGGAAGGCTGGCAATCACTGTCGCGGCAGTTACCGCGTCCGCGCTTGTCGCGGCTGGCGGCAGTTACTTGCTGGCCACGCACCGCCAGTCCGCCCCCGCGGCCAGCCACGACCGGCCCAGGAAGTTCCTGACTCTGCCGGCCTACTATCAGGTCCAGCAGCTGGCAGTCGCCGGAAAATATCTGTACGTGCTCGCGGGGGAGAACGGGGAGCCCGGCACCGCGCTGAGCGCCTACGATCGGGCTACCGGCCGGCTGATCCACAGTGTCTCCATCCCAGCCGCGCCGTCCGCGTTGGCCGTGGGGCCTGGCGGTCTGGTCTGGCTGAGCTTCTACCCGGATCAGAACGGCGGTCCGACCGCGACCTGGCTGCTCAGCCCAGACCTGCGGCTACGGTCGTCGTATCCGAACGTGGCTGAATCCCCGATCGTGCCGGTAAGCCGGACAACGGCATTCGCGGTCACGCAATACGGCCTCGTAACCATACGCATGCCTGCACCAGGTCAGCCAGGCCATGCCAGCCAGCAGGCGGATCCGGGCACCAGCGTCGGCAACACCGCGCCGGGCGTCTGGGCCGGATTGCTGGACGGCCGGGTAGTGGCTCAGGTTACTGACGGCTACGGCTTGGACAGCCACCTGGTGATTGCGGGACAGCCGGGCCGCAGGTTCGGCGGTGCCCCGCAGCGTCAGGCCGGCGCGGTGGCCAGCACAGGCTCCTCGCTCTGGGTTGAGCTGTTCGCGGTGAAAGATAACAATGCGGCTCAGTCTGGTCCGCTAGTCCGGCTCGACACTCAGCTACGGCCGACGACGCCGGCGTCCGTCCGAAGCAGCCCCGTGCTGTCCAGGACTGAGAACGTGTGGTCCGACGGCAATACAGTCTGGGTTGCTACCGCGGCCCGCGGCCACTCTCTCGTCTGCTTCGCCGCTGGCAGTCGGATCGGGCCGGTCACTACGCTGCCGGTCAGCGGTCAGGTCGCTGCGCTCGCCGCAACGCCTGACACCGTCTACGTAACCACCACGCCGCGGCACACCTACGACAACTTCAACGTAACGAGTTACCCAGTGCCCGGTGCCTGCCGCTGAGGCGGCGGACTGACCGTTTCCGCAGGCTACAGTCCGATGCGCGTGGCCAGGTGCTCGCGATGGTAGCTGGCGTCGCCGAGGAACAGCTCACTGGCCTTGGCCCGCTTGAAGTACAGGTGCGCGTCGTGCTCCCAGGTGAAACCGATGCCGCCGTGGATCTGGATGTTCTCGGCAGCGACGTGGAAGAACACATCGGAGGCGTACGCCTTCACCAGCGAGGCAACTACCGGGACCTCGGCTGAGTGCTCGGCTACCGCGGCCGCCGCGTACTGAACTGACGATCGGAGCGACTCGACCTCGAGCAGCAGGTCGGCGCAGCGATGCTTGATCGCCTGGAAGCTGCCGATCGGCCTGCCGAACTGATGCCGCACCTTGGCGTACTCCACGGCCATGTCCAGCGCGCGCTGGGCTCCGCCGAGCTGCTCGGCGGCCTGCGCGATCGCGGCGACATCCAGAGTGTGGCTGAGCACCGCAGTGCCGTCGCCCGCCGAACCGATGAGCGTCGCGGGCACTGCGGCGAAGTCCAGCCGGGCCAGCTTCCTGGTCTGGTCCAGCGTCGGCAGCGCAGTCCTGGTGAGGCCACCCGGACCAGGCGCAGAGTCGGCCTGGACAGCGAACAGGCTGAGCCCGTCACCAGTGCGGGCTACCACCAGGATCAGCCCGGCGGTGTGGCCGTCGAGTACGAAGCTCTTGCGCCCGTCCAGCCGCCAGCCATCGCCATCACTGGTAGCTGCCAGCCGGATCGCTTCCGGATCCCAGGACCCGTCCTCCTCTGTGAATGCGAGCGTCGCGATCAGCTCGCCGGACGCGATGCCAGGCAGGTAAGCCTTCCGCGCGTCCTCATCGAGGCTGGCCAGCAGCGCGTTCGCGGCGAGCACGGAGCTGGCGAGGTACGGTCCGCCGTAGAGGGCAGCGCCCAGCTCTTCGAGCACAATCGCCTGCTCAGCAAAGCTGAAACCCGAACCGCCGTACTCCTCAGGGATCGCGATGCCCTGCAGGCCAAGCTGCTCGCCAGCCTGGCGCCAGACTCCGGCATCCAGGCCGTCAGCGGTCTCCATCAGCTCGCGGACTGCACTGATCGGCGCCCGGTCGGCCAGGAACCGGCGGACCGAGACACGCAGCTCTTCCTGCTCTGCACTGACTCCGAGGATCATCTACCCGGCTCCGTTCCTGCCTTATCGGGGTACTCACTATCGCCGCTCTGATCGGTGACGACCAGCACGTCCAGGGCTTCTACCTGGTCGCCACACACCCAGAGCGGATTAACTTCGAGCGCCTGCAGTCCGCGGATTGAGGATGCCAGCTCCCCGATGCGGGCAATGACGCTCGCCAGGACATCCAGGTCCGCCGCAGCTCCGCCGCGCGCGCCCTGCAACACCGGCAAGCCGCGAAGCTCGCCCAGCATCCGCCGCACCTGCGAGGCATCTGCCGGAAGCACGCGCAGGCTGGTGTCGCGGAGGAGTTCCACCCAGATGCCGCCGAGTCCGACGGCAAGCACCGGCCCGAAGCCAGGGTCCATGGTCACGCCCGCAAGCACCTCGACGCCTCCGGTCCGCATTGACGTGACAAGTACCTCGTTCCCGCCCTGATGGGCCTTCGCTGCCGCGATGACCTGCTCGTAACCGGCCCGGACGGCTGCTTCCCCGGACAGGTTGAGCAGGACGCCGCCGATATCCGACTTGTGGCTGACCGCAGCCGAGCTGATCTTGAGTGCGACCGGCCCGCCGAGCGCGCGGGCGGCCTCCGCCGCCTCATCTGCCGAGCGAGCCAGTCGGCCCGGCACGACCGGGATCCCGGCCGACGTCAGCAGGCCGCGAGAGGTGGCCTCAGACCAGGCGGTCGCCGGCCCGGCTGGAGCAGGCGGCCGGCCGGACAGGAGCCGGACCTGACCCCGCCGATCCTGCCAGCGCAGCGCGTTGTCAATCGCCTGCACCGCAAGCTCGATCCCGCCGAGCAGCTGGATGTCGTGTTTGCCGAGCAGGTCCCTGGCGTAGCCATTAACGTCCACGCACGTCGAGGCGATCGGGATCACTGGAATCGGCGCCGATGCCAGCCGGGCCGCGATCCAGTCCAGGCGTGCCTCGAGAAGGCCAGCAGCCGCCTCGTCCGGCGGCCGGGCATCAGGGAGCGTGACGCCCGTGAACAGCACGAAGTCCAGGCCTGGATCGTCGACCGCCACGTCAAGCGCCTCGTCGATAGCGGTCAGCGTCGTCGTCCGTGCGTTCGCGAGTACGTAGCCGGTCACGTCTAGCGGATTGCGGGCGGTGGCGAACGACGGCAGCTTCGCTGCGATGGCCTGAGTAGTCTCGGCCGAGAACGGCGGGATCTCGATGCCGCGGGCGCTGGCGCGGTCGGCAATGATGTCGCACGCCCCGCCGGAGGCGGTGAGCACTCCCATCCGACGGCCAGCCGGGTGCCGGTCGTATCCGAGCAGCGCCGCGGTGGTCAGCAACTCTTCGACGCTGGCAACCCGGATGATGTTGAGTTGCCGCAGGGCAGCATCGACCACGGCGTCGTCGCCGGCAACTGCTCCGGTGTGCGCGAGCGCCGCCTGCTGGCCGGCCTGGCTGGCGCCAGCCTTCAGCGCCACGATCGGCTTGCCAGCGTCATCGGCGCGCTGCGCCGCCGCGCTGAACGCCGCCGGGTCGCCGATCTCCTCCAGGAACATGCAGATGACCCTGGTCTGCTCGTCGGCTACGAGGTAGTCGAGCATGTCGGCGGTCGTGATCATCGCCTCGTTGCCGAGGCTGGCGACCGTGCTCACGCCGATCGCGTGCGCTCGGGCGAAGGCCAGCAGCACGCTGGCCAGGGCGCCGCTCTGCAGCGCGATCCCGACCGGACCCGCCGTGAGTGGCAACGGCACGGTCAGGGCATACGGCGCGGCCCTGGCACTGGTGTTGAGGAAGCCCAGGCAGTTGGGTCCGAGCAGCACGATCCCGTGGCTGGCCGCGGACGCGATGAGGTGGTCCTCAAGTGCCACGCCATCAGCGCCCGCCTCGCGGTAACCCGAGGCGAGGACGACCGCGTTCCGCACCCCGGCTGCTGCGGCGTCTTCGATCACGGTCGAGACAGCCTCGGTTGGGGCGAGGATGAACGCCAGGTCAGCTGGCTCTTCGAGGTCGCGCAGGGTCCGGACGGCCGGCCTGCCGAAGATCCTCTCGTGCCTCGGGTGCACCGGCAGCAGCGGGCCTGTGTAACCGACCGCGCTGCTCGCGGCGATGATGAACCGGGCCCAGCCGGAGGTTTCCGACGCGCCGACTAGCGCGATGCTGCGCGGCGCGAAGAAGTCGCGCAGCCGCTCGGGCGTGATCAGCTCCCGCGCAGCTGTCCTCGCGTCGGCGCTCGTGGTGGCCGTCACGCCTTCACCCGCGGCTCCTTGGGCAGACCAAGCGCCCGTTCGGCGATGATGTTGCGCTGGATCTCGTTCGTGCCGGAGTAGATCGAGCCGGCCCGGCTAGCGAGGAACACGTTCTGCCAGCCTGTCGTCGCGTAGCCGTCGCCTTCCGGCCGGATCAGGCCATCGGTGCCCTCGATGTCCATCGCGATCTCGCCGAGCTTCTTGTGGTACTCGCTCCAGAACAGCTTGTTGATGGAGGCCTCCGGGCCCGGCTGGCGGCCCTGGGCCAGGCCGGCCAGCGCCCGCAGACCGGAGAAGCGCATCAGCTCCACCTGCGTATAGGCCCAGGCCAGCTTCTGGCGGGTGAGCGCGTCGGTGTCGCTGCCTCGCTTGCGCGCGGTCTCGACGAGCTCCCAGAACTCGCGCTGATACGCCAGGTGCAGGATCGACGCGCTGCCGCCGCGCTCATACCCGAGGGTGGTCATCGCGACCCGCCAGCCGTTGTTGAGGCCGCCGATCACGTTGAACAGCGGCGCCCGGACGCCGTCCAGGAAGTCCTCGCAGAACTCGGCGGCCCCGGACATCTGCCGAACCGGCTGATAGCTGACCGCAGGGTCGGTGAAGTCGATCAGCACGAATGAGATGCCCGCGTGCTTCTCGGCCGTGGGATCGGTGCGGCACAGGACGAACATCTTGTTAGCCCTGGCGGCGCCAGAGGTCCACAGCTTCTGCCCGGTGATCACGACCTCGTCGCCGTCGATCTCGCCCTTGGTCTGCAGCCCGGCCAGGTCCGACCCGGTGCCCGGCTCGGAGAAGCCCTGGCAGTAGACGTCCTCGCCGGAGATGATCCGGGGCAGGAAGTGCGCCTGTTGCTCCGGCGTGCCGTGCACGATGACGGAGGGCCCGACGAGGCTCTCGCCCATGCCGCGGACGACCCGCGGAACGCCGGCCCGGTAGAGCTCCTCGTTGAACACGGCCACGCGGACGGCGTCGAGTCCCTTGCCACCGAACTGCTCCGGCCACTGCGGGCAGATGAACCTGGCCCCGGCCAGCTCCTGTTCCCATTGCGCGTAAGCAGGGTGCCGGGTCGCCTCGGCTCGGCGCTGGCTGCCGTAGCCGCCGGTGGTGACGACGTTGTTCCAGTCGATCAGCTCGGCCAGGCCCGTTGGGGTGTGGTCGGCGATCCAGTCCCGCGTCTCGGCGCGGAAGTGCGCGATCTCCGGGCCAAGGTCTAGTTCCAACGTGGCCTCCGGGCTGGGCGGCGCCGATGAGGCCGGCGCGCGGGGACAGTGTCAGCGAACGGACCAATCTTAGAATCGCGTTCTAGGCCGGCGCAATCCTGGTCTGAGGGAACCCGGATGCGGGGCAGACCATGGGCGGCCGATCGGCCAGCGCGGGCGACAGCTATCTGGCTAGCTGATTTACGAACAGGCCATCTTCGTGGGGCATGAAGGCCGCCGAGGTACGGCTTCGACGACTGGCCGGCTTCGCCGACGACGTGATTGTTACTCAACCCGTCCGGCCACCGATCCAGGTAGGAGCGGAAATCGTGTTGACGGCCGGCGGGCTGGTCGGTCATGATCAGCGGCGTTCATCCAGAGGATCTGAGGGACCTGGCCCCATGACGGTCCGGCAACCTGCCACGGCAAGGTGCCAATGCCAGGAACGATGAGGAGATGCGGCATGCGCCCGTTGTCTGAGATTCCCGTCCTTGACGGTTCCCTGGTCCGGCTTGAGCCGCTGGCCGCCCGCCACGCGGCGGACCTTGCGGTCGCCGCCGAGGAGGACCGCGGCAGCTACGACTTCACGCTGGTGCCCCGCGCCAGCGAGGTCGGCGACTACATGAGCGCGCAGTTCGCGCGGGCCGCGCAGGGACTCATCCCGTTCGCACAGATCCGGCGGGCCGATGGCCGCGTTGTGGGGTGCACGGCGTACTGGGACCCTCGTTCCTGGCCCGGCCGGGATGATCTTCGCGCCATTGAGATCGGCTTTACCTGGCTATCGGCATCCGCGCAGGGCTCGGGGATCAACACCGAGGCCAAGCTGCTGATGATGAGTCATGCCTTCGACGATCTGCGGGTGGCGCGAGTCGATTTCAAAACCGACGCCCGCAACACGCGATCACGGCGGGCCATCGAGGCGCTCGGCGCCACCTTCGAGGGAGTCCTGCGCAATTGGTCGATGTCGTGGGCGCCAGGCGAGGAGGGGCGATTGCGCGATTCGGCGATGTACTCGGTAATCGCCCCGGAGTGGAACGCGGTCAAGAGCGGGCTCATCTCGCGTCTCGCGAAGCACACTCCCAGCCCTGTGACGCCCGGCGCGCAGACCAGAACCTGACCGATGGCCATGTCAAGCGCGCACGAATTGTCCCTTCGGCAGGAGCGCAGACGATTGATCACTATCGGTGAATGCATCTGAGCACCAAGCCAGGCTGGCTTCGGCCAACTTGGACGCAAAATGCGGGCAGCTTAGGCGCACATTCCGGGATCGGGCTGGCCTTCTCCGGGCAGTTCCCTGTTCGGCGCGAGACCATTAGCCGATGGAACTGCGCGCAAGTGACGGGCGTGTGATCGCCCTCGAGGTAGTCGGCGATCACGACGCGACGCCTGTCCTTCTCTGCCATGGGCTGGCTGATTCGCGGCTGGCCGCGCGGTGGCTCGAGCGGGCGGCGCGGGAGCTAGGACTGTGCGTGATCGCCCCAGACCGCCCTGGCACCGGCGGCACCGACCGTCGCTGGCTAAGTCAGCTCGCGGACTGGGCCGACGATGCGGCGGTGGTACTGGACGCGCTGCGAATCGACTCGGCACCGCTGCTGGGCGTCTCCGGCGGTGGTCCGTTCGCAGCGGCGTGCGCTGCGCGCATTCCCGCTCGAGTTCGCAGCCTGATGCTCGTCTGCCCGCTCGGCCTGCCTGAGTGGCCCACCGGCGGCATGGCGCGAGGGGAAAGGCTCTCTTTGAGACTCGCAACCCACGCTCCGGCATTCGGCGGCTGGTCCATGAGTCGGCTCGCCGCGCTGGCGCGCCGCAGCCCAGACATATTTCTCTGGCTTGCCGCTACCAACCAACCCGACGTCGACATCCGCGCCCTCCAGCAGCCTGAGATGCGCGCGTCCTTCCTCACCTGCTACCTCGAGGCATTCCGCCGCGGCAACTGGGGAGTCGCACAGGACCTGCGGCTGCTCACCCGCCCCTGGGGATTCGACCTCGGGTCGATCACAGCACCGACTTCAATTCACCACGGGGATGCCGACACCACTGTCCCGGTCCAGCACGCACGCCTCTATGCCGAGGCGATTCCAGGCGCGCAGCTTCAGATCTACCCTGGCGAGGGGCACTTCTCGATCCTCAGCCACCCGCAAGACATCCTCGCGGCTCTCGCCGGATAGGGTTCGTGGGGTTCAGCGGGAGCGTCGGCTTGTGCGTCACCTGGCCGACCTGCTTGCCGTCGTCACGGCGTGAACGCGCAGAATTCGCTTCCTTCGGGTCCACTAGCACGTGCCAGTTGATGTCGTCGTCCGGCTCGCGCAGCAACGTGGCCAGGGCACCGACGAGCTGCGCCACCTCCTGCACGGTGACCTCCCAGTGGATGCGGTTCTTCACCAGCTTCGGCTCCGGCACCTTCAAGAACAGGATGTCCGGAGCCACGCCGTCCTCCGGGCTGCCCTTCGGCGGCTCGATGCACACCTGGTCGTCCTCGTCGAAGGTCCGGCGCCAGCCCAGGGCTGCCTCCCAGAACGACGCGATCTGCCTCGGCTCGGCAGCGTCCACGCACATGCACTGAATGCGAATGTCCATGCGGTGACTGTGACCGCCGTGCAGCCGCCTGTCCGCCGAAATCCAGCTGGGCATGCGCTGCGGGACGCACAGGAAGCCGCCGCGAGCATGCTGACCGCGGCGCCCGCCGGGTTCGGGGTTGGCTATGTGTTCCAGGCTGCGCCGTTCCAGTGCTCGATTATGGTGCTGCCCCAGTCGGTCGTGCCCACGGCCCAGGCATCCGATGGTGAGATGGCCACCACCCCGAGCAGAGCGTCGAGGAAGCCGGCGCGCGGATTAGGGGCGGTTACCGCGCTCCAGCGCTTGCCGTTCCAGTGGAACGCCGCAGTACCGCACGGGCAGCTTAGGTTGGTGTAGCCGACTGCCCAGGCGTTGGAGCGCGAGCTTGCCGACACGTCCCACAGGTTGGTCGAGCCGGTCGGGTTCGGGCTGCGCACCCGGCTCCAGCGCGTGCCGTTAAAGTGCAGGATGAGGCTCAGCGCTCTGGGGCCGGTGTTGTTGTACCCGACCGCCCAGACGTTGTTCCACTTGGTCGCTGCCACGCCCTGCAGGAATCCCAGGCCAGGCGGGGTGGTCACCCGCCGCCACCGGTAGCCGTTCCAATGCTCGATCAGTGCGCTGTTAGGCGCGCTGCTGCCAGTCCCGCCGACCGCCCAGGCATTCCTGCGGGAGATCGCAGCCACGCCGAGGAACTGGGCGGTGCGCGTCGGCAACCGGAAGAACTGCTGCTTCCAGACCTTGCCGTTCCAGTGCTCGATCAGCGGAGTGGCGTAGCGAAGGTCGCCGGGACCGCCGCACATGCAGCCCACCGCCCAGGCGTTCGTGGGTGAGGTCGCGGCCACCGCGTTGAACCAGGCGGAGCCGCCCGGAGTCGGCGTCGGCACCTGGGTCCAGGCCTGACCGTTCCACTGGCGGGCAAGGGTCTGGGTCGGGTAGAACCAGGAGGTTCCGCCGACCGCCCACACGTCCGTGGGCGACTGTACTGCCACGGCCTGGTAGCCGTCGCTGAAATCGGAGTCCGCCCACGAGTTGCCGTCCCAGTGAGCGATTTGGCCGCCCGCGGCGCTCAGGCCAACCGCCCACACGTCATCGGCCGACGTCGCGGAGACGCTGTAGAAGCGGCCCGCCCAGCTGGGGTAAGTCGCCGGGGACAGCGCTCCGGTTCTCGTAACCGGTGTCCGCATCGCCGCCGTCCCGCTGCGCGCGACCGGCGGCAGTTTCCTGCTCGCGGATAGAGTCTTCGCTGCGGCAGCAACGCCAGCCTGGCCCAGCGTGATAAGCACGAGGCCCGCTGACACGGTGAGGATGGTGAACTTGCGCCCGAGACTGGAGTGCATGACCCCTCCGAACGCGGTCGTCTGTCATCGAACGGACGTCCCGCGCGAGAATGGTGCGCCGGCGGGCCCTGCACCACAAGGGGATACCTCCCCAAGCATGGACACGGCTCGGCCAGATCAAAGCCGCACCGCACCCGGTAACCGCAGTGAACGGCAGCGACGGCGTCCCGAGCAGCTGCCAGAATGGCGCTGCGACGGAGTCGCGGCGAGGGGTTCTTGAGACTGTCTAGTTGCCCTCCACTGCCAGGAGGAAGACCTCCAATACGAGCTGGAGTTGGACCGAATCCTCGCCAATGCTTGGTGCTTGCGCAACGAACGGCTGTCTCGGCATCATTGGCGAAAGCGCCAAAGGAGCTGGAATGCGCGCATCCAGGTACGTCGTGATTTGCCTCTGCCTGGCTATCCCGGTCGGCGCTGCCGTCGTAGTGCCGTCCGCCCTAGCCAGCGGCACATGGCAGGTTGCTACCTTCGCGCCCAAGCACGGACCTGCCAGCGAGAGCATCATCTCGGTCGCTGCCTCGGCCACGGACAACGCCTGGGCACTGGGGTCGCTGATCCCGAACCGCAAGCTTGGCTACGGGCTGGTCTTCCGCTCCCGTGGCGGCTCTTGGCAAGCCGTGAACCTGCCGCGGAAGGTAAGCCGCGCTGACCAAGGGGCGGTTTACTACTGGATCGGCACGACTTCGCCCACCAACGTGTGGCTCCTCGGTGCCGGGTCAACCGGAGTCGCCGCGCATTGGAACGGAAGCCGATGGTCCACAACGAACCTGCCCGGATGCTGCAACGTGGTGGTCCAGACTGGCGCGGTGCTGAGCTCATCGGATGCATGGGCATTCGGCGGGATCGTTCCGCGAGGAAGCCAAACCGAACACCCATATGTCGCTCGGCTGCGCCGCGGTTCCTGGACGCAGGTCAGGCTGCCACGTGGCATCGCGAACCTACCGGTCGGGATCCTGGCCGCCAGCGCGGTATCAGAACGGACATCTGGGCGCTCGTCCAGCAGTCCTTTGCCATCTCGGCCAAGGCTCAGTTGATCCACTGGAACGGTCGCGGTTGGTCGCGTCTTCGGCTGCCGGCCGCCTTGGTCACGGACTTCCCGGTCACCGTCTTGGCTACCGGACCGTCGAGCGTATGGGTCGGGGCACAAGCCCCGAACGGACTGGACAAGGACATCGAAGCGCTCTGGCATTGGACCCCCGGCGGCTGGGTCATGTATCAGATTCCCTCCGCGGTGGCAGCCTCGACCCAGGGTGCCTGGCTCGCCGCTAGCCTGGCACGGGACGGACATGGCGGACTCTGGGTGCTTGGTTTCGAGATAAACGGAGGGCAGTACCGGGTATGGGACTTCGGCGGCGGTCAGTGGGTCGGCCCGCAGACCGTCGGCAGCGGCCCATCACCATCGAGGGCCTCGTGTCCGTGCCTCGCACCTCGACGGTCCTCGGCTATGGCTCCGAGACGGGCGTCCCGGTGCAGGACCAACTAGGCGTCATCGCGAAGTACCTGCCGTGACGCTCCCGCTGGAACCAGATGCGCGGGCCGTGGCCCGTCAGGATCGGTGATCGAGTACTCGCCGACGCTCAGGTCTTCCTCGCCGACGCCGACGTCGCGCCAGTAGTCGTCCCAGGTTGGGAACCCCTCCGGGCAGCCGAGCTGATAGTCCAGTGCGGCCGCCCAGAACCGAGCTAGCCTGTCAGGACTGGCGCAATCGATCACTCAGCTTGAAGCTGGCGGCCATGTCGGGCTCCTCGCGGTTGCAGCGTCCAGCGGACACCGTTGATTGATTCAGGATGTGCCAGGCATGATTGCCCGCGTGAGCGCGGCGACAGCGGTACGTGGCAGAGGCTTTGTGACCAAGCTTGCTCTTAGCATCCTGGCGGTTGTGATCGTTGTAGCTGGCGAGCTTTACCGTCTGGTACCGCCAGACTTATAACGTGTGGCCTGGCCAGGGGGCCTCTGCCGCGTGCACTGGTGCGGGCGGGACTACCAGACCGGCGGCGGCGCGCATACCTGGAAGCAGATCTCTTCGCAGGAACGATTTTCGATCCGGGCCGTAGGGCAGTACCCGCCGCTTGGCGGGTCGCGCCAGGAGTTGCTCGCCGCGGTTACTCCTGAGGCCCAGCGGTTTGCGGCTAGCCCACCGTTGCCGTGCGCGATGGCCGTCTGGACATACGCACCGACCGGAATCAGTACCGCGCCTACGGCCTGCTGGGCGGACCGTGACGGACACCGGCAGGACGCCACGTCAAGCTGGTCGGAATAGCTGAGCGCAAGCGGGCCGGTGCAGTTACTGCGCTCGCCCGAAATGATCAGGCGTTCCTCATGCTCGAGCGCAGGTAGCGCACGTCGTGGATCATTCGTCCAGGCCGTTACGCATTCGGATCCCCAGTGGCCAGTCACCGCCCATATTTCATGATGACAGCTGTGCTACCTCCCACCGCGCCGTTGTTCATGAACGCTCCAACGGCCCATGCCGAGTCGGTTCCCGGAATCCGCGCGATATCCAAGATGCCGGCGCGTTGTCGTGCCCGCATGGGCATCCGGACTGGCGTTAGCACCGCGCGCGCGTAGTGCACGATGCCCGGCGGTGTGCCCGTATTATCCCAGTCGCGCCGTAGCCAAAGACCCCCTCGCCCGTCCGAGGTGGCACCTGCCAGAGCCATGACGCCACGAAGACCTACTGACTTCCACTCGCCCGATACGTAATGTGCTGCCACAGGGTGGAACACAGTCTTGCCGTGCTCGGTTCCCTGGTCTGAACCAAGCACCCACACATCGTCCGGGGTCCGGGCGTAAATGCCTGTGACGGACGCCGAGAGCGGGATAGCGCCAGACACCGACGAGGGTGACCCAGTGCGCTACCCCCGCTATGACCTGCAGGTGGTACACCTTCTCGGATCCTTCGCCTAGGACCCAGATGCCGCCCCCTGCGAGTCGGTGCTGGCGCC
>CAWEEY010000003.1:0-121841 GCA_963808215.1 uncultured Actinomycetota bacterium
GGCCGGGACGGGCATCGCCACTAGCGAGATCAGCCAGTCATAGGAGTCCACTCTGGAGCGCGCCTGGTCGGGGATCAGCTGCTGCATAGTGGCTCGCCCAGACCGAGTTCAGCACGATCAGCCCCGCGCCAGAGAGCGCTGATGCGACGCAGATCGCCCAGGTAGCCAGGGGCGGAGCCAACGCCAGCAGGGGCAGTCCGCCCGTCACGCCTGCCAGGTAGGCTCCGATCAGAAGCCTGCGCGGCTTGACCCGCAGCCCCACGATTCCGCCGACCACGGCCCCGGCCGAAAATGAAGCGGAGATGGCGCCCCAGGCAGACGCGCCGCCGAGCTCATGCGCCGCGATCACGGGCCCGAGCACCAGGCTGGCGGGCACCGCGAAGTTGTAGCACGCGTGCGCGATCAGGTTGATCCAGTACCAGGGCCTGATGGCCAGCTCCTGCCACCCGCTCGACCAGGTCGGCCCGGAAGGAGCCGCGTTCCGGCATCCTGCGCGGCGGCACCCGCAGCAATGCGAGCGATACGGCGCTGACCACGAACGTAGATGGCGTCGACGGCGAACACCACACCCAGGCTCCCGAATGCGGCCACCAGAACTCCCGCCACGGCCGGTCCGCCTACCTGCAGGAAACTGCCGGAGATGGTCATCAGCGAGTTAGCCTGCTGCAGTTGCTCGGGCGGCACGGTTTCCGGGATCAAGCCCGGTTGAGGCCGGCCCGAAGAACGCCGGGGCTGCCCCGAAGATGGCCGTGCCCACAGCCAGTTCCCATACTCTGGCGTGCCCGCTGATCAGCAGGGCTGCCAGCACCGCCTGGACCACCGCCCTGAGGGCATCGGAGGTGAGCATCACGAACTGGCGCTTGAGACGGTCGGCCCACACCCCGCCAACGAGGATGAGCGCGACCCTGGTGACAGTGCCGATCGCTGCGATGGTGCCGATGTCGACCGCATTGCCGCCGATGTGCAGCACCGCGAACGCGAAGGCGACCTGAACCAGGGCGTCGCCGCCGGACGACACGGTCTGGCCGATCCGACAGCACTCGGAACGCGCGCCGGGCAAGAGGTGCCAGGTTCACTGAGAGCTTCACGGGGCGGGATGGTAGCCGGAAAGCCACGTTTCCGGCAAAAGGTTTTTAATCTTGCCGATCAGCAATCCCAGGAACCCGAGCAAGCGGTCAGCCGCACGAAAATCTGCCTTAGCTGCGCTGTGACCGGGCCTGAGGGTAGATCCTGTCCAGATTGCCGCCTCTGTCGGTCGATTGGCCCTGGCAGCTTGCGATGGCCGCCGTCGCCGCGATCACCCGGCAGGCGCTGCTCACGCACCGTTACGGCGCTAAGGCGCTGCCGGCGGACCCCGCCGGGCAGCTCCGAGTGTCCGCTTGGCCGACCAGTAGGCAGACGTAGTCACCAAGGCCATCACCGAACCCGGATCCCGCACACCATGCGCCAGAGAGGGCCCTCGCGTCGCTGGACCGGCACGCCACCGACATTGTCGCCGCCGGAGCCGCCCGGGAACACGAGCATTCTTCTCCGCCACCAGCCTGGCCCGCCGAGGCCAGGCGGGCGGCTCAAGTCGCCGAGAGAAGCGCGAACTGTCGGCAGTGGCCCATACCGTGAGCCGCGTGAGCGGTCAAAGACGGGAACTTCACCAGTTCGAGATGGAACTCGAGGTCCGCGACTGGCTGCATAGCCTCAGCGATCCGATTACAAGCGCGCCGACGAAGTCGCTGGCATGCTGGCCGAGAAAGGGACCTCGCTCGGCGGACCCTGGTCGGAGCACCTCGAAGGCCAGGTCTGGGAACTACGGCTGCGGCTTGCCCAGGTCGCAGTCAGGGTAACGTACTGGTGTGCGCCCGTCCGGAGGATCGTGTTCCTGACCGTGTTCCGCAAGACCCGCCCGCACGACCAGCGGCAGATCGATCGGGCCGTCCGCGCCCAGCAGGTCTGCGAACGCGACCACCAGCGGCCAGCAGACCAGGTCTACGAGAGGCAGGCATGATGACCGGCTACCACACCCGGTGGGTGCTGCCGGACGCCGACGCCAGCGACCCGCAGCGGATCGCCATCCGAGAGGCCCTGGCTTTCGGCAAAGCTGTCTACGACCGGCGTGCCGCACTGCAGATGAGCGTTGCCGAGCTCGCCTTGCGTGCCGCCATGTCCATCGACGAGATCGAGTGTATTGAGGAAGGCGGCACCGAGCCCACCATCGCCCTGCTCCGCCGCCTCGCCGCAGCGCTCGATGCCGACGTGCGTATCACCGCCGGCCATGACCTCGGTTCCGTCGGCTTCGAAGCACACGCCGCCTGACCAGCTGACCGCCGCGAGACTGGCCATCGCCAGAGGGTCGGCATCCAACCGACCGCGCACTGAAGCTGCAGCTTATCGCCGCGCGAACCGCCGTTAGGTACGCGCTCAGCGGTCGGTGGGGCCGCACGTCTAGCTAGACAGGTTGGATTGTTCGGGGCGCCAGCGACCTGCGTGCTGTGGCGGCCGGCTGGCAGGCCAGGCTCATCCTTTGCGAGGGCAACGCCCCGCTCGACGTCGGCCCGCAGCCGAGTGCTTGGCTACTCGGGCCAGCTGGCGCGAGACACCATGCCGTCGACGGCGCTCAGAACCCGACGCCCTCAGCCCGAGCGCCGGCTCGTCAGCACGGATGTCAGCGTCACGGATTCAGCGATCCTGCGCTCTGTCTACCTGGGAGTCTGTGACCGTCAGCGATGCTGCCTCAGCAATCGCGCGAGGCGCACATCTCCGCCTGATTGGTGCGTTGATCGGGCCGTCGTCGCCGCGTTTGGCACCCGGCGCCCTGCTATGAGTAGTCGGCGATAACCCGGCGCGCTGGCGCCGTCGACGGTGATGGGGCCGCCGTGCGGGAGGATCCACTGCGGACGCGTGTGACCAAACGGAATGCCGACGCACACGACGGCTTCAGGGTTGTACCGGCCGATGAGATCGACGACGACGTCTCGCTGCTCGGCGCGCAGCCGGGCGCGTTCCTCAGCGGGCGGGCGGCGGGCGAGGTCGGACACCGGCGGGCGGGCTACCAGGACCGCGTCGACCGCTGCGAGGATGCCGCGCTCGCCCAGCGAGCGGACGATCCATCCGACGTCGCGCGCGGGGAGGAGTTCCTCTGAGGTTTCGATGATGAGCACGCCGCCATCGAGGACGTCCGGATCGAATGGGAACCGCCCCGCGGTGAGGATCCATTCGATGACCTCGATGCAGCCGCCCCAGGTGCGGCCGGTCACTGACCGTGCCGGGCCGTGCCAGCTCCACGGTTCGGTCGGCTCGCGTTCACCGAAGGAGGTCAGGGCGCGCGGGTCACCCCAGTCGACCCCGACGTCCTCCGACTCGCCCGGGTCTGTGATCTCGAGCGTCTCGCCAGTGAGCAGAGCGGCGCGCAGAGACCGCGCGTGGATGTCGTCGACGCCGGGGCCGGGGCCAAGGTGCACCTGAGAGGATCCGCCGTAGAAGCTGGCGATGCCGTTCGCCCAGAGCCAGTGGTGCAGGTTGGTGTT
Source organism: uncultured Actinomycetota bacterium (assembly GCA_963808215.1). Lineage (GTDB taxonomy): Bacteria > Actinomycetota > Actinomycetes > Streptosporangiales > Streptosporangiaceae > JAJYUU01. Next base: position 3,519 of record CAWEEY010000003.1, read on the forward strand.
GTCGCTCGTGCCGAGGAAAGGCTTGGGATCGCGCCGGGCCAGCCCGGGGTCCAGGTGCGGGATGACGGTGATCTGGTCCTCGCCGCCGATGACCGCGAGGATGCCGCGGATCGCCGGATCAGCGAAAGCGGCGTTGATGTCGGCGGCGCGGGCTAGCGGGGTCGCTCCTACCTCGCGCGTCGTCGGGTACTCGACCGGGACAAGACCGGTCACTTCAATGAGCCGCCTCATCGCCTGCTCGTGCACCGCGGGAAAGGCGCCTGCCGCCGCGAACGAGGGTGACAGGACGGCGATCCGCTCGCCCGGACGTGCCTTGGGAGGGTGGATGAGGTCGTGGGCCATGCGCGTCATCGAAACACATCGCTGGCACCCCGCACACCGGATTATCCGGCCGGCGAACGCGCCCGACCGGAGCGGGCGACCGACGCGCGGAGATGTCAGGAGCGCGGACGTGTCTTGTCAGGGTCGTAGAACGGGAACCGGACCACCTGCGCGGGAATGCGCTTACGATGCCCGTCCAGCTTGGCCACGTCGACCGTGGTCCCGATCTCGGCGTACTCCACGGCCATCCGGCACAGGGCGATGTTCTTGCGCAGGATGGGTGACCTGGTGCCGCTGGTGACGACCCCGACCTGGGAGCGCCCCGCGTGGACGCAATCCCCGTGCGCGGCGGTCTCATTGCCTTCGAGCTCGAGACCTACCAGTACGCGCTGCGGCGAGGCCTTGCGGCGCTCGAGCGCGCCGCGTCCGACGAAGTCGTCCTCCTTCGTCTTGAGCGGAACGGTGAATCCGATGCCCGCCTCGAACGGGTCGATCTGGTCGTCGAACTCGTACCCCGCGAAGATCAGGCCGGACTCGATTCGCAGCACGTCAAGCGCGTCCAGGCCCAGCGGCGTCAGGCCGTGGCCCGCGCCGGCCTGCCACACCGCGTCCCAAAGCGCCACAGCATCCCGGGGGTGACACCACAGCTCATAGCCGAGTTCTCCGGTGTACCCGGTGCGCGAGACGATGATCGGCAGGCCGGTCGGCCCGCCGATACGGCCGATCGCGAACCGGAACCAGCCCAAGTCGCGGGAACGGCGGCTGAGTAGGTGGGGTCCATACCAGCTCGCGCAGCATCTCGCGGGACTTCGGCCCCTGCACGGCGATGTTGTGCAGGTGATCGGTGGAGTGCTTCACCCAAACCTGGTCCAGTCCAAGCCGTTCGGCGAGCTGGCGCAGCCAGATCCCGTCGTGCTCGTCACCGCCGACGAACCTGAACCTGTCCGCGCCGAGCCGGAACACCGTCGCATCATCCAGCATGCCGCCGGTCTCATTGCACACCGCGGTGTACACGACCTGGCCTTCAGCCAGCTTCCTGATGTTGCGGGTGACAGCTGCCTGCAGCAGCGCCTCGGCGTCCGGGCCTACCACCTCGAACTTGCGCAGCGGGGACAGGTCCGTCACCACTGCGGCCTCACGGCAGGCCCAGTACTCGTCGATGGCGCCGTGGTTGTCGAAGCTGGTCGGCAGCCAGTATCCGCGGTACTCAGTAGTCCGCCTGGTCAGCGCCGACCATCGCGGCTGGAAGGCCGTCTCGGCAGTGAGCTTCGGCTCAGCGTCCGGGGTGACACGGTGGGCGATCGCCATCGAGAACCTCCGCTCGGCCGGGTAAACGCGCACGTGGATGTCCGTCGGATTCCAGGCGTTGGCCGGGTCGATGTCATCGGGGCAGGCCGATGACGCGCAGACCAGGTCGGTCATCGCGCGCAGCAGCACGTAGTCGCCGGGCCGCGACCACGGCTCATCGAAGACCATCTGGTTGGACTCGCTGAACGAGGTGTTATAGAAGAAGTTCAGCGCAGGCCAGCCGCGCCTCGGCGCGATGCCGTACGACCGCAGCTGCCCGTTGAAGTTATCCGTGCAGTTCACGTGACCCGGGTAGCCCATGTCTTCGTAGTACTTGGCGTTGCAGGCCAGCGCGAACGTGTCGTGCCTGCCTACCGTGTCCCGTACGACCTCGACCAGCGGCTGCATGTCCTGGTCGAAGAACTTGCCGAACAGGCCGGGCTGCGGGTAGGCATTGCCCATCAGGTTGCGGGTGGTGGTCGCATCAAGGCCGCGCTCGACGCCGTCGGACAGCTGCCGGGAGTCGAAGGCAAGGAAGTCGGAGCACTGCCTGCCCTCGACGTCGATAACCTGGATGTACTGGCCTGCCTCGACCTGGTAGGCGATCGCCGTCGCCTTGTCCACGCGCAGGTCGAGTAGCGGATCGGCGAGCGGTGGCGGCAGTCGCGGCTCGCGCGGCTGCCGGGGCTTGACGCGCCGTATCTCCACAGCAAGGTCCGACGGCGGGTTGTCGGAGTCCACCGACATCAGGCCATCGGGAGCAGCCACGATGCAGGTGACCGGCTGCCGGGCGATGAACGCGGCGGCTGCTGCCAGCCGGCGACCACTCACCGAACAAGCCCACCGCCCGCGCGCTGGCCAGATCGAGGCCGCGCTCTGACAGCGCGCGGACCACCGCGGCGGCGCCTGCCCCCGTATCGGCAGCCTCCGTGTTGGCAGCTACAGGGGCGCCGGCGGCGAGGGCGCGCAGCACGGTCGCGGCGCTGTCAGCCGATGCCGCCAGAGCGGCGAAATCCTCGCCGGCACTGCCCAGGACGGTCAGTTCGCCGCGCTGTCGGCCGGCAGCGTCGATGACCGTGAGCTCGTCCCCGGCGTCCAGCTCAAGCGCAGTCACGGCACCAGGGTGAACGCGGTAGCGCTCCAGTCGCGGGTCGGCCGGGATTAGGCCGGGCAGGATGAGGCGGGGACGACCCGCGGCCGCCGGCCGGGGACCGGTCGGCAGCCCGGGCCGGCTGGCCGCTGACGCTCTGCGGACACCGTCACCGCCTGATCACCTTCCGATCGGCTCCTTGGCCTCGTCCTCGGTGGCCTGGGCAAGCAGCTTCTCGGCCAGCGCTCGCTTGCCCTTAGCGTCCAGCTTCTTGGTCTCGTTGGCGATCGCGCGCTCGTTGACTGTCTGGTTCCAGTAGTCGAGCACCTCGAAGCCGAGCAGCACCGACTTGCCGACGAACTGGCGAAGTACCTCATTGGTCGGGCCCATCACCCAGCCGGCCTTGCCGTCTCGCAGGTAGCGTTCCAGCTCCATGTCCCGCTTGTAGCCTGAGCCGCCGCAGGCGTGCAGCATCTTGTCCACCACGCCGGCAACGTTCTTGGCGGCGGCGAACTTCATCTGCCAGGCCCAGTGCAGGAACGCCGCGCGCGCGGTGGTACCCGGCTGCAGCACGCGCTTGTTGGAGTCGGTGGCCCGGTCGAAGGCCTCGGCGACCGACAGCACGAACGTGCGGCAGGCGTTCGTGTCGATGACCGCCTCGCCGACGTAGTCCTGGATCGTCGGGTAGTCGCAGACCCGCAGGCCCACGTCGACATGACGCTTGCGGGTGGTGTGCCGCTTGGCGATATCGATCGCCCCCATGGAGATGCCGTTCCAGACCGACGAGGATCCGAGCAGGAACCACGGGTCCACCGACTCGTCGTTGGACTCCGCCCCGTCGCCGACCGGTCCGACGATCTGGTCGCCGGGGATCTCGCCCTGTACGTCAAGGCCGCCGGACTGGTTACCGCGCAGGCCGAGCGCGTCCCACAGGGCGGGCTGGGCGTGCGCGTCCTCGGCATCGACCACGAACACCGACAGGTCGTCGTAGCCCTTGAAGTCCGGGCTCGTCGTCTGCACCACGTAGAAGTCGGCGAAGCCCGCGGAAGTGGTCCACGACGCCTTCTTCCGCACCTTGAACCCGCCGTTCACCCGCTCCGCGCCGGACGAGATCGGGTACCAGAAGTGACTGCCGGTCTCCGGGTCGGAGTAGGACAGCGTTCCGATCTTCCCCGAGTTGAGCGGCCGGATGTACTTGTCGATCAAGGCCGGCGTGGCGCGCAACATGATGGCGTTGACTGCGCCCATGTGCATGACGTAGCACATCGCGGTCGAGGCACAGCCGTAGCGTGCGATCGTCTCGCACACCATCGAGAAGGCCACGTGATTCTCGCCCAGGCCGCCGTATTCCTCGGGCACCGTCAGGGCGAGGAAGCCGTGCTCGCCGAGCAATTCCAGGTTCCTGCGGGGGAACTTCAGCTCATCGTCGGACCGCTTGGCGTTGTCCCGCATCTCCTGCTGGCACAGGTCGATCAGTTTCGCGCGCAGTTCCTTGTGCCGGTCGGTCAGCACCCAGTCCGGATCCCAGTCATAGCCAAGTCCCCAGAACGGCTCGGAACCCCACATCTTCTCCTGGCTCAAGGTGGACCCCTTACATCACTCGATGGCCGAAATCATCATCCGCCTGGCAGGCGAGGCCGCGCTAGGCCACGCCGACGGCGAGGTTTGGTGAACAGTCACGACAGCCCCACGATCTCGCCGTTTTCGTCGATGTCGATACGCGCCGCCGCCGGGTTCTTCGACAGGCCGGGCATGGTCCGCATCTCGCCGCAGATCGGGTAGATGAAGCCCGCGCCCACCGAGGCGCGCACCTCCCGCACCGGCAGCTGCCATCCAGTCGGCGCGCCTTTCAGGGCCGGGTCTGAGGAGATCGACAGGTGCGTCTTGGCGATGCAGACCGGAAGCCGGCCGAATCCGGCCCTCTCGTAGGTGTCGAGCTGGGCGCTGGCCGGCAGGTAGTACTCCACGCCCGCGGCGCCGTACACCTTGGTGGCAATGGTCTCGATCTTCTCCCGCAGGCTCGCCTCGTCACTGTAGAGGAACTGGAAGTCGCTGGGCTCGTCGGCGGCCTCGACGACCGCTTCAGCAAGCTCGGCCGCGCCGCGGCCGCCCGTCGGCGAAATGCGTGCAGATGGCGGACCTGGCGCCCATCTCGCTGGCGACCTTCTGGATGGCCTGGTGCTCGGAAGGATGATCGGTCGGGAACGAGTTGATAGCGACGACAGCTGGCACACCGTGCATCCGGACGTTCTCGATCTGCTTGCGCAGGTTTGCCGCTCCCGCCAGCACGTCCTCCGGGTTCTCCGCCAGCAGTTCCTCGGGCAGCGGCCGTCCGGCGACGATCTTGTATTTCCCTGAGTGCGCCTTCAGCGCGCGCACGGTCGCGACGACAACCGCTGCGTCCGGCCGCAGCCCGGAATTGCGGCACTTGATGTTGAAGAACCGCTCGGCGCCCATGTCGGCACCGAATCCGGCCTCGGTGACCAGCAGATCGCCTGCGTGGATGCCGATCAGGTCGGCCACCACCGAGGAATTGCCGGTCGCGATGTTGCCGAACGGCCCGGTGTGCACCAGCACCGGGGTGTTCTCCAGGGTCTGCAGCAGGTTGGGCTTGATCGCATCGCGCAGGATTACCGCCATCGATCCGGCCGCGTCCAGTTCTTCGGCCGTCACCGGGACGCCATCCTTGCTGTAGCCGACGACGATCCGGCCAAGCCGCTGCCGCAGGTCAAGCAGCGAGGTAGTCAGCGCGAGCGTCGCCATGACCTCGGAGGCAGCGGTGATATCGAAGCCGGTCTGCCTGGTCACGCCGTCGGCGCGCGGGCCGAGCCCGATCACGATATTGCGCAGCGCCCTGTCATTGACGTCAAGCACCCGCCGCCAGGTGATGTCGTTCGGGTCAAGGCCGAGCGCGTTCCCCTGATAGAGGTGGTTGTCGATCATCGCGGCGAGCAGGTTATGCGCGGCGGTCACCGCGTGCATGTCCCCGGTCAGGTGAAGATTGAGTGCCTCCATCGGGACCACCTGGCTGTAGCCGCCGCCGGCGGCACCGCCCTTGATGCCGAACGTCGGGCCCATGGACGGCTGCCTGATCGCCACCGTCGCGCGTTTGCCGATGTGCTTGAGGCCCTGGCCGAGGCCGACCGTCGTCGTGGTCTTGCCTTCGCCGAGCGGAGTCGGGGTGATCGCGGTGACCACCACGTACTTCGCCTTCGGGCGGTCCGCCAGTTCCTCGATGGCGGCTAGCTTGATCTTCTTGACGTAATCGCCGTAGGGCTCGAGCATGCCGGCGCTCAGGCCCATCTCGGCGGCAATATCGTCCAGCGGCTTGAGCGAGGCGCTGCGGGCGATCTCCAGGTCACTCGGGAATGGCATGGCGGGGGCTCCTCAGATTTCAGACGGGGCGGGGGGCAGGCGGCAGTCGGAACCCGTCGATCTCGATGCCGAAGTCAGCTCCTGCGCGGAGCAGGGCGCGGAACAGGTAGTCGCCAGAGGACCGTTCGCAGTGCAGCAGATAAGAGCGGCGTTCCGCTGAGGTCGTCGCGGATGATGTCGGTGGCAACCGACGCGACCGAGGTGCGGAACGCGGCGCCATCGGGCGTGATCTCGTCCGACAGGTCGATGCCGCAGATCCTGGCCAGGACGGTGACTGCGCCGGACCCGGTCAGCCTGATCAGCGCGCGGCCATGGGTGAGATCTACCCAGCTCACGTGCTCGCCGGGGGCCTGCGCTGCGATGCTCGCCAGCCCGGACTCCAGTTCCGGGGCCTGGCCCGGTGCGGCAAGCAGCAACCACTCCCCCGGCCCGGAGCCGACGACGAGCGTGCCTGCCTGATCCCGTGCCGCCCGGCCGAATCGCACGCCGATCGCCGCGGCCGCCTGGCCATCGGCCGGGGCCCGCAGCTGCACCTTGGCCAGCGGGGTGCAGTCGGTGATCGTCAGGCCGGTTCCGCCAGCCGTGTCCGCGTTGGCCCTGCGGCCGCTGACCTCCCAGCCCGCCAGCACGATCACCGGCGGTGCTGGGGCGATGGGGCTGCGGCCGTTGGTCGGCACCGTGGCTCGGACTAGCTCGCTGCGTCAGACACGCATCCGCCCTCCCTCCGGGTCAACGTGCGCGTGCTGCGGCATGACTCGCGCCTCGATCAGCCGCCCGCTGGGCAGCCGCACCGTGACCACGGTGCCGGGCTCGGCCAGGTGCGGATCGACCTGAGCGAGGCAGATGGACCGCGCAGTGTCGGCGACATCCGGCTGGAGGTAATGCGGCCCGCGATCTGGCTGCCATCGACGATCAGGCTGGCCTCTTCGGGCACTACCGATCCGTCAACCGGCTGCAAGACCGACCAGGCGCTGGCCGATCCCATCCGCCAGCTGCCAGGCGAGCTCGGGCTTGCCGGCGAAGTCGTCCTTGTCGAGCTTGATCGCCCAGTCCAGCCCGGCGCTGAAGCCTCTCGTCAGGCCGTCGGTGTCCTGGCCGACGATGAAGTGGCCTTTCTCCAGCCGCAGGATCCGCTGCGCCTCGACGCCGAATGCGGCCGCGCCCAGATCGGAGCCGTGCGCCAGCAGCGTTTCCCAGACGTGCAGCCCGTAGGCGGCAGGCACGTGCAGCTCGTAGCTGAGCTCGCCGGTGAAGCCGATCCGCCAGAGCACGCTGTGGTCACGCCGGCGATGCGTGCCGGTCCGGACGTTCATGTAGGGGAATGCCTCGTTCGAAAGGTCGACACCCTCGGTGACCCGCTCGATCAGCTGCCGCGACTTCGGCCCGGCCACGTTGATGCTCGCGTACGCGGTGGTCACCGGCGTGACGTGCACTCGCCAGTCCGGATGCTCGGTCTGCAGCCAGTTCTCGACCCACTCCCAGACAGTCGCGGCGCCCGAGGACGTCGTGCTCATCAGGTAGTGCTCGGCACCGAGGCGCCCGGTGACGCCGTCGTCGAGAACGACTCCGTCCTCGGCGCACATCACGCCGTAACGGACCCGGCCGATCTCCAGCTTGGACCACTTGTTCACGTACAGCAGGTTGAGCAGCCTGGGCACGTCGGGCCCGCGCAGATCGAGCTTGCCGATTGGCGTGACGTCGATGACGCCCACGTTCTCTCGCACGTTCCGCGCCTCGAGTGCGGCATCGCCATATCGGTCCGGCCGGATCCAGGCTCCCGCTATCAGCGGCACCGCACCATGGGCCTCATGCCAGGGCTGCATCGGCGAGTAGCGCACCGGCTCGGACGGCCGCCCCGCCAGGGCGCCGAGTGTGACTGGCGCGTACGGCGGCCGCCAGGTGGTCGTGCCGGTTTGCGCGATCGAGTGGCCGGTGGCCCGCGCCACGACCGCCACAGTGTTGACGGACTCCAGCTTGCCCTGCACCGGCCCCATCGTCGCGGTGGTGAACCGCTTAGCCAGCTCAGCCGAGTCGTAGCCCTCGGCAACGGCCGCCACCAGGTCCTTGGACGACACGTCCTCGCTGAAGTCGACGATCCCGTGGGTGCGACCGATGAAAAGCTCGGGATGCGAGTACACCGGCAGGCTAGGAATCGGAATGGGTCCGGCCTCCGCGTCAGGGCTCGTCTCAGCCGGCTGAGCGTGGCCGCGGGTGGGTGCGGCCAGCGACCGGGCGCGGCCGATCATCGCCGCGCGGCGGGCCGCTTCCGCCCCGGTCGCGGTGGCGTGCTCGGTCAGCTCGTCCAGCCCGCCGTCGCCGGCGATGCCGCCGGTAACAAGCACGTCCTGCGGCAGCCGGGCCTGGTCGGGGAAGAACCTGGCCGCCTGCGGGCTGTACACCGGCCGGTCGCCGGACATATTGAGCAGCGACGTCGGCGCGGTCCAGCCGACCGCCGTGACGACCAGGTCACAGTTGATCTTCGTGCCGTCTGCGAGCTCCACCGCCCGCACGCCGCCGCGTCCCATGATCGCGGCGATGTCGCCGCCAAGGCGGGCATCCTCGACCCGTGCGACCTCGACGCCCGCCCGCTTCAGGTCGGCGACCGCCGCGTCGCCGGCGGCGTTGGCACTCAGCACGACGGCACGCTCCCCCGGCCGCACCGCGTAGAGGTTGATGAGCCGGCGGACCGCTGTCGAGAGCATGACGCCGGGCAGGTCATTGCCCTGGACTACATAAGGGCGCTCGATCAGGCCGGGCGCCGCGACAAGCGTCTTGGCCCGCGCCTTGATCAGCCGCTCGACGTCGCCGGGTCCCCCGCCGCGCTCGAGCACGGCGATCCAGTTGCCGTCGTAGCGCCCGAGCACCACTGAGTCGGTTAGCACCTCGATGCCGGGCTCGGCGCTAACCTGGCGTTCCAGCTCGCGCCAGCGCGGCGAGATCAGCCTCGTCGCCCCAGCGCAGGTGACCGCCGAGCTGGTGCTCCTCCTCCACCAGCAGCACCGACGCGCCGGCCCGCGCGGCGGCGACTGCCGCCGCCAGGCCTGCAGGTCCGCCGCCCGCAACCAGGACATCGGGATGGGCGTACCGTTTCTCCGGCCGGGCGGTCGGCGAATCCGGCGAGACTGTGCCGCCGTTCACGAACCGCCGCAGCACGCTCTCGTAGGCGGGCCACAAGACCTGCGGCCGCATGAAGGTCTTGTAGTAAAACCCGGCGGTCAGGAAGCGCCCGGCGAACTGGTTCACCGACTTGGCGTCGAAGCGCAGCGACGGCCAGGTGTTCTGCGCCGTTACCCGCATGCCCGCCGTTACCAGCCGGTGGCCTCCCCTGCACGTTGGGCTCGTCGCCTACCTGGACCATGCAGCCCGGGTCATGGAAGCAGGCGGTGAGCAGGCCGCGGGGACGGTGATACTTCATGCTCCTGGAAAACACCCGTTCCCCGGCGGCGGCCAGCGCCGATACGATCGTGTCTCCCGCATAGGCCGGGAACGGCCGCCCGTTCCAGCTGAAGTGAGCTCGCGGTCGCGGTCGATCACCTCGCCGGGCTGCACCCCAAGACGCATCGTCATCGAGCAGCCCCGGCCGCGCGGACGGCGCGGATCTCGTTTGTCTCGGTGTGGCGCTCGACGCAGATGAACTTGCGGCAGCCCATCCGGTGGTACCACGTCTCAGTGGTCCAGCCGCACGGATTGGCCCGCAGGTAGAGGTAGGCCCGCCATTGCTCACGGGTGGCGCTGCCGCCATCCGGACGCGGCACGGCCTCGCCTACGTGCTGGAACTCAGCAGCGTCACGGGGACCGCACCAGGCGCACGGCACGAGCATCATCGACGAACCTTCCATACGTTAGTGGCCGACGGCGGCCGCGCCCTTCTCGCCCACAAGCGCACCGTCGGCGAAGCGATCCAGGCCGAAAGCCGCGATGATCTCCGGAGTCTGGCCGGACGCGATGCAGCTCGCCATCGCCTCGCCGGACACCGGCCCTGCCTTGAACCCGTAGGTGCCCCAGCCCACGTCGACCAGGAGCCCGTCTACCGGCGTGAGGCCCCATCACCGGCGAGAAGTCCGGCGTCATGTCGCACAGGCCAGCCCACTGACGCAGGACGCGAACCTTGGACAGTGCGGGCATCAGCTCGAGCACATGACCGGCGAGGCCCTCGATGAACTCGAGCGATCCGCGCATCGAGTAGGAGGTGAACGGATCCACGCTCGCGCCGAAGACCAGCTCGCCGCGGTCGGTCTGGCTGATGTAGACGTGCAACGTGCCGGACACGATGACCGTCGACAGGAACGGCTTCACCGGCTCGGTGACCGCGGCCTGCAGCGGGAACGTCTGGATCGGCAGCGCTCACCCCGGCCATATCGCAGATCAGTGTCGACCAGCCAGCGGTGGCGTTGAGCACGACGCGGGTGGCGATGTCGCCGCGGGTCGTGCGCACGCCGCGGACCCGGCCGTCGGCCACGTCAATACCGGTGACCTCGGTGTTCTGGTGGATGTGCACCCCGAGGGCATCGGCGCCGCGCGCGTACCCCCAGACGACGGCGTCGTGGCGGATGATGCCTCCCGGAGGATGCCACAGCGCGCCGAGTACCGGGTACCGCGCCTCCTGGCTCACGTCGATGAACGGGGCCAGCCGCTTGACCTCAGCTGGACCGACAACCTCGGAATCGACGCCCTGGGCCTTGTTCACCTCTGCGCGCCAGCGCATCGTCCGCAGCGACGCGTCGCTGTGCGCCAGGGTGAGATGACCGCGCCGGGAGAACATCACGTTGAAGTCGAGGTCAGCAGCGAGCCCGCGGTAGAGCTGGATCGAGCGGTCGTAGAACCTGACCCCCTCCGGCGTCAGGTAATTGGACCGGAGGATCGCCGTGTTCCGGCCAGAGCCGCCCGAGCCCAGGTAGCTCTTGTCCAGCACCGCCACGTCAGTGATCCCGTGATTGGCAGCCAGGTAATAGGCGGCAGCCAGTCCGTGCACGCCGCCGCCGATGATGACGACGTCATAGGAGCCCTTCAGGTCATGAGGGCGCCAGGCCGGCGGCCATTCCTGGTGGGTCAGGCCACGGCGGAGCAGGCTGAGCGCGGAGTACCTGGCGGGATACGCGACGCGCCGCTTGTCCTGCCGGTGTCCGTTCGTGAGCGCCTGCACGGGTCTTCGCCTCCCCGCGGGCCGCGATGGTGACCGGAATATCCCCGCGCACAGATTACGCCAGTGATGAAACTCTGTCCACCTGGAGTAAACGACCGCAGGGGATACGCGCGCCATCGCGCAGCGCAACGGTAAACGGCTGTCTGGCGAGCAGGCCAACCCGGTCGCAGTCGGGATATTACCCGGCTGGCTGGATCGACTTGATCGAGATGAACTGGATCGGCAGCTCAATCAGCGAATTCGGCCCGTGCGGCACCTCGCCGACGAACTGCATGGCGTCACCGGGCTCGAGCAGGTAGCGGGAGTTACCGCACATGTACTCGAGCCGACCGGAGATCATGTAGATCAGCTCCGTGCCCGGGTGCTGATAGAGCGGGAACGTCTCGGCCCGCTCGGTCAGCGTGACCAGCAGCGTCTCCAGCGTGTTGTGCGGTGCGCGCATGCTGCCGAGCAACTGGTAGCGATGGCCGGGGCCCGAGTTCTTGTGCTCGATGTCCAGCCCGCGGCCGGCCTTCACGACCAGCACGTCCTGTTCCTCGTTCAGGCCGCGGAAGAAGGCTGTGACCGGAACTTTCAGCGCTTCTGACAGCCGCGCAAGCGTCGCCAGGCTGGGTGAGGCCTGCGCATTCTCGATCTTGGAGAGCATTCCCTTCGACAGGCCGGTCACCTCCGCGAGGTGCCCGACGGTCAGCCCGAGCTGGAGGCGGAACTCCCGGACGCGCTCGGCGATGACCGCGCCCAGCGCCTCCTCGAGCGCGCCCGGTGACTCCGGCGGAAGGTTCAAGCGCACCGGCCGAGGCACTCGGCCCGGCGCCCCCCGGATCCACGAAGGCGCCGTCATCGTCTAGGGCAGCGGCTATCAACTGCGTCATCCTTCTAAGTCTCCTACCCTCGCGCAACCTGGCAACCGTCGGCACGGGCAGGCACGGCGGCTGCGCTCCCCGCCTGGAGACCAGCAGCGCGCCACTGCCGCGGCCGCGCCGGAATCGGAGTCAGGGCCGGGCCGCCAGGCGTTCTGGCCAATTGCAGCCGGGCGAGGTGTTGTATCGTCCCATGATACGCGGTTTACTGTCCGTAAATCGCGACGCCCCGCTCTGGCCCTCGGCTGCGGCCCGCCGGAGGGGCTTGACCGCCAGGGAGGCCTCGGTGAGCACCGACCTCGAACGGTTCACTGGCGCCGACGGCCGCGCCGATGCGGTCCGGCGCGTCCGGGCAGAAATCGACGCAAAAGGCATCACGTATATCTACTACCAGTTCGTCTCGGTGACCGGGCGGATCATGGGCAAGGGCGTGCCCGCCGCACCACTGGGAGCGGATCGCCGACCGCGGCTTCCAGCTGGTCTACGGTTCCACCGCCAATCTCTTCATCGACCGCTACGGCCAGTACATCGGATACGGGCCCGAGGCATCCGAGCTCGTCGGGCTGCCAGACGTCGAGACGTTCTGCCAGCTGCCCTGGGACCCGAAGACCGCCAGGGTGTTCTGCACCCTCTTCAGGAACCGGGAAGAGGAAGTCGACCCGGGCAGTTACCTGACCTCCGACTGCCGCGGCAACCTGCGCCGGATCCACGAGGCGTTCGAGGCTGAGACCGGGCTGCATCTGCGCGTCGGCACCGAGCCGGAGATGATGTGGCTCAAGCTCAACCCGGACGGCACGCCGTCGGTCGAGGGCAAGACCAAGCCTTACTGCTACCACATCGACCAGTTCGCCGAGCTCCAGCCGCTGATCCACAAGGTGATGGAGTACGGCAAGGCGATGGGCCTGGACATGATCCAGGGCGACCACGAGGACGCCCCCGGCCAGCTCGAGCTCAACTGGCAGTTCGACCGGGCCGAGCTGACCGCCGACCGGCTCACCACTTACCGGCAGATCTGCCGGCAGGTGGGCCGCGAACTCGGCGCGTTCCCGTGCTTCATGCCCAAGCCGTTCATGAACGTGTCGGCGAACGGCTGCCACCACAACATCTCGCTCTGGCAGGGCGAGGAGAACATGTTCCTTCCCGACGGGGACAACCCGCGGCTGCCGAGCAAGCTCGGGCTGAACGCGATCGGCGGCGTCCTGGAGCACCTCGCCGCGCTCACCTGCATCACGGCACCCACCGTGAATTCGTACCGGCGATTCTGGCAGACCGGCTACTGGGCGCCGCTGTTCGCAGACTGGGGCTACCAGAACCGGACCACCGCGCTGCGGGTGAGCGCCCCCGGCCGGTTCGAGTACCGGTCGGTGGACTCAGCGGTCAACCCCTACCTGTCGTTCGCCGCGATCATCAAGGCCATGGCGGACGGCATCAGCCGCAACCTCGATCCTGGCCCGCCGGAGAACCGCAACATCTACGACGCGATCGCGGGCGGCAAGGACGTCAAGAAGGTGCCGATGACCCTCGGCGAGGCGCTGACGGCACTCGGGCAGGACGAGGTGATCAAGGAGGCGCTGCCGGGCGAGATGTACCGGGTCTTCCATCACTACAAGACCGACGAGTGGGAGCGCTACTGCGCGACAGTCTCTGACTGGGACCTGGGCGAGTACCTGGACATTCTGCCGTAACTCCGGTCAGTGCGGCTGGCAGGCGGAGGAGAGGGACGACACTATGTGCGGCATTGCGGGCATCATCCACCGGGACGGCCCCGGCGACATCGGCAGCGAGATGACCCGGATGCTTCAGTCGATGAAGCATCGCGGCCCGGACTCCAGTGGATTCGCCCTCTACGGCCCGCCCGATGACGAACTGCTCGTCATGCGGATCAAGCTGGCCGACCCGAACGAAGTCCGCGATTACGGCTGGGCCGACCGGCTGGAGCGCCACCGGAACGAGATCGAGGCACGGCTGGCCAAGCTGGGCGCTGTGATTGACGCCGTCCGCGGCGATCAGGAGTACTCCTTCCGGGTGCGCTTCCGGTATAGCGGCGAGCTCAAGCCACTCGCTGATTACGTGGAGGACGTGCCGGGCTGCGAGGTGCTGTCGCTCGGTCACTCGCTTGAGATCATCAAGGACCTCAGCGACGCCGAGAGCGTCGCGCAGCGATACGGGCTGGGCGGGTTTACCGGGACGCACGCGATCGGTCACGTGCGGATGGCGACCGAGTCGGACGTGGACATCTCCGGCGCGCACCCGTACTGGGCGTACCCGTTCTCCGACATCGCGGTAGTGCACAACGGCCAGCTGACGAACTACCACATGTGGCGGCGGAGGCTGGAGCGGATCGGCCACCGGTTCCAGTCCGAGTGCGACTCCGAGATCATCGCCGTCTACCTGGCGCAGAAGATGGACGACGGGCTCTCGCTGGAGACGGCAATGAAGCAGAGCCTGGACGAGCTGGACGGGGTTTTCACCTACCTGGTGGTGACCGGAGATGCGCTCGGGATGGCCAAGGACGAGATGGCCGCCAAGCCGCTGGTCCTCTACGACTCGCCCGAACTGGTCGCACTGGCATCAGAAGAGGTGGCGATCCGTGCGGTTGTCGGCCGTGAGATCGACACCTGCGACCCGTACGAGCGGCAAGTCCTGGTGTGGAACCTGTGAAGATCAGCTATGACGCGCGCGGCCTGGCCGAGCCCGATGCCCAGGCCCCGGAAGTCGCCAAGATCGAGGGCGAGGGCAGCGGGCGCAGGGCAGTGTTCGACGCCGCTGACCTATCGACCCGCCAGATCAACTCAGAGCTCCGCCGTCTGGTCTACGCCGAGGAGATCTCGGACGTCACGATCCTCAACCCGGGCGCGAAGCACTCCATCGCCGTCGGCATTCTCGCCCGGTGCCGGATCACTATCGAGGGCAGCCTCGGCTACTTCGGCTGCGGCCTGATCGACGGGCCTGAGGTCCGGATCACCGGCCGCGTCGGGTGGTCGGTAGCCGAGAACATGATGTCCGGCGTGGTCGTGATCGACAAGAACGCGGGCTCGCTTGCCGGCGCCGCCTTCCGCGGCGGTGATCTGGTGGTCCGTGGTGACGTCGGCGCCAGGACCGGCATCGACCAGAAGGGCGGCACGATCATCGTCGGCGGCAGCGCCGGCATGATGACGGGATTCATGCTGCAGCGCGGCCGTCAGATCATCTGCGGCGACGTCGGCGACGGGCTCGGGGACTCCATGTACGACGGCGCGATCTACGTCGGCGGCAAGGTGGCCTCACTCGGCGTCGACTGCGTCGAGGCCGAGCTCACGGCAGCCGACCACGAGTTCCTGAGCCGCAAGCTGAAGATCTACGGGATGGAGCGGGATGCCTCATTCAGAAAATTTGTCTGCGGACAGAAGCTCTGGAACTACGACAACCTCGAGCCGGCTGAGCGCAAGCTCGTCCTCTGAATGGCGAATGACGTGACCGCAAGCGAAGACGGAGCCAGGTCGGTCCTTGGGCACAGCAGCATCTTCACGCCCGAAGTGATCAACGACATCCACGTGAAGGCTGAGCTCGGCCGGTACCGGATGCGCGGATTCTCGATGTTCAAGCGGATCCCGCACTGGGACGAGCTGATGTTCCTCCCCGGCACGCTGACCCGGTTCGTGATCGAGGGCTACCGGGAGAAGTGCGAGACCAAGACCGTGCTTGGCGCGCGGTTCGCCAAGCACCCGCTGGAGCTTGACATCCCCATCTACATCACCGGCATGAGCTTCGGCGCGCTGTCGCTCGAGGCGAAGATGGCTCTGGCCAAGGGCGCCTCGATGGCGGGCACTGCGACCTGCTCGGGTGAGGGCGGGATGATCCCGCCCGAGCGCGACCTGTCGACCAAGTGGTTCTACCAGGTCATCCAGAGCCGGTACGGCTTCAATCCGCATCACCTGATGCTCGCCGACGGCGTCGAGTTCTTCATCGGCCAGGGCTGCAAGGTCGGGCTGGGCGGGCATCTGATGGGCCAGAAGGTGACCGAGCAGGTAGCCGAGATGCGATCGCTACCCGCCGGGATCGACCAGCGCAGCCCGGCGCGTCACCCGGACTGGCTCGGCCCCGACGACCTGTCACTGAAGATCCAGGAGATTCGCGAGGCGACCGACTACCAGGTTCCGATCCAGCTCAAGCTCGGCGCCGCCAGGGTCTACGACGACGTCCGGATGGCCGCCAAGTGCGGGCCCGACACCATCTACCTGGACGGCGCCGAGGGCGGGACCGGAGCCGGGCCGCACATCGCGGCCGAGGAGACCGGGATCCCGCTGATGGCGGCGATCCCGGAGGCCCGCAGGGCGCTCGAGGACGTCGGGCTGGTCGACGAGATCGACCTCGTGGTGGCGGGCGGCATCCGCAACGGTGCCGACGTCGCAAAGTGCCTGGCGCTCGGCGCGAAAGCGGTGGCGATCGGGCACTCGGCGCTGATGGCGCTCAACTGCAATAAGGAGATCCCTGGCGTCACCGATTACGAGGGCACTGTCGGCGTCCCGGCCGGCCGGTGTTATCACTGCCATACCGGCCGCTGTCCAGTCGGCATTACCACGCAGGACCCCGAGCTGCGCAAGCGCCTGGAGGTCGACGAGGCCGCCGAGCGCGTCTACAACTTCCTGCACACCCTCACGCTCGAGGCGCAGATGTTCGCCCGGGCATGCGGCAAGACCGACGTGCACAGCCTCGAGCCGGAGGATCTGTGCGCGCTGACCGTGGAAGCGTCGGCTATGGCCAAGGTCCCGCTGGCCGGGACCACCTACATCCCTGGCCGGACCGAGGAGGCGGCGCTGGCGGAGATCAAGGCCCTGCTGGAGAAGCAGATACTGAACGACGGCGGGTCAGGAGGCCGCAGTGGCTGATGAGTTCGGTTCCGGCGCGGCGGCGCCGCGGTTGTCGACGAAGATCGGCATCGACACCGAGGAGCTGACCGGGCGGACGTTTCCTTACCAGTTCGACCGGTCTCTGGTCGAGGACGTAGACCTGGTGGCAGCGACACCAGGAGCGGACATCAACTGGCTGGAGGACATCCACCTGATGTACGAGGACGGAGTGCCCGCCGTCTTCGACCGCTACACCAACGCCTTCCTTAAGATCCACTTTGAGATCCCGGCAGGCCGGGAGGACGAGTACGCCAGAAAGGTCCTGATCACGCACCTGCGCGAAGGCAACTCCTACGGCATCTGGCTGAAGCGCAGGCACGCCAAGTTCGCCCAGCCAGAACTCGGGCCGTGGCGTGCCGGGCTCGCCCACGGTGGGCCAGCACTGGGAACCCGCAATCCTGGCAGAGTGGGAACGGCCAGAAGGCCACTAGGTACCGGGCTCGAAGGCGATCGGCAGCCTGGCCGGACCGGTGTTGCCGCTGTAGGGCAGCCAGGTCGCCGACCCTGATACCCGCGGCTGGCGAAGCCGCCGTGCGAGCAATGGCAGGGCTACGCTCATGTCCGACCGCGCGACCAGATGACCTAGGCAGTAGTGCACTCCGCCGCCAAAGGCGAGATGCGGTGGCCGTCCGGCCACGGTGATGTCGAACTCCGGGTGCGGGAAGGCCGCCGGATCGGTTCCGGCGGCTGCGCAGAACAGATGGATGGTGGTACCGGCCGCTATCTCGAGCCCGTCGAAGGTGAAGTCCGTCAGCGCCTCGCGGGTTACCCAGGTGGTCGTCGGATTAACGCGCATGACCTCCTCGACGGCGGCCGCACCTAGCTCCGGATGCTCCGCGAGCATCCGCCATTGCGCCGGGTGGTTCATGAAGCAGTGCAAGGCCAGGCCAAGCTGGTTGCGCGTGGTGTCGAAGCCGCCGAAGATCAGCAGCACAAGCGAGTCACGGAGCTCCGCGTCGGTGAGCCGCTCGTCGTCCGCGTGCGCAGCAACCAGGCTGGTCACGAAATCATCGCGCGGCCGGACCTGACGATCTGCGATGACCGCGTCGGCGTAGGCATACAGCTTTTCCAGTGCTGCCTCGATCCGTGGCAGATCGGCACGGATCCGCACTCCCATCGCCAGCCCCACGGTCGCCGACTCGGCTGCGATCGACCGCCACTCCTGCTCTTCGATCCCGAGCATGATGGCGATAACGCGGGCCGCGTACGGCTCGGCGAACTCGGACATGAACTCACACCGGTCTGGCTGATCGAAGGAGCTGACCAGCTCATCGGCTAGCGCCAGGAAGCGGGGAGCCATGGCTCCGACAAGCCGGCGAGAGAACGCGGGATTGAGCAGGCGGCGCAACCGACGATGGTCGCTTCCTTCCTTGTTGAGCACCCAGCCGGCCCACCAGTCGGCGAAGAGCCCTGAGGTGATGCCGTGATGAGCCGGCCACGCCACGCTTCCCTGCCGGAGGCTCGGATGCTGGATCAGCCGGGCGGCCTGGTCGTATCTGAGGACCGCCAGCCCGTACGTGGTTCGGGCATACCAGCCGCTCTCCCTGGCGCGATACACCTCTGCCGAGCCGACAGAGAAGTCGGGATCAGCAACGTCAAAGAAGGGAACCTGAGAATCCGGGGCGACTGTCACGACACCTCCAAGCGCGACGTACACCGTGGACATCGCCGACGGCTCGGTGCGTGTCTAGTCGTCCTGGTCAGCAGGCGGACCGAGATCGACAAACGCTTCCGGGTTCTGGCCTGCGGACACCCACGAGTCGAACCGCTTCTCAGCCATCGCAACGGTGAACTCACCGCCATGCCCTGGGAGTATCCGCGTGTCTGACGGGAGTGTAAGCACTTGCCCGCCGATGGTGTCGAGCTGCTTGCCCCAGTTTGGGTAGCCGTCTTCCCGAGGAACCGGCCCGGTCTCGGCCACGACATCACCAGTGAACACGGCGTCCAGCTCTTCGCAGTACAGGCAGCAGGAACCACGGCTGTGTCCGGGCGCGTGCAGCACCTCCAGAGTGACGCCCGCGACCTCGAACCTGCCGCCATCCTCCATGTCGATCTCAGGGTCCTCGCCCGTATGCACCTCTCGCCACGCCAGCCGGTCACCAGGATGCAGCGCCACCGGCGCCTCATCCCGCTTGGCCACTTCGATTGCCGCCTCGCAGTGGCCCGCATGGCCGTGCGTGCAGATCACCGCCAGGATCTCCCGGTGACCCACAGCTCCAAGCACTGCGGCCGCGTCTGCGCCGGGATCGATGACGACAACTTCGGCGTCATCGCCGATTATCCAGCTGTTGGCCCTGCCCGTGACGCGCTCGATGCGGGCGTCTTGTGATGCCATCAGGTTGCCGCCTTCCGCGCTGGCAATTTGCCGGTAGCTCCGCAGAACGATAGTCCGACTGCGACGTTGACGCGGTGATCCGGGGGCCCCATGTGTCCTCGTACCGGGCTGAGGTGGCCCGTCAGCGCCCGGTGTTAGCTTGGGATGGGGGTTCGCCGTACGTGGAATGGGGGGGTTCCGGCGTGGACGAGAACGACATTCCCGACTACTCGACCGTAGCGGGCGCAAGGCCGCCAGGCACGACAGCTTCGGCTGCCACCACGGAGCCCAGGCCGTCCCAGGGCCGACGGTGCTCGGCTGCGGCGCTGCCTTCCGGGCAGTGCGCGCGGTAGTCGCACCAGCCGCAGCCAGCGCCGGTGCGTGGTGGGAAGATCTCGTCGGCAGGCAGGCAGCCCGCGGCGGTCGCGGCCTTGTACTGCTCGTCAGCACGGGCGCATTCCTCCGCGATTGCCTCCGCTCGGCGCAGCTGCCTGGCGAGCGACTCCGGCGTGTGCTCCCAGGCCAGCACGCTGCCAGTGGGCAGATGATGCAGTTCGACCCGGCGGCATGGCCGGCGCATCACCCGCTCGGCGGCGAGCGCGTACAGGGCCAGTGCCAGCGAGGTCCGCACGTCATCTGTCGTCAGCAGGTGACGGCCGGTCTTGTAGTCCACCACGACCAGCTCCCCGGCCCCGCCGCCTGCCTGCCGGTCATCTAGCCGGTCGATGCGGCCCGAGACGGCAATTGCGTCCGTGCGGGTCGCCACCGTGCGCTCGACACCGAGAGGCTCGCGGCTGGGATCCAGGCCCGCCACATAGCCCTCGACCATCGCGCGGCAGCGCCGCCGGTGCTCTAGCGACTGCGCGTCGTCGGCGAACCCGTCGCTGAGCCACCCGCTCTCAAGCAGATCCCCGGCGGTCGTGACCGTCCGCTCCCGCTGCGGCAGCCGCCACCAGCCGGCCAGCGCGTTGTGCACGCTGGCGCCGAGGCTGTTGTGCGCCCACGGCGGGCCCTTCGGCGGCGCCGGCCGGTCCAGGTAGGTCATCCGGTACCTGCGCGGGCAGTCCAGCCACGTGCTCAGCCGGGTCGGCGTGACCGCGTACAGCCGACGCGGCATTCCCTCGAACCCGAGCTGCTCCATCCGTCCATCCTCGCCTAGCCCGCGCCCAGCCCGAACACGCGACACTCGGGTCGGCCGCTCCCTCTGAAGCTCCTCATGCCGGGAACGGGCGGCCGGGGCCAGCGCTCTGTTGCAGGCTAGTAAAGACCTACGACAAAACCCCCGACCGTGGGAACGGCGCGAGTGTGGGACACGAATGTAGGTGCCTGGTCACTAACATGGCCTGGCCATGGCGGTCTGAGTGTGGTGGCGTGCTCAGATACCAGGTCAGGCCGGCGTTGGCGGCAGGGGTGCGCACGCTGGGCCTCCGATCCGGCCATGTCAGGGTCACCAGGTAAGCAGCTGTGGACGCCATCACGATCTGCCCAGTAACGGTCACAAAGTCGAGGCCATGGCCGTCACAGACAGTGATCGGAATTGCTGGTCGTCGCGCCGCGAGTCTGCTGCCGACTCTGGCGCGTGGACCCAGCCAGTGGATTGGTCCCGCCGCACGCGGCAGATCCGCCAGTTATGGGCGCGCTCGGCGGCACCCTTTCGACGGGCACTGACAAGTTCGCGGACTTAACGGTCGCACCATGGCCGAGCCCGGAGGTCCTAGGTTCATGCAGACCGATACGTGACCCGAGGCGGTTGGTGTGCCACGGTTCGGGAAGCGTTTGCGCGTCCCAGTTACCTGCATACGCGCAGCTCAAGGAGATGCAACGGGCCCGTTGACGTGTCGCCCTAACCTGCGCCGGGCGTTGTGGCGGTGAGGCACTGATCTCGCTGTCGGATACAAGCAGGCCAGCTCCGCGCCTTGCGCCAGGTCCCACACCCGCACGGTCGTGTCAGCGCCGCCAGAGACCGAGCGGCAGGAGCGCCGCAGCCGCACTCACCCGATGGGGACCACCGCGCGGCCAGCTCCCGCCGAACCGCCGTCAGCCGCTACCGTCGTGCCGCGCAGGACCAGGCGGACGGTCTGATTAGACCGAGCGGCCGCATCCCCGCAGGCGGGGACACCGGCACGGCCGGTCACGTCTCACCGGAGGGCCTGCGCCCTGAACCGCTAACGGGGAATGGCACGATTGTTAACTTTACCTTCCGGATGGTAAAGTTACGAGATGCGACCAAGTTCGAGGATCCAGATTCTGCAGGCCGCGGTGCGGGTGACCGAGCGGCATGGCATCACCGCCCTGACCCTGGAGGCGGCGGCCGAGGAGGCCGGCCTGACCAAGCCCGGGCTCATGTACCACTTCCGCACCCGCGACGACCTGCTGATGGCGATCCAGCGGTACCTGACCGAAACGTGGGAGGAGCAACTGCTCACCGAGCTGGGCAAGCCGCTGGAGCAGTCGACGGCGCAGGAGCGCGCGGCGGCCTATGTGCGGGTCAATGCGCACGGCTCAGCCAGCAAGGCGGAACTGGCGTTCATGGTGGAGTCGGCAACCAGCTCCGAGCTGGCGCAGGTGTGGAACGACCTGATGGCGCGCTGGGTGCCCCAGCCGCCGGTGCCCGATCCGGCACAGCTGGACCTGTTCCTCGCGCGGCTGGCCGCCGACGGCCTGTGGCTGTTCCAGGCGACCAGGCCGGCCCCGCTCGCCCCCGAGGTCAAGGAAGCCCTGATCCGCAGGATCGCCGCGCTCGCCGAACCGCCGGCCTGACGCGCCCCTGCCCGGCCCGCCGCACAGCCCATCTCCGCCCGGAAGCCATAGGTGCACCATGAGCAAGACACAACGCTGGCTGGTCCTGGCCACCGTCTCGGCGGGACTGCTGATGGTCTCGGTGGATACGACGGTGCTCTACACCGCCCTGCCCACCCTGACCAGAGACCTGCAGGCCGACGCCTCGCAGAAACTGTGGATCATCAACGCGTACCCGCTGGTGATGGCCGGGCTGCTGCTCGGCGCGGGCACGCTCGGAGACCGCATCGGCCACAAGCGGATGTATCCTCACCGGCCTGGCCCTGTTCGCAGCCGCCTCCCTCCTGGCCGCGTTCGCCCCGTCCCCGCCGGTGCTGATCGCCGCCCGGGCCTTCCTGGCGGTCGGGGCGGCGGCGATGCTGCCCGCCACCCTGTCACTGATCCGCATCACCTTCGACGACGAACACGAGCGCGGCATCGCCATCGGCGTCTGGGGCACCATGGCGGTACTCGGCGCCGCACTGGGCCCGATCGTCGGCGGCCTGCTGCTTCAGCACTTCTGGTGGGGCTCGGTCTTCCTCCTCAACATCCCCGTCGTGCTGCTCGCCCTGGCCGCGACGGTCGCTCTCGTGCCGGGCGGCTCGGGCCACCGCGACCGTCCCTGGGACCTGATCGCCTCCCTGCAGGCCATGGTCGCCCTGGCCGGCCTCGTCTACGCCATCCAGGAAGCCGCCAGGCCCGACCCGATGCCGCTGGCGATCGTGCTCGCCCTGCTGGCCGCAGCCGCCGGGTGCTGGATGTTCGCACGCCGCCAGCGCCGCCAGACCTACCCGCTGATCGACTTCTCCCTGTTCCGCAACCGGAGCCTGCTCACCGGGGTGACCGCGGCCGCACTGGCGATGGCCGCCACCGCCGGCGTCGAGCTGCTCCTCACCCAGCGCCTGCAGCTCGTCCTGGGCCTGACCCCCCTGCACGCGGGCCTGATCGTGACAGCGTTCGCGGCCGGCTCCCTGCCCGTCGGCGTGCTGGCCGGCGGCCTGCTCCGCCGCACCGGGGCGCGCCCGCTGATCGGCGGCGGCCTGCTCGTGGGCGCCCTCGGCGTCCTGGTCACCCTGCTGCTGACCCCGGGTGCGGTCCCCCTGCTCGGCGGCGGCCGCAGCCCGGCGTGGGTGGTGCCGGGCCTGGTCCTGGCCGGCGCGGGCCTGGGCATCGCCATGGTCGCAGCCTCGGCCGCGATCATCAGCGGCGCCCCGCCGCAGCGCGCCGGCATGGCCTCCTCCATCGAGTCGGCCTCCTACGAACTAGGCAGCCTCGCCGGCGTCACCGTCCTGGGAACCATCCTCACCGCCGTCTACACCAGCACCATCCATCTCCCCGCAGCCGCTCCCGCCCGAGCCGCCGGCAGCATCGACGAAGCCCGCGCCGCCGCAGGCCACCTCCCCGCCGGCGCAAGCCCACACCCTGATGAGCGCCGCCGCCAGCGCCTTCGACAACGGCTACACCCTCGCCCTGGCCATCGCCGCCATCGCCCTGGCCGCAGGCAGCGCCTTCACCTACCGCTACCTCACCCGGCAGCCCCCTGCCGCCACAGAACAGGCCCGGCACCCCGAACCGGCCCAGCACGGCGGGAAGCCGCTTGAGCCGGCCGGCTCCGGAAGACAAGCCGCCCCCGGCTCCCCAAAGGTCACGTACAGCCCAGCCCGCCACAGGAGGTTCCGATGACCGTGCACGTGTCCTCTAAGCCGGCCGACGAGGACATCCAGGCTGCCCGCGGCGGCATGGCTGGTCCTCGCCATCGTCCTGGTCGCGGACATCATGGACCTGCTTGACTCCACCATCACCACCATCGCCGCGCCGACCATCAGCTCCTCGCTGCACGGCGGCCCGGGCCTGATCAAGTGGCTGGGCGCCAGCTACGCGCTGGCCCTGGGAGTGCTGCTAGTCACCGGCGGGCGGCTAGGCGACAAGTACGGCCGCCGCCGGACCTTCCTGATCGGCATCGCCGGCTTCACCGCGGCCTCGCTGGCCTGCGGCCTGGCCTGGGATCCGCCCTCGATCATCGTGGCCCGGCTGGTCCAGGGCGCGTTCGGCGCGCTGCTGATCCCGCAGGGCTTCGGCATACTGGGCTCGGTCTTCCCGCGCCAGCACATCGGCAAGGCGTTCAGCGCCTTCGGCCCGATCCTGGGGCTGTCGGCTGTCGGCGGTCCGCTGCTGGCCGGCCTGCTGATCGACGCCAACCTTTTCGGGCTGAGCTGGCGGCCTATGTTCCTGATCAACATCGTGCTGGGCGCGGCCGGGCTGGCCGCCGGGCTCAGGCTACTGCCGCGCGACGTCGGCGACCGCGCGGTGAGCATCGAC
Organism: uncultured Actinomycetota bacterium; assembly: GCA_963808215.1. GTDB lineage: Bacteria > Actinomycetota > Actinomycetes > Streptosporangiales > Streptosporangiaceae > JAJYUU01. The sequence continues at coordinate 27,895 of CAWEEY010000003.1, forward strand.
GTCCTGGGCTCGGCGCTGCTCGCGGCGTGCATGCTGGGCCTGCTGTTCGGCCTGATCCAGGGGTCCACCGACGGGTGGACTGCCGCGCCGATCGCCGCCCTGGCCGCCGGGGTGATCTTCTTCGCCGCCTTCGCCCAGCGCCAGCGGACCGCGGCGGTGCCGCTGATCAAGCCGTCGCTGCTGCGCAACCGGGGCTTCACCGCCGGGCTCATCCTCGGCCTGGTCTTCTTCGCCACCGTGGCCGGGCTGCTCTACGCGGTCTCGCTGTTCCTGCAGCGGGGGGTCGGCTACAGCCCGGAGCGGGCCGCGGTGACCGGGTTCGCCCCGGCCGCCGTCGGGATCGTCATCGCGTCGGTGGCCTGCAGGAACCTGCTCACCAGGCTGGGCCGCCGGCTCAGCCTGGCCGGCATCGTGGTGACGGTGGGCGGCGTAGCCGTGCTGGCAACCATCGTCGCGCACTTCGGGCACGGCGGCCAGCGCGGCCGAGCTCGCCCCGGCCATGACCCTCATCGGCCTGGGCATGGGCGCCACGTTCTCCACCATCTACGACATTGCCATCGGCGACATTGACCCGGCCGAGGCCGGCAGCGCCAGCGGCTCGCTCAGCTCGATCCAGCAGCTGGCCAACGCGATCGGCGCCGCCGTCATCACCACCATCTACTTCGGCGCGCTAGCCCGCGGCCCGGCGCACGCCATGACCCTCAGCCTGCTCACCGTCATCGCCATCGGCGTGCTGAGCTGCCTAGCCATCCCGCTGCTGCCGCACCACGCCCAGCCCGCCGGCCCGCACTGACCAGCTGGCACTGCCACCAGGCTGAAATGCCGCGTGCCTAGCGTTCAGCCGATCACCTGGCGAGGAAAACGGCGCAGAACAACCGATTCGGGGCGCCAGTCGCAACCAGCACTACGCCTCCACCCCGCGTACATATCGGCGGCTACGTGCGCGGCTCCACCATGGACAGCAATCAAACGAAGTAATCGCGCTGTCCGCCAATGGGCATGTCGGCATGGCCGCCTGGGCAAGTTGAACTGACCGTCGTAAAGCGGTCGCGCCTGATCTGAGTTTCAATCTCACTCAGGTCAGGTACGTGACCAGGCACGATCAAACACTCCTACATTTCTGTCTCACACTCGAACGGCGCACTCGTGACCATGCAGAACCTCGGCGTGGTCCTGCCAGGACTTCATGGCGAAATCTTCGCTAGCAGGGTTCGTCGGCCACGCGAGTACCGGCCTCAGCGCGTTCGTCTGAGCATCAGCTGCCGGTTACCTGCCCATCGACTGGGTCGAGCCGCAGCAAGGTGGCGCTGCCGACGAAGACCGACGCTACCTGTCCGCCGGGCAGGCGCCGGAATCGCACCGTCTCGCCTGAGTCGCGGAAGCCCAGCCCGACCACAAACGTATCGGGATCGTCCGCGGGCTGCAGCGGCATTGCCTGGGCGGGATCGCCGGGTATGTAGATCACCAGCTTGCCGTCCCGCCACTCCACCCGGTACATCTCGTCCATGCTCTCCGGCGCATAGAGGCCGAGCAGGGGCCTGTAGCCCGCGGGCGTCGGCATTAGCGCTTTCAGCTGAGGCGCGCTGTCCCGCACCAGGCGGCGCGCGATGCCGGCCAGTTCCATGTTGAGCGCTGGGGCATCTGCTACGCCGTTCAGCAGCACGATCGCGCCGACCTTGTGCTCGCGATCGAAGCAGGCGTTCGACGTGAACCCGTGCAGTCCGCCCGCGTGCTGCACCCAGGTGACGTTGTCCTTGCGAACCCCGTACCAGGTGATCCCCCAGGCCTCGGTCCACTGCTCGTCGCTGAGGTAGCGCGGCTTGTGCATCTCCCGCAGTGCGGCTGCAGCGAGCACCGGCGAGTCCTGCGGATCGTCGGCATGCGCACGAAGCTGGAAGGAGATCCAGCGCGCCAGGTCCTCGACCGTGGACCACAGGCCGCCCTCGGCCCAGCAGATCGTCATCTCCGGCGCGACGCTCAGCTCGTCGGAGAACGAACGGCCGCTGTAGCCGGTCGCGGTCCGCCCGGCCAGCGCCTCGCCCAGCGGGTCAAAGGCGGTATCCGACATGGCAAGCGGAGTGAGGATCTCTTGCTGGACATAGTCCGGATACGGTGTCCCGCTGGCGCGGTGGACTATCTCGCCGAGCAGCTGGTAGCCCAGATTGGAGTACTTGGGCTGCAGGTTCGGGCCGATCGCCGTGAAGATCTCGGCGGCCCTGGCCAGGTTTGCGGCCGCCACCCCCTGGTACACGGGGGTCTTCAGCGCCCAGTCGGTACCGGGCGGCTCGCTGGTCAGCCCGGCCTCGTGGGACAGCAGCCCCCGGATTGTCACCCGCCCGATGGTCTCCGGGCTGCCGCTGCCGGCCAGCTCAGGCAGCCACTGCACAGCCGGATCGTCGAGGTCCAGCTTCCCGGCTTCACGCAGCCGCATGATCGCTGTGCCGGTGAAGGTCTTGGTGATGGACGCGATCCGGTACAGGGTGTCAGGACCGGCCGGCCGCTGCGAGGCTATGTCAGCGAACCCAGCTCCGCCAGACCACACCAACTCGTCACCGTGCACGACGCCAGCTGCCGCCCCGGCGATGCGGTTGTCCTTGACGAACGCGGCGACCTTCGCCTCGAACTCGTCCGCGCCACCAGCTACCGGTCCCGCCATCTCAGTACGCTCCCATCCGAGCTCTCGGTAGGTCTCCTCGTGCATCTTCTCGAACTCCACTAAATCCGCAAGGCTGATGCGCCTGGCGGCGGTGGCCGCGGCGTACTCAGCGGATACACCCGGCCGTCTAGCCGCTTGCGCCCCGCCTGCCGCCGATGCGGCGGCGCCAGCGGTCGGCGCGCCGGTCCGCGCGGACCTGCCGGACGACGTTGCGCCCTGGTATGCCGGTGACCCCACCGCCGCCGTGCGTTGCCGAACCGGCCTGGTAGAGGCCGCCAACTGGGGTGCGCAGGTCGGCGTAGCCGGCCGCTGGCCGCGCGTGGAACATCTGGCCGAGACTCAGCTCGCCGTGAAAGATGTTCCCGCCGACCAGGCCGTACTCCTGCTGCATCTGGTGCGGCCCGATCACCTGCCGGTGCAGTATCGAGCTGGTGAACCCCGGTGCGATCGTCTCCATCCGGGCGATCAAACGGTCGGCGTAACCCTCCAGCTCAGCCCCATCCGGCGCGTCTGCGTAGCCGTGCGGTACCCACTGGGTGAACATCGACATCACATGCTGTCCGGCCGGGGCGAGCGAGTCGTCGAACACGCTGGGGATGCAGATGTCAGCGAACGGCAGCCCGGACGGCTTGCCGGATACTGCCTCCTGGAACGCATTCTCGAGATCGTCCAGGCTCTCCGCGAGAACGATCGTCCCGCCGTGTACCTGCGGGTCGTACTCCGGGTGACTGGCAAACTCCGGCAGCCGGTCCAGCGCCAGGTTGACCTTCACCGTGCCGCTGCGGGTCTGCCAGTGGCGGATGTCGTCAATGAACGGCGCGGGCAACGCCGCGGCGTCAACTAGCTCAAGGAACGCGATCTTGGGATGCACGGTCGCGATCACCGTGTCCGCGTCGATCTCCTCGCCGGAGGCCAGGGTCACGCCAGTAACCCTGGCGCCGGCCTGGCCGCCAGCCGTGGTCCGGATCTTGCTCACCGGCGCTCCGGTTCTGATCTCGGCGCCGAACGAGCGCGCCGCGGCGGCCAGCGCCCCGGTCACTCCGCCCATCCCGCCGCGCGGGAACCCCCACGCGCCGGCCTGCCCGTCAGTGTCGCCGATGTGGTGATGCAGAGTTACGTAAGCGGTCCCCGGCGACCTCGGGCCGGCCCAGGTGCCAATGACGCCAGACACCGAGAGCAGGCCGCGGATCGCGTCCGACTCGAAGTACCGGTCGAGCAGGTCGGCGATGCTCCCGGCGAACAGGCGGGTGACGTCGACGGCCCCGCGCGTGTCCAGCATGCGGAGGTGCCGCAGCAGCATCCCCTGCCGGGCCAGGTCGGCTGGCCGGCGGGAGCCGAGCCGCGGCGGGATCTCGGCCAGCATCGGCCCGAGCACCGCCGCGATCTTCTGCAAGTGCGCCTCATAGGCTGGGTAGGCGGCAGCGTCGGCAGCGGAGAACTTCCCGATTTCCTTATGCCGTTCGGCCGGGTCATCGGGCAGCCGCAGGTAGCTGCCATCGGCGCGCGGGGCGAAGTACGGGCCCTGCGGGTACACGTGGTACCCGTGCCTGGTCAGCTGAAGGTCGGCGACAAGGTCGGCCGGGAGCAGCGAGACCACGTAGGACAGCGAGGTGACCAGGAAATCCGGGCCGAAGGGGCGCTCGCTCACCGCCGCACCGCCGACCACGTCCCGGCGCTCGCACACCAGGACGTCCATCCCGTCCCTGGCCAGGTACGCGGCGGCCACCAGGCCGTTATGGCCTCCGCCTACCACCACGGCATCGCGGCGCGATCTCACTACTGGCCCTCTCCTAGTCCTCGGTTATCCCGGTCCGGTCATCCGCCAAGCGGGAAGAAGCAGGCGTATGCCCTTGCGGTTGGAGCTTCAATCAGCTTTCGGTGCTGGTCCACGGGCGAGCCGGCCGAGGATGTAGCGCCCGACATCGGCGCTTGGCTGCTCCATCGGAGCGAGGTAGCCGGCCGTGAACTTTCGCGAGCTCATGCCGTCCTGTACTTGCTCGCAGATCGTCCAGTCCTGGCGATTGACGAGATCCCAGAACTCGACGGCATCTGACGGGTCGAAACCTGCGCGCGCCATCTCGTCCGGGTGGAACAGGAAGTCGCAGACGACGGTGGTGTGGCCTGCGTCATGCGGCCAGACGGTGAAAGCGGCGACGTGATCGGCCGACAGGCTGAGCATCAGGTTGGGCAGGACAAGTTCGCCGAAATGACGCGTCCGTGCTGCGTCCGGAAGTCCGGGGAACGGCGCGCGTGCGGTAGTTCCGGTCATGGTGAAGGTGTACGCGCCATCACGGTGCGGGATGCCTTCGTCCCAGTCAAGCGCGCCGCCGCCGCGAGCGGAATACTGGGACCAGGTCGCACAGCTCGGGGTGGACAGGGCCGCAGTGGTAGCACTCGTTGTAGTTCTCCAGGATCACTTTCCAGTTCGCGGTGACCTGGTAGACAAGCCGGTGCCCGATGCGCAGCTGTGCGAGCGGGTAGGCGGCGAGTCGGTCATCTGCCCCGTTGAGCTGGTCCTGCAGGGTCCCGCCGTCGGCGTCAGCGCCCGTCGGACCGAGCCGGGCGAAGATGAAACCGCCCCAGGTGGCGATGGAGACCGGGTGCAGAGATAGCCGCTCACGGTAACGGCGCAGATCCGGCAGGAATGGTGCCGAGCGAAGTGCTCCGTCGAGGCCATAGGTCCAGCCGTGGTAGGGGCAGCGGAATGTGCTCCCAGCGCAGCCACTGCGCGCCTGGCTGGCGGCGGGCTGCGATCCGGTGACGGGGACCAGCCGTGAGCCGCGGTGCCTGCACAGGTTGTAAAAGCCAGCCAGGCCGCCGGAGTTCCTGACGACCAGGATGCTTTCTCCGGCGACATTGGCGGCGAGGTAGTCGCCCGGTTCGACGACAGCCTCCTCGCGCCCGACGCAGAACCAGTCGGCGAACAGGGCAGCCTCGCGCTCCCGGATGAACTCATGCTCTGCCGTGTAGCTGGCGCTAGGCAGGCTCGCCTCAAGCGGGATCCGGTCAGGCTCGGGCGCGGCAGCCTGGCCTGGCGTTCTCGTCTGCGCCCGTTCTGCTGGTGCTCACCTGTGCTCCTCTTTCTCCGTTACCCGCGGCCGCGTCCGGCTGGCCGGGCCTGAGTCAGTCGTCGGAATACGGATGCGGCGCCTCGATCGGCGTTCCCTCATCGAACCGGCTCGGCCGGAAGGGCGTGAGATCGACGCTGCCCGGCGGCGGGCCAGCGATCAGCCCGGCGATGCTCTCGCCGACGGCCGGCGCGATCTTGAAGCCCATGCCGGAGAACCCTGCCGCAACGATCAGCCCATCCAGGCCCAGGTACGCCGCCGAGCAGCGGCCTGGCATCCGGGGTCATGTCGTAGACGCCGGTGACCCCTCCGGCGATGCCGGCCTCGGCGAGCGAGGGGACCCGGTGCGACACCGCCTGAACCTGCGGCGCGAGCTCCTCGGCGCCCGCGGTGCCGGGAACGCGATCCGGGTCCGCGCCGCGCGGCCCGGCGAAGGATCCGACAAGCGTCATAGCGCCTGCGCCTTCCGGGCGGAAGTAGGTCTGCGTGACTGAGTCGATGCACGCGATCGGCGCGCCATCCGCTGGCCCGTGGGCGAGCACGGCGACCTTGTGCAGTTCGGTCTCGATCGGCAGCTCTAGGCCGACAGTCTGCGCCAGTGCGGGCGACCACACTCCGGCCGCCAGGATCACCGAGCCTGCGTGCACGTCGCCGTCATCGGAGCCGACGGCAATGCCAGTCACCCGATCGCCGTCACGAAGCAGCGAGCGCACGACACAGTTCGGGCGATACCGCACTCCGCGCGCCCTGGCCGCGGCCAGCAAGTCGCCAGCCACGACAGCACCGTCCCCGTAACCGCCGTCCGGCTCCCAGGCGGCCCAGCTGACGTCGTCCACTCGGAAGCCAGGTGCGAGCTCCTTCAGCCCGGCGGCGTCAATTAGCTTCTGCGCGCGCGCCGAGCGCGCGCTGCATGTCCACGTTCGCCCGCAGCGCGCTCTCCTCGCCCGGCGCCACGATCCGGGCGAATCCAGTGCGGCGGATGCAGGACGGCCTGCCGGTCAGCTCGGGCCATGCCCTGAACATGGCGTCGCTGCGGACCGCCAGCTCGACCTCGGGCGGGAAGGTGTAGTGCATCCGCACCAGCGCCGAGGACCGGCAGCTCATCCCCGAGCCGACGGTGGCGCGGTCGACGACCAGGACGTCGCGGACACCGAGCAGGCTCAGCTGCAGCGCAGTGGCAGCCCCGATGACGCCGGCTCCGATGATGATCACGTCGGCCGTCATCGCCGTCGCCTCCCGGCCCGCAGATCGGTGAGTACCCGCCGGGCGGCGTTGTAGCCAGGTGCGCCGGTAACCCCGCCGCCTGGGTGAGCGCCGGCGCCGCAGAGGTACAGCCGCTCGATCGGCGTGGCATAGCGCGCCCAGCCCGGAACTGGCCGCATGTGGAACAGCTGGTCTGCGCTTATGTCACCGTGGAAGATGTTGCCCTCGGTGAGGCCGTAGTCGCGTTCCAGGTCCAGCGGGGTCAGCACCTGGCGGGCGACTACGGCCGCCGGCACGTTCGGCGCGAACCGGCTGATCCTGGTGAGCACGCGGTCGCCGAGCTCGTCCCTGAGGCCATCCCAGGTCCCGGTGGCCAGCCGGTAGGGCAGGTACTGGACGAAGCACGTCATGATGTGACGCCCTGGCGGGGCCAGCGAGTCATCGACGTTGGACGCGACCACGCAGTCGACGAACAGCTCGTCGGCATCGGCGAGCTCGCCGCGCTTGGCCCGGTCGTAGCAGGCGTCGGCGACGGAGAGCTCAGGCGGGAGGGTGAACAGCGCGCGGCGGCCTGGTCCGGCGCCCGCGGGCATCCCCGTCACCTTCGGCTCAGCATCGAGGACGAAGTTGACCTTGCCGCACGGTCCGTCCATCTTGATTCCGCCAACAGCGGCTCTGAAGTCGTCGGGCAGCTCTTCTTTGTCGATCAGGCCAAGGAAGGTCCGCTTGGGGTCGGCGCCAGAGAGCACCGTGCCTGCTGCGATCTCGGTGCCGTCTTCCAGCACGATCCCGGTGGCCCGGCCGCTGCGCACCAGGATGCTGGCGACGGGAGTGCCCGTGGCGATCTGCATCCCGGCAGCGCGTCCGGCAGCGGCGATCGCGTCGCTAATGGCGCCCATGCCGCCCATCACGTGGCCGAAGAACCCTTGCACCGCATCCTCGCCACCGGACAGCAGGTGGAAGGCGAGCCCGAGCAGCGTGCCGGGCTGGTACGGGCCGCCGTGCTTGCCGTACAGGTTGTTAGCCAGCAGCAGTGCTTTCGCCTGCCGGGATTCGAACCGCGCGTCGATGAACTGACCGAGGCTTCCGGTTAGCAGGCGGGTGAGTCCGTCAAGTTCCGTTCCGCGCACGCCGCGTATGTCGCGCCCGAGCCGCAGCAACTCGGCCAGGCCTCGCAGCCCCGTTGCCCTGAGTGTCCGGCGGCAGCTTCATGAACAGCGGCTGCAGCCGGCGCGCCAGCGCCCGTAGCTCCTCGTCCGCGGCAGTGAAGGCGCGGGCGTCCGCGGCGGAGAACCGGCTGATCTCTGCGGCCGTCCGCTCGGCATCGCCCCATGCGGCGAGCACTTCGCCGCCGTCCAGCGCCACCTGCACGGCGGGCTCGCACGGCGATCATCCTCAGCCCGTGCTGACCCAGGCTCAGTTCACTGATCACCTCGGGCCGAAGCATCGATGCGATGTACGAGGTGGTAGACGCACGGCAGCCCGGCGCGATCTCCTCGGTGACACAGCAGCCGCCGATCACGTCGCGGCGCTCCACCACCAGCGTGGCGAGGCCAGCCTTGGCCAGCATCGCCGCTGCGGTGAGGCCGTTGTGCCCCGCGCCGACAACCACGACGTCCCAGGTGGCGCGGGCCTGGCTGCCAGTTATCATCGTGACTTCCGGTCAGATAAGTGCCTTGGATGATTGACGAGTATGGGTAGAGTGCCTAATCATGTCAACGGCATGAGGCAATCGGAATGAGATTGTGAAAGTGACTGCTGGTCAAACTGCAAGCACTCGGCCGCGTGACCGGGTGCCCGTTCGGGCAACCGCACGGCAGGCGGCCAGGCAAGAGCAGATAGTCCGGACTGCGATGCGTCACTTCGCCGAGCGCGGCTATGAGGACGTGCGAATCGAGGAGATCGCCCGTGAGGCCGACGTCGCCAAGGGGGCGATCTTCGGCTACTTCGAGAGCAAGGCGGGCCTGTTCCTAGCCGCGTACCAGGCGGCTGCCCGCTCATTCAGCGCCTACCTGGAGGCGCCGCCAGAGGTCGTCGCGGCGGCTTCTTCGCGGTCATCACGCTACTGGATCGAGCACACGCCGCATCTGGTCCGCGAGAACTGGGTGCCCTACCGGGTGACGCTGCTCGGCAACTACTGCTCGAGCCTGGCGCTGCGGCGGGAGATCACCCAGTTCCTGCTCCGGGAGGATCCTTATGGCACCCAGGCATTCGTGCAGTTCGGGATCGATCGCGGCGAGATCCGTACCGACATCGACATCAAGATGGTGATCTCCCTGGTCGACTGGCTGATGGACCGCTGCCAGGATGCGATCGTCACCGAGGAACTCGACCCCGGCCTGTTCGGCTCGGCTACGCAGTCCCCGCAGATGCGGGACCTGCGCGTGCAGCAGTTCGTCGAGCTGCTGCGCAGCGCGATCGGGACCCAATCACGAGCGGCACAGGCATGAGCGCGGCCGGCGCGCCGATGGACGTGCGGACCGCACGGATTCCGATGCGAGACGGCACTGAGCTCGCGGCGACGCTCTACCTCCCTTCAGCAGCTGCGGCACAGACCATCGGGACACCGGCAGCCGAGCCGGTGCCGGCCCTGCTTGAGTATCTGCCGTACCGCAAGGACGACGCGATGCTCAGCCCGGGATTACGAGCTCTACAGCTACCTGGCCACGCGCGGGTATGCCGGTGCCCGCGTGGACATCCGCGGCACCGGCGCCAGCGACGGCGAGCTGCCCGATGGCGAGTACACCGAGCAGGAACAGCGCGATGCGGAGGACGTCATCGCCTGGCTGGCGAGCCAGCCGTGGTGCTCCGGCTCGGTCGGGATGTGGGGCATTTCCTGGGGCGGCTTCAACGCGATTCAGGTCGCGCTGCGCCGCCCGCCCGCGCTGAAGGCGATCATCGCGGTCGACGCCTCCGATGATCTCTTCCACGACGACGTGCACTACATCGACGGGCTGCTGCACCTCGATGAGTACGCGGTGATGATCGATCAGCTGAACGCGCTGCCGCCCGCGCCGGACTTTCCGCTTGACGAGGAGACCCTGTCCCGGCGATTCGACAGCCTGCCATGGCTGGTCACCTGGCTGGCGCAGCAGCAGGATGGGCCGTACTGGCGGCGCGGGTCGCTGCGGCCGGACTACAGCAGGCTGACCATCCCGGCGTTCCTCATCGGGGGCTGGTATGACGGCTACCGGGACTCAGTACCCCGGATGTTCGCCCAGGCGCCCGCTCCAGTGAAGATGCTGATCGGCCCGTGGAACCACACGTTCCCTCACAACGCTGTCCCCGGACCTGCCATCGAATGGCGGGAGGATGCGATCCGGTGGTGGGATCACTGGCTGAAAGGCGCGGAGAACGGCATCATGTCCGAGCCGCCGGTCACCGTATACGTGCGGGACTGGTATCCGCCAGATCTCGGGCTGACGGAGATACCGGGGCGCTGGCGGACTGAAGACACGCTTCCCGCCCGAGGGGACTGCCTATCAGGTGCTGGCACTGCGGTCCCGAGCACGACCTGCGGCCGGAGCCACCGCCTGACGGCACGGTCGCGCTGCGTTACGTGCCGTCGGCCGGCGTGGAGGCTGGCCACTGGTGGGGCGAGCTCACCCCAGACCAACGCGGTGCGGACGCCTTCAGCCTGGTCTTCGACACCCCGCCGCTGACGGCCGACGTGGAGATCCTCGGCTTCCCGCTGGTCGAGATCAGCGGCCACACGAACGCCGATCCGATGCACTGGTTCGGCCGGTTGTGTGACGTAGCGCCAGACGGCACCGTCACCCTGGTAACAGGGGCCGGGCGGGCCGGGCGGCCGGATCCGCTGCGGGACCCGGCTCGCTGCGGAGCACCGGATAACACCGCTAAATGCCGCCAGCGCGACCGGCCACCTCAACTGAGCCGGGCGGCCTGCCGCTCGAACTGCACGTCACCTCATGGGTATTTCCGCGCGGCCACCGGATCCGGCTTTCCATCTCCAACGCGATGTGGCCGATGATCTGGCCGACCCCGCATCCGGGCACGGCTACGGTGCGGCTCGGGCCGACCGGGACCCGGCTGGTGCTACCGGTGATCCCGCCGGAGGCCCGTCCTGAGCCACACTTCGGCGTGCCGGGCGCGGCCGAGCGGCCGCCTGGTATCACCCATCGCGGCGAAATGCTTCCGGTGCGCTGGACCCTGCAGCGCGACGACGCAGGAACGGCCGCGATCTGGTGGCGGGGTACCACCACTACCGAGTTCGGCTGGGGACGGGTAACCGACGAGGAGTACCTCCGCTACGAGGTGACCGACGACCGGCCGGCCAGTGCCGCCGCGCACGGCGAGGCTCGCACCGAGATCCATCTGGACGGGCGATTGCTGATCGTCACGTCGGTACTCGATCTCGACGGCGACTCAGAGTCGCTGCGCTACCGCTTCCGCCGGGAACTGCGCGAGAACGGCGTGCTCATCCGCGAGCGCAGCTGGGCCCGCAGGTACCGGCGCGACGGGCACTGACATCCTCCGGTAAGGCCTGTGAAGTGAGAGACCGCCGTCACCGCCAGTCACCCCGGCCCGCCCGCCAGGGCGGGCGGAGTCGTCAGAGGTAGGGGTTCGGGGGTCAAGGGAGTTCGCCGGTTCACGGGGGTTCGGGGGTTCACGGGGGGTTCACGGGGGTGTCCCCGTGGGTGAGGGTGTCCCCCGTGGGTGGGGGTGTCCCCCGTGGGTCAGCTCAGCTCGCGGTCACCGGTGTGGCCCCGGTGGCCCGGCTGACGAACTGCTGGTACGCACCCTCGGGGGCGACCTCCGAGCCGATCCGGAAGCCGGTCAGCGCCCCATGATCATCGCTGCCGCCCGAAGCCACCAGTCCCAGTCGGGAGGCAAGCTCGCCAAGACGGCCCCGTTCCTGCTCGTCTTGCTGGGGGTGGTTAACCTCGATCCCGGTCAGGCCCGCCGCGGCCAGGTCAGCGATCACCTCATCAGGGATCTGCCAGCCGCGCGTCTGGCCACGCGGGTGGGCCAGGGCCGTCACGCCGCCGGCCGCGCTGACCAGCCGGATCGCATTGGCCGGATCGAGCGCATACCGCGACACGTGCGCCCTGCCGCCCGGCCCTAGCCACTCCGGGCTGAAGGCCTCGTCGAAGCTCGCGACGACACCGGCGTCGATCATGGCACGGGCGATGTGCGGACGGCCTACGACTCCCCCGCCTGCGATCTCGCTGACTTGCTCCCAAGTCACCGGAGCGCCGAGCTCGTTCAGCTTGTCGACCATCGCGCGCGCCCGGTACAGGCGGCTCTCCCGGATCTCGGCCATCTCGCCAGCTAGCTCGTCGTTCTCCGGATTGAACAGGTAGGCGAGCAAGTGCACGCTATGTCCCTCCAGGCGGCAGGACAGCTCAGCGCCCGGTATCAGGGTCAGACCCTCCGGCAGCGCGCTCGCGGCCTCCCGCTGGCCCGCGACGGTGTCGTGATCGGTCAGCGCGATGACGTCCAGGCCGGCTGTGGCGGCGCGCCGGATGACGACGGCTGGTGGCTCGGTGCCGTCTGAGACGCTGCTGTGGCTGTGCAGGTCAGCGCGCACTCTGTGACAGTAGCCTGGTCAGTCAGGCAGCTGCGGCGAGGGTGCGCCGAACGGCAAGTCCATTTGCTGGCCAGGGTCGCGCAGATCGCGCAGTTCCAGCGGCTCGACCATCAGCATTCCGGCCGTATCTGGCCACATGACCAGCCAGAGCCAGTTCCCAGATACCTCGCCGGCGAAGGCGGCACAGCCCTTGGCATCGACGTGCCAGAGCGGGAACTCGTGATTGGCCACCTCGACCACGCCGGCCGGAGGCCCCTCGGCGAAGCTATTGCCGGGATCCGGACCGTCCAGCCCGGCGAACCTGGCGCCGAGGCCCACGCCCGGCTCTTCGGAGACCAGCATCATCTCGGCTGGCCCGCCCATCGGGTTGGGCCCGGACAGCGCCACCGAGCAGCCGCGCGCCCCGGTCCGGTCATCGCCGGCTGCAGCGAACCCGGTCACCAGCCAGCCCTGCGGCAGTGGCCATGGCAGCCACACTGGCACTTCGGCCCCGCGCAGCACACCGTCAAGCCCCTCCTGCGACGGACTGAACCCTGAGCGCAGCGGATGGACATCGCCGTGCTGCTCGCAGTGGTACCCGCTTGACCAGATGCTAGGTTTGCGCACCTTTGACTCGCAGCGCGGACATGTGAATACGGGTCTCATGTCACATAGAGTTATGCCCCGGATCCCCAGCGTCAACTACCTACCGAGAGACGCCGCCTCGTAACAATCCGTCTCGCGACAAGCCGATGAGTTAGGGCGGCCCTAGCGACAGCAAGCACGCACTAGGTCGTCGACACTGGACGGGTGGGAGATCAGGCAGCGACACCGGGCCGGAGTCGTCAGCGCGCCCGCGCGCGTACCGTGCGTCGGGGCGGTTATCAGGGATGAGGCGGGGGCGGATCCTTCTCGTCAAGCGCGGGCACGAGCCAGGAAGGGGCTCTGGTCAGTGCCCGGCGGACAGGGTCGAGCCCGGCGAGACCGACGCTCAGGCCGTAGTCAGGGAAGTCCGGGAGGAAACTGGGCTTGAAGTGGAGTGCGGACCGCTCCTGGGGGCGATCGAGCGGCCAGGGTGGCCGGGACGACCTGCAGATCAGCGACTATCACGCAGTCGTCACCGGCGGAGAACTCGCCGCCGGGGACGATGCGGCGGATGTGCGATGGGTGACGCCGCAGGAGGCTGCCGGGCTTGACAGCGCTGGCAAGGTCACCGGGGGGCTGCTGACCATATTGCGGTCCTGGGGTGCATTCGTCTGACTGGCATGATTGGGCCGGGCAGCACGTGGGTTCAGGCAGCTCGTGGGTTCAGGCAGCACGTGGGCTCAGGCAGCTCGCCGGTTCAGGCAGCTCGCGGGTTCAGGCAGCACAGCGAGCCGGGCCGACTGCCGGGCCGCCTAGAACGGGCGACAGCTCACTTGTCAGTTGACGGGCCCACCGCATGCGGTCGCGGGCTTCCTCCGGGTGATCGCCGAACTCCTGGGCCATCCGGCTGGCGCAGCCGGTCGGGCCGAGCCGCTGGATGGTCTGCCTGATTTCGGCAGTTGCCACCTCGGCCGTAACGGTGTCGGTCGACTGCAGCGACGGAGGCGAACAGGGCCTCGCACTGGACGTCGGCCGCAATCGGCATAGCCATGACCAGCTCCCCGTGCGCTGACGCCGGTGCAGCAGCTTCTGCCGCGCTTCCCAATCATGTCGGCCCCCTGGTTTCCGGTGTTGCGTCTCGTGAGTTTGACGGGGGAGAACGCCTGCCGGTTCCCCTCGTGCCACTTAATTTCGCGGCCGGGCACGGATCCAGCTCCGGAATCCGCACCTAGCAGCAACTCCACTGGATCAAACACCGAGCGAGCAAACAGTTATTCGCGACGCTGGGTAGTAAGTAGAAAAGCCCGTTTCGTCCCATGCGACCTCGTCGGCTGCGCGGCCGGGAGCAGTCAGGCCCGCAGCCAAGGATGCGCCCGAGCGTGGCCGAGGCCCCTGCGGCTTGCTAGCTGGAGAAGATCAGAGTTGACGCGTTCCTACCTTCTGGGCGGGGCCGGACCAGTTCAGACACTCCTTATCCGGAGGCACGTTTGCGCGTTAAATGTCGGCGATGCCGCCTTGCGGGTTGAAGCCTGGGTCACGGTGACGTGTCGGGGTGCCGTTGGCCACCGGTCGCATGAGCCGGCGGAGCCGGTGCGGTTCGAGACCGTGGCCTTCAGCGCCGACATCTTGCCGCCGAAGCTGGCGGCCCGGCCGACCAGCAGTTGAGGACGCGCCGAATGGCAGCGCGCCGTCGGCCCGTTGAAGATGCTTCGCCGCCTGGCCGCCGTTTCGCCGATGGGTCGGCAGTCGGTAATGGCCTGATAAGGCCAGCTCAGCTGACTGTAGGGGTAAATAAGGCCCGCGGAATACACTCCGGGCATGGAGGGCTGGGCCAGATCGACGATCACGATCGCCGCGCCACGGCATCTCGTGATGACAGTGATTGCCGATTTCGCGGCGTATCCGTCCTGGGCCAGCATGCACTCGGTCGAGATCCTCGGCGAGCTTGGCGTCGGACGGCCGGGCACGGCTGGTCCGTTTCGACGTGAACGCAGGGGTATTCAGAGAGCAGCTCGTGCTCAGGTACGAGTGGGATGGCAACGAGCTGGTGCGCTGGCAACTTGCCATGCCGGGCTCGGTGGTCTCCGCGATGTCGGGCTCTTACCTGCTGGCCGAGCGGGACGACGGGACCGAGGTGACCTTCGAGCTCGCCATCTCTGCCCGGTTCCCGCTGCCGCGAATGCTCAGGCGACAGGCGGAGCAGACGGTCGTCGACACCGCGCTCAAGGGCCTCCGGTCGCGCGTGCTGGCTCTGCACTGACGCCGTTCCGCATACCTCGTTCCTGCCTGGCATTCTGCGGGTATCCCGACGGGTGGCCCGCCCGACCTCGACCAGCGGAGGTGCTCTGTATGAATCCAGACGATTTTCCGGCGCCGAAGAAAGACTTCGTCATCACGCATTTCCTCGTCGTTGCCGATCAGGACCGGTCCCGCGAGTTCTACCGGGACTTGTTTGACGGCGAGGTGCTGGTGGAGCGCGACCCGGTCATCATGAAGGTCGCAAACACCTGGCTCATACTTAACGCCGGTGGCGGGCCGACCGACGACAAGCCCGAGGTAACCCTGGGCACGCCGCCAGACCCGAACTTCACCAGCGCCTTCCTCAACGTGCGGGTCGCGGACATCGCCAGCATCTACCAGCAGTGGTCGGCCAAGGGCGCCGAGTTCCTGACCGAGCCAAAGGACCACGGTCGCGAGATCCGGGCCTACGTCCGCGACCCCGACGGGCACCTGATCGAGGTCGGCCAGGCGACAGGGCTCCTCGCCTGATCCTGCGCCCTAGGCGCGACGGGCAGGACGAGGCACTCAGGCTACGTCTGCGCCGGACGAGACCGCTGCGCGCGCCGCGATCGCGGAGCCGCGGGCCCCGGCCATGTCCAGGTCGGGAACGAGGGCGATCGACGACGCCCGAGCCTGCTCTTCCCGGAGCACTGTGTGCGCCCGCACGCGATCGAGGAACCAGTCGCGGAAGGCGGGAGCCGCCTCGACGACGCCGCCACCGAGCAGGTAGACATGCGGATCGGTGAAGTTCGCCGCGATCGTCAGCAGCCGGCCGATGGCCATAGCCTGCTGCTCGAAGATCGCCAGCGCGAGCGGGATCACCGGCTTCTCCGTAGCTGCGGACCAGCTTGGCGGCCACGTCGGCCGGCTGGCTCGCCAGCTCGTGGCCAGGGAACTGGGTCAGCCAGTAGGGCAGCAGGTTCTTCTCGATGCCGCTCAGGGAGGCGATGCTCTCGGCATCGCCCGGCAGCCCGCAGTTGCACATCGGAATCGGCTGGCCGGGTGCCAGCAGGCCCTCCATCGGCAGCCAGATGTGCCCGAGCTCGCCAGCCATCCCGGCTGCGCCCCGGATGACCTGCCCGGCCTCGACGACGCCTCCGCCGAGCCCGGTTCCGACGATGACGGACACTGAGGATCGCAGCTCAGCCCTTCCCGGCCCGAAATGCTTGTGATGTGCATACAGCGCGGCGGCGTTCGCGTCGTTGTTGAACACCACGGGGATTCCGATTCGGAGCTCCAGGGCCCTGCGCACGTCGAAACCACGCCATTCAGGGTTAGCGAAGTTGGTGGCGCCCGCGGAGCAAATGACGCCTTTGCGGTCACGGGCCCCGGCGTGTCCAGGCCGACCATCCGGACGGCAGCACGCGAAGTGCCCGTGAGCTCCAGCACGTCGGCCAGCGCCTGCTCCAGCGCGTCGATCGCCTTGTCCGGTCCCTCGCGAACGCAGCTCGGGGACTCGGCCATTTCCTCGACGAGGAAGCGGCCCTCCGCATCCAGCAGGGTGGCGTTGATGGTCGTGCCGCCTGCGTCGAGCCCGGCCACCAGCCACTGGTCCGAATCCGCCATCCGATTGCCTCCCGCGTCCCGACTGCCAGCCTATGACTTAGCTTGGCATTGTCTCGGTATCGGCCGCTATATGGCTCAGTCGCGGACCGGCCGGGCGCGCCCGCCGGCAGCCGACCGGGCCTGGAGGTAATCGGCCACCACGACCGCGACGACGACCGCGGCCGTGCAGATGCTCAGAACCAGAGCCGTGACGTGGGGCGCGACCAGGCCAAGCAGCGCGATGGCCAGCAGGGCCGCCGCCCGCTGCCAGGACAGCCGGCGCCAGACGTTCAGCTTGAACGCCAGCAGCCCGGCAACGTACAGGCCGGTGCCGCCGAGGATCAGCCAGGACGTCGACCCGACGCCGACAGCGCCCGGTCTGATCAGCACGACGTCATCGGCGGTCGCGGCGACAATGATCCCGGCGACCATGATCGGATGGATCAAGTGGTACGCCGATCTGCCCAGGCGGCCCGGGTCAGCTGACCGGCGATAAGCCGTGCTCCCTCCTCTGCGCTCCGGTCGAAGTACAGCCACCACAGCGCGGCGCTGCCGACGAACGCGACCACGAACGCTGCGATGATTGCGGGCCGGTCCGGCATGCGGCCGACGTCAGCGCCCCGTGCGGCCCGAGCAGCCCGGCCAGGGTTGCCCCTATGACCACGATGGATTCGCCAAGCGCGATCAGGATGAACGCCTGGCACCGCTCGGCAAAGTGGCCGCCTTCGATAGTCCACTCCCTGGTCGTGGACCGGCCGAGCCCAGGCGTGTAGAACCCGACGACACCGCCGAGCAGGTCGACGCCAACAGCCAGCAGCCAGAACACGGCCCTCAGAGCAACGCTCGACGTCAGGCCGCCGGCGATTGCGAACGCTCCGCTCGCGCAGCACCAGGCCAGGATGCGCTGGAAGTTGCGACGCAGCGGCTGGTCGCGCACCGCCCAGACGGTGAACAGGCTGCGGCCGACTTGCATGACTGCGTAGGCCAGGCCGATCAGCAGTCCGGAGTCGCCGAACGAGGTCGGGAGCGCTGCCGACATTGCGATGCTGACCAGCATCAGGCTGAGCAGCATCAGCCGGACCGGGATCTGCTGCGGGTCGAGCCAGTTCGTCACCCACACCGTGTAGACCCACAGCAGCCACACCATCGCCAGCAGCAGCGCAGCCTGCAGCGCGCCAGTCACGGTGAGATGACGCAGCAGGTAATGGGATAGCTGAGTGACGGCGAACACGTAGACGAGGTCGAAGAACAGTTCCAGGTTGGTGACGCGCTCGGTCCCCTACGCCGCGGACGCGCATCAGGTTCCGCGGCTCGGCTTCAGGCACGGACCCCCCTTCCGTGTGCGGCGCGGAGCGCCCAGCGAATTCAGTCGTCAGCGTTCCATTCGCCCGTGATTCTTCTACCGGCCAGTGGCCTGCCCCGGCGGCTCGAACCGCCGGGTCCGCTGCAGCCCGGCAGCCCGCCCACGGGCCGCCGCGACCATGGCCAGCTTGCGGGATGCCTCGTCGATCATCTCGCCGTCCAGCATCGCGGCCCCGCGGCGCTGCACGTTCGTGTAGTACTCATAGGCCTCGATGATCAGCTCTGCCCGGTCATAGTCGGCCTGCGCCGGGAGAGAACTCGGCGTTCACCACGTCGACCTGGCCCGGGTGCAGCACCCACTTGCCGTCAAAGCCGATCGCCGCGGCGCTGGCCGCACTGGCTTTCAGCCCGTCCAGGTCGCGGATCGCCGCGAACGGGCCGTCGATCGCCTGCAGCCCGTTCGCCCGCGCGGCCACCAGGATGCGCATGTGCGCGTAGTGGAACGCGTCGCCCGGGGCATACCCGGCGGGCTGCGCGCCCACGGTCAGCGAGCGCATGCCCAGGCTGGCCATGAAATCGGCCGGCCCGAATACCAGCGCCTCCAGCCGCGGCGATGCAGCCGCGATCGCGTCAACGGCAGCCAGCCCGGCCGCGTCCTCGATCTGCGCCTCGATCCCAATCCGGCCCGGCCGCCAGGCCGGTGGCCTGCTCGATCTGGCTGAGCAGCAGGTCGAGCCAGGCCACGTCCAGCGGGCCGGTCACCTTCGGCAGCACGATCGCGTCAAGCCACTCGCCGGCCTGCTCGACCACGTCGACCACGTCGCGGTAGGCCCAGCCGGTCCGGACGTCGTTCACCCGGACTGCCCTGGTCTTGGTGCGCCAGCCGCCGTCGCGAAGTGATTGCGCCACTACCGCGCGGCTCTGCTCCTTCTCGGCCGGCGCCACTGCATCTTCCAGGTCGATGAAGACCTCGTCGACCGCCAGTTCGCGCGCTTTGATCAGGAACCTGGGGTTGCTGGCGGGCACCGCCAGCGTTGTCCTCCTGGGCCGGTATGCGCGTGCCGTCACGCCGCCTGAGCATAGCGGGGCCGGATGTACCTGAAAGGGCACGCCTCGCGCGGCCGTAGCATGGGGCCATGCCCACAGACTCAGTGCCAGCGGGTTCTGGCGTAGCCCTGCCCACGCCGGAGCAGGTCGCCCAGGCGCTCTCGACCGTCAATGACCCGGAGATTCACCGCCCGATCACCGAGCTGGGCATGGTAAAGAGCATCGAGGTCACGCCGGGTGGGGTGATTCTCGTCGGCGTCTGGCTCACGGTCTCCGGATGCCCGCTTCGGGACACCATCACCAGGGAGGTGACCGCCGCGGTCAGCAAGCTGCCTGGCGTCACGGCGGTCCGGGTCGATCTGGACGTGATGAGCGAGGAGCAGCGGCGCGAGCTGCAGACCAAGCTGCGCGGCGGCAAGCCGGAGAAGGAGATCCCGTTCGCCAAGCCGGGGTCGCTGACCAAGGTCTACGCGATAGCCAGCGGCAAAGGCGGAGTTGGCAAGTCGTCGGTGACAGTCAACCTGGCCGTCGCGCTGGCCGCACTCGACCTGAAGGTCGGCCTGCTCGACGCCGACATCTACGGGCACTCGGTGCCGCGGATGCTGGGCGTCACCGACCGGCCAACTCAGGTCGAGCAGATGATCATGCCGCCGACCGCGCATGGCGTCCGGGCCATCTCCAGCGGCATGCTGAAGAAGGGCAACGAGCCGCTGCCGCTGCGCGGCCCGATCCTGCACCGGCTGCTGCAGCAGTTCCTGGCCGACGTCTTCTGGGGCGATCTGGACATCCTGCTGCTCGACCTGCCGCCGGGCACCGGTGACGTCGCCATCTCGGCCGCACACCTGGTCCCGGGCAGCGAGTTGCTCGTCGTCACGACACCGCAGCTGGCCTCGGCCGAGGTAGCCGAACGTGCCGGGTCGCTGGCCGTCCAGCTGCATCAGCGGGTCGTGGGCGTGATCGAGAACATGTCCTACCTGCCGTGCCCGCATTGCGGCGAGCGAGTAGACGTGTTCGGCGCCGGCGGCGGCGTCGCGGTCGCGGACACTCTGACCAGGCTCACCGGGGCGCCGGTGCCGCTGCTCGGCGAAGTGCCGATCGACCCGAGGCTCCGGGAGGCCGGCGACTCAGGCATACCGCTGGTGCTGTCCGACCCGGACGCGCCGGCCTCACAGCAGCTTCGGAAGGTTGCCGAGAGCCTGGCCGGCCGTTCCCGCAGCCTCGCCGGACGGCAGCTGGGCCTCACGCCCGTCTGATCCCCGCCAGTCCTTGGGGGCCTTGCCAGCTAGCCGCCGAGGACCAGGTGGCAGCGCCGCTCAGGTGGCCTCGGCGTCGTAGGGCGGCCGCTCGCCCGGTGACAGAGTCACGGTTGGCGCGCTGCGGTCTGCGAGCGTGTTGTCCCGTTATTGCCGTTCGTCCCATTGCTGCCGTTGGTGTCGGCGAGGCTGTTCAGCCCGAGAGCGTCGCCAGCATTATCCAGCAGGTGCTTGCGGACGAAGTGCTTGGGATTGATGTCGTTGAGATCGAACTGACTGAACTCGGGGCCGAGATTCTCCTGCAGCTCCGACTTAGCCCCCTCGGCCATCCTCCGCAGCTCCCGCAGAGCCCGGCCGGCCTGAGCGGCCATGCCCGGCAGCCGTTCCGGCCCGAATACGATCAGGGCGATAACGCCGAGCAACACGAGCTTCGGCAGATCCAGGTCAAACACCGGCAGGCTCCCGAGAGCTAGGACGATGCAGGCCATAGCCCGCCCTGACAGCGTAGCCGGTGTGCCGCCCGCTTCAGAATCCCCGCACGTCGAACCAGTCGGCGCGGACCGGTCATGATCCGGCCGAGCCGAGGATGATCCGGCCTGCCGCGTTCGTCCGTGCCGGATGTAGCTCACCCCGACCGCGAGCCCGGAGCCAGCGATCTGATGGCATCGAGCAGCGAGTCCGGGGTCGTGATCGGCTGGCCGCCTAGCTCGGTAATGATGTCGCCCGCGCGCAGCCCAGCCCGCGCAGCCGGGCCGCCAGGGGCCACGGCCGGGCCGCCGCGCTGGCCTACAGTCTCGATCTGCGCGCCGTTGCCAGCATAGCCCTGGTTCAGGGCAGCCCCGATGACCGAGTGGGAGGCATGGCCGGTCCTGATGAGCTGCACGATGACGCGGCGGGCCTGGTCGACGGGGATGGCAAAGCCGAGGCCGATGCTGCCGCCCTGGGCACCGGTGATGGGATTGTCGCCGAGCGTCTCGATCGCCGCATCGACGCCGATGACCTGGCCGCGATCGTTTACCAGCGGACCGCCGGAGTTACCTGGGTTGATCGGGGCGTCGGTCTGGATCGCGTCGAAGAAGACCTGGGGCGCCGAGCCGTTACCCTGCACCAGGCTGGACGGGGCGGTTCACGGCGCTAATGATTCCGCTGGTCACCGTATCGGCCAGGCCAAGCGGCGAGCCGATGGCAATGACCGGGTCGCCAACGTGGACGCTGGCCGAGTTGCCAAGGCTCAGGGCCGGGAAGTCGGTCATGCCAGATACTTTGAGCACGGCGATGTCGGAGTACGGGTCGCGGCCGACGAGCTCGCCGGGCGCCGACTTACCGTCACTGAAGAACACCCGGAGCGAAGCGTTACGGACGAGCCCGTCGAGGGTCACGACATGGTTGTCGGTGACGATGTAACCTCCGCTGATGACAAACCCGGACCCAGTGCCGACGTCTCCGTTGACCTTGATCATCACGACCGCCGGCGTATCACGCGCGGCAATGCCGGGGATTGAGTCGGCCGGGCGGCTGACCGGCGCGGGCGGGCACCGCGCCGACGACTGTAGCTGGGGTCGGTATGGCTGGCGACGTCAGTCACTGCGACGAGTCCGCCGACGATTCCGCCGAGCATGGTGCACGTGAGCGCCAGCCCGGAAATACCCGCCACCAGCCGCCAGCCGTGCAGCCACCGTGGTAGCTCGCCCGGTTCTGAGGCGGGCCGCGCGGCCGGACGGCGCCCTTCCCGGTCGTCCTTCTCCCGCCGCCAGCTTCGGCGCTCCTCGCCCTGCGCCTCGGGGTCGTTCCGGCCAGGGTCCGCTTCGGGGACGCCCGGAATTCCAAAATGCGCCGAATCCGCGAACCAGTCGAACCGACCGAAATCACTCGTCCGATCGCCCGCCTGGGCCGGGCTGGACCGCCGTGCCCGGATCGGCGGTGCCTGACGAGCCGCGCTGGCTCCGGTCTGGCGGGCCAGGCGGGCCCGACGCTGCCACGCACGGGCTGATCCCACATCCGGTGCCTCCCCCGTGACGGCCCCCGAGGTCAGATGCGACCAGCCGTCTTCGGCTGGGTTATCCCCTAAACCGGACGGGAGTAGGCATGCTGGAGCGCGCGCCGCGGCACGGGGCTGGTTGTGGCAGAGCGGCTACTACGGCAGGCGCGTCGCCGTGACGGAGGTGTACGGCTGCGAGCGTTCGCGCTGTGGAATCCGGGTGCCGGGGGCATTGACGAGCTGCTGCGGGACCACCAGCACGTCGACCGATGGCGTGGCGGGAGATGACGGGGCCTGTGCCTGCGGCTCGCCGCCAGCGATGAAGGCTGCGGTCCCGAGGCCGGCCAGGAACACGATCAGCGATCCGGCCAGGAAGTACTTGCCGACCCGCTGCTCCGGCCTGCTGCCCTGACCGGGAACCTGCCAGCCGCCGGCCGGAGCGGCCGCAGGCCATACCGCCTCGGCCATCGGCATGCGGCCTGCCAGCACGGACTCGCTCAGGCCCATCAGCTTGCCGGTAAGCGCAGCGCCTGCCGCAGCCTCGCCGAGGGCATTCATCCGCCGCTTGAGCATCCGCAGTGCCGCGACCTCGTCGCGGCAGGAGCCGCACTTGGTCACGTGAATAAGGACGTGCTCGCGCTCCGACGCCTCGAGCTCGCCATCTATCAGCGCAGACAGCCGCTGGCCGAGGTGAGTCATGGCTGGCCCCCTTGTGGCACCGGCAGGTCCATGTGCAGCCTCGGCTGCGGCACAGGGGCGCTCAGGCGGCGGCGCGGCCTCCGGTGCTCCAGGGCCTGGCGCAGCTGAGCCCGGCCACGATGGATCCTGCTGCGGACGGTGCCGAGCTTGACGTCGAGTGTGTCAGCGATTTCCTCGTAAGACAGGCCCTCGATGTCGCAGAGAATGACTGCAGCCCGGTACTCGGGCGCCAGCGCCATGAGCGCAGCATGAACGTCGCCGTCGAGATGCCGGTCGTCGAATGCCTGAGCCGGGGTGGGCTCAGAGCCACCTAGACGTGACTCTGTTTCGTCAGCCAGGCCCTCGAACCTGATCCGCTGGCGCCGGCGTGCCATGTCGAGGAAGAGGTTGGTAGTGATCCGGTGCAGCCATCCCTCGAACGTGCCGGGAATGTAGCTGTCCAGCGAGCGGAACACCCGAACGAACACTTCCTGCGTCAGGTCCTCGGCGTCGTGGCTATTACCAGTGAGACGGTAGGCCAGCCGGTAGACGCGGGCCGAGTGGTCCCGGACGACCGTTTCCCAGGTCGGCGGAGTCCATGCGTCCGCTTCTGTCGTCTCGGCGGCTGGTCCTGCCTGCTCCACCAATTCCCCGTGCACCGGCTCCACACCTTCCAAGGCCCCGTACTCAACCACAACCTCTGTCGGGTCGGCGTTTGTTCCCGTCATCCGGCCGCCGGCCTAGTGCTCAGGCTGCCGTCCCACTGCCATCGCGAACCTGACGCGATCGGAGGGCAGTTGTTATTTCCTGCTTCAAGCCCATCATTCACGACTTGGCATAGGAAGCCCGGCTGCCTGTGCACGCGGTTAACGTACGAGGTTACCCGGCGGGTTCCCGGACGGCCCCAGTGGCCGCTAGGCTGCGGCCCTGAGGGGCCGGGGCGGACAACTACCACAGCCCGGAACGGCCGGCCCGATGGGGAGGTAGTCATGTCGATCTCAGCGGGCACCCTCGCCTACATTGACGACTTCCTGCCCGAGGATGACGCTCTCATCAGCGCCCGGCGGAACGCGGCCGAGGTAGGCGGAGCAGCGCCGGTGAGCGCGCTCACCGGCGGAACGCTCCGGTTCGTTGCTGCCGCCATCGGCGCCCGGTCAGTCGTCGAGATCGGGACCGGATGCGGTACCTCTGGCATCTGGCTGCTCCGCGGCATGCGGCCGGGTGCCGTGCTGACATCGGTCGATTCCGAGCCGGAACATCAGCGGCTGGCACGCGCGGCGTATGTCGCCGCGGGCTTCCCGCCCAGCCGGTACAGACTCATCGGCGGCCGCGCACTCGAGGTACTCCCGAGACTGGCCGACGGGGCCTACGACATGGTGTTCTGCGACGCTGACCGGCTGGAGTTCGGCGACTACCTGGCCAGCGCCCTGCGGCTGCTCAGGCCAGGCGGAATCGTGCTCTTCAACGCCGTCCTGCCAGGCAGTACAGGTACCGAGCGGATGCCGACGGATGCTGAGGTAGCTGCAGCTGCCGAGCTGCGCGAACAGGTACGGGCCGATGACCGGCTAGTGCCGCTGCTGCTGCCGATCGGCAATGGCCTGCTGGCCGCGGCAAAGCAAGCGGGATAGCCGGCGGGCGGTTTATCCGGCTGGCGACCCGGCGGCCTCGTAGGCGTCATGCCATTTCCACCACTGGTACGGCGGCGTCTGGGGGTAGCCCTCGGGCGAGTCCTCCCATTCCTCCTGCCGGCCGAGCGCAGTGATGTCGAGGTAGCTCCAGGTACTCCCCATCGGCTCGTCGCCGCGGTTGTTGACGAAGTAGGTGCGGAACACCCTGTCGCCGTCGCGGATGAACGCGTTCGTGCCATGCCACTCGTCCACGCCGAAGTCGGCGTCGAAGCGGTCGGTCATGGTGTACCAGGGCATCGTCCAGCCCATCCGCGCCTTCACCCGCTCGATGTCGGGCTGCGGCGCGCGCGAGACGAAGACCAGAGTGGTGTCGCGGGCGTTCAGATGGGCGAGGTGGGCGACCTGATCAGCCACCAGAGAGCAGCCAGGGCAGGCATGGTCGGGCCAGCCGAACACGCCGGGCTCGAAGAAGGCGCGGTACACGATGAGCTGACGACGACCAGCGAACAGGTCAGCCAGACTCTGGCTGCCCTCGGGTCCGTCGAACGCGTACTGGGCCTCTACGGCCAGCCGCGGCATCCGCCGACGCTCCGCGGCCAGCGCGTCACGGGCGCGGGTCAGCTCCTTCTCCTTCACGAGCAGCTGCTGGCGAGCAGCCTCCCACTCTTGCGGCGAAACGATCGGCGGTGTCTTCATCGTGATGCCACCTTCCCGTAGCGGCCCCGAAGTAGCAACTGACTGGTTGCTACATTATGGCAACCAGTCAGTTGCGTCAAGGTACGCGCTCGGGACCTCGGAACTCGGTAGCGGCACCTGCCGGGGGCCAGAGGCGGTGAGCGGCGGGTTTCAGCCGACGGTGGTTTTAAGCGCCTCGCCCAGCGCACGCGCCTCATCCGGGGTGAGCTCGACCACTAGGCGCCCGCCACCTTCGAGGGGTACGCGCATCACGATGCCACGGCCCTCCTTGGTGACCTCAAGCGGACCGTCACCCGTCCGCGGCTTCATCGCCGCCATTCTGCTCCCCTTCCATGCCGTGGGGCCGCACCGAACCGCAACCGCCGGATCGGCCCGGCGGAGGGCGCCTGGCGGTACTCCAGCCAGCCACATACATCTCGATCAGTCCCTCTATTATCCAGTCTTAGGCCGTCCGACGCTAACGATCAGCGTTCCCGCCCACGCGAGCGCGATATCAGGTGATACCTGGGCACTCGGAAAAAGTCGTGCGCCCAGGCGGAGAGCAGGTAAATTCCGCATCGTCGGCGGTGTCAGAGTTTTCGTGATCATGAGGAAGGGAGCCCAGGTGTCAGATGTGGTGCTTCACGAGGTTGACGGCGCAGTCGCCACGATCACGATCAACCGGCCCGCTGCGCGGAACGCCCTTACGGCCGAGACCAAGGTCGCGCTGCTAGCGGCGCTGCGGGACTGCAGCACCGACGAGAGAGTGCGGGCAGTCATCCTCACCGGCGCAGGCCAGGCGTTCTGCTCTGGTCAGGATTTGCGAGAGCACGCAGAGCTGCTGGCATCCGACTCTGCTCCCCTGGACACCGTCCGGCACCACTACAACCCGATCATCGAGACGATTGCCGGGATGCCGAAACCGGTAATCGCCGCGCTGCCTGGCGTGGCCGCGGGCGCGGGCGCTGGTCTTGCGTTCGCGTGCGATTTCCGCGTAGCGGCCGAGCGGGCCAGCCTGCTCCTGGCTTTCGCCAGAGTCGGACTGGGCGCGGACTCCGGCACCTCGTGGACATTGCAGCGACTTGTCGGCACGGCCAAGGCGGCGGAGATGCTGATGCTCGCGGAACCGATCGATGCGATGACCGCGCTTAATCTCGGCCTGCTGACCTCGGTAGTACCCGAGGCGGACCTGCCCGAGGCCGCAGCCGCCATGGCGACCCGGCTAGCTGCCGGGCCGACGCTCGCGTACGCAGCGATCAAGGAGGGCCTGCTCTACTCGACCAGCCACACTCTGCGCGAGTCGCTGGATAAGGAGGCCGACCTCCAGGTCCGGCTTGGGAGCACGGAAGATCACCGGGCGGCAACGATCGCATTCTTGAGCAAGCAGGCTCCCGTCTACCAGGGCCGCTGACCAGGCCGGCCGACTCAGGCCGCCGAGCCTGCCCTAGACCGTCACCGGCTCGCCGAGTGCCGTCTCCTCGTGCGCGCACACGATCTGCTCGGTGACGTCGATCAGATCGGCCAGGTCCATCTTGTGGTACCGGCCTGCCGGTGCACGCCAGGAGATGATGTCGTCGTGACGCCAGACCGTGAGGTGGCGGCTGATCGACAGCACAGAGATGCCATCCAGGTCAGCGCGGACGATGCTGCTGAGCCCACGGTCGGCCAGCATCGCCTCAAGCTCGTCCATTAGCCAGTCGGGACCGTAGCCAGATCGGCCGACATGGTCCGGCAGGACGGCCGGCGGTATCCGGAGCGCAAACCAGACGGCCTTGCCCGGTACCTTCCAGTTACCGAGCCGCGACCGGCTCAGGTGGCAGCCCCACTGTCCGGCGGACAGCCCCGCCACGACCTGAAGACCGCGGCCGCTTACCGAATCGAGCGGCGCCTTGGACATGCCCGGGTCGGCGCCCGCCGTCCAGCCTCGCTCGGTGTCGAACACCTTGCAGACGAGTTCGCGGGTACGGCCGGTGCCGCGGAGATACAGCCAGATCTCGGGGATACCCGGCGCCGAGCGCTGCCTCGACTGCCCCGAGGGCCACGTTCCGCTGCGCGTGCAGCGTGTTGGCTGCTAGCTCGCTGGCCATGGTGACGCCGTCGTGCAGCAATCCGGACGGGATCGCCAGGCTCGACATGGCCTCCCGGAAGAAGCGCCGCGCGGCCGCCGCGCACGTGGTGTCAATCGGCAGTGGCCGGGCGAAGCAGCCACCGTTACTGATCCCGGCATCAGAAAGCCGTTCGCCCGCCTCAGGCAGAACGGCCAGCGCCTCCGCCAAGGGCGCGGCCAGCATCCCGGCCGCAGCGGCGGGCATGCTGACGCCAACCTGCAGTGCTCCGCGCCCAGCGTTGCCGCGCTGGGAATCGCTAACCGCAGGCGCGCCCGGCATGCTCCTGCCGCTACCGGCAGGCGTTGGCGGCCGCATGCTCCTCCGCCCTCCCGAGTGAGGCTCTTCGCAGCTCAGATTATGAGCATTGTGCGAAGTTTCGCAATGGGAACACATTAATGTCGCGTCAAATGGTCGGACGGCCGACCTTGGACGGGTGCTGTGCTCGTCATCGCCACCACGGCAGCGCTGCGCGTTCCGATGTGCGCCCTCGGGCCGACCTAGGCGGGATCAGCGTAGCGCGGGTTTACGGAGTCCGTTTTCTCGGCGCGCTGATTCATCCGCGACAGGGCAGAAAAGGCAGCCTGGCTAAAAGCCGGTGCTTTTCAATTACCCGCCAGCGCCGTCGCGGCTGACGCAGCCGACCAGGTGATCGTTGACGATGCCGCAGGCTTGCATCGTCGCGTACGCGGTGACCGGACCGGTGAACCTGAACCCACGCCCTCGCAGGTCCTTCGCCAGCGCCTTGGACTGGCTGGTCACGGCAGGCACATCGGCGAGGCTCACCGGTGCAGTCGGCCTGTCTTCGGCGTACTGCCAGACCAGGTCGGCCAGCCCGGCGGGCAGCTGCCGCGCGGCCTGGGCGTTAGCTATGGCGGCCTCGATCTTCGCCCGGTTCCGTACGATGCCCGGATCAGCCAGCAGCCGCGCGATGTCATCCGGGCCGAATCTGGCTACCGCCTCGATATCGAAGCCGCGGAAGGCCAGCCGGAAGTTCTCCCGCTTGCGCAGAGATCGTCAGCCAGGAAAGACCGGACTGGAACGCCTCCAGGCACAGCCGCTCGAACATCCCGGGATCGTCCCGGACCGGTCGTCCCCATTCCTCGTCGTGGTAGC
Source organism: uncultured Actinomycetota bacterium (assembly GCA_963808215.1). Taxonomy (GTDB): domain Bacteria; phylum Actinomycetota; class Actinomycetes; order Streptosporangiales; family Streptosporangiaceae; genus JAJYUU01. Next base: position 56,544 of record CAWEEY010000003.1, read on the forward strand.
TGAGGTATTCGGGCGCGCTCAAGCTCCACGGACAGCGCAGCAGGCCGTCGGGCCCAGGCGCGGGCAATCCGGCCGTCATTCGTCCTCGCCGGTCCGGCCGGCCGCAGCTCCGCACCCGCCGCCGGATGAGTGTCACGGCTAGGCCGACGTCCTCCTCGTCCGGCTTGTACGGCGCGTCCGGGCTGTACGCGCGTCCGGGCTGTGCGGCGCGTCCGGGCTGTACGGCGCGTCCGGGCTGTACGGGCCGAATTCTGGGCGGGCTTCGGCAAGCCGGTTCCGCAGCCAGTCGATCTCGGCATCCCGCTCCGCGATAGTCCGCGCGATGAGCGACAGGGCGTGCTCGGTCGTCCCCGGCGTGATAACCGAGCAGCGCCGCGGCGGCCGGTAGCTGGCCAACGTCGGACCAGGTCCGGAAGTCAGAGGGGGCGGGCACATCAGGCCGCTCGCGCGCGAGTTCTCCGCCCCGGCCCATCGCGACCACGACCACGCCGCCGAGGATCACGACAGCCGCGAGGATGATTGCAACAGGCACATCGCAATCGTGCCACGGCCGACGGCATGGTGACGCATCACCGGAGCCGGGAGGCCCTCAGGTCATCTCAGTGAAATTCCGCCGGCCAGCACTCAAGGTGTGCGCCTCGACGATGATCCGGACGACCTCGGCCGGGTCGTCGACCACCTGGACCAGGCCAGGATCAGACGGCGAGACCTTGCCAGCCGGAAGCATCGTGTCGTTGATCCACGCCCGCAGGCCTGCCCAGTACTCGGTGCCGACCAGGACGATCGGAAACCTGGTGATCTTGCCGGTCTGGACGAGCGTCACGGCCTCGAAGAGCTCGTCCAGCGTGCCGAATCCGCCCGGCAGCACGACGAAGGCCTGCGAGTACTTGACGAACACCGTCTTGCGGACGAAGAAGTAGCGGAACTCCAGGCCGATCTCGACATACTCATTGAGGCCCTGCTCAAGCGGCAGCTCGATGCCGAGCCCGACTGAGACTCCGCCCGCGGCGGCCGCACCCTTGTTCGCGGCCTCCATGATGCCCGGGCCGCCGCCAGTGATGACCGCGTAGCCCGCCTTGGCCAGGCCCGAGCCGATCTGCTCGGCGCAGTCGTACTCCGGCGTACCCGGCCGGGTCCGCGCCGAGCCGAAGACCGAGACCGCCTGACCGAGCTCAGCCAGCAGCCCGAAGCCCTCGACAAACTCAGCCTGGATGCGCAGCACCCGCCACGGATCGGTATGCACCCAGTCGCTGGGCCCGCGCCAGTCGAGCAGCCGCTGGTCAGTCGTGGTCTTGGGGATGTGCTTACCGCGCAGCGTGGCGGGACCCTGGCGACGCAGCCGGCGGCGAGGCTCGGAGTACAGGCTCATGGCCCATAAGGTAGCCGTCGCCGTCCGGTGATCAGCAACGACACCGCCGCGCGCGGCCGAACGGGCCAGCCCGGGCCGCCCCGTTCCCGGCGCAGTCCTAGGAACTGACGCCGTGGTCGCGGAGAATCTCGTTCAGTGCTGCCTTGTCGTGCACGCTGCCCTCGGCCAGCCGCTTGAGCACGAGGACGCACGGCATGCCGAACTCACCGCCGTCGAACTGGCGCATCCGGGTGCCGCCGACGCAGACCGACCAGGCCGGGCACCTCGCCCCGCGGCAGCTCCTCGCCGGTCTCCACGTCGATCACGTGCGTACTTCGGTCAGGATCGTGCCAGCACCGAGAACCGCGCCGGCCCGGACCCTCGTGCCGTTGACCACCATGCAGCGAGACCCGATGAAGGCGTCGTCCTCGATGACGACCGGCCGCGCGTTCGGCGGCTCGAGCACCCCGCCGATGCCGACGCCGCCGGCCAGGTGCACGTTCTTGCCGATCTGGGCGCACGAGCCAACCGTGGCCCAGGTGTCCACCATCGTGCCGGTGTCGACGTAGGCGCCGATGTTGACGAACGACGGCATCAGCACCGCGCCCGGCGCGACGTAGGCGCCCCATCGCACGATCGAGCCGGGCACCACGCGGACGCCATCGAGCTGGGACGTCAGGGGCACCCGGTCGTTGTAGCGGAACTCCCCGACCTCCGACCGCACCATCGGCAGCAGCCGGAATGCCAGCAGGATCGCGCGCTTGGCCCGCTCGTCCACGACGACCTCGCCCGTGACCGGATCGACCCAGGCGACCCTGGCCTGCCCAGTGTCGATCTTGTCGACCGACGTCATGACCAGGTCCCTGGCGACGACGTCGGCAGGCGTCAGGTCGGCTCGCCGCTCCCACAGCTCGTCGATGTCGGTCGGGCAGGACGGACGGCACGGTTCCCTGCGCTCGAGCTTGTGTCATAGCGTCGGAGCCTAGTGCCGCCTGCCCTGGCGCGGCGCTGCGGGCGCGACGCTTTCACGCCGCCGTGAGCGGGTAGCGTCGTACCGTGCCGAGCCGCCGCCAGCCCGCCCGAGCCAGCCGACAGTCCCGGATCGGGGCCGCGGTCATCGTCATCGTGGCCGGGCTGGTAGTCGGCTACCTGGCACTGAAGTCCTCACCGCAGATCGCGCGGCGGCCGACGGCGTGCGTGGCCGGCCAGGGCAGCCAGAGCTTCCAGCTCAGCGTCAGTCAGGCTGGCATCGCCGCGACCATCGCCGGGGTGGCCAGCCACCAGGACCTGCCGACCCGGGCGGTCGCCATCGCGTACGCCACCGCCCTGCAGGAGTCGAAGCTGGCGAACCTGCATTACGGCACCATGGACTCCGTCGGCGTTTTCCAGCAGCGACCTTCGGAAGGCTGGGGAACCGCACGGGAAATCGAGAACCCGGTCTATGCGACCAGCCGGTTCTTCGCCGCGCTGGTGGAGGTGCCCCGCTACCGGCGCCTGCCGATCGACCAGGCGGCACAGGACTGTCCAGCGCAGTGCCGACGGGTCCGCCTACGAGCAGTACGCGGGCGTCGGCACCAGCCTCGCCCGCGCGTTCTCCGGCACACAGCCGCATGCGGTCTGGTGCAGCTACGGCTCGTCCGTCGGACAGCCCCGGCTTGCGGCCGCCAAGCGGGCCCTGACCAGTGCCTTCGGCGAGCTAGGCGGCAAGGTGACCAGCGACCCCGCCGGGCGTCGTGGACGTCGTGGACTCCCGCCAGGGCTGGGCCGTAGCGGCCTGGCTGGTGTCGAATGCGGCCGGCTACGGCATCCTCGACGTCCGGTATGGCGGCTATGAGTGGCATGGCCAGTACAGGTTCGCGGTCAGTGGAAGGCGCTCAAGCCCTCGCGCCATGCACGGGCTGGCACTGCCACCGTGGTCTTCGGCTGATAGCCTGCGAACTCCCCGGGGGACGGCTGGATGTGCCCCGATCCCGCCGGGAACGCGATACTGGTAGGAAGCCGCGATACTTGGGTCAGCCGCACTGCTGGTGCACCAGGGCGCGGACGGAAGAGGAGAACGCGGAAGTGACCTACATCATCACGCAGCCTTGCGTCGATGTGCTCGACAAGGCCTGCATCGAGGAGTGCCCGGTCGACTGCATCTACGAGGGCGAGCGGATGCTCTACATCCACCCGGATGAGTGCGTGGACTGCGGCGCCTGCGAGCCAGTCTGCCCGGTTGAGGCCATCTTCTACGAGGACGACGTGCCGGACCAGTGGAAGGACTACTACAAGGCCAACGTGGAGTTCTTCGCTGATCTCGGCTCGCCCGGCGGCGCCTCCAAGGTCGGCAAGATCAACAAGGATCACCCGATCGTGGCCGCGCTGCCGCCGCAGGAGACCGAGCACTAGACCGGGAACGCAGCGGTGACGCCCGGCAGCACGACGGCCCGCGCGCCGTCGACACTGGCTGCCAGGCTGCCTGCATTTCGTGTGGGATTCGCTGGCCGGCGCGGCTGAGCTAGCCAGCCAGCACCCTGGCGGGATCGTCGACCTGTCCGTCGGCTCGCCGGTAGATCCGGTGCCCTGAGGTCGTGCAGGGCGGCGCTGCGCGCTGCCGGCGATTCTCCCGGCTATCCGCCCACGGCCGGAACGGCTGCCGTCCGCAGGCCGCCGCCGGCTGGCTGGCCCGGCGGCACGGCGTCAGCGTCGACCCCGCCGCGGTGCTGCCAGTGATCGGCACTAAGGAATTCATCGCCTGGCTGCCGACCCTGCTCGGCTGCGGCGCCGGTGACATCGTCGTGCATCCGGAGCTGGCCTACCCCACGTATGGCGTGGGGGCGCAGCTGGCGGGCGCTCGGCCGGTAGCCGCGGACGGCCTGCTGTCGCTCGGCCCGGAGCGAGTCCGGCTGGCCTGGCTGAACTCGCCTTCCAACCCGACCGGCCAGGTCCTGCCAGCTGATCATCTGCGGAAGGTGGTCAGCTGGAGTCGTGAACGGGGCACGGTGATCGCTTCCGACGAGTGCTATATCGAGCTCGGCTGGGATGCCACGCCGGTGTCGGTGCTGCACCCGGACGTCTGCGACGGCTCCCATCAGGGCCTGCTGGCGGTGCATTCGCTGTCCAAGCGCTCCAACCTGGCCGGATACCGCGCCGGCTTCGTGACCGGCGACCCGGATCTGGTAGCGGAGCTGCTTGAGGTCCGCAAGCAGGCCGGGATGCTCGTCCCGGCGCCGGTCCAGGCCGCCATGACCGCCGCACTGAACGACGACGCGCACGCCGACGCGCAGCGCGCCCGCTATGCCGCCAGGCGGGAGCGCCTGAGGGACGCGCTGCAAAGGGCCGGCTGGGCTGTCGAGGCGTCCGCGGGCGGGCTTTATCTGTGGGCGTCCCACCCAGACCTTGACTGCCGTAGCTCGGTACAGCGGCTGGCGGAGGCGGGCATCCTGGTCGCGCCAGGCGAGATCTACGGGCCCGGCGGCGTCCAGCACATTCGCGTCGGCGCTGACGGCTACCGACGAGCGGATCGATGCGGCAGTTCGGCGGCTGGCTGAGCTCGCCTAACCTGACCTATACATAACGATCTAGGCAATACCGTCTCGCTACCCCAGGCCGGTATGCCTGGCTAGTGCAGCAACACATGCGGGTTCCGCTCCTGCGGGCGGCGGTGGGAGGTGCTGGGCGGATGCCCGATTCTGAGACTTTCGATGCCTTCTACGCGCGTACCGTCTGGCGCGTCACTACCCAGATGCACGAACTGGCCGGCGATGACGGGCTCGCGGATCACGCCATCCGCGAGGCCTACGCCAAGGCATACCAGCAGTGGTATCAGGTGTCGGGCTACCGCGACTCCGAAGAGTGGGTGCTGGCGACCGCCACCGAGGCTTACGAGCGGCGGCGCGCTGAGGCCGGAGCCGACCACCATCCTGGCCCAGCCCAGATTGCCGATTCGGGGACCTGGCCGGGGATCTACCGGCCACGTACAGACGCGGGCGACCGCGCTGACGCCGACCAGGACCAGCCAGCTCGTGACCCGGATGCCACTGTGGCTCGCCCGCGGCGGCATGCGGCCGCGCGGATGGCGCGGAACCTCCCCCCGAGCGCCCCGGCCGCCGCGGACTACCCGACCACCGGCCCCATGGCCGGTTCACCTGGCCCGCGGGCGCAAACCCGCCAGGTCCTGCCTGGCCAGCAGCCACGGGCTTGGCCGGCGGGCTCGCGCCGGACCCAGCTGATCGCGGGCAGCGCGGTCGCCGCCCTACTGATCGCCAGCATCGCTTACCTCGCGTCCGGTGGCCACAAGGCCACTCCGACCGCAGGCGGCGGTAGCTCGCCATCGGTCATCACCAAGCCGAAGGTGCAGATGCTCCCGGCGGGCAAGACGGGCGGCCGGTCGGCCGTCCCCTGGTCTTTGGTCGGGCAGGGCTGGGCTCTCGCCGAATTCTCCACAGCTCCGCCGAACTCGGCCGGGCAAGCCTCAGGCGCCGCCCGGTACACCACCTACCTGGTGGACCCCGAGGGCGGCAAGTATGAGATCACCACGTCGTCTGGCGGCACCGCGCCACACCTGATGGCCTGGTCAGGCGACAAGAGAAGGGCGCTGTTCGATACCGTCGACGGCGCCCGGCGGCGCAAGCGGCTATCAGCTGCTGAGCTTGCGAACAGGACAGCTGACACCGTTGCAGCTGCCCGCCGGCGTAGTCGCGGTCGGATTCACCCGGCCCAGTGGCCAGGCCGTCGTGGCGGTGCAGTCGGGACCGGCTGAGTTCCACCTCCAGCGATACACGTTGACCGGCCAGCTCCAGGCCTCCCTGGCATCTCTCCCCCGCAAGGCGGGCCAGGTCTGGCCGTCAGATGGCTGCAGCGCCGCGTGCGCTCTGAGTTCCCCGGACGGATTGACTGACGTCTGGGGCATCGCCGGTCATGAGATGCAGGCGCTCGACAACGCCGGGGGCAAGCCGCACAAGCTGCACGTGAAAGGCAGCGGGAACCCGCCGTCCTGCGTTCCGCTGACGTGGTGGGACGACAGCACAGTCCTGGCCGACTGCGCCGCCAGCGACGGGGCATCAGGCAGCTCGCGACTCTGGCTCGTGCCCAAAGCCGGTGGCTCACCGACGCCGCTGACCGATGCGGCCGGGTCGCTCTCAGGGAACGGCGATCTCCAAGGGGCCTGGCGGGCCGGCGGTGCCGTGTACATCACGCAGGCCACCTTCCACCAGTGCCAGAACGCGCCCAGCGGGCCAGGGGGCATGAGTATCGTGCGGCTTAGCCAGGGCGGATCGACCGCCGCGATCACGATTCCCGGCAGCACGAAGAACGTCAGCACCATCGTTGCAACCGATGGCCAGCGGCTGCTCGTGCTGAGCCAGACCCAGTGCCCAGGAACGTCCTCGCTGCTGTGGCTCAATCCGTCGAAGGGTTCCAGTCAGATCGCGGTGACCGCGCCGAGCAACGAGGTCGGGGTGATCGCGGCCGTGCCGTTCGGCAACGGACCAACCGCTGTCAGCGACGGGCAGGGATAGAGCGGCTAGCGCGCCACTGACGGCTGGACCGGACCGCCGATGCGCCAGTACTGGCCGCAGGCGCGCTCCAGCAGCTGTTCATCGACCAGGTACCTGCGAAGCGCCGCGTAGTCGCTGAACATGGCGCCGAGCGCCTGGTTCACCTCGGACTCGGGATAGCGGACACCCGGCTCGAATGCCTGCGCCACTTCGTTCAGCAGCAGCAGCCGCCGGGACCGCTTGGCCGGCATCGTCTCGATCCTGCCGTCACGGACGAACCCCCTGAGCTTGACGTCGCGAGCCAGCGCGTCCATCACGCCGGTAGTCGGCTCGATTCAGCCATGCGGAGATTATCGCGGAGGCCACCGCCCGCGGCTCAACCCGTTTTGGCTTGCGGCGGCAGGCGACACGGCGGGCGGGTCATAGGCTGTCAGGCGTGTTCAGCCTCTACGACACCCGGCTGCGAGCGGTTACCGAGATCAGGCCCGCCCGAGGTCAGCTGCGGATGTATGCCTGCGGGCCGACGGTGTACCGGTTCGCCCACGTCGGCAACCTGCGGACGTTCGTGCTCCCCGATCTGATCCGGCGCAACGCCGAGCGTCACCGCCGGCCCGTCATTCTCTGCCAGAACATCACCGACGTCGGTCACCTGGCCGACGACGGCGAGATCGACCAGGGCGGCGAGGACAAGATCCTGGCGCAGGCCAGGGCCGAGGGTAAGTCCGCCCTGGATGTCGCGCGGTTCTACGAGAAAGCGTTCTGGGCCGACTGCGCCGCGCTGAACATCGCACCACCGGACTACGCGCCGCGGGCCTCAGAGTCGATTGACTTGATGATCGACATGATCAGCAAACTGATCGAGACCGGCCACGCGTACGCCACCGACAGCGGCTCGGTGTACTTCGACGCGCGTAGCGTCCCCGACTACGGGGCGCTGTCCGGGAACCGGCTGGAGGACCTGCGGCCCGGCAGCCGGCTCTCTCGCAAGCGTCGATGAGGACAAGCGGTTCCACGCTGACTGGGCACTGTGGAAGGGCGGCGCCGCCCGGCCGTGAGCTGACCTGGCAGTCACCCTGGGGCACCGGGTTTCCTGGCTGGCACACCGAGTGCTCGGCAATGTCGCTGCAATGCCTGGGCGACGTGATCGACATCCACACCGGCGGCATTGACCTGAGGTTCCCGCATCACGAGGACGAGCGGGCTCAGTCAAACTCGCTGACCGGTCACGACGTAGTCCGGCACTGGGTCCACGGTGAGCACGTGCTGTTCGAGGGCCGCAAGATGGCCAAGTCCACCGGGAACGTGGTGCTGCTGTCCGACGTCACCGCACGGGGGCTTGACCCCCTCGCCGTCCGGCTCGCCTTCCTTGAGCACCGGTACCGCCAGCAGATGAACCTCACCTGGGACACGCTGACCGCCGCCGACGGCACCGTCCGGCGCTGGCGCGAACAGGTGGCCGACTGGGCCGACGAGCCGAGCAGGCCCATCTGCGCCGAGTACTGGTCTCGCATCACCGGCGCACTGGACGACGACCTGGACACCCCGGCCGCCTTGCGTGCGCTGCGGGAGCTCGCCAAGGACCTTCAGATTCCGGCGGGCTCGAAGTTCGAGACGTTCGCGGCCGCGGACCGGGTCCTCGGCCTCGACCTGGTGAGCCTGGTGGGGCGGCCCCGAGCCGAGGAGCGGCTACCGGACGGAGCCAAGGCGCTGCTGGCCGAGCGGGCTGCGGCACGCGACCGCAAGGATTTCGCGGCGTCAGACCGGCTCCGGGCCGAGCTCGCTAGCCTGGGAGTTTCTGTGGCCGACACGCCTGACGGCCAGACCTGGTCGCTCTCCCCGGTCGGCCGGGCAGGCGGCTAGGCCGGAACGCCCGAGCGCGGGCTTGGCGCTGGTGGCTGCTAGGGGCGCAACGAATCGGGCCTGGGAAGCCGGATTACGCAACAGATCGGCACTGAGACGCATGATGCGCCAGCGCATCCTGGTGCGCCACGCTTCTAGGCTGGGTTGACCTAGATCATCGGCCCACGATACCAGATCATCCGCCCAGATCATCCGCTGAACGGAGCGCCTGACCATGACGGAGCCCACGCGCCGCAGCACACACTCGAGGACCTACCTGATGTGCCCGCCCGAGCACTTCGCGGTGGAATACGTCGATTAATCCGTGGATGAACCCGGACAGGCCGGTCGATGTGGCGCTGGCGATGCGCCAGTGGCATGGGCTGGCCGAGGCGTACACCAGCCTCGGCCACACCGTGCACACGATCACTCCCGAACCCGGTCTGCCGGACATGGTATTCGCCGCCAACGGCGCAACAGTGATTGGCGGCAAGGTGCTCGGTGCGCAGTTCAAGTACCCGCAGCGCCAGCCCGAGGCAGCGGCATATCTCAACTGGTTCCGCAGCACGGAACTACGGCCAGATCCGCGAGTCGCGGGTGCCCAACGAGGGCGAGGGTGACCTCGTCTTCGCCGGGCGTGCCATCCTGGCCGGCTACGGCTTCCGCAGCGAAGAGGCCGTCAGGGACGAGCTGACCGAGCTGTTCGGCCTCCCGGTCATCAGCCTGCGTCTGGTGGACCCGCGCTTCTATCACCTCGACACCGCGCTGGTCGTGCTGGATGCTGACACCGCCGCGTACTACCCGGCCGCCTTCGACGACGCGGCGCAGGCCGCACTAGCGTCGCATTTCACAGAGCTGATCGAGGCCAAGGACGAGGACGCCGAGGTGCTCGGCCTTAACGCCATCAGCGATGGCCGCAACGTCGTACTCCCAGTGCAGGCGACCGGCCTGGCGGCGCAGCTGGCCGCCGCCGGCTTCAACCCGGTCGGCGTTGACCTGTCGGAGCTGCTGAAGGCCGGCGGCGGGCCGAAGTGCTGCACGCTCGAACTGAGATAGCTAAGGAACGTCAGCGAAGCGCGGGAGGTACGTACATGGCAAGCACAGCAGGCACTGTGGCGGCCCAGCTGCGCGCGCAGTCGGCCGCCCACAGCGCTCATAACTACCAGCCGCTGCCGGTAGTGATCTCGGCCGCCGAAGGCGCCTGGGTGACCGACGTTGACGGCAAGCGCTACCTGGACATGCTCGCCGCCTACTCGGCCATCAACTTCGGGCATCGGCATCCCCGGCTGGTCGCGGCAGCACAGCGCCAGCTTGAGCGCGTCACGCTGGTCAGCCGGGCATTCGAGCACGACCAGTTCGGGCCGTTCTGCGCCGAGCTCGCCGCGCTCGCTGGCATGGAGATGGTCCTGCCGATGAACACCGGCGCCGAGGCGGTGGAGACCGCCATCAAGACCGCACGCAAGTGGGGCTACGAGGTCAAGGGCGTGCCCGACGGCGAGGCCGTCATCGTCGTGTTCGACGGCAACTTCCACGGCCGGACAACGACGATCGTCAGCTTCTCGACCGACCCGGACGCACGCGACGGGTTCGGGCCGTACACGCCGGGCTTCAGGATCGTCCCGTACGGTGACCTGACGGCGCTGGCCGACGCGATGGACGACAAGGTCGTCGCCGTGCTGGCAGAGCCGATCCAGGGTGAGGCAGGCGTGCTCGTGCCGCCATCCGGGTGGCTGGCCGGCGTACGCGAGCTCTGCACCGCTCACGGCGCACTGTTCATCGCCGACGAGATCCAGTCCGGCCTCGGCCGCACCGGCACGACGTTCGCCTGCGAGCACGAGGACGTCGTTCCCGACATGTACATCCTGGGAAAGGCGCTCGGCGGCGGCATCGTGCCGGTGTCAGCGGTGGTTTCCTCCAGCGCGGTGCTCGGCGTCTTCAAGCCGGGCCAGCACGGCTCGACCTTCGGCGGCAACCCGCTGGCGTGCGCGGTCGCTCGTGAGGTCATTGCCATGCTGGCGACCGGCGAGTTCCAGGAGCGATCGGCCAAGCTCGGCGCTCACATGCACGACCGGCTGAACGCTTTCCCGCAGAGCCGGGTACGGGACGTGCGGGGTCGCGGTCTGTGGGCGGGCGTCGAGTTCGCCAGCCTGAGCGGCCGGGACGCATGCGAGAAGCTGGCGGACCGCGGCGTGCTGGCGAAGGACACCCACGGCTCCACGATCCGGCTCGCGCCACCGCTGGTCATCAGCGAGGAAGACCTGGACTGGGCCATCGACCAGGTCGAGGCACTGGTTCACTAAGGTCCGGCCGGGCTGCCCCTGCCGGCGGCCCGGCCGGGAACCAGGTACAAACCTGTCCCCGTGTGGCGCCTATCAGGTCGGTCAGGGCTGCATCTCGTCGAAGATGCGCAGTCGGTGCGCGATGGCTGCGGCCTCCCCTCTGTTTCCCGCACCGAGTTTCCCCATGATGTTCGAGACGTGCACGCTCACCGTCTTGGTCGAAATGAACAGCTCTGCTGCAATCGCCGCGTTACTTCGCCCGGCTGCGACGAGCCGGAGCACGTCGAGTTCGCGCGCAGTTAGGTTCCGCGCAGCGCCGCCCACTCCCGCAACTGCAGCATTCGCACCGGTCAGCGAGATGCGCGCCCGGCGGGCAAGCAAAGCGACGTCCTCAGCCAGCGGCCGTGCACCGAGATCGCGGGCGATCGCCGCGGCCCTAGTCAGCGCCTCAGCGGCGGCGGCGCGGTCCGCCTGATCGGCAAGTCCGGCTTCTGCGACCCGATACAGCGCACTGCCGAGCGCGAATGGCTCGCCCAGCTCCTCCCAGGCTGCTGCTGCCTCTTGCCAGAGCGCCAGGCCGTCCGTTCGGTCCTCGTCCTCGGTCCAGCCGCTCCGACCTATCTCAGCAGCGAGCGTACGGCGGAACGCGGCCTGCACCGGGCCCACGACGTCAAGCTTCCTGGCCTCGGCGCGGGCGGCCTGCAGCACCACGTAGGCAAGATCGACGTCACCCTCGCCTCTGGCCGCAGCCGGCAGCCGTACCACATCGGCCGCGATGCGGGCTGCCGCAGTGAGTAGCGGCCAGGAATACCGCGGACTGGTCTGCAGGTCAGCGGTCTGAAGCACCTGCCGAGCGCTGGCCAGCGCGCTCGCGAGCTGGCCCTCCGCGGCTGCGAGCTCGAACTCCATGCGGAAGTGCGGCAGGTGTTTCTGATCCTCGTAGGACGTGCTGGCCAGCAACTCGCTGGCGTTCGACAGCGTCTGACGAGCCACATCGAGGCCACCGCGCGCCAGCGCCAGTTCACTGGCCAGGCGCCAGAGTGACGACCGGTGCGGACCGGCCAGCGGAGCTCCGAGTGCCCTGGCGATGACCTCGCTCGCCTCGGCCCACTTGCCCGCCGCGGCCAGCGGCTCTGCCACATTGACGGCCAGTATCGCGCCGGATGTCCGGGACAGGCCGTAGCCTGCTGCGTCTGCCAGGCCGGTCCTGGCGACCTCCGCTGCCTCCAGATGCCGGCCCATGCCCTCGAGAACGTGCGATTCATTGATGGCGGCCAGCACGAGCAGCTGGTAATCCTGCGCCTCGGCGGCTGCGGCTCGCGCCTGCCCGAGCAGGTCAAGGACGTCGCTATCGCTGGAGTAGCTGTCCGGCTCCAGCATGGCCAGGTTTATCATCGCCCGCGCCTGCACCGCCGGCAGGTGGTGCGCCCGTGCGACTTCCAGTGCTTCCTCGGCATACATCCTGGCCTGCGCGTCCGCGCTCAGCTTGCGCTGGGACTGCGCCAGGCTGGCCAGCACCTGCGCTCGCGCTGCCTCGTGCTGACCATCGCTGACCAGGCGCAGCGCCTCGTGCAGGTCGCCGCCGTCCGCACCGAGGTGGCCCTGCTCACACAGCGAGGCGCGGCGTGCCAGCAGAATGGCCGCTCGCGCCGGATCGGCAGCCGTATCGATCTCCCGCAACGCCGCGGCGGCAAAGGCCACGCCACGCTCCGACTCGCCTGCCAGGTGCGAAACGTCGACGGCTTCCTCAATGACGCGTATGTGGTCGGCACCGATACGCTCCCCAGCATCGGGCACCTTGTCCCAGAGCTCGAGGACGCGCGACAGCATGCTCAGCTGTTCGGAATAGGCGAGCGCGTGGCCAGCCTCGGAGGCCGCTTGCCAGGCACTGATCAGCGCCCAGGTGACGTCGTGTGCGGAGTACCAGTGGTGCGCGAGAGATATCGCGGCGCGACCAGCCGGCACCAGCGACGGCCTGACCTGGATCGCCTCGGCGTAGCGCGCATGCAGACGGCCGTGCTCGCCGGGCAGCAGGTCGTCGTGCATGACCTCGTGGATCAGGGCGTGCCTGAACTGGTATCCATCTGCGTCGGCCAACAACACGTTCGCGGCAACTGCGGGCCGCAGCACCCGCGACAGGTCCTCGTCGCCGAGCCCGCTGACCTCGGAAAGCAGCGCGTGCCCGACCCGGTTGCCCCCGGCGCTGGCGACGCGCAGCAGGTCTGTCGTCTCTTCCGGAAGCCGCTGCACACTCGCCAGGACCATGTCCCGCAGCGAATCGGGCACTTCGGTCTCGCAGCCGATCAGATGCTCGACGAAGAGCGGATTCCCTTCGCTGCGCCGGAACACGGTGTCGGCGACAGCAGGCTCCGGTTCGTGCGCGAGGATCGCTGAGATCAGGGCGGCAGCCTCGGCCCTGGTGAGCCGTGGCAGCTCCATGCGCTCGACCCAGGCAATCCGGCCGAGCTCAGCCAGCAGCGGGCGAAGCGGATGGTTGCGGTGCAGCTCATCAGACCTGAAGGTAACGACGATCAGCAAGCCGGTCAGAACCTGCTGGTTACCGATGAGGAAGGTAAGCAAGTCCCTGGTCGACCGGTCGGCCCAGTGCGCATCCTCGATGATCAGGGTCAGCGGCCCACTATGTGCCAGTCCCTGCAGCAGTGCGAGCACCTGCTCGAAGAGCCTGGCCCGCGCCTCGCCCGGAAATGCCTCACCCGGGTAGGCCCCGTCCTCGTGCGCTGCCGGATCGGCGAGCTCGGGAAGCAGCCTGCCCAGCTCTCCGCTCGCCCGGCCCGACAGCAGGCTACTGACGCCCGGCACGCCCAGCTCCCGGACCAGCTGCCGGAGCACCTGCGTAAACGGGGCGAACGGCAGCCCGGAAGCGCCGAGCTCCAGGCAGCTTCCGATCAGCACTCGCCCGTCGGCGCGTTCCGCGAACTCGCCGATGAGCCGCGACTTGCCAATCCCGGCCTCGCCGCCGATCAGCATCGCGGCGGGCGCACCGGCCTGCGCGGCGGCAAGCGCATCCTGCAGCGCCGCGAGCTCCTCGGCCCGGCCGACCAGGACTGGGCTGACGCGACATGTCATCACATCGTCAAGCATGCCAGGGCGCCCTAACAATTCCACGTGACCGAACGGCTTAGCTATCGACTCAAACGGCATGACCAGCTACCTTCTGCTCGGATGCCCGTGGTCATGAATGCGTATGGCACAGAGCGACAGCGCCGGACTCGTCGTCATCGCGGCCAGCCGTGCTTTGCTTGCTCGACGCGCGGCTGGCTGCGAGCGGGACCGGGTTCACGCTCGCGCCGTTGCTGTGGTCAGTGCCGAGTCGGCCTACGACCGTGCTCGAGCCGACCTGCCGCCCGGGCACTGCGTGCGGCCGGATATGCCCGCCGGGCGCGTCGATGACGTCGTGGTGGCGCCGGCTCAGTGCCGATGCCAGGCCTGCGGCGAGCCTCCGCGGTGCGCAGCCAGTCAGCGATCCGCTCAGCTGCGAGGGCTTGTGAGATGTAGGGGTGGTACACGATTCCCTCCTCGGTATGCGGACCTGCGTCAGGTCCATGGCTCGAGGCTCGCGCTAAGGCGGGGGGCAGCGAATCGGAAGCAATCCCTATTTCCGCAGCCAGGATGGCTTAGGCGCGCGTTGACGGTGATAGTAGGTACTGCCATGGGCGTCCGGATCGTCTTCGAGACCCACTCGACAACCGAAGACAACGAGAACGGCATCGCCACTGGGTGGAGCTCGGACCTGCTGAGAGCGGCCCAGACGGCGGCAATCGCCTTCGGCGGCACCACCATCTCGGTACTGCTGGACTGGCGTCTCAGGGAGTGCAACTACGGGCGTCTGAACGGGTCGTCCTCTGCCGAGATGCACGCCCATCGCGCCGACTACATCGACAAGTCGTATCCGGATGGCGAGAGCTGGCGGCAGGCTGCCACAAGAGTGCAGATTTTTCGTATCCGACCTGCGCGCGCGCTGGCCCGGTCAGCGCGTCCTTGTCATCGGGCACATCGCGACCCGGTGGGGATTCGACCACCTGCTGCTCGGCACACCGCTCGAGGAACTATCGAGCCGGCAGTTCGACTGGCAGCCAGGCTGGGAGTACATGGCAGCCGAAACGGACTAGAGCCGAGAGACCGGCTGCGAGCATGCTGGGAAAGGCGCAATGTAAAGCGCCCTCGCTGTGCTTGGAAGGCAACAGCGAGGGCGCCGGCTCAGGTGCTGGAGTCTGGAGTTGTGATCTTGAACTGGCGCGGACCTGGCCCGGCTGACCAAAAGGCAGGCTGGCCGGCGCAGGCTCGCTCAGCATCGGGCCGTCGCTCGGTCGCAGTGGTCGGCCGCCGTGGTCTGCCGTTCAGATAGCGCTAGGCGGGATACAGCAGTCTGTCGTGCCCGGTCCCGAGTTCGCCGACGTTCGGCTAGCGCGAGCAGCGCGCCAGCAGGCCGGGTCGCGCCAAGCCACGCCGAGCTCAGCGTCCGGCTGAGCTCGCCCATCTGCTCGTTGGCCCGGCGGATTTCCGCTGCGCTCTTCGGCCGCTCGATCTGATATTGCTGGTATGCGCCGTACGGCATCATTTCTAGGCTCCAATCGGACTTGCGTTGTTATGGGCTGGCCGGGCCGGGGCTCGCTCAGCACCCGGCCTTGGCCAGCTCGGCTGAGCGGTCCTGGTCGTTGTCGGACTCGGCCGCGCCTGAGTAGGCGACGACGAGGCGTGGCGATAGGTGACTCGGCTGGCGAGCCGCTGAGCGCCTGCGCCGCGAGCCGAACCGCCGCGTGCCCCGCTCTGCGCCGTCTCGGGCCTTCTGATTGGCCTCTGCCGCCCGGATGAAGTCAGCGACTCGCTCGTGGGCGACACCCTGTGCCATGTAGGGATGCACGTTTCCTCCTCGATCTGCGGACCTGGTTCAGGTCCATGACTCGAGGTTCGTCGTAAGGTGCCGACCGGCGAATCGGAAGCAATCCCTATTTCCGCCGCCGGGCCGCCTTAGGCAGGTGCATGGTGGCAGTAGTCGTCCGGTTTGTCCTAAGGCGCAGCTCGCGCACACTTGACATCGTTGTGGTTTCCTGACCTCGGCCGACCGATTTAGGGCCTTTGTGCCCAGGAAACCACAAGCAGATGTCAGCGCCGCTACCGGCTACTGCCGAGCGGCGGGTCGGCCGCGGCGAGGCCGCGCCCGGAGCTGCGGCCGACCGCCGGACCCGACCTGTCGTCCGGCTTCGACGCGGCGGTCGCTGGCTGGCCCGCGACCACCGCGCGAACGCGTAAACGGCCCCGGCGGCCGCGCATACCGCGCCGCCGAATAGGAACCACTTCCCGGCCGGCGTGTCGGTGATCACGACGCTGCCGCCGGCCGAGACGCTGCTCAGGACTAGCGTCACCAGGAACCACCCGGCGGCGGGTAGCACGCCGCCGAGCGCGGTGCGCATTCCCCAGGAGCCGAGCACGCACGTCACCAGGATCCCCAGCGTCGAACAAGATCGCCGCCAGCGGCGCCGGGCCCCGGCTGTACTGGAACGTGCCGATCAGCGCCTGCAGCAGGCCGAGCAGGAACAGCGCCAGGTACGCGCCGACGACGACCGCGCGCCGATCGCTGCCGCTCATCATTGCAGGCTAGCCGAGCCCGGCGAACAGGTCCGGCTCTCGGTCCGCAGGGCCTGCGGAGTCCAGGCGGGACCCGCTAGCAGCGTGTAGTACTCGGTGCCGAGCGCGCGCTGCCCGACCTTGTCGGACAGCGCGAAGAACGGGCTGTCGACCGCGATCTGGGTGGCGTGCGCCCGCATCGCCGCGAGCTTCGCGTCCAGGTAGTCGCCCGCGTCGATCTCCGTGGTCACCTTCTCGTCGTCGGTGCCGAACGGCAGCTCATCCACCGACTCCACCCTGGTGAAGTCGGTCCGCCTCTCCGCCGCCGGAGTCGTCCATCAGCGCCATCGCATGGGCCAGGACCGACTTCGGGACGGCCGTGGCGTAGAACTTGCTGACCAGGCCGTCGGCGAGCTCGAACGCGCGCCACGCGACCCGGTGCGCCTGGATGTGATCGGGGTGCCCGTAGAAGCCGTTGGCGTCGTAGCTCACCATGACCTGCGGCTGCACCTCCTCGATGATGGTCAGCAGCTCGCGCGCGGCCTCGTCGACATCGGCCCGCCAGAAGCAGCCGGGCCAGTCATTGGACGGAGTGCCCATCATGCCGGAGTCGCGCCACCGGCCAGCGCCGCCGAGGAACCGGTGATCGGTCACGCCCAGCGCCTTGCAGGCGGCTGCCAGCTCTCCGATCCGGTACTCGCCGAGACCGCCATCGGCATCCCACGCCAGATGCGCGAGCTCCGGCGGTATCACTTCGCCCAGCTCTCCGAGAGTGCATGTCACGAGCGAGACATGCGCGCCCTCAGCCGCATACTTGGCCATCGTGGCGCCGGTCCCGATGGACTCGTCGTCCGGGTGCGCATGGACGAGCAGCAGGCGCCTCGCGTCCGGTTTGGTCATATCCGCGAGCCTAGCGATCGGTGCCGCCCGGTTAGCTGGCAGGATCGGATGCGTGACTGACTCCTTCCCGCGCCAGGCAGCAAGGACCATCGGGTTCTCACTCGGTGCCCCCCGCTCGTTCCACCTCTCGCCCGACGGCCAGGCAGTGATCTTCCTCCGGTCAAAGGCCGGAACCGACCCGGTGACCTGCCTGTTTGCGCTCGACGTGGCCACCGGCGAGGAGCGGATGATCGCCGACCCGCTTCAGATCGGCAAGGCCGGCGCCGAAGATGACCCCATCGAGAAAGCACGGCGGGAACGGGTGCGTGAGCGGGCCGCCGGCATCGTCGCATTCGGCACCGACCGCAATGCCGCGATGGCCACATTCGCGCTGGCCGGAACCGTCTACCTGGCCGACATCAAAGCCGGTGGCGGGGTGCGGGAGCTCAGCACTGCGACTCCGGCCGCCGACCCGAGGCCGGACCCGACGGGCAGGTTCGTCGCCTACGTAAGCGACGGTGTGCTGCGGATCCATGAGATCGCGACCGGGGCGGACTGGGCTCTGGCTGATCCGGAAGGCGCCGACGGGATCAGCTTCGGGCTTGCGGAGTTCATCGCAGCCGAGGAAATGGAGCGCAGCCGCGGATACTGGTGGGCGCCGGACGGCTCTGCGATCCTGACCGCACGGGTGGACGAGACCCCGGTGCAGTTCTGGCACATCGCTGACCCGGCCAACCCGGAGCGCCCGGCCAGGGCAGTCCGCTACCCGGCGGCCGGCACCCCGAATGCCGACGTCTCCCTGTACATCGCGCGGCTCGATGGCGGCCTGACCGAGGTCCGCTGGGATTCGGCGGCCCTGCCTTACCTGGTCACAGTGGCATGGGAGGGTGCCGGCCAGCCCCTGATCGTCGTGGCCAGCCGGGACCAGAAGGACATGCGCATTCTCGCCGTGCATCAGGAAACCGGGGAAACCGCCCTCGTGCGGGCCGACACAGACCCGTCCTGGCTCGACATCATGACCGGGGTCCCCGCCACGACGGCGGATGGCCGGATCGTCTGGACGGCCGACGCGGGCGGCGCGAAGCGCCTGCTGGCCGGTACGGCCGCCGAGCACGCGGCCGGAACGGCGGAGATCCTGACGCCCGAGGAGATGAACGTACGCGCCGTGCTCAGCGTCGACGGCGACACGATCTTGTTCAGTGCGTCCGGCGAGGATCCCGCCTCGATGTCAGTGTGGACGGCGGGTCCCGGTGGCCTGGCCCAGGTCAGCCCGGCGGACGGCGTACACGACGGGCAGCTGGCCGGCGGCACGCTGCTGCTAACGAGCCGCACCCTGGCCGGCTCGGCTGCCAGTGTGCGGGTACTGCGCATCGGACCAGACGGCGAGCCGACTGATGTCGCCGGGATCGCCTCGCTCGCCGAGACGCCGAACCTGCCCGTTCCCAGACCGCTGCTGACCTGGTCAGCCGGGCCGAGCCGGATCAGGACGGCGATCTTGCTGCCGTCCTGGCACGAGCCGGGATCGGGCAAGCTCCCAGTGCTGTGCGACCCGTACGGCGGCCCGCACGGCAAGCGCGTACTGGCGTCGGCCGGGGCCTACCTGAGCCCGCAATGGTTCGCCGAGCAGGGCTTCGCCGTGGTCATCGCCGATGGCCGCGGCACGCCAGGCCGCGGCCCCGAGTGGGACCGGGCTGTCGCCGGCGACCTGGCCAGCCCGGTTCTCGACGACCAGGTCGAGGCTCTGCAGTCGGCCGCCGAGCAGTGCGGTGACCTGGACCTGAGCCGGGTCGGCATCCGTGGCTGGTCGTTCGGCGGTTACCTGGCCGCGCTCGCGGTACTGCGGCGGCCAGATGTCTTCCATGCCGGCGTCGCCGGGGCGCCGCCAACCGACTGGCGCCTGTACGACACCTGCTACACCGAGCGCTACCTCGGGCTGCCGGACGAGAATCCAGAAGCCTACGCGCGGAGCTCACTGCTGGCGGACGCGCCGAAGCTGACCAGGCCGCTGCTGCTCATTCACGGCCTGGCTGATGACAACGTCGCGGTTGCCCATACCCTTCGGCTGTCCTCGGCCCTGCTGGAAGCCGGCCTGCCGCACAGCGTGCTGCCGCTGTCCGGGGTGACCCACATGGCCTCGCAGGAAGAGGTCGCCGAGAACCTGCTGTTGCTGCAGGTGGACTTCCTGCGCACTTCGCTGGGTATCGACGGCCCATGACCAAGCTGCTGATCGGCGGTTACTCAGGAGACAAGGGAGCCGGCACTGGAATTACCGTGCTCGACGGCGATCTGGTCGGCGGCGACCACGTCAGCGTGACGATCCCGGCTGACTCGGCGTCCTGGATAGCCAGGCACCCGGAACTGCCCGTGCTGTACGCAGTCGAGGAAACCGCCGACGGCCACGTGCAAGCGTGGTCAATGGCCAGCGGTACCCCAGGTGAGCCACTCGGTCGCAGCGCGACCGGCGGCGCGGAGCCCGCTCACCTCACTGTCGACAGCTCAGGGCGCTTCCTGATTACCGCCAATTACAGCGGCGGCAGCATCTCGGTGCACGAGCTGGGCCCGGACGGCAGCATCGGCCGCCGGACCGACCTGGTCCGCCACGAGCGGCACGGCGAGCACGAACGCCAGGAGCAGGCGCATCCGCACATGGTCCGCGACGTCGACGGCGAACTGCTGGTCACCGACCTCGGCGGCGATGCCATCTACCGGTATCGGCTCGGCCCGGGCGGCAAGCTCATGCCGGAGGGCGTCGTCGCCGCACCGCCTGGTTCAGGCCCGCGGCACGTGCTCCCGGTCGGTGAGCACTACTTCGTCACGGCCGAGCTAAGCGGTCAGGTGCTCGGCTTCGACGCCGACGGAAAGCTCCTAAGCGCGGTGCCTGCCAGCAAGGCAGACGGCGCCAACCAGCCGTCAGAGCTAGCCAGCAACGGCAGGTACCTCTACGTCGCCAACCGGGGCCCGGACACGGTCAGCGTGTTCGAGCTCGACGGAACAGGCGGCAGTCACGCGCTGCCGCGGTACGTCGCCGAGGTTCCCGTCGGCGTCTGGCCGCGGCACATCGCGCTCGACGGCGACCTGCTGTATGTCGCCAACGAGCGGTCACACGAGGTCATGGTGCTGCGCATCGACCCAGAGACAGGCATCCCGGCGCACATGCGGACGATCGAGGTGCCTAGCCCGACCGTCATCCTGCCCTGATGGACCCGAGCCGGGTGCGTGCGCGCGATCTCGGGCTGGTGCCAGGCCAGTTGCCCACCGGACCGGCCAACGCGATCTCCGACGTCCCCGGCATCCGGGTGGGGCATGCCACCCTCGTCGCGGGCGCCGACATCAGGACCGGTGTCACCGCCATCGTGCACGATGAGCTGCTCAGCGGCGACTCGGCGCTGCCGGCCGGCCTCGCGGTGTTCAACGGATTCGGCAAGATGGTGGGCAGCACGCAGCTGGCCGAGCTCGGCACGCTCGAGACGCCGGTGCTGCTCACCGCCACCCTGTCGGTCTTCAGGGTCGCCGACGCGCTGCTCAGCTACCTGCATGAGCTGCAGCTGGGCAATCGGCACCGGGCCATGAGCCGCGCACGCTGAACCCTGTTGTCGCCGAGACCAACGACGGCTATCTGTCGGACATCTGGGCCCGGCCGATCACCGCGGACCACGTCCGGATGGCGCTGGACACCGCGGCGGACGGCCCGGTGGCCGAGGGCTGCGTAGGGGCGGGCACCGGTACGGCGCGCTCGGGTTCAAGGCCGGCATCGGCACGTCCTCCCGCGTTGTGCCCTGGGCGACCGGGCCGGTCACGCTCGGCGCCCTGGTGCAGGTCAACTTCGGCGGCGAGCTCACCGTGCTCGGCACGCCGATACCGGCGGCCGAAGCCCTGGCCGCCGCCGGGATAGCCCCCCAGGAGGAGCAGGGTTTCGGGGGGTCGTCGGGGGGCGGAGCCCCCCGACTGACAGGGAATTCGTGCGTGATCGTGCTCGCCACCGATGCCGCACTGGACTCCCGTCAGCTCGAGCGGGTCGCCAGGCGCGCGTTCGCCGGAATGGCACGCACCGGCTCGGACTTCTCCGGCCGCAGCGGCGACTACGCGATGGCCTTCAGCACGGCCGGCCTGGCTGGGGGATCACGAACCGGGACCGGATCACGAACTGAGGACAGCCAGGCGCCACCGGCCTGGCGGGCTACCGGCAGGCCGGACGACCCCGTTCCCGAAAAGGATCTTGATGTGCTCTTCAAGGCCGCGATCGAGGCGACCGAGGAGGCAATTCTCAATTCGCTGTTCATGGCCGTTACCACGGGAGGATTCGGCGGCCACGTCCGTCACGCTGTGCCGCTGGACTACGTCAGGGCGCGCGTGCGCATCCGGCCAGCGGGCGACAGCTAACAGTCAGCGACAGATCAGCAGGCCGCAGTGGGCTCTGACCCGGAACGTGCCGTCCGGGCCGAACGGGATGCGCGCGCACACGGCCTGGGTGAAGCCGTCCGGGTCAGGCATCGCGTGGGCCCGCATGCTCGCCACGTAGCCGGCAACCGGCTGCGGGTCAGGCAGCAGCAGCTCGGCGGTGAAATCGTGCCGCTGCACCGAGCTGAATACCCGCGCCAGCAGCTCAGCGCCCGCGTCCAGGGTCACGCTGTGGAAGGACGCCTCATAGTCGGCGATGATCTCCGCCGTGGGCTGGCCCGCCTCGGCCGCCGTCGCGACGATCAATTCGCGCAGCTCGGCCAGGTGCTCACGGTCGTTGAGCACGACCAGTAGCTGACCGCCCGGCCGGGTCACCCGGCGGAACTCCGCCACCGCGGCCCGCCGGTCAGGCACGTGATAGAGCATGTGCGGCGCCAGCGTCACGTCGGCCGCGCTGTCAGCCAGCGGCAGCGCCGCCGCGTCGCCGACCGTCAGGCCCGCTCCCGGCGCGGCGCCCTTCGCCGCGGCCAGCATGCCGGGCGACAAGTCGACCCCGAGCACCCGCCCGGCGTGCCCGCGGCGGGCCAGCCCGGCCAGGTAGATCCCGTTCCCGCAGCCGATGTCGGCCACGGTCTCGGTGCCGGCCAGCCCGGCGAGCCCGAGGACCGCCTCAACCAGGTCGATCTTGGGCTGCTCGTAGGCATAGATCGACTGCCGGGCCGCTAGGTTTGCTGCGGTTTGGTACTGCACCGCCGTCAAGTACGACTTATCGGTCAGGATCGAGTGGGCGCCAGAGGACACGATTAGGTACCGTAACGCAGTTGGCCCGGCTTTGTGCCGCCAGCACGGCCGCCGCTGTCGGTCGCATCCGAGGTCCCGAAACGGCCGTATGTAGTGAGTGTCACACACTCCGGAGCCCCGCCTCCGGTCTGCGAGTGGTATTCAGTGGAATAGGGTTTCCCCGCGACGCGAGCCCGCTGAGACCCGGCCGTTCGCCCTTAATCCGGGCGGCTCCCGGAAATCGCCCAGCGGACCCGGAGCGATCCCAGTGAGTTCCAGGGCGGAGACGTCGACGAATGACGCAAATATCGGATGCGCCGGCTAAGACACGGGCGCAGATCAGCCAGAACACCCTGCGCACCGACCGCTGGTGGGAGCAGCCCGCCCTCGTGGCCACCCTGCTGACCGTCTGGGTTGCGTACGCGACCGTGCACGTCCTCATCGGGAAGTGGTACTTCGTACCGCAGTACCACTACCTGACCCCGTTCTACTCGCCCTGCATCAGCGGCGAGTGCACGCCGGGGGCGGCCAGCCTCGGCACCTGGTTCGGCCACCTGCCGCCGATCATCCCGTATGCGGTCGGTCTCACTCCCGTTCGTGCTGGGCTTCCGGCTGAGCTGCTATTACTACCGGCGCGCCTACTACCGGGCGTTCTGGCGGGCGCCAGCCGCCTGCGCGGTACGCGAGCCGCACGAGAAGTACACCGGCGAGACCCGGTTCCCGCTCATCATGCAGAACCTGCACCGGTACTTCTTCTACATGGTGATACTTGATCTCCATTCTGAACACCTACGACGTGATTCAGGCCTTCCACGGCAAGACCGGCGGCATCGGATTCGGCCTCGGCACGCTGATCATGCTCGTCAACGTTGTATTGCTGTGGGGTTACTCGCTGTCCTGCCATTCCTGCCGGCATATCACCGGCGGCAGGCTGAAGCATTTCTCCAAGCACCCAGTCCGATACTGGATCTGGAACCGGATCTCGTGGCTGAACGCTCGGCACATGCAGCTGGCGTGGACGACGCTCGGCACGCTGATGCTGACCGACCTGTACATCTGGCTGCTGGCGGCCCACGTGTTCAGCGACTTGCGGTTCTACAACTGAGGCAGGCATGACGATGACTGACAACGAGCCCGCACGTCGACGACCAGAGCGACATCGAGCGGCTTCCCTACGACGTCGTAGTGATCGGCGCCGGCGGCTCGGGCCTGCGGGCGGCGATCGAGGCGCGGCTCGCGGGCAAGCGGACCGCGATCATCTCCAAGTCCCTGTTCGGCAAGGCGCACACGGTCATGGCGGAGGGCGGCTGCGCCGCCGCGATGGGCAACGTCAACCCGAAAGACAACTGGATGGTGCATTTCCGCGACACCATGCGCGGCGGCAAGTTCCTGAACAACCCGCGGATGGCCGAGCTGCACGCCAAGGAGGCACCGGACCGGGTCTACGAGCTCGAAGCCTGGGGCGCGGTGTTCGACCGGACCAAGGACGGCAAGATCAGCCAGCGGAACTTCGGCGGCCACGAGTACCCGCGGCTCGCTCACGTCGGCGACCGGACCGGCCTGGAGATGATCCGCACCCTGCAGCAGAAGGTCGTCGCGCTCCAGCAGGAGGACGCCGTGTCGCACGGCGACCCGGAGGCGATGATCAAGGTATTCGCGGAGACCACGGTCACCCGGCTGATCAAGGACGGCGAGGGCCGGATCGCCGGCGCGTTCGGCTACATCCGGGAGACCGGCCAGTTCGTGGTGTTCGAGGCGCCCGCGATCATCCTCGCCACCGGCGGCATCGGCAAGACCTTCAAGGTCAGCTCCAACTCCTGGGAGTACACCGGCGACGGTCATGCGCTCGCGCTGCTGGCCGGGGCCAAGCTGCTGAACATGGAGTTCGTCCAGTTCCACCCGACGCACATGGTGTGGCCGATCTCGGTCCGCGGCCTGCTGGTCACCGAGTCGGTGCGCGGCGACGGCGGGGTGCTGCGCAACTCCGAGGGCAAGCGGTACATGTTCAACTACGTGCCAGACGTGTTCCGGGCGCAGTACGCCGAGACCGAGGAAGAGGCCGACCGCTGGTACTCCGACCCGGACCACAACCGGCGCCCGCCTGAGCTGCTGCCACGCGATGAGGTGGCCCGGGCCAACAACGCCGAGGTGAAGGCGGGCCGCGGGTCACCGCACGGCGGCGTCTTCCTGGACATCGCCTCGCGGCTGCCGGCCGACGAGATCCTGCGGCGGCTGCCGTCGATGTATCACCAGTTCAAGGAGCTGGCCGACGTCGACATCACCAAGGAGCCGATGGAGGTCGGCCCGGCCCAGCACTACGTGATGGGCGGCGTCGAGGTCGACCCGGATACCGGCGAGTCCTGCGTGCCCGGCCTGTTCGCGGCCGGCGAGGTGTCCGGCGGCATGCACGGCTCCAACCGGCTCGGCGGCAACTCGCTGTCGGACCTGCTGGTCTTCGGCCGCCGCGCCGGGCTCGGCGCGGCCGAGTACATCGGCGGACTCGGGCCGAAGTTGCCGGTGCCGGACGAGGGCGAGATCGAGGCGGCACGAGCCGAGGCGCTGGCACCGCTGGAGCGGACCGGCGGGGAGAACCCGTACACCGTGCACGCCGAGGTCCAGGAGACCATGAGCAACCTGGTCGGCATCATCAGGACCGAGGCCGAGATCAAGAAGGCACTGGCCGAGCTGGACGAGCTCGGCATCCGGGCGGCCGACGTATCAGCCGCGGGCGGCAGCGCCTACAACCCCGGCTGGCACCTTGCCCTGGACATGCGCAACATCATGCTGATGGCCCGGTGCGTCGCGACCGCCGCGCTCGAGCGCCAGGAAAGCCGGGGCGGCCATACCCGCGACGACTACCCGGGCATGCGGCCGGAATGGCGGAAGGTAAATCTGGTCTGCGCGCTCGACGGGCGATGAGATCACGATCACCCGGCAGCCGACGCCGCCGATGCGCGACGACCTGATCGCCCTGTTCGACCAGGCCGAGCTGAAGAAGTACCTGACCGAGGAGGAGCTGGCGGCCATGCCCGCAAAGGCCAGTGCTGTCGCGTCAGCCGCTAGCGAGGAGAGCCACTGATGAGTTACAAGGCAGCGCTGCGGGTGTGGCGCGGCGATCACGGTCAGGGTGACCTTGCCGACTACACCGTCGAGGTGAACGAGGGCGAGGTCGTGCTCGACGTGCTGCACCGGCTGCAGGCGACCGAGGCGAACGACCTGGCCATCCGGTGGAACTGCAAGGCCGGCAAGTGCGGCTCCTGCTCGATGGAGATCAACGGCCGGCCGCGGCTGGCGTGCATGACCCGGATGTCGACCTTCACCGAGGACGAGGTGCTCACGATCACGCCGCTGCGCACCTTCCCGGTGATCAGGGACCTGGTCACCGACGTCTCGTTCAACTACGCCAAGGCGCGGGAGATCCCGTCGTTCACCCCTGACCCGTCGATCGGCCTGGGCGAGTTCCGGATGCAGCAGGTCGACGTGCAGCGCTCGCAGGAGTTCCGCAAGTGCATCGAGTGCTTCCTGTGCCAGGACACCTGCCACGTCATCCGCGACCACTCCGAGAACGAGACCGCGTTCGCCGGGCCGCGGTTCCTGATGCGGGTGGCGGAGCTGGAGATGCACCCCGCCGACACCGCCGACCGGCGCGACCTCGCCCAGGAAGACCTCGGGCTTGGCTACTGCAACATCACCAAGTGCTGCACCGAGGTCTGCCCTGAGAACATCAAGATCACCGACAACGCGCTGATCCCGCTCAAGGAGCGGGTGGCCGGGCGCAAGTACGACCCGCTGGTCTGGCTGGGCAGCAAGATCTCTCGCCGGCCGCGCGACACCGGCCCTCAGAAGGTTTAGTGGCGCCATAGCACCACCTCTGCCACATTCATTAGCATCAGCTAGCCCGGAAGAAGCTGGCGGGCAGGCGACCCGGCGGAGTAGCGCGCAAGCTACCGGGCGCAATGGCTACTCTTACAGGCGCGACCCCGCCCGGCGAAGTGAAAGGCTGCCATGTCTCACGTTCCAACGATGACGTACCCCGAGGCGATGGTGGTCGGCCTGATCCAGGGCGTTACCGAGCTTTTCCCGGTCTCCAGCCTGGGCCACAACGTGCTGATCCCGGCCCTCGTAGGCGGAAGCTGGGCTCATGATCTGAACGTCTCCACGCCGGAGTCGCCGTACCTGGCTTTCATCGTCGGCCTCCACGTCGCCACCGCGATTGCGCTGCTCATCTACTTCTGGCGCGACTGGGTCCGGATCATTCGCGGGTTCTTCAGTTCGATCCGCGACCGTGACATCAGCACCACCGACCAGAAGCTCGCCTGGATGATCATCGTGGCGACTATCCCGGTCGGAATCGTCGGGCTGCTGTTCGAACACGCCTTCCGCGTGATCTTCGGCAAGCCGGAGCTGGCTGCCGTGTTCCTGGTCGTGAACGGCGTGATCTTGTTCTCCGGGGAGAAGTTCAGGACGAAGAAGTCGCTGCAGGCGGATCAGGACGTAGCCCAGGAACGGAGGCTGGCGACGGTGCCCGCCGAGTTCCAGCGCGAGCCGGCCGCGGGCGTCGCGGCCGTCGGCGGCCTGGCGGCTGCTGGAGATGGCGGCCCCACCGTGGCGCCGCCCCGCAGGCCAGGTCACGGCAGTCACGCCGCGGCGAAGCCGGATCCAAGGACCTTGCGAGCCGCGGAAGGCGCAGCGGCAGTCCGCGCCGACCGCCGGCTGTCGAAGCTCGACTACCTGCAGACCACCATCATCGGCGCGGCTCAGATCCTGGCCCTGCTGGCTGGCATCAGCCGCGACGGGGTGACCATGGTGGCGGGCATGTTCCGCGGCCTGTCGCGCGAGGACGCTGCCAGGTTCGCGTTCCTGCTGGCCACTCCGGTCATCCTCGCCGCCGGTGCGCTGAAGGTGCCTGACCTGATTAAGCTGGGCCACGGGATCTACGGCCCGATCCTGGCCGGCAGCATCCTGTCCGGCATCGGCGCCTACGTCTCTGTGCGCTTCCTGGTCCGGTACTTCCAGACTCGGACGCTGACCCCGTTCGCCATCTACTGCGTGCTGTTCGGCGTGGGCAGCATCATCTACCTCCACGTGAAGTAACGGCGACAAGATCACACTTAGCGCGCCGTATGCGTGGAGTGACGTAGTGGCGATGGATTGTCAGTATTATGGGGGGTATGCCAGAACCCTCCGTCTCGCTGTCCGCTGCCCGTCTGCGGCTGGTCGGCCACGTTGGCCAGGTGACCCTGGACCGGATGCAGGAGGCTAGCGTTGCCTGCCTGGCCGACTTCGATCAGCACGTGGCCGCCGTCCGGGCCGAGCTGACGGCCGCCTGCGAGTTGCCCTCGTACGCCGGCGCCCAGCGGGCCGGCGAGGGGGCTGGCCGGAGGGCCACCAGGGCCTCGAGGGGACGCAAGGCCTCCAGAACGTCCAGGGCGGCCGTACCGCCGACACCCCCGACCGTCGCCGACGTGAGCTGCCCGGACGTGCCGTTCACCGGCAGCGCGCTGCACGCGTCGCCAGAACTGCCACGGCTGCTGCTTCTGCATTACGCATGCGGTTTCGTCGAGGCCGCTGTCGGCTCGGGCTGGCGGCCGTCGGTCACCCGTCGCGGCAGCGACTGGGAGTCGATGCGACTGGCCGCGATCTGCCACCTCGTCGCCGAGGCCGAGGCAGTAGCCGCGCTGCATCCCGACCTGCGCGCGCTCTCCTAGTTACAGCGGTGCGGACCGCGCGTCAGGATCAGTACCGGTAGACGAATCGCGTCGTAGCCGTTTACCCCCGGTGCCTGCTCATCCCTCTGGGTCAGCCGCCGAGATAGACGCGGGGCGGGCCGCGAGCCGACGGGCAGCGCGCGACGGCCGGGCAAGCAGCTCTGCGGACGACAGGGGCGCGCCTGCCGGGCGGAACAGGTAATTACGGGCTTGCGAGCCGACATGATCGACCTCCCGCCAGCTGCGCTGCCAGACATGCATGGTGTAGTCGCGCTGGGTGAGCCAGCGCACGATGTCATCCGGGCCATAGTCATATCGGTCTGTGTGCCGGGCCTCGATCTCGACGAGCAGCGTCGGCCGGAACTCCGCGATCGCCCCCTCGCCGCCTTCCAGGACCTGCAGCTCGGCTCCTTCGACGTCGATCTTGATGAAGTCGAGGCGCTTCATTCCGGCGCGGCGGCACAAGCCGTCGAGCGTGTCGACCTCTACGTCGAGTCGCGTATGCCGAGCGAATTCGGCGTTCGAGCCGAGTCCGTTGGTCTTCCAGTCCAGGAACGACCGGCCAGTTACCCTCACGAACCGGCCAGACGGAACGCTCATGACGCCGCTGCCGGGCTCCCGGCCCAGCGCCAGTGAGTGCCGACGGACGTTCGCGCTCGACCTGGTCCCGAGCACGCGGCTCCAGACCGGGTGCGCGAAGGGCAGCGGCTCGATGCTGTGTACCTCGCCGGTCGCACCGACAAGCCGGGACAGCGCCAGGGTGTACAGGCCGGCGGCTGCGCCCACATCGATGCAGACACTGCCGGGCTCGACAAGGCCGGGCAGCCCGAGGATCTCGTCTTCCACGTACTTGGTCCTGCGGGCTAGCAGTCGCACAACCGGATCCGCCAGCGCGCTCTGGTCAATCAGCATGAGGCGAGACTAATTGGCCGCAGGAGTACTTGGACACATAACGAACCAGCGTGTTGCGCAGGTCTCAGCTAAGGGCGCTAGTTTCCGCAGGTACGCGGCGGGCTTTCGCCCTATTCCCCGCGGGACCGCCGTGCGCGCTGACGGCCGCGTTCCTTGGCATCGAGGATCGTCTTGCGCATCCGCACCGCAGCCGGAGTCACTTCCACGCACTCGTCGTCGGCGCAGAACTCCAGGGCCTGCTCGAGGCTGAGCAGGCGAGGCGGGATCAGCCGCTCCAGTTCCTCGCCAGCGGACTGGCGGATGTTGGTGAGCTTCTTCTCCTTGGCGATGTTGACATCCATGTCGTCTGAGCGCGAGTTCTCGCCGACGATCATGCCCTCGTACACCTCGGTGCCGGGCTCGATGAACAGGCTGCCGCGCTCCTGGAGCGCGAACATGGCGTATGCCGTAGCCGCACCGCTACGGTCTGCCACCAGCGAGCCAGACGGCCGCGCCCGCATGTCGCCAAACCAAGGCTCGAAGCCCTCGAACACGTGATGCGCGATGCCGGTGCCGCGGGTCTCGGTCAGGAACTGGGTGCGGAATCCGATCAGGCCACGGGCGGGCACGGTGAAGTCCAGCCGGACCCAGCCGGTGCCGTGGTTAGACATGTTGTCCATCCGGCCCTTGCGGACCGCCAGCAGCGAGGTGACGGTACCCAGGTACTCTTCCGGGCAGTCGACAGTCAGCCGCTCGACCGGCTCGTACAGCTTGCCGTCGATCTCACGCGTGACCACGTTGGGCCGGCCGACTGTGAGCTCATAGCCCTCGCGCTTCATGATCTCGACCAGGACGGCGAGCGCCAGCTCACCCCGGCCCTGAACCTCCCAGGTGTCCGGGCGCTCGGTCGGCTGCACGAAGATGGAAACATTGCCGATCAGCTCCCGGTCGAGCCGGTCCTTCACCATCCGCGCGGTGACCTTCGAGCCCTTGGACCGGCCGACGAGCGGAGAGGTGTTGACGCCGATCGTCATCGAGATGGCCGGCTCGTCCACCGTGATCAGCGGCAGCGGCCGCGGGTCGTCCGGGTCAGCCAGCGTCTCGCCGATCATGATGTCGGCGATGCCGGCCACCGCGATGATGTCGCCGGGTCCCGCGGACTGGGCCGGCACCCGGTCCAGCGCCTCAGTCCTGAACAGCTCGGTGACCTTGACCCGCTCAACCGAGCCGTTCCGGCGGCACCAGGCCACCTGCTGGCCCTTGCGGATCTCGCCGCTGAACACCCTGCACAGCGCGATCCGGCCCAGGTATGACGACGCATCCAGGTTGGCGACATGCGCGCGAAGCGGAGCCGCCGGGTCGTATGTCGGGGCCGGTACCGTCTCCCGCAGCACGCCGAACAGCGGTTCCAGGTCAGGCGAGTCAGGCAGCGAGCCGTCCTCGGGGCGGTTCAGCGAAGCCCGGCCGGCTCGGGCCGAGGCGTAGACGATCGGGAAGTCGATCTGGTCCTCGGTCGCGTCCAGGTCGAGGAAGAGCTCGTAGCAGGCGTCCACCACCTCGGCGATCCGGGCATCCGGCCGGTCCACCTTGTTGATCACGACGATGACCGGCAGCTTGGCCTCAAGGGTCTTGCGGAGCACGAACCTGGTCTGCGGCAGCGGACCCTCGCTGGCGTCGACGAGCAGGAGGACGCCGTCGACCATGGCCAGGCCCCGCTCCACCTCACCGCCGAAGTCGGCGTGGCCTGGGGTGTCGATGATGTTGATCGTCATCCCGCCGTGGAGCACCGCAGTGTTCTTAGCCAGGATCGTGATGCCCTTCTCGCGCTCCAGGTCGCCGGAATCCATGACTCGGTCGGCCACCTGGGCGCCTGCCCGGAACGCGCCGGACTGCCACAGCATGGCATCGACCAGCGTCGTCTTACCGTGGTCGACGTGGGCCACGATCGCGACGTTGCGCAGGTCGTCGCGAGTGGCAAGTGCCGGGCTGACGAAAACAGGGCTGGCAGGCATGGCGGAGAGGCTCCGGTAACTGTGGGAAGTGCCGGGATCACGGCTTGCCTACAATTCTAGTCGGTCCTGGCCGGATGATGGGCAGCGCCCGGACGAGCGCACGCCGATGAGCGCGGCGAGTGGCAGGGTAACAATATAGATAGTTTGTTCGAGTCGCGGTAAGCTGCGAGCGTGGCAGCGGCATTCGTACCCACCGGGTGGCCCGACGGCGTGCACCCGCCAGGGAGCCCTGGCTTCGAGCAGACGGCGGTGAACTGGCTGCTCGACGTAGTCCCGCCGGACTACCGGCTGCACGGCGTGCTGGTGCGCCACCCCGTAGCGCTGGCGACGCTGGCCCGGCATCACCTGGCTGCGTGCATCGAGGGCGCCCGGCAGGGATACCGCAGCGCCCGCGCTGAGCTCGGCAAGGACCTGCCGCCCGGCGGCCTGGCCGCCGTGCTGGCGGCGTATCAGACCGAGGGCCGCCGGCTGGTCGCGACCGCGCGGGCCGTCGACCTGGTCGGCCGCGCCCTGCGCGGCGAGAGGTTCGTCCCGCAGTTCGGCGGCTCGCCCGACGCGCGCGCTGCAACCGGCCGCGCGGCTCCCGTTACCGACCGCGAAGCCGCTCGATGACCGGGGCGAACGTCCGCATGTAGGGCTCGTGCACAGTCACGTAGGAGAAACCCCAGCGGGCGCGGCTGCGCTGCAGCTGATCCGCGATCTCGTCCACCGTGCCGATCAGCATGTACGGCGTCTCAAGCGTCTCCTCGGCAGTCAGCACCGCCCTCTCGTCGCTGGCCGGCTGCTCAGGGCGTCCCGGTGCTCGGCCGCCAGCTCCTCGGCCGCAGCCCTGCCGGTCCTCAGTCACGATCACGGCCTGCACCAGCAGGTGCCACTCGATGTCAGCTGCCCTGCTGCCCGCGCACGCCCGGGCGAACTTGACGCGCTCATCCACGTCCGCTGCGGTCGCCAGCCGGAAGGTCCCCGGCGGCTGGCCCTTTACCTGGTACAGGCCGGCGACGCCGACGATCTGCGCGTGCTCCGCCGCTATCCGGAGGACCGCGTCGCCCGTCCCGCCGACCAGCAGCGGCGGCCCGAACCCGCCGAACCCGGAACGCTGCACCGGCTTGGGGCCCGCCCGGCCGGCCCGCAGCCGCTCGAACTCGGTGGTGAAGTACCGCTGCAGCTCGCTGATCATCTCGCGCAGCTTGTCCGCCCTGGCGGCCGGACCAAGCCAGTCGATGCCGGCCGCGTCGAACTCCCATTTCATGTGACCGGAACCGAGGCCTAGCTCGAGCCTGCCGTCGGTCAGGATGTCGGTGGTCGCGACGTCCCTGGCGAGCAGCGCCGGATTCCAGAACGGCACGTTGAGCACCAGGGTGCCGATCCGCAGCCGTTGCGTCGCCTCCGCTGCCGCGACCAGCAGCGGGAACGGCGCCGGGACGCCGAGGTGGTCAGCACAGAAGACCGTGTCGTAGCCGTACTGCTCGGCCTCGCGGCATTCGTCGACGAAAGCCTGCCGGGTGGTGATGCCGAAGAAGTTGAAGGAGAACCGGAACTCACGCATGCCATCACCCTTGCGCGGCCAGGCGGTCAGCCGCCAGTCAATCTGCTTGCAGCAGACCGGCAGCGGCCTGGCGGCAGACTGGCACGGCCTGTTTTACGGCTTCCGTCCCATCGCGGCGTACATAGGTATGACCTGCCTCGGATCGGCCAGGGCACGCCACTGCGGCAGCGGTACCAGGCCCGGCTCGACGAGTTCCATGCCGTCGAAGAATGCCTGGAACTCCGCGCGCGTCCGCGGCGTGAACATGTTCGGACCCAGCCGCGCGTTGTACTGTGCGGCACCGGCGATCATCTGCTCGGTCTCGATGTCCCTGGTGGTGTCCGACATGGTCAGGTAGCTTCCTGGCGATACAGCCTCCATCAGCGTCGAGACCATCTGGTGCGGGCCGGCCGAATCCGGCACGTACTGCATGATGCACAGCAGCATGACCGCGATTGGCTTGCCGAAGTCCAGTGTTTCGGCTGCCTCCCGCAAGATCGCGTCGGTGTGCCGCAAGTCGGCATCGATATATGCGGTACTGCCCTCCGGCGCGCTGGTCAGCAGTGCTCGGGCGTGAGCGAGCACGATCGGGTCGTTATCCACGTACACGACCCGGCTCTCCGGAGCGATCCCCTGAGCCACCTGGTGGGTGTTCTCGGCGGTCGGCAGGCCCGTCCCGATGTCGAGGAACTGCCGGATCCCCGCCTCGGCCGTCAGGTACTGCACTGCGCGGCGGAGGAACGCCCGGTTGGCCCGGACGGACGGCAGCACATTCGGGCTGATCGCGACGAGTCCATCGGCGGCTTCTCTGTCGGCCTCGTAGTTATCCTTGCCGCCGAGCAGATAGTCATAAACCCTGGCGGGATGGGCGACTGAGGTGTCGAAGGACGATGGCTCGGCAGTTCCGTTCTGGGCATTGCCGTGCTGCTGTGCTGCCGAAGCGCCGTGCGTAGTCACAATTGTGCGCCCTTCCTGAACCTGCGTGTCCGGCCGCGTCAAGAATGGCGCGACAATGGCGACCTAACAGCGCAAACGTATCACCCAGCCGGCCCGCATTCGCGGCGTGAGCGAGTCAGCCAGCGGGTGCCGCCCAGCCGGCGCCGGCCACATACTCGCGAAGGATCCTGGCCGGAACTCCGCCCACGACCGCGTAGTCGGGCACTTTGCCGCGGACGACGGCGCCGGCGGCCACCACGACGTTCTTGCCGATCACCGAGCCGGGCAGGATGACCGCGCCGGTGCCGAGCCAGGTGCCTGCCCCGATCCGAACGCTGCTGTTGACCGGCCATTGCCTGCCGACGGGCACGTCGATGTCGGCGTAGCTGTGGTTCTGGTCGGTGATATAGACGTACGGTCCGGTGAAGACGTCGTCGCCGATCTCGATCGAGTGGTGGGCGACGATATGGCTGCCGCGGCCGATCACGCACCGGTCGCCGACCTGGAGAACCGGAACGGGGCCGAGATCGTGGCCCGGGCGCCATGCCCGCGCACAGCGTGACCAACTCGGCGATCATGCACTGGTCGCCGATCTCGATCCAGCGCTCGCCGTAGACCGAGCCGGTCGGGAAGGCCATCAGCGAGCCGGCCCCGAAAGCCGCGAACCGGCGGCCGGCCGCGGACTCGGCAGTCACGGTGCCCGCCTGCTGCATGCGCCGCCAGGCACCCTGAATGGCGCCTGCGACCAGCGCGCGGCGGCGCTTGCCGAGCTCATGTCTGAAGGACATGGCGGTAAACGTACACTCGCGCCGGTCAGCCGGGAAGGTCGCGCGTCAGGCCGGGCTCGCTGCCTCAAGCCAGGCTCGCTGCCTCAACCCCCGGCTCGTCGCGTCAGGCCGGGCTCGTGGCGGCGGCGAGCTGCCCGCACGCGCCATCGATCTGCGTTCCCCTGGTGTCCCTGACGGTCACCGGAATGCCGCCCGAGGCGAGCCGGTCGAAGAACTCGGCGGCCACCTCCGGATCAGAGGCGGTCCACTTCGATCCGGGCGTCGGGTTAAGCGGGATCAGGTTCACGTGCGCGAGCCGCCCGGCCAGCAGGCTGGCCAGCAGGTCAGCCCGCCAGGCCTGGTCGTTGATATCGCGGATCATCGCGTACTCGATCGATACCCGCCTGCCGGTCGCCGCGGCGTAGCCGAAGGCCGCGTCCAGGACCTCGGCGACCTTCCACCGCCGGTTCACCGGGACGAGATCGTCCCGCAGCTCATCATCGGGCGCGTGCAGCGACACCGCGAGCCGGACCGACAGTTCCTCGTCGGCCAGCTTCCTGATCGCCGGCACGAGCCCGACCGTCGACACGGTGACCGAACGCTGCGAGATGCCCAGCCCAGCCGGAGCAGGCTCGGTGATGCGCCGCACCGCGGCCAGCACGCTGGGGTAGTTCGCCAGCGGCTCGCCCATGCCCATGAACACCACGTTCGACACCCGGCCCGGCCCGCCCGGCACGGCGCCAGCCGCCATCGCCCGCGCGCCGGCGAACACCTGGGTGACGATCTCGGCCGCCGA
Source organism: uncultured Actinomycetota bacterium (assembly GCA_963808215.1). Classification (GTDB taxonomy): domain Bacteria; phylum Actinomycetota; class Actinomycetes; order Streptosporangiales; family Streptosporangiaceae; genus JAJYUU01. The sequence goes on from CAWEEY010000003.1 coordinate 91,768, forward strand.
CAGGTTCCTGGTCAGGCCGGCCTGACCGGTCGCGCAGAACGGGCAGGCCATGCCGCAGCCCGCCTGTGACGAGACGCACATCGTCACCCGGTCCGGATAGCGCATCAGCACCGACTCGACGAACGCCCCGTCGAACGCCCGCCACAGCGTCTTGCGGGTCGTGCCACCGTCGCATTCAAGCTCGCGCTGCGCGGTGAGCAGCGGCGGCAGCAGGGCTCCGGCCAGTTCGGCCCGCACACCAGCCGGAAGGTCGGTCATGTCAGCCGGGTCGTCGGTCAGCCGCCCGAAGTAGTGCCGGGACAGCTGGTCAGCGCGGTAACCGGGCTGGCCGAGTTCCGCTACCGCCGCGCGCCGCCCGGCCGGGTCGAGGTCAGCCAGATGCCGCGGCGGCCGGGCCCGGCGGCCCCGTCCCGCGGCCTGACGGCCGCCTTTCCTGGTCCGGCCGGCCTTGCTCCAGATCCTCGGCCTGGGCCAGCCCGATCGGCAGCAGCTCAATCGCCTGGGCCACCGAGCGCTCACCTCCGGTCTAACTCTCAGCCACTTGCGCCCCGCACCTTGTGATGCAGTGATCAATCTCTGCGCATCCGCCTAACGACCTGCAGGAAGTCGGTAGATTTCGGATGTGCCGACGTTGCGCAGAGGGTCCGGGCAGGACTCCAGAATATCCGCTAGGTCCGCCGGGGTCGCCGGCGGCGCGAGCGTGCCCCGCAGCGCGGGGCAGCCGGTTGTGTTGCTAGACAGCGTCAGCCCGTACGGCAGCCGTCGCGTCATCGTGGAATACGACGGCGCGACCACGTCCGCCTATCTGCATGACAAATCCGGCGCGATCGCGGCCACCTGGATCGCCAACCACAAACCGGCGCCAGAAACCGTCGATGTCGCCAAGATTCGTTCCGGCGCCGCCCCGGAGATGCCGGCCGACCACACCAAGCATCCGGGCGGTCGGCCTCCGATCGAGGCCGCCTCGCTGACAGCGGTCTGGCTCGAAGAAGGCGACGGCGTCGCCATCCTGGAACGGGGCGAGCCGCTGGCCGTGATACCCGGCTGGGCGGATCTGACCACGGGCATGCCCGGCTACAGCCGCGACGTCATCGGCCAGACGCCGTTCGGCTGGTCACTCGACGATGCGATGGAGGGCATGAGCCAGCGGATCTCGCAGTCCGCCCAGTTCTGGCGGTGGCGGGCCAGCGCGGGCTCGTGGGCCTTGTTCCAGCAGGCGCTGCTCGGTCACCTGCTGGCCAGGCTCGGCCCTGGCGGCGGTTACTGGGACGTCAGCGGCGGCAAGACCCCGCGCGGTCGGAGTGTCGGAGCGCCCGGCCGGGCCAAGGCGGCCCTACACGGTCCTGTCCACAGTCGGCATGAGCGCCCAGCGGATGCCCGTGGTCGAGCAGACGGGCGAGGGCGCGGCCGGCCGGGCCAGGGTCGAGCTCGCGCTAGCGACGACGATGCCGAGCGCGGCAGCAGCGCGCATCTTCCTGTGGCTGGCCCAGTTCCCCTGGCGCGAGGTGACCTGGCTCGGCTCCGGGCACAGCATTCCCTGGTATCACGAGCCCGCCACGTTCCCGCTGGGCGGCGGGAACGAGGCCGTCCTGCTGCTGGACGATCCGTCCCGGCTGCCGGGCCCCGAGGCACCGCGGCTGGACGGCTTCCGCTCCAGCAACGAGCCGGTTCGCTGGCTGTGGATCGTGCCGATCAACGAGCGCGAGCGCCGCCTGGCTAGGGAAAGGAATTCGGCCAGCCTGATAACTCAGCTAGCCGCGCAGCGCCGTAGCTGGGTCTACGGTTCCTGAGAATCTTCCGGGAACGAGGTAGCCCGGGTCTCAGCCGCCGGTCATGAGCGCGGCCGGCGGCGCAGGCCGAGAACGTGCGCGAGCAGGGACACCGCGTCCGCGGGGCCGCCAGGAACGGCCGGCACGCTGTCGCACCACTCCCGTGGCCGGCTGACGCCTCCGCACCAGCCCGGGTCGGGCGCTGAGCCGCCGCACCAGTCATCGTCGATCGCGGCCGTCAGGTGCGTGCCGCGGCGCGGTACCGGGCAATTGGGCACCGGATTCGCCACCAGATCACCTCCCGGCTTCGATACTGCCCGGCCTCTATTGTCTCCCGATCGGCGCCGGAGCGGAATCACCTGGCGGGCAAGACTGGCGGGTAACTACCCCGTTCCCGGCAAAAATCTAGGTTGCGTGACCGTTCGGCACGAAGACGGCGAGCAGCAGCCAGACCACCGGGGCCATCACCAGGAGCGAGTCGAGCCGTTCCATCACGCCGCCGTGACCGGGCAGCAGGTGGCCCATGTCCTTGATCTCCAGGTCCCGCTTGATCATGGACTCCACGAGGTCGCCGAGCGTGCTCGCGGCGACGGCGGCAGCGCCCAGCAGCAGGCCCTGCCACAGGTGGCCGCCGACCAGGCTCAGGCATCAGGAACGCCCCGGCGGCTAGGCAGAAGACGGCGGAGCCGCCGAGGCCTTCCCAGGTCTTCTTCGGGCTGATGGCAGGCACCATCGTGTGCTTGCCGATCAGGATCCCGGCCAGGTAGCCGCCAGTGTCGCTGCAGACTGTGAGCACGACGAAGAGGAAGGAGCGGCGTGAACCATCCGGGTCAACCAGCATCAGGGCAACGAAAACGGCCGCCAGCGGCAGGTAGATGAGCGTGAAGATACCTGCGGTCACGTCCCGGACGTAGCCGGCCGCCCCGCCTGGCAGCCGCCAGGCGAGCACGCCGATCGCGGTCACTGCGAGAGCGCCCAGCGCCCACTTGGCCTGCGTCCAGTAGGCCAGCGTGACCATCGCGATACCGCCGGCCACGATCGGGGACGAGCGGCAGGTGAATGTCGCGCGACCGCAGCGCCCCGCTGAGCTCCCAGAGTGCGGCTGCGACGATGATGCCGACGTAGAGCAGGAACGTGGCCTTCACCGTGAACAGGGTCAGCACTACCAGGCCGCCCATTCCGAGACCGACGCCGATCGCAGCGGGCAGGTTCCGGCCGGTCCTGCTCGACTTGCGTTCAGTCACTTCAGGCGCCTTCTCCGTCTCTGGCAGGTCGTGCTGCTGACCAGCAGCCGACTGCCTGTCCGGTCCGGCAGCCGGGGAGCCGCCGCCGGGAACGGTCCCGAGACCTGCGTCTTCGGGATCTGCCTGGGTTTCCTTTTCTACGCGCAAGCTAAACCTCGAGAAGCTCGGCTTCCTTGTGCTTCAGCAGCTCGTCAACCTGCGCGGTGTAGGTGTGCGTCAAATCGTCAAGTTCCCGCTCTGCCCGCCTGCCTTCGTCCTCCCCGGCCTCGCCGTTCTTGACTAGTTTGTCGATCGCGTCCTTGGCGTGCCTGCGGATGTTGCGGATTGAGACCCGGCTGTCCTCGGCCTTGTTCCGGGCGACCTTGATGAACTCCCGGCGGCGCTCCTCGGACAGCTCGGGAAAGACCACACGGATGATCATGCCGTCATTGGAGGGGTTGACGCCGAGATCAGAGTTCCTGATCGCCTTCTCGATGGCCGCCATCGAGCCCTTGTCGTAGGGCTGCACGATCACCATCCGCGGCTCGGGCATGTGGAAGGACGCTAGCTGGTTGACCGGCGTCTGGGTTCCGTAATACTCCGCGGTGATCTTGTTGAACATGGCACGGATGAGCGCGGCCGGTCCGGATGCCGGTGAAGTCGTCCTTGGCGACCGCGACGGCCTTCTCCATCTTCTCCTCGGCCTCGAGGAGACTTTCGTCAATCACTTCGGCTCCTGTCCCTTGGTCGGCGGCCAGTCAGGCGCGTCTGTGGCATCTCCCAAGTATGTCCATGGTGCGATCTCCATGGTGCGCCCGGCCGGCGCGGCGCGGCTAAGAAAGCGGCATCAACGCGGCGACCGGCTGACAAGGGTACCGATCCGCTCACCCCGGACCGCCCGGACGACGTTGCCCTCCCCCATCAGGTCGAACACCACGATCGGCAGGTCATTGTCCATGCACAGGCTGACCGCGGTTGCGTCCATGACGCGCAGCTCGCGCCGGAGCACCTCGGTGTAGTCCAGGTGGTGGAACAGCACGGCGTCGGCATTCTTCCTGCGGGTCGGCGTCATAGACACCGTCCACCTTGGTGCCCTTGAGCACCGCCTCGGCGCCGATCTCCAGCGCGCGCTGGGCCGCGCAGGTATCGGTGGAGAAGAACGGCGCCCCGAGCCCCGCACCGAAGATCACGACCCGCCCCTTCTCCAGGTGCCGGATCGCGCGCCTCGGTATGTAGGGCTCGGCCACCTGGCCCATGGTGATGGCCGTCTGGACGCGGGTTTCGACGCCTAGCTTCTCCAGCACATCCTGCAGGGCCAGGCAGTTGATCACGGTGCCGAGCATGCCCATGTAATCGGCGCGGGCCCGGTCGATGCCGCGCTCAGACAGCGCGGCACCGCGGAACATGTTGCCCCCGCCGACCACGACGGCGATCTGGAAGCCCTCCCTGGCGGCGGCCGTGATCTCCCGCGCAAGATGGATGACCACATCCGGGGAGATACCGAGCGGCTCGCCGCCGGCGAATGCCTCGCCGGACAGCTTGAGCACGACCCGCCGCCAGCTCGGCCGCGAGGAGGGTGTCGTGGCAGGCTCAGCGGCCTGCGTCTCCGAGGCCTGCGTCTCCGAGGCCCGCGTCTCCCAGGCCCGCGTCTCCGGGCCACCTGCCAGGCTTCCTGCCACCGCAGTACCGCCCTCCGTCAGCGTCAACCTGCCTGGCCGATCTGGAACCTGGCGAATCCCTTCACGCTGGCTCCGTGCTCGGCAAGCAGCTGCTTGACCGACTTCTTCTGGTCGCGCACCGAGGCCTGCTCGATGAGGACAACGTCCTTGAGGAACGCGTTCAGCCGGCCCTCGACGATCTTCGGGATCGCCTGCTCCGGCTTGCCCTCCTCGCGGGTGACCTGCTCGGCGATGCGCCGCTCGCTGGCGATCAGGTCGTCCGGCACCTGCTCGCGGGTCACGTACTGCGGGCGCATGGCCGCGATCTGATGCGCGATGTCCTGGCCGACCTCGGCGCCTGCGTCGTCCAGCTGGACCAGCACGCCCAGCGTCGGCGGCAGGCTCGGGTCCGACTTGTGCAGGTAGCTGGTCACGAAGCCGCCATCGAACCGAGCAAACCGGCCGAGCTCCAGCTTCTCCTGGAGTGACGCCCCGGCCTCCTCGATCAGCGCCTGGGCGGTCTGGCCTGGCCGAACCTCGAGGCTGAGGACCGCCAGCCGGTCGGCGGCGCCGGCCTTGAGCGCGGCCGCAGCGATGTCTGCCGCGACCTCCTGGAACTTGTCGGTCTTGGCGACGAAGTCAGTCTCGCAGTTCAGCTCAAGCAGCACACCGGTGCTAGTGCCGTCCAGCTGGGCCGTGACCAGGCCCTGGGCGGCGGTCCGCTCGGCGCGCTTGTTGACCGCCTTGGCGCCCTTGATGCGCAGCGCCTCGATCGCGGCGTCGAAGTCGCCGTCGGCCTCGACGAGCGCGTTCTTGCAGTCGAGCATGCCGGCGCCGGTCTGCTCGCGCAGCCTCTTCACATCGGCGGCGGTGTAGTTCGCCATGTCCCCATCTTTCGTTGTCGTAGTACCGGCGGCCGGTGTCGTCATTCTCCAGCTACGAGCCGGCCAGGGCAGCGAGCCCGGCCAGGGCAGCACGCCCAGGCAGGGCAACCAGCCCGGCTAGGGCGCCGCGAAGCGTGGCCGCGCGATCAGACCGTCGGCTTCTCGCCATCGCCAGCCTCGGCTTCGGCTTCCCCGGCCTCCCCCGCCTCCGCTGCGGCCTCCCCGGCTGCAGCTTCCGCGGCCTCCGCTGGCGGCTTCCCCGGCCTCCCTGGCCTCGGCGGCAGCCTGGGCGACCTCAGCCGCATCGGCTTCAGCAGCAGTGTCGCTCGCGGGCGCCGGCGCTTCCGCAACGGCCGTGGCCGTCGTGGCGGTCGTGGTCGGCTGTGGCGGCCGTGGCGGTCGACGAACCGTTGGCACCTGCGGTTGCGGCGGTCTCGTCCGCCTTGCCTTCCAGCAGCTCCCGCTCCCACTCGGCCAGCGGCTCGGCCGCACCGAGCACGCCGTCTGCACCCTCGGCAGCTGGCTTGTCGTCGGTCACAGCCGCGCCCGCCCGCGCGATCAGCCCGTCGGCGACCGCGTCCGCGATCACCCTGGTGAGCAGCGCCACGCTGCGGATCGCGTCGTCGTTGCCGGGGATCGGGTACTGCACCTCGTCCGGGTCGCAGTTGGTGTCGAGGATCGCGATCACCGGGATGCCCAGCTTGCGGGCCTCGCTGACGGCGATGTGCTCCTTCTTGGTGTCGACCACCCACAGCGCGCTCGGCACTCTGGCCATGTCCCTGATCCCGCCCAGAGAGCGCTCAAGCTTGTCCCGCTCACGGCGGAGCTGGAGCAGCTCCTTCTTGGTCAGGTTGGAGCCCGCGACGTCGTCGAAGTTCATCTCCTCGAGCTCCTTCAGCCGCTGCAGCCGCTTGTAGACGGTGCCGAAGTTGGTCAGCATGCCGCCCAGCCAGCGCTGGTTGACGAAAGGCATTCCCACCCGGCGGGCCTGCTCGGCGATAGCCTCCTGGGCCTGCTTCTTAGTGCCTACGTAGAGCACCGAGCCGCCGTGGGCGACCGTCTCGCGGATGAAGTCGTAAGCGCGGTCGATGAACTCCAGCGACTGCTGGAGGTCGATGATGTAGATGCCGTTGCGCTCGGTGAAGATGAAGCGCTTCATCTTCGGGTTCCAGCGCCTGGTCTGGTGCCCGAAATGAACGCCGCTCTCCAGCAGCTGGCGCATGGTGACGACCGGAGCCATGCCGGTGTCCCCTTCCTGTTCTTGGCACCCTGCCGTGTTAGGCGGGCGCCGTCCGGTTCGGTGTCCTGGCGCCCGTACGCTCTTCGCCGCGGGATTGTCCTCCCGCGGACCGGTGAAGGGCGTCCTGCGCGGAGCCGGATGCGGGAACCTGGTGGTCCTCGCAAGGCGTGCCGCGCAGCAAGCAGGCGCGCGAATTAGGCCGCCGGGACCGCGCATGCTGCGCGGCCGGAAGGCAGGCCGTGGTGCAAGTCTACATGCCCCGCCCAGGCCGGCCGGTCCGGCAAGTCAAGCCCGGTGGGGGGACCTATGCGGAGGCTTAGGCCCGCGGGTGCGCCTGGTGATACACCGATATCAGCCTGTCGATACTGACATGGGTGTAGATCTGCGTGGTGGCGAGTGATGCGTGCCCGAGGATCTCCTGGACGCTGCGCAGGTCGGCGCCGCCTTCGAGCAGATGGGTGGCGGCTGTGTGCCGCAGGCCGTGCGGTCCGGTATCGGGGACCGGCCCGGCAGCGGCTATCCGGGCATGGACGACCCGCCGGACGGTACGCGGATCAATCCGTCCGCCCTGGGCGCCAAGGAAGAGCGCCAGGCCGTGCAGCCCGCTGCCGCTTCCGGTGCTGCCATCCGATGGCCGGGTGTCCCCTGGCTGGGCGCCCGGAGCCCGCCGGGAGCGGGCTTGCTGGGCCGCTACGACAGCTGGCCGACCGCGGTCCAGCCAGTCCTGCACCGAACGGAGCGCCGGAATCCCGACGGGGACCACCCGCTCTTTGCTGCCCTTGCCCACCACCCTGACGGTCCGCCTGGCGTTGTCGAGGTCACCGATGTCGAGCCCGGACAGCTCGCTGACCCGGATGCCAGTGGCGTACAGCAGCTCCATGATCGCGGCGTCCCGCTGGTCGATGGCCGCCGCAAGCATGTCAGCCGGCGCTTCGCGCGAGCAGCCCGGCCAACGTCATCCGCCGCCAGCACAGCCCTCATCTGCTGCTGCCCCAGGACCTGCGGAAGGTGCCGGTGCACCTTAGGCGATGCGAGCTGCGCGCCGGGATCGCTGGATAGCCAGCCAGAGCGGTGCGCGAACGCAGTGAATGCCCGAGCCGAGGCCGCCCTTCTGGCGATGGTCGACCGCGCCTGGCCCGCCCGGTGCTGAGCGCCGAGCCAGCCGCGAAGCACGGCAATGTCCAAGTCGCCTAGCTCGGTGCAGCTGGTCCTCGGCGGCGTAGCCCAGCAGCGCGCAGATGTCGCCGAGATACGCCCGGACGGTGTGCGGCGACAATCCGCGCTCGGCGCTCAGGTGCCGGCCGAAGGCCGCAATCGCCGTCTCCAAGGGTGCTGACGACTGCCCGCGAGCCTGGCCAGCCTCGGAGTCCATGCAGCCAGTCTGCGGCATCTGTGAGCCGCGCGGCCTGCGCCGTGCCGCTACCGGCCAGCGGGATTACTCCACCGTCACGCTCTTGGCGAGGTTCCGCGGCCGGTCTACGTCATTGCCCAGCGCGACCGCCGCGTGGTAGGCCAGCAGCTGCAGCGGCACGGACAGCAGGATCGGATCAAGCTCGGGCTCGTTCTTCGGTATGGCCAGAACGTTGTCGGCCAGCTCGCCATCCGGCGCTGAGTGGCCGACGAGCAGCACCCGGCCGCGCCGCGCCTTGATCTCGCCGAGCGTGCCCAGGTTCTTCTCAAGCAGTTCGTCGTCGGGGACGATCGCTACCGTGGGCAGCCCAGGCCCGACCAGCGCCAGCGGGCCGTGCTTGAGCTCGCTTGCCGGATAAGCCTCGGCGTGCAGGTAGGAGATTTCCTTCAGCTTTTGCGCTCCCTCCCTGGCGACCGGCCAGCCGCGGACCCGGCCGACGAAGAACATGCCGGGATACTGGGCCAGGTCCTTTGCCAGGCTGGAGATCTCCTCTTCCATCGCCAGGATCTCCGCGATCTGGCCGGGCAGCTTGCGCAGCCCGGCGCTGATCCGCCGGCCGTCGGCGGGCGACAGGTCATGGATGCGTGCCAGGTGCAGTGCCAGCAGCGCGAACACGGTCGCGGTCGCAGTGAAGGTCTTGGTCGAGGTAACGCTGATCTCAGGGCCCGCGTGCAGGTAGACGCCGCCGTCGACCTCCCGCGCGATGGTGCTGCCGACGGTGTTGACGACGCCTAGGACCTGCCCGCCCTTCCGCTTGACCTCCTGCACCGCGGCCAGGGTGTCGTAGGTCTCACCGGACTGGCTCACCCCGATGTACAAGGGTGCCTTCCTCGATCACCGGGCTGCGGTACCGGAATTCGAAGGCCGGCTCGGCGTCCGCGGGAACCCTGGCAAGCTCCTCGATCAGCTGGGCGCCGAGGACGCCGGAGTAGTAAGCCGAGCCGCAGCCGAGGATTTTCACCCGCCTGATCGCGCGGGCGTCCCGCGGGTCCAGGTTGAGTCCGCCGAGGTGCGCGGTGTTGAACCTGTCATCCAGCCGCCCGCGCAGGACGCGCTCGATGACGCCGGGCTGCTCGTGGATCTCCTTGTGCATGAAGTGCGCGTGCCCGTCGGCGTCGTAGCTGGCGGCATCGGTCTCGACCACGGCCGGCTGCTTCGTGGTACGCCGGGCATCAAGCGTGGTCGTCCGGAATCCGTCGGCCCGCAACGTGGCAATCTCGCCGTCGTCCAGATGGACAACCTGGCGGGTGTAGCGGACAAGCGCGCGCGACATCTGATGCGGCGAACATCTCCTTGTCGCCGATGCCGAGCAGGACCGGGCTGCCGTTGCGGGCTACCACGATCCGGTCGGGGCTGCGGGCATCAAGCACAGCGAGGCCGTAGGTGCCCACGACCGACTTCAGCGCGAGCCGGACTGCCTCCTCCAGGTCACGCGGCTCTGCGCCGTCACCAGCCTGGCGCCGCGCCGTAAGCGGCGATCAGGTGAGCGAAGATCTCGCTGTCGGTCTGGGACGAGAACGTCGCCCCGGCTGCGATCAGCCCGGCCCGCAGTTCCTCCGCGTTCTCGATGATCCCGTTGTGCACGATCGCGATCGGCCCGTACACGTGCGGGTGCGCGTTCTCGTCGCTCGGCTCGCCGTGGGTGGCCCAGCGGGTGTGCCCGATGCCGGGGCTGCCCTTGAGCCTGGCCGGCACATCGGCGCTGAGCTCGGCGACCCTGCCCTTCGCCTTGCGCAGACGCAGCTCGCCGCCGCGGCTGACGACCGCGATCCCGGCCGAGTCATAGCCCCGGTACTCGAGCCTGGCCAGCCCCTCCAGCAGGATCGGAACGCTGTCCCGGTTACCGATATAAGCGACAATTCCGCACAAAGTTTAGCGTGCTCCTCATCCGTAGACAATCCTGCGCAGCTGACGCAGCGAGAACTCCGGCGGCGCGTACCGCCGCTGCGGAATCTCCGCCGCGATCTGCTGGAATGCGACGTCATTGGTAACGCCGCGTGCCTTGAGCTCGCGGTGCCGGCGCCGGACGTACTCGTCCGGCGGTTCGGAAAAGTACCCGAGCACATCCGCCACCACGCGTCCGGCCTCGGCCGGGCTGAGCGGGCAGGTACGGATCAGGTACTCGACAAGTTCGCGATGCGGCGGCTGTGCGGGCACGCAGTCCATAGTGGAGGTCCAGGGCCGCGCTTTCGCAACAATCCTGCCCGATTTCGGGCAGGATCATTGCCAAGACTACGAAGATCTGAGGCTTCTCGCCCGCCAGCCTAGGCCACACCGCTCGACGAACCCGTCGCCGGCCAGGGCGCCCAGGCACCCCAGCGCGGTATCAAGATCGACACCCGCCCGCACGGCGATGCTGGCCGGACCACGGCCGCCCCGGACGGGCACCTCCTCGAGCACCGCAAGCGCCACTGGATCAAGCTTGTCCCGCGGGGTCGCCGGCCCGCTTCTCGGGCCGCCGGAGCTCAGGACGTCTGCAGACCTCGTCACCTGCCAGCCGCGGTATGTCCGAGGACGTCGCCCGCGCAGGTAACGCACATCGCGCCATAGTCGCGGATCAGCTCGTGACAGCCTGCGGACTGCTCAGAGGTGACCGGCCCCGGAACCGCCATCACCTGCCTGCACAGCTCCCGCGCGTGCCGCGCCGAGTTGAGGGCGCCACTGCGCAGAGCTGCCTCGACAACCACGGTGCCCCGGCTCAGCGCGGCAATGATCCGGTTCCGGATCAGGAATCCCGGCCGGGTCGGTCCGCGGTCCGGCGGGCACTCGCTGACCAGGACGCCCTGAGCCGCGATGGCCAGGAATAGCTCGGAGTGGCTGCGCGGGTAGCCGAACTCGAGCCCGCCCGCCAGCACGGCGACAGTCGCGCCGTCAGCGGCCAGCGCACCGCGGTGCGAGCTGGCATCGATCCCGAAGGCGCCGCCAGACACCACTCCGATGCCCGTGCTCAGCTCAAGGCTGCGGCCATCTCGATGGCCACGTGGTTGCCGTAGCCGGTCGCCGCCCTGGAGCCGACCATCGATACCGAGTTGACGCAGGTGAGCCTCAGGTCGGCGGAGCCACGAGCCCACAGCAGTAGCGGCCGCGCATCGCCGAGGTCATCCAACTGCGTCGGCCATTCGGCGTCGCCCGGCATGATCAGCCGCAGCCCGCTGTCCTGCCAGGCCGCCAGCCTGGCCACAGTGGGCAGCAACGCCGAGCCTGTCCCGCCATCGGCAGATCGCCTGGGACAGCGGCGGACTGGGAGGCTGACTGGCCAGACGCCTGGCCATCGGCATCGGTGCCGGTGATGGCAGCAAGGATCTCCGCTCCCGTGCTCGACCTCAGCGCAGCGCCGAGCACCGGGTCGCCCGGCTGCGCCAGGAAGCTGAGCATGGCCCGCGCTCGGCGCTCGTCGTCGGGACTCATCGTGACCACCTCCGCTCACGACAATGCCGGGGGTATAGCTCGTGCCGCCTGCGCGGCGGCCACTGCTGTGGATAACGTGCTCGCAGGCATGCGGATGTGGTGGATAACGCTCGGCGCCGCGCGAACCAAAAGTCTTCGCGCCTGGCGGCCGACCCGACATTGACCTGCAGACCTGCAGCACCCCCGGCCATCGCGGCGCGCCCGTGCCGGGTGGGTGCGCCTGGCGCAGCCTAACCTGCGAGGAGGACGCCTCCCCGGCTAGAAGGCCGCTGTGGCAGGCTCTCTGCTACGGAATGTGCAGATGTTTGCCGGAAAGGCGCGTTGCATGAGTGAAGACGCACCGGAGCTAGCCGCGGAGCTGGTGGTGGACGGCGCCGTGCCGTCGCAGCCCGCGGTCTCGCCAGATGGGTGCTGGGTTGCGTATGTCGTCGCTCCGGTCGGCCGCGGGGGAGAGCGTTGTCTTTGCGCGATCTGGCTGGCCGCTGCTGACGGTAGCTCACCGCCGTGGAAGCTGACCGCGGGTACGGCGGCAGATTCTGATCCGCGCTGGGCGCCGGATTCGGCGTCGGTGTTTTTCTTGTCAGATCGCACCGGCTCCCGTCAGCTGTACCGGGTCCGGGTCGGTGGCGGGGAGGCCGAGGTCCTGACGGACTGGCGCGGCGAGATCTCTGATGCCTGGCCGCTTGCGGATGCCCGGCTCGTCGCCGTGGTGGCCACGGACGAGCCAACCGAGGAGGACAAGCGCCGGCGCGCCGAGCGCGACGACGCGTTCGTCTGGGGACAGCAGCTGCGCTGCGGCAGGCTGCGGGTGCTTGACCTGGCCACAGGCGAGCTGCGTACGGTGGACGGCCTCGGCAACCGCCACGTCGTGGAGCTCGCGGCGCGGCCGGACGGGGGTGCGCTGGCGGCGATCAGCTGGGCGGGTCCGGAGAATGATCCGGGCGTGACCACCAGCGAGTTGCATGTGGTCGATCTGGAGACAGGGACGGCCCGTGATCTGGGCCGGATCGGGACCGAGGCGCGGTCGCCGGTCTGGTGGCAGGCCGACGGCTGCTGGCACCTGGCCTACCTGGCAATGCCAGAGCCGTTCGGCGGCGACGCCGTCTACGATGTCGCCGTCTCCGCGGCTGCCGCTGTGCATCGTGACCTGACCGCGGGCATGGCTGTCTGCCCGACGGAGCTGGCGCAGGTCGCGGACGGCCCGCCGCTGGCCCTGTTCGCGGACGGGCTCGACACCGCGATCTTCCGGCTCGACCCTGACCTGCTGCGGTTCGGGTGCGTGTCCGCCCGGGACGGCCTGGCCGACTCGCTCTCCGCGTGTCGTTCCGGCGAGGTGATCGCGGCGCTGGCCAGCACCTCCTATGAGCCGGTGAACGTCCATGCCGGACCGCCCGGCGGGCCGCTCATCCGGCTCAGTGACACCCGGCCTGCCCTGCGCGCGATCCGATGGGGAAGTCAAGAACGCCTGTCCTATCGGGCATCGGACGGCCTCGGCCTCGACGGCCTGCTCGTCTTGCCGCCCGGCCGCAACCGCGCGGACGGCCCGTTCCCGCTCATCACATTGGTGCACGGCGGCCCTGATGACCGGTACGCCGACGAGTTCATGCTGGCCCCGCATCCTACGGGACAGTGGCTCGCGACCGCGGGATACGCCGTGTTCCTGCCTAACCCGCGGGGCGGGGTGGGTCATGGCCGTGATTTCGCGGCGACAGTCGCGCGCTCGGTCGGCGGCAGCGAATGGAGCGACATCATCAGCGGGATCGACCTGCTGATTGCCGAGGGGGTCGCGGACCCGGACCGGCTTGGAATCGGCGGTGCCAGCCATGGCGGGTTCATGGCCGCCTGGGCGATCGGGCAGACCGACCGGTTCAAGGCCGCCATGATGGCCGCCGGGATCAGTGACTGGGGGATGCTCGTCGCGACCGGCGAAGGGGGAACTCTAGAAGCTGAGCTCAGCGGCAGTTGCGGCTGGGAGGGCAGCGGCCCGCACCCGCACGACCAAGTGAGCCCGATCTCGTTTGCGTCGAAGATCCGCACCCCGGTGCTGATCGTGCACGGCGAGGACGACACCAACGTGCCGGTCAGCCAGGCGATCTACTTCCACCGTGCGCTCAGCTGGTACGGGGCCGAGCACGAACTCGTCATCTACCCGCGTGAGGGACACGGGTTCGCGGAGCGCAATCACCAGCTCGACCTGCTCCGGCGCACGCGTGCATGGTTCGACCGGTGGCTTCGCGATGAAGCGTCCGATGGCCGAGGATCACCGGCTTGACCAGCGGGCGCCCTGCCCTCCTCACCCAGGACTCACGGCCTCGATCCATGGCCGCGGCTGCGAACGGCCACACCTGGAAACCACCCGGACTCGAACCGCGCCGGATAACAGGCAACGCCCGGCACACGTCACATCACGCCGCTGACGCTTGGTGAATAGCTACGACCCCGGTGCTTCTGCTCAGCTCCCGTGGTTGAGAGCGATCGTGCCGCCCTTGGTCTGGATGCTCAGGCGGCCCGACGCGCCCCGCCCGACGCGCCCATCGGCGACGCGTCCGTCCGAATTAGAGACCACGTGCACAGTTGGGAACTGGGAGTTGATCGAGCCAAGGGGAGTTCGTGCATCCACCAGAACCGACGAGCCCCTCGGCAGCGTGACGCCGGTTGCCCCGTTGGTGTTTCTGAAGATGGCGTGACAACCGGGGTCCAGGCTGCCGTGGAAGTTGATCGTGCCGCCCTGCGCCTGCACAAGCGAGTGCCCGCTCAGGCGCGTCTCGACCGTCGTGATAGTTCCGTTGCCCGTGCTGGCGCTGACCTGCCCGTTGACGCGGCGGTGTTGATGGAGCCACTCGCCGTCTGCATTGCGATGGCGCCGCTCATATTCGTCGCCCAGATTGATCCGTTGCTGTCGTGAAGCGCGAAATTGCCACTAAGTCCTGATGCGTCGAGCGTCCCCGCCGCGACTGCGACGTTCGCGCTTTCGTCTTGTGGCACCGCCACGTTGAAGTCCACCCAAGTGGCTGTATAGAGGCCGTTCTCGACGGAGACGGTCACGGTAATGACATCTCCCTGTTGCCGATAATTAGTGTGAATAGCACTGGTGATGCCGTTCCGGTGCTCCGTGATGCTGAGCTGGCCTGCCGGCCCGGCACTCACATGCACGCTCCCCGCCGAGTGAACGAACCGCAGCACCACCTGATTGCCGACCGGAAAGACCGTCGTGCCTGGCGGCGGGCGCTTTGTGGTCCGCAGGCCAGGTGGCAATGACTAGTGCGATGACGGCCAGCAGGGCACCCGCGAGTAGCAACCGTCGCGGACGCCGCCACGCCGGGGGGACATGGGCCTCAATCCACGAACCAGCCTTCTGCAGTGCCCCATTTGTGACGTCTTTGCGACTCGTCGGGTCCACCCTCTCCGGTGCTCATGTGTCCCCCAGCTGATGGTCTCTAGTACCGGGAGCGAACAGTACGCAGCGTCGGCGGGCGGTGAGCCGCAGTCATGCGGTCAAAGGCGAGAGGCGTCTTCGGGTGCCCGTGAGGGCTACTAACCAGGAGGCTGGCTCCCGAGAGCGAGTAGAGACTCCTCCAATCGTCGGTCTTCCCGGCAGCGAGCGACTCATACGTCTGGGCCACCCCAGTTCTCTACCGGGCTGCATCAAGGGCGCTGTCGATGGCGATCACCGGCGGTCAGCCCGGGTGCACAGTCGTCAGGCGCAGCTGGCGACGCCGCGTCGCGCGACGCGGTACTGCCGCCCAGAGTGCCGTCGCTTGCCTCCGGACCGGCGGATGCGGCTGACTGGGCCGACCGGCGGGGCACCAAGACCGCAGTGACGAGGCCGAGCAGCGTGATGACCGTCAGCATGATCAGCGCGACCGCGAACGGATGCCCTGCGGGAAACTGTGTAGGCGACCAGGACCGAGCCCACCATGGCTGTGCCGAAAGATGATCCCAGGTTGGAGACACTTCGAGACAGGCCGGAGATGTCGCCCTGATCGGCATCGGGGAAGCTCGACTGGACGATGTTCACAGACGAGGTCAGCATGATCCCGGTGCCGATCCCCAAGAACACCTCGCCCGGTATCCAGCTGAAGATGCTCGAGTGCCGCCCGACCAGTGCCAGCAGGAGCAGCATGCCGACAGTGGTCAGTAGGAAACCTGCAATGACAAGTGACCGTTGCCGGCGACGTCTGGCTAGCCGCGGGGCACAGGCAGAGGCGGCCAGGATCGCGATGGTGGTAGGGGTGAGCATCAGGCCGGTCTGAATGGCGGAGTAATGCCAGACTTCCTGAAGGTAGACCGACACGACGAAGAAGGTTCCCTGCAGGGTCAGCCATTGAAAGAACTGCGTTCCCAGCCCGAGATTGGATATCCGGTTGCGGAACAGCCGGGTAGCCAGGAGCACATCCTTGCCCTTCTTCTCGCGGGCCCGGACGTGCAGGAAGAACCACAGTAGGAACAGCGCTCCGATGGCGATATAGAGCCACACCGGAGATACCCCGCCCTTGGGGATCACCACGGTGGTCCCGATAGTGAAGGCTGTCCGCGACACGAAAAACCCATATGTCCTGGATTGCAGAAACCCGAGAACGATGAAGAACAGTCCCGCCGCCGACAAAACCGCTCCGGCTAGATCGAAGCGCGGCGCGGCGCCCGGCCTTGCCGGGTCCTTAATCTTGCGGGCGAGAAGGATGATCCAGGCCACGATCAGGACTTGCAGGCCGAATGATGCGCGCCAGCTGATTGTGCTCGTCACCACGCCGCCGATCAGCGGACCCGCGGCGGCTCCCAGGCCCGCCGCCCCGCTGACGATGCCAAAGTATCGCGCGCGTGATTTGACGTCGGGGAACGTCACGGTGACCAGGATGTAGATGGGCGGGATCATGAGTGCCGAGCCGACCCCCTCCAGGAGGGAGTAACCGACGATCAGCAGTCCTAGGCCCGTCGCGAGTAGTGCCAGCAGGGCCCCTAGCCCGTAGAGGGAGAGGCCAGCGATAAAGCATCGCTTGCGGCCCCAGATGTCGGTCAGCTTGCTGCCGGGAATCATCAGCGAGGCCATCGTGAGGGTGAACAAGGTGATAGCCGTTTGCACGCCGATCACGTTGGTGCCGAGGTCTTTGGCGATCGCGCTGATGGCCGTGTTCATGTTGGTGGCCGCATAGCTGGCGACGAACTGGGCGAGCGCCAGCGGAAGGATCATCGACCGGGCAGCACGCCGTGTCATGGCTGACGATGCCTCCGTCACGGCAACCTCCCACGCGGGCCTGGGCAAACCCGGCCGATACGGCAGCCACCCCGATCCCAAACGGGCCGGTCCACATTCTGTGCTGAGCGAACGGACCTGTTATCACCCGAGAGGGGTGAATCGATGCCACCCGAGAAGGGTGAACCCAGCCGGCGACCAGTGTTCAGCAGCCACCAGGCGGCCCTGGCGTGCCGGGGCCCTGGGCCGGCTGGTCGACCACGCCACCGGAGGTTGCGCGGAGCACTGCCCCGAAATGCACGACGTACCAGCGGCCGCGCCAGGAGATAAGCGACGCGATCCCGATGGACCGCTCCTGGCCGCCCACCCGGTAGACGAGTCGCGCTCCGGCAACGTGCCAGTAACCGACGCCGTTGTAGCACACGCCAGCGTCGATCCAGCTCGCCTGCGCCTCCGGCACGATCACGCGGAGCAAGGCGGCATGCCTAGCGTGGCGCCCGAGCAGATCGTGCGCAGCAGCGACGTCCAGGTCGAACTCAGCGACGAGGCGGTTCCGCCAGTCAGCTGCCGGGTCTGCGATGGCCTTCACCTGCTCATAGGCGACAAGCGGGAAGAAGGCTGGTAGGGCAAGCTCCGGTCGGCCACTGACCACCGCCGCCCACAGGTCTGTCATCTCGGCGTGGAACTCCGGGCCGTTCGCGGTCGGCCGTTTGCCTGTCTGGTGCAGCCCGGGTTTGGCCACCGGTACCGGCAGTATCAGCGGCCAGGCTGAGGCCGACGGTGCCGGTTCGGCAGATACCGATGGCGAGGAGCTGGCCGGATTCGTCGCTCGGATTGTGAGCGCTGCCCCGGTAGGCGTCGAGGGTGCCTCCTGGCTGCAGCCCGCGGCCAGCCCAGCAGTCGCTAGCAGCGCAGCGGCCAGCGTTCGCGGCCCGAACCTCATGGCGAGAATGCTAGGCGAATCGATAGCCAGGCGGGCGGGCGGCCCGCCATAGCCCGGTGCACCCTGAGAACGGTACGTATCGGGCGGAGCGCTCCAGCTGGCCTGCATCGACGGCAGCTACCCGGCAGGGCGTGACCGCGACAAGTGACGAGGTGCGGACGCCGTCCTCCAGATGGGCTCGTTCACCGAGTAGCGCGCCCGGTCCTTCTCGGCGAGCCGTTGCCCGTCCCGATCCATTTCTCCGCTGACCGGCCTCAGCAGTCAGGCGAGGCGCGCGGCCAGCAGACGGTACAGGCGCGGGAAGCTGGCTTTCACCCGCGCTGGGAGCGACAGCCACGGCGGCACGACGACGTCGTCACGGCCGCGGCAGACAGCATCGACGATGGCATCTGCTGCGGCCTCCGCACTCATCAGCTTCGGATGCCGTCGCTGGTACGGCTCGTTACGCCGCTCGAAGTAGGCGGTATCGACGACACCTGGGCTGACCAGCGTCACTCCGACACCGGCAGGCCGCAGTTCCGCGCGAAGGGCATCCGCCAGGCAGCCCAGGCCTGCCTTGGTGGCCGAGTACCACGCCTCGCCCGGCACTCCGACTAGTCCGGCGACGGATCCGACGAAGAGCAGACGGCCGCGACCGGGCCGCAGGTGCGGTATCGCTGCGCGGGCGAGATGAGCGGCGGCCCGCAGGTTGACGTCGAGCAGCGAGTCGATATCCGGCTCGCTCATCGAAGCGAACGGGCCCGCCCATCCGATCCCGGCATTGGACACCAACACGTCCAGCCCGCCAAGGGCGCGGACGGCCGCGTCGATCGTCCGCTGGGCGCATCCGGGCTCACTCAAGTCGCCCGGCAGGCACACTCCGTTCGTGATCAGCGGCCACTCGCTTGAGTGCGGGTAGGTTGCGCCCTGCGATCGCAACCTGGCTGCCGCGGGCGGCGAAGGCCCTGGCCGTAGCCGCCCCGATGCCGCTTGATCCGCCGGTAATGACTGCCCTCAGCCCGGCCAGGTCCCCCGGCCCGTGCGCTGACCGCTGCCACCGGTACGCATCCGGCCAGCCTGGCGAGCTCCTGCCATCGGTCACGACCTCCGTCGCAGCGGGTGATGGACATAAAGCTCGTCTCGGGTCGGGCATCGTCACGGGGTGCTCCGCTGGTGGCGGGAGCTGGTACTCGACCGGCTGCAGATGCTCGGAGTACTGCCGGTCGGCGTTGTAGACCTTGTCGAACTTCCAGATCATCTTGGCGAAGTTGGTCTGCCCGCGCAGCAGTTGCCGGGCGACGATGCCGGTGGTCTTGGCGAGCGCCGCAGCGCCGAGGTGCTTGCGAGCCAGGACCGCCTGGGTCTTGACCAGCTCGGAGTAGAAGCGGTGCAGCGGCAGCCGGGTCGGGAGCACGGCGTGCTGCACGTCAAAGAGGCGGTAGTCGAGGGTCGTCAGGCGCCGCGACTCGGTGAGCCACGTCTCGGTGCCAGGGTAGGGCGTCTGGACGGTGATGTTGACGATCTCCGGGACGCTCATCGCCCACTGCCGAACGAAGGCAAAGTGCGCTTCATCCCAGTCTGGGTCGGCGATGATGTTGATCGCCACGGACAGCCCGATGGATCTGGCCACTTCAAGAGCCTTGTTGTTGACTGACGGCGTGGTCCGCTTGCGGAACGCGGTGAGGCCCTCCTCATCTAGAGCCTCGAGGCCGAGGAACATGTAGTTGAGCCCCAGCCGCTTCCAGCGGCGGAACACCTCCTCGTTGCGGATCAGCACATCACAGCGGGTCTCTAGGTAGTAGTTCTTCCGGATGCGGCGGTTCTCGAGTCTGCCGCGCGATCTCGTCACCCTGCTCCGCCTTGATGAACGCCACGTCATCGACGATGAACACGCCCGGTTCCTGAATGCGGGTCATGTCCTCGACCGCCGCTTCCGGTGACAGGCGGCGGTAACTGCGCCCGTAGAACGTCCAGGCGCTGCAGAACGAGCAGTCCCACGGGCACCCGCGGGTGAACTCGATCGACGCGGCAGGGTCCATCACCCCGATGAAGTACTTGCGGCGGCGGCCGCCGAGATGCCGGGCCGGAAGATGGTCATCCAGGCTGTGCAGCATCTTCGGCGGGCGCCCGATCCCGTCGGCGGTGACGGCTCCTGGTACTTCCGCCAGTGCCCGGTCCGGCAGCGCGGCCAGAAGGGCCGGAGCGCCCGTCTCCCCTTCGCCCTTGAGCACCACGTCAATGGCTCCGTCGGCGTGGCCGAGGACTTGCTCGGCAACGAACGAGACGCTGTGGCCGCCGACGAAGACAACGCAATCCGGGAGCACAACCTTGATCCACTTGGCCAGGCCCACGACCTCGGGAACATTGGCCAGGTAGTTGAGGCTGAAGCCGACGGCGTCGGGCCGGAACTCGGCCAGCTGCGCGCCGGAGCTCTCCCTGCTCGTAGACCTGAAGGTCGACCAGCCGGACGTCATGGCCGTCGGCGAGCACTGCCGACGCCACCCGCTCCAGGCCAAGCGGCTCGAGCCGCAAGAAGATCTCGGAGTACATCAGGGCGCTGGGATGCACAAGCAGCACTCGCACGACCTACGCTCCCCTCCCGACCGGCCACCCCAGGCTGGAGCGGGTAACAGCGGATGATGCCGGGCACTGGCTGCCGGTCACTGTGACGCGGGCGCTCGGCCGCGCCGGCCCAGGAAGCGAACGAACTCGGCACCCTCCCGCAGCCTCCGGCCCGCCATGCTCGGCTGGCGGACCATCTCGGCCGACATCTCGGCGAGTTTCCCTGCCCGGAAGTAGAACCGCTTGTAGAAGGTGTCGACCGAGTCGAGGATCTCGGTATGCCGGAGATGCGGGTAGGACAGCGCCGCCAGCTGGGTGCCCGCCTCGCTGACCAGCGCGCCGCTGCTGTCGTCAGGCAGCCAGTTATTCTCCTTCGCGCGCTGGTAGAGCTCGGTTCCTGGATAGGGAGCCGCTACCGAGACCTGGATTGTGTGCGGATTGACCTCTCTGGCGAAGCGGATCGTCTCCTGGATGGTCTCCTGGGTCTCGCCGGGCAGGCCGAGGATGAACGTCCCGTGCACGGTAATGCCCAGGTCCCGGCAGTCGCTGGCAAACTGGCGTGCGCGGTCGACCCGCAGGCCCTTCTTCACGTTGTTCAGGACCTGCTGATTGCCGGATTCATAGCCGACCAGCAGCAGCCGCAGCCCGTTCTCGGCCAGCACCCGCAGGGTCTCGCGCGGCACGTTGGCTTTGGCGTTGCACGACCAGGTGATGCCCAGCCGGGCTAGGCCGCGGGCGATGGCCTCCGCTCGCGGGCGGTCGTCGGTGAACGTGTCGTCGTCGAAGAACAGCTCCTTCACCTGCGGGAACAGCTGGAGCGCCGAGGGCGGCCTCGGTTAGCACATTGGCCACGCTGCGGGTCCGGTACCGGTGCCCGCCAACGGTCTGGGGCCAGAGGCAGAACGTGCACCTGGACCGGCACCCTCGGCCGGTGTACAGCGACAGGTACGGGTGGCGCAGGTAGCCGATGAAATAGTCCTCAGGTCGCAGGTCCCGCTTGTACACCGGCACCACGAACGGCAGGGTGTCCATGTCCGTAACCATCTGGCGGTCGGCGTTGTGCACCACCTCGCCGCTGCTTGGTGCGGTAGCTGATGCCGTCAATGGCGGCCAGCGGACGGTCCTCGGCGACTTCCGCGATCGTGAAGTCGAACTCCTCCCTCGCCACGAAGTCGATGGCGGCCGAGGCCCGCAACGAGGACTCGGGCTCGACGGCCACTTTGGGCCCGACGAACCCGACCAGCAGGTCTGGGTTCGCTGTCCTTGAGGGCTTCGGCTACCTTGACATCGCCGTCGAAAGTGGGCGAGCTGGTGTGCAGGACAGCCAGGTCATGCTGGCGGCCCAGAGGGGCTACGTCGGCGACAGTCGAGGCCAGCCGGGGGTGCGTCGACCAGCAGGCTGTCAGGCACGATCGCGGCGGGCTGGGCCAGCCACGTCGGGTACCAGAACGAGCGGATCTCGCGCTTGGCCTGGTAACGCGCGCCAGCACCGCCGTCGAACCCTTCGTAGGATGGGGGATTCAGGAAGAGTGTTCGCATACTGTCCGTGCCTCCTGTCATCCGTAGGTGTGGTTCTCCGGGTCGCGGCCGCCAGAGTGGGCAGCGACCGGGACCGGGTCGTCTGGCTGCGGGTCCGGGCTCAACTCCAGGCCGACCTGGCGAAAAGCGGCCACGAAGGCGGGCTCCCAGCGAGGCGCCAGGCCGGACGGCGACACCGGCCGGGATGTCTTGTCGAGCAGCTGCCATGCGCGCTGGCAGTCACCCCGGCAGAGGACGGACCGCAGACGTCGGCGGCGCCCATCTCCAGTTCGTGCTGCAGGTTGTCCCGCCCGTGCCCGGGCATGACGTCGAGCAGCAGCAGGCGGCGGCCGACGACGCGAGCCTCGCTGCAGGTATGGCGCCCGGCAGGGCAAGGACCACATCGGCAGCCGCCATCAGCTCGGGCACCCTGTCGGTGAAGCCGAACGGCCTGACCTCGCGGCAACGTGCGGGCCAGCGCTCGCAGCCGCCGCTCGACCGCGCGCTGACGCCCGGCTACGGCAAGCACGTGCACGCCAGCGTCGGCCAGCGCGGCGACGCTCTGCACCAGCGGGCCGAACCCCCAGCCGCTGTCGATCACTAGCACGCACGGGTCGCCAGGCGGAATCCCCAGCGCCAGCCTGGCCTCCTGCTGCGACGGGGCGGCGTAAAAGGCGGCGCGACCGGCGGCGGGACGACCGATACTGCGGCGTGGGGAAGGAAACGGCGGACCGAAGCCGCTGCGGCAGGTGACGTAACAAGGAACAGGTCAGTGCCTTCGCAGACCCAGATCCGGTGCAGCGTCACGTCGGTGCACAACACCACGGTGCGCCGACCCGGCGCCCGGACCTTGAGCTTGGCGGCCGCCGATGCCCCGGTGGCGAAGACGCTGAGGATGAGATCGGCGGGCCGTCGGTCCAGGTCCGCCGCAAGGACCGGCACCAGCCTGGCGGCGGCTCGCTGCATCCATGAAGTCCGCCAGCCTGCTCCCGGTGCGAAGGTGCGCAAAATGCAGCCCGTCGTAGATACCGGGAACAGCGACAAGGCGGCCGAACAGCCGCTCGCCCACCGCCCCGCCCCGCGGGCCGAGCAGCGCCATGCTGTCAAGACTGCGGGTACGCCACCCCGATCGCTCCAGCAGGCTGGCGCAGCTACGCATCATCATCTCGTGTCCCAGGCCCAGCGACCCGGACAGGAGCACTGCGTCCTGCATCCCGTAACCCCCGTAAGCACTCCCGGTGCCACCCTCTTCGATACGCGGGCGCAGGCCCGCAGCAAGCAGGCCCGCGCTGGCGGATACAGTCGGCCGCGTCCGAAGCATGGACCAGAGCGGTTCTGGTGATTCCTGCCACGGCTAGCGCCGATATCGCGCCCTCTCACCGGCCGTAAGCGTCGTCGGTGTCAAGGTTGCGGAAGATGTATCGGAGGTATGCCCAGGCGCGGACGGGTGACTCCTGTCAGATCCAACTGCGGCACGGCCGAACGCCCCTCTTGACGAGTAGCCATGGCGCAGGCTCCTGAGCCGCCGCGTTCGTAGGGGCCGGTCGGCTGGGCTCCGTGGAACGCGGCGTAGATAACCTCGGAGAGCCGCTCAGTCATCTCGTCTCCAGGCAGCCCGACTCCGATGTTGATCAGGTAATTCACCCGCTCGAGCATCATCACGCACGCGAGCGCGGTGAGTTCGGCATGCTGTGCTCGGGAGTCCTGGCCGTCGCGCTGCTTGGCCTCCCGGCCAGCCGCGGTCATTCCTGAGGCAATCGCTTCCCCAGGCCGAACAGCGCCCGGAGGCCGTCGCCCGAGACCGCTGCGCTGGCGCTATCTACCTGACTGAGAACCCTGATTACTTCGGCGTGCGCCGCATATACGTCGGCGAACCTGTTTACCCACTCGCGCAGGGCCGCCCGTCCTGCCTCGTCATCAGTCACGACCGGGAAGTCGGCGGTAATGATGTGGATGTCATGCAATGTGTCCCGCATCAGCGCCCTGAACAAGTCCTCCCGGTTCGAGAAGTACTTGTAGAAGGTGCCGTGCGAGGTCTGCGCACGACGTACCACGTCGGCGACGCGAAATGCCTGGAAGCCCCGCTCGGCCATCTCAGCCAGCCCGGCCTCAAGCAGCCTGCGCACCGTCTTGTGGCCCTGGGCACCGAGCACGCGTTGCCGGGCCGGGATGCCACCTAGCGAAGCCGACCGCAACGGCCGTTCCACCCGTTCAGGCTGTTCAGTCTGGACTGACCTGGAGCCAGCTAGCACGAGTGCAGCCCCCTGGTTCAGGTGACGTGATCGAGCGCCGATGACCACGATGGGCGGCCAATTGGCCGCAGCGGGTTAAGTGAACCGGCGGACAGCCAGCTGGCGGGCGACCTCGGGTGACCGGGTCAATGGGAGAGCACCGGCACCGTGATCAGCGCCTCCCATGCTGCCACGCCTTAGCTACTTCAGCTCCTCCACGACCCAGTCGACCATGACGGCAAGCAGGCAGCAGCAGCTTGCTAGAAGTAGCCCGATGCGTGCTTCTTTTCCCATTGATGTTCCCCCGACTTTGATCTGATGATGCAGGGGCATCCCCGTCAGGGCTCCATCCAAACGGCGCGTCGCGAGTTCTAGGGCACGACTACGAGGGGTACTGGGGAGTGGCGGGCGAGGCTCACGGCTACCGAGCCGACGACACGGTGCGTGATGAGAGACGAACTGCCGACGACAATGACCATGGTGGCGTGCGGGTGCGCAGCGCCTAGGTCTTTGGCGGCCGCGATCAATTCTTCTGCGATCAGGCCCTGGCGTCGCTGGAAGCCCCAGCTCTGTTCGCGGCCGCGCAGTTGCTCAGCGGCCATAGTCCGGAGCTCCTGCTCGACATCATCGAAATCTGTCTCCAGTTCGATCACGGCGCCGGGCGAGAGTGCGGCCATGCTTGGCATGTGAGCCACATACACCACCTCGATCCGGCCGGTCCGGCCCTGGAGCAGGTTGACCGCGGCGTTGAGCGCTCGGGTAGCCGGAGGTGATCCGTCGTAGCCCACGACAAGACGCAGATCCGTCGCGGGCGGCGTAATAGTACTCACCGACGGAGGATAACCCCCGTTTACTTGCGCAGGCGTGCATTCTGGGCATCGGTCTAAAATCCTGACCGGCTGTCGGCGCTAGCGGACCGGCGTGGCCGCCGAGCCGAGAACTGGGTTCACAACCGGCGAGCAACTGCACAGGGCCACGGGAATCGCCTCGAACGCCGGCTGCGGGGCGGGGGCGTCAGGCGATGGCGCCGGGGCAGCAGCGGCTGCAGCCGGGGCGAGCGCGGGGGCGACGGTTCTGAGCTGTGTAAGCCGACGCTTAGACGGGAGCAGCACGATCGCGAGGATGAATCCGAGCCCGAGCAGCGCTCCGGACACGCTGAAAGCAATGGTGTAGCCGTGGGTGGCCGCGATCGCTGGTGCAAGCGGGCTGGTGTGGTGCGTGATCAGGTAGCTTGCTGCCGTACTGAGCGCGATAGTGCTGAGAGCCGACGTCCCGATCGAGCCGCCAACCTGCTGCATCGTGTTGACCAGGGCAGAGGCGACGCCGGAGTCGCGGCGGGCGACACCGTAGGTAGCGGTGTTGATGGCCGGCGCGAAGATCATGCCGAAGCCCAGGCCCAGGATCAGCAAGGCGGGCAGCACGGCGCTGGCGTAGCTGGAGGTCACCGTCACCTGGGTCAGGTACGCCATCCCGCCGGCGCCCAGCAGCATGCCGGTCGCGATCAGGACCCGCGGCCCTAGCCGGGCCAGGCCCACGATGCTGGAGAGGTTAGAGCTGATCAGGATGCAGGCAATCATCGGCAGGAACAGCAACCCCGTGGCCAGGGGGCTTTCTCTCTTGATCACTTGCAAGTAGTACGTGAGGAACAGGAACGTGGCGAAGATCGCGACACCCGATATGAAGACCGCGACGTAGGAACCGCCCCTGGTCCGGTCGAGGATCACCCGCAGCGGCAGCAACGGGTGACTAGACCGCCGCTCGGCGACAACGAACCCGGCGAGCAGCACCACGCCAGCGGCCAGAGAGCCGATCGTCTCCGGGGACGTCCACCCGGCGGTTCCGGCACGGGAGAAGCCGAAAACGATCAGGAACAGGCCGGTGCACGCCAGCACGGTGCCTGGCCAGTCCATCCGCGGCCTGATGTCCGGGCGGCTAGGACGGATCCAGGCCAGCGCGCCGGCCACCGCGATCGCAGCGAACACCAGGTTGACATACAGGGTCCAGCGCCACGACAGGTACTGGGTGAGCACCCCGCCGAGGATCAGGCCGACGGCACCGCCGCCGGCGGCGACCGAGCCGAACACGCCAAAGGCCCTGCCCCGCTCCCGTGGTTCACGGAAGGTGCTGACCAGCGTGCCCAGCGCAGAGGGCGCGAGGACGGCGCCGAAGGCGCCCTGCAGGGCCCGGGCTGCTACCAGCATCGTGAACGAGACGGAGGCGCCGCCGATGGCCGAGGCGACGGCGAATCCGATCAGGCCGGTGATGAACACCCGCTCGCGGCTGAACATGTCCCCGAGGCGGCCGCCCACCAGCAGCAGGCTGCCGAAGGCCAGTGCATACGCCGTCACCACCCACTGCCGGTCGCTGTTCGGAAACCCCAGCGCGCGCTGTGCCGACGGCAGCGCAATGTTCACGATCGTGGAATCGAGGACCACCATCAGCTGAGCGATGGCGACCACGATCAGGATCAGCCAGCGCCGGTCATCGGTCGCGGCCAGACGGTCTCCGGTTACCGGCGACGTCGCTGAAGACATGAACCTAATACTCCTCGTTTCGCCGATCATAGCTTCAGGCCGCCCGCTGATCGGTCGCCAAACAGCCGGGTCTACACCTGACTAGCGGTCGTGCCGAGTGCGGCGTCGAGGAGCACCGTAGCGGCGGTGCGCGCCGCCGTGGCGGCGGACTGGTCGTGGTCCATGCGGGCGGACAGGCTGGCACCGTCGTAGAGCAGGTGGAGCTGACGCGCCAGGCCCTCGGGGTCCGGGACTCCGGCTTCTCGCGCCAGGTCAGTGAACAGGCCCCGCACCCAGCCGCGGTAGTCGGCGGCCGCCTTCTCCACCGCCTCACTTGGCGACTCTGAGCTGGCGCTGACGAATGCGCAGCCGCGGAACCCGGGCTCGGCGAACAGTTCCCCCTGGGCGTCGAACACGCCGAGGAGCCGGTCGCGCGGGGTGCGGTATCGGCCTAGCGCACGGGTGATGCGCCCGGCGGTGTTCGCGTGCCGGCTCTCGAGGTATGCGCCGACGAGCTCGTCCTTGCTGCCGAAGGTGTTGTACAGGGATGCCTTTGCGACCCCTGCCTGCTCGATGACACGGTCGATCCCGACTGTGTGCACGCCTTCGGTGTAGAAGAGCTCATTGGCGGCGGCTAGCAGTCGCTCGCGCGCCGATGGCTTGGCCGCGGAATTCACAGCCATGACATCACCTTCTCTGGACTCAACCCTTAGCGTCGGGCTCGCCGTGGCTGGTCCACAGACGGTCCTGGTCGTCTCGGGGGCGTTCAGCTGGTATTGCGGTCACCCGGCTGGCTCGAGGGCGAGCACCGGGATGTCGCGCCCGGAGCTCGCACGGTACCTCGCGTAGTTCGGGTTGAGCGCGTCGGCGATATCCCACCACCGCTGCTTCTCGGCCCCGGACAGCTCGCGGGCCCGCACGCGGTGAACCTCGGTACCGTCCTGGAGTTCTGCCTCCGGGCGCGCCACGAGGTTGTAGTACCACTGCGGGTTATGCGGGCCGCCGGCGTAGGACGCGATCGCCGCGTAGACGCCGTCGTGTTCCACCCGCATGATCGGAGTCTTGCGAGTGGCTCCGGAGCGTGCGCCGGTTGTCGTGAGGATGACCACCGGCAGCCCGCCTTGTTCGCCGCCGTCGGCGCCGCCGGTGGCCTCGTACCGCGCCACCTGGTCACGCACGCGCTCGCTCGGGCTGGGGGCGTACTCGCTTGGGGCCAGATCCTGGACCGGAACGGCCGCTACCAGGTCGAACTCGTTGCCTTCGGGATCGGCGAAGGTCGTCCAGCGGGCCGTCGGCTTCTCGATGTTACGCATGGGCGCGGCGCCGAGGCCGATCAGGCGCTTGCTCTCCGTCTCGAACTGGTCGGTGCGCAGATCCAGGTGAAGCCGGTTCTTGACCGTCTTGGGCTCGGGGACCTTGTGAAAGGCCAGCCGCGGGCCGCTGGCAGGGTCGGTGGCGTCAATCGCCGCGTTATCAGCGTCCGCGCCCGGGTTGACGGGGCGGCCGAGGACGTCAGACCAGAACCGGGCCAGGGCGACAGGATCGGCGCAGTCGATGCTCAGCCCGATGACAGAACGTAGTCATGATCGCTTCCTTTCTTTCCGCTCCGCCCGGACGAGGGCGAGCAGGGCGAGCACTGCCAGCAGGATCAGCGCGGCGCCGTAGTAGCGGGCTGCGCCGAGCAGGCCGGCGCCGTGGACGGCGAGGAAACCGGCTGCCACCGCCGGCACCCCCAAGCCAAGGTAGGAGACGACGAAGAGCAGGGACAGCACCCCGGCCCGCTCATGGGCGGCGACTCGGGGAACCACGGTACGGATGCCGCCCTGGAACCCGCTGCCGAAACCCACGCCGCTGATCGCGGTGCCGACGAAGAACACGGCCGCCGACGTAACCGTCAGCGCGAGCAGGGTGACCGCCACGCCGCCAGCCAGGGCGGCGATGCCGGTGAGCATCACTGCTCGGGCGGCCACGGTGCGCAGCGCGAAGATCGCGCCAACGGCGAAGGCGGCGAGCACGGTCAGGCTCAGCCCGCCGAGCACCAGATCACCCGAACCGGTCAGCGCCTGCACCAGCGCCGGACCAAGCGCGCCATACAGCGCGGCGAGCGCCCAGACGGCGAACAGCACGGGCGCCGCGGTCAGTAGGTGAGCGCGCACGGTCCGCGGCAGCCGAATCTCGGGCAGCAGGCTGGACAGCGCTCCCCGCGAACGGGTGACCGTCTCGCGCATCAGGGCCACGCCGCCTGCCTGAACCACGATCACGCCGAGCAGCACAAGGTAGATCAGGCGCGTCGGCGCGGGCAGGTACTGCACTGCCAGCCCGGAGAGGATCGAGCCGAGACCCGTGCCCATTCCGGGCGATACCGCGTTAGCGAGGACGCCACGGGGCCGGTCGATGTCCAGCATGCCCGGCGCCGATCGCGCCGAGCGCCGCACCAGTAGACACGCCCTGGATGATCCGGGCGGCCAGCAGTTCAGGGACGTCGCCAGCCGTCGTGAACGCCACTAGCGCGATCGCCTGGACGGCGAGCGCAACCAGCAGGACCGGCCGCCGGCCGACGTGATCCGACAGCCTGCCGAACACCAGCAGCGAGCAGAGCACCGCCACCGCGTACGCGCCGAACACCACCGTGGTGGTGATCGGGCTGAAACCCCAGAGCCGCTGGTAAGTCGCGTACAGCGGCGTGGGCGCGCTCGATGCCGCAAGCATCGACACGATCAGCGACGCCAGCAGGTAGAGCGCAGGCCGGCCGCTCAGCCGGAACGTGGCCTGCTGCCGTGCGGTCGAGACTGAGACGGCAAGACTTTCGCTCATCGGAGATGGCTCCTTAGATAGCGGTGCGGCCGCCGTCGGCGGCGATGACCGCGCCGGTGATGTAGCCGGCCTTCGGCGAGGCCAGGAAGGCAATGACGTCGGCGATTTCCGCCGGCTGGGCCGCGCGGGCGAACAGGGTGGTGTCGCCGAGCGCTGCTATGCGGTCCGGCGACGCGCCACTGGTGTAGGTGGGCCCGGGGGCGATGGTGTTCACCCGCACTCCCTGCGGGCTGAACTCCGCCGCCCAGGAACGAGTCAGCGACGCGAGCGCGGCCTTGGTCGCGCTGTAGGCCGCTCCTCCGGCCAGGCCGATCTGCCCGGCCATGCTGCCGACGTTGATGATGCTGCCCGTGCCACGCCTGGCCATCGCCGGTGCGATCGCGGCCACCAGGTAATAGGCGGATCGCACGTTGGCCGCGAACATCTCGTCGAAAGTCGCCGGGTCCAGATCGGCCGTCGGCCCGAACCAGGAGAAACCCGCGTTATTCACCAGCACGTCCACCTCGCCGGCCTGCTCGGCCAGTTGAGCGATCGCGCCCATGTCGGTCAGGTCAGCGCTGACGAACCGGGCGCGCCCGCCGGCCTCGGCGATCTGCTGCACCACCGCGTCTCCGCGGACGGCATCGCGGCCGTGTACTACGACGGAGAATCCGTCCGCCGCGAGCTTGCGCGCCGCTTCCCGGCCGATGCCGCTAGTGGCGCCGGTAACCAGGGCAACACGCGCCGGGAC
>CAWEEY010000004.1:0-180596 GCA_963808215.1 uncultured Actinomycetota bacterium
AACAGCCCAGATCACCAGCTAAGGCCCCTAAGCGTGTGCTAAGTGGGAAAGGATGTGGAGTTGCAGAGACAACCAGGAGGTTGGCTTAGAAGCAGCCACCCTTAAAAGAGTGCGTAATAGCTCACTGGTCAAGTGATTCTGCGCCGACAATTTAGCGGGGCTCAAGCACACCGCCGAAGCTGTGACATTCGCGTGATAGCCCGGCCCTTTGTGGTTAAGGCGGATGGCTGTCTTGACCGTTGTGGTTTCGGCCACTTCTGTCCTGACGGCGGCCGCTGGCTCCTTTAGGGTCCAGGTGCGCGGATGGGTAGGGGAGCGTCGGGTGGCGAGAGAAGCAGCGGAGTGATCCAGCTGTGGACGCCACTCGAGTGAGAATGCAGGCATGAGTAGCGAAAGAGGGGTGAGAAACCCCTCCGCCGAATGACCAAGGGTTCCTGGGGCAGGCTAATCCGCCCAGGGTAAGTCGGGGCCTAAGGCGAGGCCGACAGGCGTAGTCGATGGACAACGGGTTGATATTCCCGTACCCGCTTAAAAGCGCCCATGCTGAATCTGGCGATGCTAAGTCATCAACGCTGACGGATCCTTCGGGAGAGGTCGGTTGCGATGACGACCCAGACCGGTAGTAGGCAAGCCGTAGGGGTGACGCAGGAGGGTAGCTCTACCGGGTGTTGGATGTCCCGGGGTAAAGGCGTAGGGCGAGGTGTAGGCAAATCCGCACCTCATAAAGCCTGAGACCTGACGCCGAGTCGAGTTAGACGAAGTGAGTGATCCCACGCTGCCAAGAAAAGCCTCGCGGCGAGCTGTTAAGCGGCCCGTACCCTAAACCGACTCAGGTGGTCAGGTAGAGAATACCAAGGCGATCGGGTGAACCGTGGTTAAGGAACTAGGCAAATTGTCCCCGTAACTTCGGGAGAAGGGGAGCCGTGTCTGGTGAGGAGACTTGCTCTCTGAGCTGGACGTGGCCGCAGATACCAGGGGAAAGCGACTGTTTACTAAAAACACAGGTCCGTGCAAAGTCGCAAGACGACGTATACGGACTGACGCCTGCCCGGTGCTGGAACGTTAAGGGGAGGGGTTAGTGGCTTCGGCTGCGAAGCTCTGAACTTAAGCGCCAGTAAACGGCGGTGGTAACTATAACCATCCTAAGGTAGCGAAATTCCTTGTCGGGTAAGTTCCGACCTGCACGAATGGCGTAACGACTTTCCCACTGTCTCAACCACGGACCCGGCGAAATTGCACTACGAGTAAAGATGCTCGTTACGCGCAGCAGGACGGAAAGACCCCGGGACCTTTACTGCAGCTTGACATTGGCGTTTGGGTCGTCTTGTGTAGGATAGGTGGGAGACTGTGAAGCAAGGACGCCAGTCCTTGTGGAGTCAACGGTGAAATACCACTCTGGTCGTTCTGAATGTCTAACCTCGGTCCGTGATCCGGATCAGGGACAGTGTCTGGTGGGTAGTTTAACTGGGGCGGTTGCCTCCTAAAAGGTAACGGAGGCGCCCAAAGGTACCCTCAGCCTGGTTGGCAATCAGGTGTCGAGTGCAAGTGCACAAGGGTGCTTGACTGTGAGACAGACATGTCGAACAGGAGCGAAAGCTGGGACTAGTGATCCGGCGGTGGCATGTGGAAGCGCCGTCGCTAAACGGCTAAAAGGTACCCCGGGGATAACAGGCTGATCTTCCCCAAGAGTCCATATCGACGGGATGGTTTGGCACCTCGATGTCGGCTCGTCGCATCCTGGGGCCGGAGCAGGTCCCAAGGGTTGGGCTGTTCGCCCATTAAAGCGGTACGCGAGCTGGGTTTAGAACGTCGTGAGACAGTTCGGTCCCTATCCGCTGCGCGCGCAGGAGTCTTGAGAGGGGCTGTCCCTAGTACGAGAGGACCGGGACGGACAAACCTCTGGTGTGCCAGTTGTTCCGCCAGGAGCACGGCTGGTTGGCTACGTTTGGAAGGGATAACCGCTGAAAGCATCTAAGCGGGAAGCTCGCCTCAAGATTAGGACTCCCTCAGGGTTAACCTGGTAAGGCCCCCAGCTAGACGACTGGGTTGATAGGCCGGAGGTGGAAGCATCGCAAGGTGCGGAGCTGACCGGTACTAATAGGCCGAGTGGCTTGGCTTCTACTCACAAATCTTGTTTCGCGTCCACTGTGCGGTTCCCGAGATGCGGTCGGGCGCCTGGTTCCGCTTTGCTGGCCCAGGGGGCAATCCCTGGAGCACCCGCAGATCCGGAGCTGAGCGCGCTCGTTACATCTCCATAGTGTTTCGGTGGCCATAGCGAAGGGGAAACACCCGGCTCCATTCCGAACCCGGAAGTTAAGCCCTTCAGCGCCGATGGTACTGCCCGGGGGACTGGGTGGGAGAGTAGGACGCCGCCGGACATCTTTCCCGCTGAGGGCCGTTACCTGTACTGGTAGTGGCCCTCAGCGCGTTTTGCTGCCCAGGAAAGGCTTGTCAGGCCAGCCGACTGCCCTGCGGCGGTCACGACCACTGTTGATGTTGGAGGATGGATAGATGGCGGGCAACTCGCGCGGGTCATCGGCGGGTCGGCCCGCGGGCGGATCCGGCGGCAACCGGTCGGGAGCGAACCGGGGGCGGCCCGCGAGTTCCGGTCGGTCAGGCGGCTCCACGGGCCGGTCGGGTGGCACTACGGGTCGGTCAGGCGGCTCCACGGGTCGGTCGGGTGGCTCCACCGGTCGGTCGGGTGGCTCCACGCGGTCGGTCGGGTGGCTCCACGGGCCGGTCGGGTGGCACTACGGGCCGGTCGGGTGGCACTACGGGCCGGTCGGGTGGCACTACGGGCCGGTCAGGCCAGAGCCCTGTTGGCGGTCAGCGCGGCCAAGGGACCGAGGGAGGCCAACGGCCTGGCGGTTACGGTTCTAGCTCTGCGCGCTATCGCCCTGACAGTGACACGTCAGGCACCGGCGAGCGCCGTACGTCAGGTGGTGCCCGGCGGGGAGCAGCGGGAGACAGTTATGGCGGCCGCGGCTCGGAATCGCGTGGCTCAGCCGGCCGGGGCGCCGCCGGACGGAGCTCGGCTGGACGCGCTTACGGCGAAGGATTCCCCAGTTCGGGCCCGAGTTCGCGATCGGACGGCCCGACCGGCTACGGCAGGCCGAGCCGCGCGCCGGGCGGACGTGCGCCCGACGAGGCGAGCAGGCCGGACGAATATGGGCGAACGGCTGGCGGCTGGCGCGATGGATCCGGCCGCGCGGGTACGGGGTCATCGGGCCGCACCGGGTCATCTGGCCGCGCCGGGTCATCGGGCCGCACCGGGTCATCTGGCCGAACGGGGTCATCTGACCGCGCGGGTTCTTCGGGCCGCGCTGGTGGCTCGCGCCGATTCAGCGATGATCAGGGTTCCGGCGCCACCCGCCGCTCGGGCCCAGGCCGGGATTCCGATGCCGCAGGCCGCCGTACTCCGGCCGGGCCGCGCGCGGCCAGCAGCGGATGGCAGGGCGGCGACCGGCCAGACCGGCGTAGGTCCTGGGCTGATGGACCGGGCGGCGGCAGCGGGTCGAGGGACAGCGGGTCGAGGGACAGCGGGTCCAGGGACAGCGGGTCCAGGGACAGCGGGTCCAGGTACGGCAGATCCAGCGAACGCGGGCCCAGCGCAGCCGGACGTCCTGACGGCGAACGCGGCCGCTACGACCGCGACGGCGACAGATCACGACCGGACGGCCGCAGCCGGGCCGGCAGCCGACGCCCCGACGCACCAGAGGGCCGCGGCACTTACGCTAGCCGCAGCACGGACCGCAGCCGCAGTGGCCAGGGCAGCCGCAGCGGTCAGGGCAGCCGCACGAGCTACGGCAGTCGCACGGGCCAGAACGACCGCAGCGCACCCGCGGCCCGCAGCACCCCCTACGGCCGAGGTCCGCAATCCGGTACCGACGAGCTCCGCCTCGACGTGCCGGACAGCATTACTTCTGACCAGCTAGACCCCGAAGCCATTGCCGAGCTTCGGACGCTGCCAGGCGATCTCGCCGACGTCATCGCGAGGCTGTTGGTGGCGACAAGCGTCACCGAGGATCCGCAGCAGGCGTTCCGGTATGCGAAGAAGGCCCGCGGTCTTGCCGCCAGGGTTGGCGTGGTCCGCGAAACCTGCGCGATTGCGGCGTATCAGGCCGGCGACTGGACTAGCGCCCTTGCCGAGTTCCGGGCTGCGCGCAGGCTCACCGGCCGCAGTAGTTACCTTCCGCTGATGGCGGACTGCGAGCGCGCTCTTGGTCGCCTGGACCGCGCCCTCGACATCGTCACCGGACCTGATGCGCGCGCGGCCGACCACCACACGCAGATCGAACTGCGCATCGTCGAATCTGGCATCCGCCGCGATCAGGGCCTGCTTGACGCAGCCGTCGTGGTTTTGCAGGGTCCCGATCTCGCCGGAGAGCGGATCCGGCCGGAGTACGCGCGGCTCTATTACGCCTACGCGGATGCCCTGATGGGGGCAGGCCGGGAGGACGAGGCTCGCGACTGGTTCGGCCGCGCGGCGGCCGCAGACGTTGACGGCGATACCGACGCAGCCGAGCGCTACGAGGAACTCGACGACGTCAGCTTCGACGACCTCGACGACGCCAGCTTCGACGATCTCGGTGACGATGAGCGCCAAGACGAGCTCGCTGACGCCGACCACGAAGCCGTGCGGCAACTGGACGATGTCGCGGACAACGATCTGGTCATTGATCAGGGCCTCGATGAGGACGAGGAGCAGTAGCCCGTCTTCGCTCACTTAGTGCAGCCGGATCGCGGTGGACGCGGTCGATGGCTTTCGCGGAGGCCGCTGGGGCAAGGGTTTTCGGCTGGCCGCCGCCAACCGGGTGGTCAGAGCTTGATGTCAGTCTTTGAGCCGGAACGCCAGCTCCGTCTGCCATTTGCTGGTGTCAGGCTGCTCAGCCGGGTCGGTCAGGTAGAACTCCAGGCGGCAGCCCCACTTTTCGCCTGCGTCGGTCTGCGATACGTCCCAGGCCAGTCCGTCCGCCTCGGCCCAGTCGAGGAGCGCGGACGTGGCGGCGATCAGAGTGTCGGGTGCGCCGATATGGGTCATGACGGCGAACCGGCCTTCGGGCAGGGTCCCGCCGCGGATTTCGCCGTCATCTTGGACGGGCGATGCGACCGGAACGCCGGCTTCGACTAGAAGCTGTCGTTCCATGTCGATCACGTGGTAGCGGAAGAACGGCGGGCCAGCCGGCGCGATGCCGCGTGCACCGAGCCAGCCGAAGATCTCTGGAATACGATCGGCTACCGAGCCGACGGCAGCCATGGTCACCCATGCTGAGATGCCCGCGTACGGCACGGCCGCTCGTTGCGTAATTTCCGGCGCCACGTCCATTTGGTCTCCTTGTCGTTCAGGCCGCTTCTTTCGGCGCGATTGGTTCCTGGAGCTCGGTCACCCAGTCATCCCAGACGTCGACGAACTTGAGCGTAACCTCGCGGGCATAGCCGAGTGACTGGTATCCGCTGGCATCGATCCACCTGGCCAGCGCCTGGATGCTGGGCAGCACGTTGTCCATGGAGCCGTGATGGATGAGCGTGGCGGCTGCGGGGATCTCGCGCAGGTCGACGACACCGAAGCCCTGCGGGCCGCCGGGTGGCTCAGCGATCGGCAGCGCGGCGTGCACCTCGACGGCTCCCGCCTCACCAGCTTCTTCGTAGTACGCCACCCCCGGGCCGGTAATCGCGATGCCTGCCCGGCATAGCCGGCGAGGAAGCTCGTGATACAGCGGCTGGATGACCGGAGTGATGAACTGCGGCTCATAGCCGGCTGCCGTGCCGGTCAGCTCGGCGACCCGCACTGCTGCGACTCGCTTGACCACGACGGGAGCCGGCTCGCTGGCTTCGCTCTCGATCGCCAGCAGCCTTGCCTCGACCTGCGCCAGTCTCGCGGCGTCGGTTGCTATCTGCTCCTGCAACTCCGCGTGCCGCAACTTGAGCATGCCGCGCAGCTCAGCCGCAGTGACGTGTCCATCCAGGATCGATGCCACTTGCTGCAAGGTGAAG
Organism: uncultured Actinomycetota bacterium; assembly: GCA_963808215.1. Taxonomy (GTDB): domain Bacteria; phylum Actinomycetota; class Actinomycetes; order Streptosporangiales; family Streptosporangiaceae; genus JAJYUU01. The sequence goes on from CAWEEY010000004.1 coordinate 5,995, forward strand.
CCCAGGTTCTTCAGGGCGACGATCCGGTTCAGGCGGGATAGCTGGTCTGCTTCGTAAACGCGATAGCCGGTCGCTGGGTCGACGCGCACCGGCTCAAGCAGCCCGATCGCGTCGTAATGACGCAGCATGCGGACGGATACCCGGCCATGCCTGGCGAACTCTCCGATGGCGAACATGACATCTCCATGCTTAGACCCTCACACCATGTCAGGGTCAAGCCAGTACGCCTAAGTGCGCGTGATCAGCCGGCCTCGGCCTTGTCCAGCCACCGCATGATGCCAGCCACGTTGGCCGCCGTGCTGCTGATCCGGTCGTACTTGGCAGCGACCTCGGGGGAGCCGTTGTCGCTCAGTACCCGGTAGCGCTCTCGCGTCCGCTCGGCCACCATGGCAGCTGCGTGATCGAGGTCAAGACCGGCCTTGCGTGCCTGCCGGGTCTCCTCGACCCAGACGCGGATCTCTGCGCCTGCGGTGTCCAGTGCCTCGTCCACCGCCGTTACCGGTCCGAAGTGGCTGAACAGCAGTCGCGTCGGCTGCAAGGCGGCGAACAGCCGCAGCGATTCGAGCGCCACGTCGAGATCGAAGTCCGGCGGCGGCGTGGCGGGCCGCATATCGCCGGTCTCCTGGATGTAAATGCCGGCCGCATCGCCGACGTACAGGTCGCCGCTAACCGAATCGATAAGGCCGACATGGTGCCGAGCATGGCCCGGCGAGTAGTGACTTTCGAGCCGACGGCCGCCACCCAGATCGACAAGGCCGATGCGGTCCACCGCCCTGATCCGCTCGGGCGGCGTAGGCGCCAGCGTCCCGAAGAGACTGTCCAGCTCGCTGCCCCAGACCATGCGCGCGCTTGCCATCAGGCGCGACGGGTCGGCAAGGTGCCGGGCGCCGAGTTCGTGCACGACGACCTCCGCGGACGGGAACATCTGCGCCACGTCGCCGGTCCCGCCCGCATGGTCGAGGTGGATATGGGTGACGACGATTGTGGCTAGGTCGCTGGGCCCGACACCAAGCGAGGCGAGCGCATCCCTAACTACCGGCGCGGACGGAGCGGTGCCCGTCTCGACTAGGCACGGCCGGTCGCCGCGGATAAGGTAACTGGCCGTGATGCCGTCGTAGCCGGCCATCCACGTGTCTATCTGGAACACCTCGTGCCCGAGATCGCTGACGGGGTCAGCGATTGCGGAACCAGGCGCGGCGTCGTCCATGCGCACATAATGTCAGCCGTGCTACCCCGTGTGTACTGGGAGAGACCGACCATGCAGAGCGCTAGCGAGCACGAGCTTCAGGTTGTGCAGCGGTGGTTCGAGGTGACCGAGGTCGGCGACGGTGTGTTCCGGATCACCGAGCCGTACGTGCACGCCTACGTTCGCTCCAACTCATGGCTGATCCGGGGGCGGGACTCGCACCTGCTCGTGGACACCGGCCTTGGCATCGGCAGGCTGCCGGACGAGCTAGCCGGGTATCTGGACCGGCCGGTAATCGCGGTCGCCACGCACGCCCATTTTGATCATTTCGGCGGCCTGGCAGAGTTCGCCGACCGGGCTGCGCATCGTGATGACGGCGAGGTCATCGAGCAGGCGAGCGACTACGTGACGCTCGCGGCGAGCACCTACCCGGCTGCGCTACTCGATGAGTTCGATGCGGCAGGCGAGCCCGTCCCGGAATTGCTCATCGATGCGCTGCCGTATGACGGGTTCGACCTGATGTCCTTCAGGACGCGGGCCGCCAGCATCACCCGCTGGCTTGCCGACGGCGACGTCGTGTCGCTTGGCGACCGCTCCTTCGAGGTGCTGCATGCGCCGGGCCACTCGCCAGGCAGCATCTGCCTCTGGGAAGCCGGATCCGCCACGCTGATCTCCGGCGACGTCGTGGTCGATGGTGAGCCGCTGCTTGATGAGCTGCCCCGGTCCAGCAAGACGGACTTCGCCGCGAGCCTGCGGCGGCTCAGGGAACTGCCCGCCGATACGGTCCTGGCCGGTCACGGACCGCTCTTCGGCCGCGGCCGGGCGCACGAGATCATCGCCGATTACCTCGCCAGCCGCGAACTGTGATCCTGGCTTCAGCCCTCGGCGAACAGCCGCAGGACCAGGCCGGTGCGCGGCTTCGGGCCGAACGAGGTCGACTTACGCGGGACCTTCCGGCCGAGCTCCGCGATCTGGTAGACCTGCGCGGCCGACATCGGGCCGCAGATTACCGCCGTTCCCCTGGGCTCGCAGTCGGCGGTCCGAACGGCCTCGGCCGCATCGTGGATGGCCAGCACGCTGCGGACGTCGTCCTCGATCGCCCAGATCCGGGCGAACAGCAGGCCTTCCAGCACCGCGGCCGGCACGCGCTGCCACAGGTCAGCGGGATAGTCCGGCACCGCGGCCTGCAGCTGGCCCTGGTCGGGATCGGTGAGCAGGTAGGCGCGTCCCTTTCCGGTCAGCATGAACGCGATGCCGCGCTCGCAGGCAGCATTGAGAGCCTTGAGCGCTGCGTCCAGGTCGGCAGTGCCGCCCGGCAGCTCCAGCACAGAGAACGCGGTGGCTGCCAGCCGCGCCGCGACCTCGGGCACCATCCCGGTCACGACCCGGTGAATCGCCCCGAGATGCGGCGGATAAGCCGTTGAGTCGACTAGAAGGGCGAGTCCGCGATCCCAAGGCCCCGCGCCCGCTCCAGCCTGTTGCAGCCGGTCCTGCAGCTGCAGGTAGGCGGCATAGCGGTGATGACCGTCAGCGATCAGCGCTGTCCGCGGCGCGAGGTCTGCGGCTATTGCGCCAAGTTCGTCCGGGTCGGTAATGGCCCAGAGTCGGTGGCGCAGTCCGTCGGCCGTGCAGGCCTGAGCCAGCGGCGGGCGGCTGTCTGCGATCGCGTCGACGAGCCTGGTAGCTGCCCCGTTCCCGCCCTGGTAGAGCAGGAAGATCGGCTCGAGGTTGGCCTGGGTCGATTCCATCAGCTGGCGCCGGCGGCGACTGGCCCCGGCGCCACGCCCTCATGCGGACGCACGATCCCGGCGGAATAGGGCTCAAGCTCGAGCGCGCCGATCAGGCCCCGCTGGCTAGTGCCCGGCCGGGGCGCTGCCGGGCTGCCGTTAAGTGACTCTGCGTGATCGGGCGCGACCTGCTCGTAGACGTAGAGAGCGGGCGCTGAGTCGGCCAGCAGGATCCCGTCCGCCAGCCAGCCAGCCAGATCGCGAGCGGCGTCTTCATATGGGCTGCCGGGCTGGCCGGCTGGATGCCGGGGCAGGATCAGTCTGACCACGTTGTGCGGGTCCGCGGCCATTAGCTGGTTCTCGTTATCCGCCGCGATGACGTCGTACGGTGGAGAGGTGACCTCGGCGAGACCACTCACCCGGTCCTCGGCATAACGGACGCCCCGGAACGGCGCGAGCACGAGGCGTGGCGTGCGTCCAGAAGCCGGCGCCTCGTTGGACGGAAGGATTGGCACATATGTCAGAAGGACTGGCGGGCGGTCGTGATTCCCGCCCAGACGATCAGCTTTCGTCACAAGACGCTCCCCATTCGGTACCCGCCAATGGTGCCGACACCCACCAGCTCTACAAGCGCGGCCTGGACCTGCTCGGCCGTGGCAGCCCGGCGGCCGCAGCCCAGCTGCTCGAGCGGGCTGCCGCTGCTGAGCCGCGGTCCAGGAGCGTACTGGAGGCGCTCGCCAGGGCACAGTTCGACGCCGGCCAGTATGCGGCCGCGGCCGGTAACTTCCGGCTGATCGTGGAGGCCAGCCCGAGCGATGATTATGCCCAGTTCGGACTGGGCCTGGCGCTCGCCCGTACCGGCGACCCTCGCGCCGCTGCCGAGCACCTCGCCCTGGCCGCGGCCATGTGCCCAGGCCAGCGGCACTACGCCGATGCCCTTCGCAGCGTGCGCGCCACCCTCCGGGCGCGGAGCGAGATGAGAAAAGGCTTTGAAGATTGACCGGGAACGTGGCCGCAGAGGGTGCTCCCAGCCCGGGGGATCCCGGTCCGGGGGGCGAGACAGGGACGGATGGTCCAGACGGGGGCAATGCGGGCGCGGCCGATTCGGGCGCAGGCGATTCGGGCAAGCACGGCGGGCTGGGCCAACCGTTGAGTTCCGGCCTGAAGGGCTGCCCGCGACCACTGAGCGAGTACTACGACGCGGCCCTGCTTGACCTGGACGGAGTCGTGTACCTCGGCGGACACCCAATTGCGGGCGCAGCCGGGGCGCTGACCGATTCCGCCAAGCGGGGCATGAAGCTCGCTTACGTGACCAACAACGCTTCCAGATCGCCGCACGCCATCGCGGCCCAGCTGTCGGGGATGGGCGTGCCAGCCACCGCAGCCGACGTCGTGACCTCGGCCCAGGCGGCTGCCCACGTGCTGGCTGACCAGCTGCCTGCAGGCGCACCTGTCCTGGTGGTCGGCGGGACGGGCCTGCGGCTCGCGCTGCGCGAGCGCGGGCTGCGGCCGGTCACCGTGGCGGCCGACCGGCCGCTGGCAGTTGTCCAGGGTTATTCGCCGGACATCAGTTACGGGCTGCTGGCCGAGGCCACATTGGCGCTCAACGCGGGCGCTTTGTACGTCGCCTCCAACGCCGACCCGACGCTCCCGACCCCGCGTGGCCTCCAGCCTGGCAACGGCTCGCTGGTCCAGGTCCTGGTGCATGCCACCGGGCGCGAGCCAGTCTTCGCCGGGAAGCCGGAACCGCCGTTGCACGCTGAGTCTGTGCAGCGCGTCGGCGCGAAGCGGCCCGTGGTCGTCGGGGATCGGCTGGACACCGACATCGAGGGCGCCGTGCGCGCCGGCACGGACAGCCTGCTAGTACTGACCGGCGTCACCGGGCCCGCTGACCTGCTGCTGGCCGGGCCTCAGCACCGCCCGTCATATGTCGCGGAGGACCTGGCCGGCCTCAATGCCAGCCACCCTGACATCACGAGCGAAGGCGGCCGCTTCAGCTGCGGCGGCTGGACGGTAGAGGTAGCCGGGGCTGGGGCTGGCAGAAGCCTTGCTGATGCCAGCGGCCCTAGTCGTGAGTCCGCCGCGGCGCGCGCGGCCGGCTGATCGTCACGGGGTCCGGGTCCTGGATCGACGAGCTGCGGGCCCTGTGCGCTGCGGCCTGGTCCGCTTGTGTGCCCGGTGGCAGCCCGCACGAGCAGCGCCAGGCCGCCGAGGCCGCCATCGCGGCCATGAGGCCGGCCAGCTGATATCACCCTGAAGGCTGATTGCGGATCAGCCCAGCGGCCGACGCGAACTATCGCGTCTTCTTGCCAGACTGGCACCTGTCGGTCCGGGCGCGCTGCCCCGGACCCAGTAGGCCGGAAGGGGCTGCATACATGATTGAGGCACAGAGCCTCACTAAGCGATACGGGGACACGCTCGCGGTTGACAACCTGTCGTTCAGCGTGGCGCCGGGAAGGATCACCGGGTTCCTTGGCCCGAACGGGGCCGGGAAGACGACAACGATGCGGCTCATCCTCGGCCTTGACCAGCCCACCTCCGGCACGGTCACGGTTGATGGGCAGCCATTCACCCAGGTGGCCCGGCCAATGCGCCAGGTAGGCGCGCTGCTGGATGCGAAGGCTCTGCACGGGGGCCGGAGCGCTTACAACCACCTGTTGTGCCTGGCTCAGTCCAACAACTTGCCCAAGAGCCGCGTCAACGAGGTGCTAGGCCTGGTCGGCCTTACCGAGGTGGCCCGCAAGCGGGCGAGGGGCTTCTCGCTCGGCATGGGCCAGCGGCTCGGGATTGCCGCGGCCCTGCTCGGTGATCCGGAGATCCTCATGTTCGACGAGCCGGTCAACGGCCTGGACCCCGAGGGCATCCTCTGGATCCGCAACCTGATGAAGGCGCTGGCCGCTGAGGGGCGGACGGTCTTCGTGTCCAGCCACCTGATGTCGGAGATGGAGAGCACCGCTGACCACCTGCTGGTCATCGGCCGCGGGAAGCTCATAGCCGACTGCACAGTCGACGAGTTCATCGCGGCCAACTCGCAGCTGACGGTCCGGGTCCGGACTCCTCAGCAGGATCAGCTGACCAAGCTGGTGGCGGCCGCTGGCGGCACGGTGCGGGAGAGCGGCGACGGGACAATCATGGTGTCCGGGCTGGACACCGGCCAGGTCGGCGATCTGGCATACGAGAACTCGGTCCGGCTGCATGAGCTTGCCCCAGTGCATGCGTCGCTGGAGCAGGCGTTCATGGAGCTGACTGCGTCGAGCGTGCAATTCCATGCCGGCGTTCCCGGCGGCGGCGTTCCCGGTGCTGGCGATGCTGGTCAGCAGGTACTGGCAGGAGAGGTGGCCTGAGATGGCAACTACGTCAACGCGGCTGCCTGTGGCCGACGCCCGGCGGGCCGTACCCGACTCGGCCGGACGGGCGAATCTCGCGGGTGCCCTGCGCTCGGAGTTCACCAAGATCCGCTCAGTCCGGTCGACGTACTGGACGCTGATCACACTCGTCGTGGTTACTGTCGGCTTCGGGGCGCTGGCGAGCTGGGGCGTAGCGACGCACGGCCATGCGGGACCGGGATTTGACCCGACCGCTCAGAGCCTCAGCGGCCTGTACATCAGCCAGCTGATCATGGGCGTGCTTGGCGTGCTCGTTATCACTGCGGAGTACTCCACCGGGATGATCCGCACGACGCTGACGACGCTGCCACGCCGCGGGACTGTCATCGCAGCCAAGGCAATCGTCTTCGCGGTGGTGGCCTTCGTGACCGGGCTGATCACGTCCTTCGCCTCGTTCTTCCTAGGTCAGGCGCTGATGTCCTCGCACCACATCAGCACCACCATCGGTCAGCCGCACGTCCTCCGGGCCGTTGTTGGCGGAGCGCTGTTCCTGACCGCATGCGGGCTGCTGGCGTTTGGCATCGGGCTGCTGCTCCGGCACACCGCAGGTGCGATCAGCACCGTGGTCGGGCTGCTGTTCGTGCTGTCGGTCCTGATCAATTTCATCCCGCAGTCCTGGCAGGACCACATCACCAAGTGGATTCCGGCGGTGGCTGGGACGCGGATCTGGAACACCGTACCCAACGACAGTGGGACGCCGATGTTCGCGCCGTGGACAGGTTTCGCGGTGTTCTGCGGCTACGCGGCCATCGCGCTCATCGCGGGGCTGGTGATGTTCCGCACGCGGGACGCGTAAGACCGTCGGGCGCCGTGCAGAGGGTGGGAGCGCGGCGCCCGCGCGCAGCGCAGCGGCGTTCCGGGGGCATCGGACCGCTGCCAGGGAATGCTGGGGAGCCGGGCCAGGGGCCTCGGCTCCCCGGCGTTGCGCTGTGTTCCCCTATCCGCTTCGTTGCCGCGGTTGTTACCAAGGCAGGATGTCGGACCCGGGCAGCCCGGCAGCGGGTAGCTCGGTGAGCCTGCCGGTCGCGATGTCGATCCGCGCCAGGTGCCCTGTCGCGGTGGCGATCAGTGCGTACCGACCGGCGGCCGAGTCTCGGAAAGCTCGTGCCTGCCCCCAGCCCTAGGGGAGTTCTGCCGCGCCTAGGCACCGCCGCCGTGCCCCTGTGCCGGTGGCGGCCTGGCGCGGCTTCCGTCACCCGTGCCTCCTTTTCGCCGGCGGTGGCCGGCAGCTGCCCGGCCGCGGCGCATCCGGACGTATGTAACAAAGACGCGGCCGCGTGGGATCTGCTGAGTCGGAAGCCAGAAATTCTGCCGGTCCGCCAGGCTCAGCGGAAGCCCACAGCGGGAGCGCTAGCTCAGCCAGGCTGACAGCGCGGGCACCAGACCGCGATTCGCTCCTCAAGCGCCGGACCCAGTTCGCCGCGGATGATGATCGCCCCGCAGCGCCGGCACGGCTGGCCGGCCCGGCCGTAGACCCAGAGGTGGGCGCCTCGGGTTGTGTTGCCGGTCGTTACCGGCGGGCCGGAGGCCTTGTTCGCATCGAGTAGCCGCCTGGCCAGGTCAACCAGCGCTGGCAAATCGGCGACCTCGCCAACCCGGCGCCACGGGTTGACACCGCGCAGGAACAGCGTCTCGGCCCGGTAGATGGTGCCGATCCCGGCGAGGTTCCGCTGGTCAAGTAGCGCCTCGCCGATGGTGCGCTCTGGCTGCGCCACCAGCCTGAGGACCGCCGCCTCGGCGTCCCAGTCTGGCCCGAGGAGATCTGGGCCGAGGTGGCCGACAATCCGGTCTTCCATGGTCGTGCGGATCAGCTCGACGACCCCGAGCTGGAAGCCCACCGCCTGCCACTTCGGGTTAGCCAGGATCAGCCGGATCCGGTGGTCGCGCAGCGGGTAATCCGCTGCCGGGCTGATTCGCCAGGAGCCCTCCATCTTCAGGTGGGTGTGCACGGTGATGTCGCCCTCGACCCTGGTGAGCAGGTGCTTGCCCCGCGATACGGTCGCGCTGACAGTCCGGCCGGTTAGATCAGCGGTCGCGAACCTTGGCACCCGGAAGTCGCTGCGGGTCAGCACACGCCCGGCCAGCGCCTCGTGCAGGTCTCGGGCCGTCCGCCAGACGACATCACCCTCCGGCATGGCCTAGACGATAACCAGCCTCTCCTGAGCTGGCTAGAAGGCCGCGGCGAGGCGGCTAGCGGCCTGGTTTGTCACATGAGCTTACGTAGATGCAACAGGTCGAACACGCTGCCCTGCACCTTGAGCTTGCCCGACAGCCAGGCCCGCATGAAGCTGCCCGGATCGCGTGCGATAGCGACCACGGTGTCGCTGTCAGCGGTAAACCTGACCTGGGCCGGAGGCGAGCCGTTATCGACGACCCTGATCTCGTCCGCGCCGTCCGGGCCGAGCCTCGTCATGAAGATCACGCCCAGGTCGGTAACGCGGCAGCTCAGGGTTCGGTCCACCAGGTGGGCCTCGCGGTCCTTCGCGTCCATTTTCGCGATCCGGCCGGTCAGGGTCTCTAGCGCGGTCCGGCATTCCTCGGCTGTCGCCATTCATCCCTCGCTTTCAAGGTCATTCTCCGCTCTGCCGGTTGCGGTTAGTGACCGGGGGCACATCGGCATTTGCCAGGTGCCGCGAGCTGACGGCAGCGGGCGGTAGCGTTCATGGAGGCGGTTGCCGCGTGGCAGGACCAGCCGTGCAGGCTGGCTGCGTCAGCTGCCTGCGGGGGGCTGGCTGTGTCGGCTGGCCATGTGGGCTGGATGATTTGGCTGGCAGACGGGTAGGCCGAGTCGGCTGGCCGACGGAAAGGCCGTGTCGGCAGGCCGACGGAAAGGCCGTGTCGGCAGGCCGCGCGGGCCGGAGAAGAGTGGTGGGGCGAATGGAGCACGAGGCGGAGCCGGGGCGGACCGAGGCGGTCGGCCAGGATGCGGCGGGCAAGGACACCGGCGCCGACGCGGCAGACGCCGTGGTTGGCGACGCCGTGGTTGCCGACGATGCAGCATCGGACGGTACTGCCCCGGACCGCGCCGTTGCAGAGCGGCCGGTTGCGGACACTCCGGCGGAGCAGACGACCGGCGAGCCGCGGGTCGATGCTGCCCTGAAGCTCCTCGACCGGCTGCCCGGGCTGCCTGTTAGCGATCATCCAGAGCTTTTCGAGCAGGTGCATGCGCGGCTCAGCGAGGTGCTAGACGAGCTGGAGTCCGGGCACGGTGTCGCTGGTCCGGCTGGCAGCTGAGGGGCTGACGTCGGTCCCCATGAGCAGGAGGCTGCGGCTTGATGCAGAACTCGTTCGGCGCGGCCTGGCCAGATCACGCGATCAGGCGGCGGACCTGATCGCGGCGGGGCGGGTCGCGGTTGCCGGCCAGGTCGCGGCGAAGCCGGCCTCGCAGGTTGCCGTGGACGCTGCGATCACGGTCGAGCAGGTTAGCGAGGGTCCCGAGTACGTGTCTCGCGGTGGCTACAAGCTGGCTGGCGCGCTGGCTGCCTTCGACGCCCTGCAGGTCGCGGGCAGGCGCTGCCTGGACGCGGGGGCGTCCACTGGTGGCTTTACCGACGTGCTGCTGCGGGCCGGTGCGGCGCATGTCGTGGCGGTCGACGTCGGCTACGGGCAGCTGGCCTGGCCGTTGCAGACCGACGACCGCGTGACCGTGCTGGACCGCGTCAATGTCCGCAGCCTGACGCCCGAGCAGGTGGTCCCGCCGCCGGAGCTAGTGGTGGCCGACCTGTCCTTCATCTCCCTCACGCTCGTCCTGCCCGCGCTGGTCCGCTCCGCCGCACCGGGCGCGGACTTCGTCCTGATGGTGAAGCCGCAGTTCGAGGTTGGCAGGGAAATGGTCGGCGGCGGCGTGGTCCGGGACCCGGACCTGCGGGCTGCGGCGGTCACCAGCGTGGCCGAGGCTGCGGCTCGCCTGAGGCTGGGCGTGGCGGGGATCACCGCAAGTCCGCTGCCCGGCCCGTCGGGCAACGTGGAGTACTTCCTCTGGCTCCGCCGGGACGCGCCTCCTCTAGACGACGGCGCTTTGCGCCAGGCGATCGCGGCAGGCCCACAATGACCGCCACCGGTACGAGCGCGACCGGCCGCGTCATGCTGCTGGTCGCGCACACCGGCCGTCCGGCCGCACGCCGGGCCGGCCGGGCCCTGATCGGGAAGCTGGAGGCGGTCGGCATCGGCGTCCGGGTCCTCCAGCCAGAGGCTGAGGAACTCGGTGCTGATGCGGCCGCCGCTGTGCCGGTCACGCCGACTGCCGCGGTAGGCACCGAGATGGTGCTGGCGGTTGGCGGCGACGGCACGCTCCTGCGGGCCGCGGAGCTAGCCCGGCCTGCGCGCGCCCCCCTGCTCGGAGTGAATCTCGGCCACGTCGGGTTCCTGGCCGAGGCGGAGCCGGAGGATCTGGCAGTGGCTGTGGCGAACATCGCGGCGCACCGGTATTCGGTTGAGCGCCGGATGACGGTCGATGTCGCGGTCCGGGTCAATGGCGGGCAGATAACGTCCACCTGGGCGCTCAACGAGGCAACCGTGGAGAAGGCAGCCAGAGAGCGGATGCTTGACCTGGTCATCGAGGTCGACGGGCGCCCGCTGTCCCGCTGGGGCTGTGACGGCGTTGTCTTCGCCACCCCGACCGGCTCCACCGCGTACGCCTTCTCGGCCGGCGGCCCTGTGGTCTGGCCGGAAGTTGAGGCGCTGCTGATGGTACCGATCTCCGCCCATGCCCTGTTTGCAAGGCCGATGGTGGTGTCGCCGAGGTCGGTGCTCGCGGCCGAGGTTATCGGCGTCGCCGGCGGGCAGCAGCCGGGCGCCACGGCTGTTTCCGGCGAGCAAGCATCGGCTGCAGCAATCGGCCAGAGTGTCCCTGGCCATTCTGAGACGGCAGGTGCCGTTCTGTGGTGCGATGGGCGTCGTATGGTCGAGCTTCCGCCGGGATCGCGCGTCGAGGTGCGACGAGGCAGCCTGCCCGTCTTGCTGGCGAGGCTGCCTGCCGCCGCCACTGGCGCTAAGGCTGCTGACCAGAAGGGCAGCGGCTCGGAGGTCCGGATCGGCGCGCCGTTCACCGACCGGCTGGTGGTCAAGTTCGGCCTCCCGGTGGCGGGATGGCGGGGCCAGCCCGGCGGCCGGCTGGGCGACGACGCAGCCGATAAGGACGATACCGACCAGGGCGGTGCAGTGGCAGCCGAGGACACGGCGGCCGGGGACGTGATAGGCGAGGACAGGTTGGCACGCGAAGCATTCTCAGACAGGGCAGACGAGGAGCCAGGCGGCCATGCTTGAGGAAGTGCGGATCACCGGTCTCGGCGTGATCGACGAGGCGGTGCTGGAGCTGTCGGCTGGGTTCAACGTAGTCACTGGCGAGACTGGGGCCGGCAAGACGATGGTCGTCTCGGGGCTCGGCTTGCTGTTCGGCGGCCGGGCGGATCCGTCTCGAGTCCGCCCCGGCACTGACCGCGCAGTGGTGGAGGGCAGGCTCCGGGTTGAGCCGGGCGGGGCTGTCGCGCGTCAGGTCAATGATTCAGGCGGCGACCTGGACGACGGCGGGAGCACGCTCATCCTGGTCCGTTCGGTGAGCGCGGAGGGCCGCTCCCGTGCGACGGCCGGGGGCCGGTCGGTGCCCGTTTCGCTCCTGACGTACCTGGCTGACGACCTGGTCGCCGTGCACGGGCAGGCTGATCAGCAGCAGCTGCTACGGCCCGGACGTCAGCGCCAGGCCCTCGACCGGTTCGCCGGCCCGGACTTCGCCGAGCTGCTGGCCGCATATCAGCGTGCGTATCAACGCCACCAGCAGGTCTCGGCAGAGCTGACGGAGCTCACCACGATGGCCAGGGATCGCGCCAGGGAGGCCGAGGACCTGCGCCGCGGGGTAGCCGAGGTCGAGCGCGCGGAGCCAGTCGAAGGCGAAGACATCGAGCTCGTAGCCGAGGAAGAGCGCCTGGCTAATGCCGATGCGCTTCACGCCGCCGCGACCGCTGCGCACGAGGCGCTGGTCGGCGATCCTTCCAGCGGCAGTTACGAGACGGCCGACGTGACTGGCCTGCTGGCGTCGGCGAGGTCCGCGCTGGAAGCGGCGGCCCACCACGACGCCCAGCTCGCCGCTCTGGCCGGCCGCGTCAGGGAGGCGGCATATCTGCTCGCGGACGTGGCTGCTGAGCTCGCTTCCTACGTCGAGTCCGTCGAGGCGGATCCGGTCCGGCTCTCGGTCGTGCAGGAGCGCCGGGCGGACCTAACGCGGCTGATCCGCGCCTACGGCACCGGTGCGGCGGACGGGCCGCTCGGCGGTGACCTGGCGGCGGTGCTGGCGTGGGCCAAGTCCGCTAGCACCCGGCTGGCCGAGCTCGACAGCGACGAGGACAAGATCGGCACCCTCGCGGAGCAGGAAGCTGAGCTGGCGGCGAAGGTTGCCGACCTGGCCGCACAGCTCACCGCGGCCCGGACGCAGACCGCGGCGCGGTTCGCCGACGAGGTCACGACAGAGCTGACGGCGCTGGCGATGCCGCATGCGCGGATCGTCGTCGCGGTTACGCCCAGCCAGGGGTTCGGCCTGCATGGCGCTGACGAGGTGGAAATCAGGCTGTCCGCGCATCCGGGCGCACCGGCCCTGCCGCTGCACAAGGGCGCCTCCGGGGGCGAGCTGTCCCGGATCATGCTGGCCATCGAGGTGGTCTTCGCCGGAGCCGACCCGGTCCCGACGTTCGTCTTCGACGAGGTCGACGCCGGAGTGGGCGGCAAGGCTGCGGTAGAGATCGGCCGGCGGCTCGCTCGGCTGGCGCGGCTAGCGCAGGTCATCGTGGTGACGCACCTGCCGCAGGTCGCTGCTTTCGCCGACACGCACCTGGTGGTGGAGAAGACCGGCGATGGCTCGGTAGTCCACAGCGGAATCAGCAAGCTGGACAGCGACGGTCGGGTGCGCGAGCTGTCCCGGATGCTGGCTGGGCTGGAGGACTCCGAATACGGCCGGGCGCACGCCGGCGAACTGCTGGAGGCCGCTGCCGCCGAGCGCGCCGCGCTGGCGCAACACCGCTAGTCCCAGCACCCGGCCGACCGAAGCCCAGCGCCCGGCCGCCAGCCTGGAGTTAGCCTGGAGCAAGCCCGGAGCTAACCCGGAGCCAGGCTGGCGCTAGTGCTCGCGAAGATCTGGCAAAATGACTAGCCAATGAGAGTGCCGAGCCGTGCCTCTATAGCGACGCGTCGGGCCAGGTCAAAGGACCTGGCCGGGGTGTGGGCGACCGCTCGCCTCGATCGGCGGACCAAGAACCTGACGAAACGCCTGCGGCCCGGCGACATCGCGATCATCGATCATGCCGATCTTGACCGGGTGGCTGCCGATGCCCTCGTCCGGTGCCAGGTCGCCGCGGTCGTCAACGTCGCGCCGAGCATTACCGGCCGGTACCCCAATCAGGGTCCGCAAGTGCTCATGCAGGCAGGTATCCCACTGGTAGACGACGTCGGCGCGGATGTGTTTGACCAGGTCAAGGAGGGTCAGTCGGTAAGGCTCGATGGCGAGATGCTGTACCTGGGCGACATCGTGATAGCCAAGGGAACCAGGCAGACCGCCGAGTCGGTGAGCGCTGACATCGCCGCCGCCAAAGAGGGCCTGGCGGCGCAGCTCAAGTCGTTCGTGACTAACACCTTCGAGTACATCGACCGCGATCCCGAGCTGCTGGTCGAGGGCATCCGGATGCCTCCGCTGCGCACCCGGCTGGCAGGCGGCATGCGCTGGTCGTAGCCCGCGGTTACCACTACTACGAGGACCTGCAGGCGCTGCGTGCCTATATCAGGGAGTTCAAGCCGATCATCGTCGCGGTGGACGGCGGGGCCAACGCGCTGATCGAGCACGGGTACTGGCCCGACCTGATCGTCGGGGACATGGACTCGGTATCGGACAAGGCCCTCAGATCGGGCGCTGAACTTGTCGTCGTCGCCTACCGCAACGGCCACGCGCCGGGCTTGCCGCGGGTCCAGGACCTCGGCCTGAAGTCCCTGACCTGCGCGGCTCCTGGCACGAGCGAGGACGTCGCCGTGCTGATAGCCGAGGAGGCAGGGGCCAGCCTGATCGTCACCGTAGGCATGCGATACGGGCTGGTAGAGTTCCTCGACAAAGGCCGGGCCGGTATGGCGAGCGCTGTGCTGACCCGAATTCGGGTCGGCGATAAGCTTGTTGACGCCAAAGGCGTGAGCCGTCTTTATCAGAGTCGTATCTCTGGCAAGGCGCTCGTCTTTCTTGCGATCGCTGCATTGCTGCCCATCATCGCGCTGGCGTGGACTCCCGTCGGAAAGGTCGCGCTGGGAGTGTTCATCACGCTGCTGCGCCCGCTGTGGTACTGGATAAGTGGACTGCTCTAGTGATTGATTTCAGGTATCACCTGGTCTCCATCATCGCGATATTCCTCGCGCTAGCCGTCGGCCTCGTCGTGGGGGCGACAGCGCTCAGCGGCCCGGCGCTTGTGGGCCTGCAGAGAGCAGAGAAAACGGCGAACCAAAGGAATTACGCGCTGCTGAAAGACAGACTGGCGCTGCAGAACCAGGTCATCACCGATCAGGCCTTCGCCGGAGCAGCCGCACCGAGGCTGCTGCCTGGCGTGCTGGAAGGCGAGAAAGTGGTGCTCGTCACCGCTCCCAATCCAGCCCCCACGGTAACGAGCGGGCTGACGACGGCGCTGCGTCTGGCAGGCGCGACGGTGACCGGCACGGTCACCCTGAACCAGGCGTTCCTGGACACCAGCGGGGCGAACGAGGTGAAACTTAAGGAACTGGCCCAGACGCTGGCCCGCAATGCAGGCGTGCAGCTGCCGGCCCAGTTGTCGCCCAACGTGGGTGCGCAGCAGGCCGCCGCCCGGGTGCTCGCAGCCAGCCTGCTTACCCCTAGCGGCACCGGCATGTCATCGGCCGACAGCCAGCCCATCCTGACCGGCCTCAGCCGAACGGATACATTACGGTCTCTGGCGGCGC
Organism: uncultured Actinomycetota bacterium; assembly: GCA_963808215.1. Classification (GTDB taxonomy): domain Bacteria; phylum Actinomycetota; class Actinomycetes; order Streptosporangiales; family Streptosporangiaceae; genus JAJYUU01. The sequence goes on from CAWEEY010000004.1 coordinate 21,231, forward strand.
CATCCAGCCGGCCTTCCTGGCCATCCTGGTGACGCCGGGCGGCCCGCCGTCCCCGTCGGGCAGCCAGGTCCTGGTAAACACGGCGGTGGCGCTGCGTAATGCGAGCAGCGGAACCGTCATGGTCGGGGCGGTGCAGTCGGCGGGCTCACCTAGCGTTATCAGCGCCGAGGACGACTTCGCTCACCAGGTGTCGACGGTGGACAACGCCGACACCCAGGCCGGGCAGATCATGACGGTATGGGCCCTCAGGCAGTTGCTGGACCACAAGCCCCCCGGGCAGTTCGGGGTCGTGAATCAGGCGGTACCCACTCCCGCGCCCACGCCGTCCGTGACACCAACCGTGGCTCCTACGCCCGCTGTCAGCGGACGCACCGGAGGACACAAGTGAGCGCGCGAACGGTATCCGCTGCGGTCGTGGCCGCAGCCACGGCCCGCCTGTCTTATTCGGTCCTGCGCGCCAGGCCGCCAGGCGGGGCGGCCAACTGGGACCGCACTAACCACCGCGGCGAGCCGATCACGCTGCTGGAGGGCCCGGCCGTGGCACTCGGGGGGATAGCTGGCGCGCTGGCGGCTGGCAGCAGTGGCCGCGACCGCCTAGCTGTCGCCATCGCCGGCGCGGGCGCAGCGGCTTTCGGCAGTTACGACGACCTTTCCGGGAACGGCGGGAGCCGAGGTTTCCGCGGGCATCTTGGTGCGCTGCGCAAGGGCGAGCTCACGACCGGTGCGGTGAAACTCGCAGGCATTGGCGCTACCGGAGTGGCGGCCGCAGTCATCGCCGGCCGGTCAGCAAGGGCGAACGCTGAATCCCGAGGTCCTGTGGGAGCGGTCGCCGATGTCGTTATCAACGCTGGCTTGATCGCCGGCGGCGCCAACCTGCTCAACCTCTTCGACCTGCGCCCCGGCCGTGCCATCAAGGTCGCGCTGCTCGCAGGCGGGCTGCTGGCGCCGTCGGCTGGCGGCGCTGCTGCGGCCCCGCTGGCGGCCGCGACGGCGCTTCTGCCCGAGGACCTCGGTGAACGGTCGATGCTCGGGGACGGGGGTGCGAACGCGCTCGGCGCGATGCTCGGCACCGCAGCTGCGACGTCGCTGCCGCGTCCGGCCAGGATCGCTGCACTGGGCGTAGTGGTCGGTCTTACCGCGGCTAGCGAGGTCGTGAGCTTTACCGAGATCATCGATCGCACCGCGGCGCTGCGCTGGGCGGACATGCTCGGGCGCCGCCCAGCCGCGGCTTCTGCCGCAAACGCCGCATCGGAAGCTGGTATGGCGTCGCGAGCAGACGGAGCGCCGCAAGCAGACGCGGCGCCGCAGACACGTGCGACGCCGACGGGAGCCCTGCGCCCGACCGAGCCACGGTGACCGCTCCTGCGCCACTGCGTGTCGCCATCGTGCTCGGGCTGGCGACCGGAGGAACGGCTAGCCACGTCGCCGCGCTTGCGGCGGGCTGCCGTGACGCCGGGCTCGACGTGAGCGTGCTCGGGCCCGCTCCGACGTTGGCTCTGCTTGGCGAGGCCAGCCGTGGCCCCGCGGCAGTCAAGACGTACCGCGTACACATCGCGGACGGGCCGCGGCCCGGCAGCGCCGCCGTTGCAGTTGCCCGACTGCGGTCCGCCTTCGCAGCCTGGCATCCAGACGTCGTGCACGCACACGGGGTACGCGCCGGAGCGCTTGCCGTGCTGGCCATTGCGAGCATGGGCCGTCGCGGCCGTCCCGCAGTGGCGGTCACGGTGCACAATGCTCCGCCGGATGGTCGCGCCGCTCGTCTGGTGTACGGACTGCTGGAGCGGATCTGCGCCCGGCGCGCGGACCTGGTGCTGTGCGCCTCGGGTGACTTGCTCGCGCGGATGCGCGGCCTCGGAGCGTCCGATGCGGAGCAGTTCGACGTGTCGGCTGCCCCCGTGAACCCGCCGTCGGCGGAGGAGATCGTGAAAGCCAGGACGGACATCGGCGCAGGCGACCGCCCGGTGCTGCTAACGGTCGGTCGGCTTGCCCCGCAGAAGGGCCTTGATGTACTGATCGCCGCGGCGGCTCGCTGGCAGGATCGTGATCCGCAGCCGCGAACGGTCATCGCGGGTGACGGTCCGCTGGCGGCCCAACTGCGCGCGCAAGCCAATCAGGTAGGCGCTGATGTCCTGCTGCTTGGCGCTCGCCAGGACGTACCTGCGCTGCTCGCGATCGCTGACGTCGTCGTCATGCCGAGCCGGTGGGAAGCGCGGGCACTGTTCCTGCAGGAGGCGATGCGTTCGGGCCTGCCGATCGTTGCAACCAGGGTAGGCGGGACACCGGAACTCACCGGCGACGACGGCGCTGTGCTGGTGCGGCCGGACGACCCCGCTGCCCTCGCAGCGGCCGTGACGACCGTGCTCGACGATCCGGCGCTGAGCGCTCGCCTGTGCAAGGCGGCCAGCGCTCGAAGTGCCTCGTTCCCCTCCAAAAAGGATGTCACAAGGGCGGCAGTGACGATTTACGCGAGGCTGGCGATCGGCCGTTCCTGACAGTGACGGCCAATATGGCAAGCTTCAGTAACAATCGGTCCGATCCGCATGATTAGCAGCCTTCGGGTGTGCTGAACTATCCCGGTTAGGGCCGTGTGGCCTCACCTGTTTCGCGGCCCGGGAGCTAATTCGTGTCTCGTGACACATCGCGTCCATCGGGATACCGGCTGGAGAGTCCGGGTCGGACCGGTGGCTTGGCAGGCGGCGCTGCCTCGGGCGGCCAGCAGCCCGCCACGCCATCGTGGCTTAAGGTCATCGGCACCACCATCCGGCTCTGGATCCGTCGCCGGGTGCTGCACATTCCGGACTCCGGCAAGATCGGCAGGGCGCGCCGGGCACGCCTGGCCGCTGTGCTGACCATCGTCGTGGTCGTAGTAGCAGGCTGCGTCGTCGCTGCGGTTGTGCTGACTGCGCGGTCGCCGGCTGCCGGGAGGGGCAATCAGGGCGCGGCCGTCCGGCCGAGGCTTACGCCCGCGCAAGCCGCGGCACAGGCTGCGGTAGAGGCTAACGGCAAGGCGGCGGCAACCTGGTTCGCCACGCAGGTCCGCCACGGCATCGTGGTCGGCTGTGATCCGGCCACGTGTGCGGCTGTTCTGGCGGCCGGGTACGCGACTGGTGGGCAGGTCATCCTGCAGCAGGGCGTCAGCCTTCCGGGGGCGGGCTCACTTATCGTCGCGTCGGCTGCGGTCCGCGCACAGTACGGGCCGCAACTCGCCAGCCGCGCTCCGGCAGTGATCGCGGCATTCGGCACGGGCGCTTCAGCAGTGCAAGTCCGGCTTGTGGTGGCGGGTGGCCTCCAGGCTTACAGCCGGGCTGCTCACAGTGCTCTGGCCACTCGCCGCCGGGCTGGGCACAAGCTCCTGCACACGCCGAACGTGCACGCGCGAGGAGCGGCGAAGAAGGACCTTAGCTCGGGCCAAGTGGATCCGCGTCTGACCGCGGTGCTCGGTCGGCTAGCCGCGCACGATCCAGTGGTGCTCGTGCATTTCCGCGACGCTGGCCCGCTGGCGGGCAGGACCGTGCCGTTCCGGATGGCCGAGATCGCGGTGCCGACCACGCGTCGCGGGCAGCCGAAGGTGAGCGAACTCCGCGCGATGGAGAAGCTGCTGAAGAAGCAGCCGGCTCGTGACCGCGCCGAGCTCATGCTGACGCATGTGGCCCATGGCAAGCTCGTCCTGGAGCTCACGTTTCCCGCGCCGAGCCCGCTGTAGTCGGTGGCTGTTATCCGCCGTGCTAGTGAGGATGGCGGAACCGGCGGATGGTGAACCGCTCCGCCAGCTGCGGATCCAACTGGCTCTGTGGAACCCCAGTGCCGCGCGCGCGATCAGGCGTGCCGGTCGCTAGATCAGGCGTGCCGGTCGCTAGGTCAGCCAGCCACTCGCCGATCAGCGGGGCGAACTTGAAGCCGTGCCCGGACGTGCCGCAGCCGATGACGACATTGCCGATCCGGTCGATGATGAAATCCTCGTCCGGGCTGTTGTCGTAGACGCAGCGCTCGGTTGCGACCGGTTCGGGGTCGTAGCCAGGCAGGTAGCGCCGGGCCACCTGGGCTAGCGCGCTCACGAGCCCCTTGTCGGCCGATTCGTCCTGCGCGTCCGGATCGGTCGCGGGTCCGCTCTGATGGATCCCGATCTTGTAAAGCGGTGATCCCGGCACCGGCAGGCCGTACGGTACCTGGTCAGCGTGGCAGATGAAGATGGGTGCGCCGTCCTCGTCGGCCGGGTTCGCAGGGTCGGCCGGGCCAGCAGTGTCGGTCGGGCCCGCGTGCCGATCTGCCTGCAGGGATCGGAGGTAGGCCGCCTGTTCTAGGACCGGTCGGCCCGGCAGTGGCACGCCGGCGCTGGCCAGGAGCCCGCTCGACCACGGGCCGGCGGTAATGATCGCAGTCCGCGCGCGGACAGCGCCGGCGGTCGTCTGAAGGGTGACCTGCCTGCCGTCGTCAGACAGCCGGGTGACACGGATCCCGGTCCTGACCTCCGGGCCTCCGGAGGCGAGCGCCGCCAGCGCCTGGTCCGCGGCGATGACGGCGGAATCCGGCTCGAGCAGGGCGGGACCGCCGGTGGCGATGGCCGGGAACCGGCGGGCAGCCTCGGCCGCGGAGAGCAGTTCGCAGGGCGCTCCCGCCGCGATCATGGCTTCCTGCACGCTGCGCATGCCGGTTCCGAACGTGAGGTGCGGGCGCGGATACAAGATTCGCTTCCCCGACGCGGTCTCGAGGTCGCGCCACAAATCGCGAGCCCGCAGCGCGGCTGTCACGTAGCTGGGCTCGCGATAGCCGACACGGAAGATCCGGCAACTGCCTTTCGAGCCCGACCGGGGATGACCGATCTCAGCCTGTTCCAGGATGACAACGTCGCGGCCGCGCGCCGCGATGGCGCGCCCAGCTGCCAGCCCGAGCACTCCGGCCCCCACGATCGCGACCTCGCGCAACTGTGCCATGTCCGGGCAGACTACTGCAGCACGCTGCCGTGCAGTAGGCCCGAGAGGAAGGCAGCCCGGCGCATGACGCAGTCGGCAGTAAACGGTCAGTGCGACCCGCAGTTCGCTGCCGTGCGCGAGCAGTTCGAGCTGAACTTCGCGCAGCGCGGCGAGATCGGGGCGGCTCTCTGCGTGATGGTAGGCGGCAGGATCGTGGCCGATTTGCGGGGAGGCTGGACCGACTCGGCGCACCGGGTGCCGTGGTCGCCAGACACGCTTGTCAACGTGTTCTCGGTCGGCAAGGGCATGCTCGCCACGTGTCTGGCGCGGCTGGCAGGGCAGGGGCTGCTAGGTCCCGATACGGCGGTCGCCAGCTACTGGCCGCAGTTTGGCGCAGCCGGCAAGGGCGAGATCACCGTCCGCCAGTTGCTCAGCCATCAGGCTGGACTGCCTGCAGTCCGTGCGGCGCTTCCGCCCGGCAGCGGCCTGGACTGGCGGCTGATGACGTCAGTGCTCGCGGCTGAGGAGCCGTGGTGGCCGCCGGGCTCGGGGCACGGCTACCACGTCAACACGTTCGGGTATCTCGGCGGCGAGCTGATCCGGCTGGTCACCGGACGCACGCCGGGGGAGTACTTGCAGCGCGAACTGGCCGGGCCGCTCGGCGCCGACGTGCATGTCGGGCTGCCGCCTGCTGAGCACTCCCGGGTTGCGGAGTTCTTCTGGCCGGTAGCCAGGCCTGAGGCTACGGCGCAAGGTGAGGCGGTGCCGGGCGAGCGCGCGCCGGGTAAACGGCGGGCGAGAGCGTGCCCGGCCACCAGATGGCGCTAAGCGCCTACTTCAATCCGCCTGACTTCTCCGGTACAGGCATTGTGAACACACCCGCGTGGCGCAGCGCGCAGATGCCCTCGGCGAACATGCACGCGACAGCCGCCGGCGTCGCCCGCGTCTATGCCGCGCTGGCGGCAGGCGGCACGCTAGACGGCGTCCAGGTCGTACGCGCGCGGCGCTCTCGCAGCGGCGGCAGAAGAACAGGTGTACGGGCTCGACCTGGTGCTGGAGCGGCCGTCCCGGTTCGGGCTCGGCTTCCAGTTGACGCACCCGGAGCGCCAGTTCGGCAGGGGCGCGAGCTGCTTCGGGCACTTCGGCGCGGGCGGTTCGGTCGGGTTCTGTGACCCGGATGCCGGCCTGGCGTTCGGGTATGTGACGAACCAGATGGGCCCGCGCTGGCGTAACCCGCGGAACACAGCCCTGATCGACACCTGCTACTCCTGCCTGTAATAGCCGATCGTTTCAAGGGCTACCGCCGAGATCGGGCTCGTCAGGGCCCTCGTGCCAGGGACGGTGCGGCTAGGTCAGCTTGCGAGGCCGGGCCGATGACAATGACGACCGATAACTTCACCTGTCGGCCAGAGCGACCGAAAACGTCGAGAATCGCGCCCGGATTGCCGCTTTTGCGGTCAACTTTTGGTCGCTCTAGGGCTCGTGTGCCTACCAGCCGCGGGCGCGCCACTCTGGAACATGCGGGCGCTCCACGCCGATGGTTGTGTCCGTGCCATGGCCGGGGTACACCCAGGTGCCATCTGGCAGTTCGGCGAAGACTCGTTCCTCAAGGTCGGTGATGAGGCTGCCGAACCGCTTTGGGTCGCGGTCGGTGTTGCCCGGACCGCCCGGGAAGAGCGAGTCGCCGGTGAACAGGTGCGGCTGGTCGGCGAGTTCGCCGTTGCCGTCGTAGCAGAGGGCGATGCTGCCCGGCGTGTGCCCTCGCAGGTGAATCACCGACAGGCGGGCGTTGCCGACGGCGATCGTGTCGCCGTGCTGCACCGGCCTGGTAACCGGGATCGGCAGGCCCGGCGCATCCTCGGGATGCGCCACAGTGGCCGCGCCAGTAACCTGCTGCACCTGCTGCAGCGCGGCGTGGTGGTCCCAGTGCTGGTGGGTGGTAATGATCGTGGCCAGCGGCCTGTCGCCGATCAGGCCGAGCAGCGTGTCGGCCTCATTGGCCGCATCGATGAGGGCCAGCTCTCCGGTCTGGGTGCAGCGCAACAGGTAGGCGTTGTTGTCCATGGGGCCGACCGCCACCTTGGTGACAGTGAGCCCGGGCAGTTCCCTGGTGTCCGCGGCGCCGCCGACGGCCACGTTCCCGGTGTAGCTCATGCTCTCCTCATCTCAGATCGCTCCCCTGATAACTACCATGTCGCCACTTGCTACCACGCGGGCAGTGTCGGCAGCGGGCCAGACGGGTGAGCCGTCAGGCCGGCGCCTGAGCTCCGGCCGGCCAGCCACGCCAGCAGCGGCCGGACCGGGCCGGTGACCGTGACTGCTGGCTGCTCCCCGGTCGGCCCGATCTGCACCACGACCGGGGCGTCGGAGCTTTGCAGCAACACGGCGGGGGAGTCGGGTCCAGTGAAATTGGCCGCGACTTTCGCCAGACCGTAGGTCGCGAAGGCCTCCGGCCAGTCAACGGCGGTGTAACCGACGCCGAGATCGACATGATGAAATTCCACTTCTGTCAGCCGCCGCCACATGGTGTACCAGGCCGGATGCCCATCGCCGTTCATTCCGCGTACCTGCGCCGCCCACGCTGTGTCTGGCAGGCGTGCCGCCTCGGCGTCGAGCGCTGCGGCCGACGCGGCCAGGTCGGCGAGTAGCTCCGCGGATGAGCGCCCGGCTCCGGCAGCGATCCCCTCGCCCCGCTCGCCGGGGTGGCTGTACTGCGGCGTCTCGACGCCGGTGCGCGCCCAGACCAGCAGGTTGCGCAGGCTGTCGGCATTGCGGGCGACGTGAGTGAGGAGGTGTCCGCGGCTCCAGCCGGGCAGCAGTGACGGCTCGCGAGCCTGCTGATCGCTGACGCCCTCGGCGGACCGGAGCAGGAGATCAGTCGCAGCTTCGACCATCTCCCGGAGGCTTGCGGCCGCGCCTGCTGGATCAGCGGAGTCAAAGCTCGCGGTCATCACGGTGAGTCCCTCCTGTCGGCAGCCAAGGCTACCGGCGCAGCGAAAGGCGGTCCGGTGTAGGGCGACAAACTTGCTGGAGGGCGACGAACTAGCCGTACGGCGACGGACCTCATGCAGGGAACGAGCTAGTTGTCGGCATGCTGCATCAGAATCAGCGCCGGATCTGTCCTGAATCTGCGCCTTGCCGGATCTCGCGGGATACCGGACGGCTGCAGTACCAGCTGGCCGAGGCGCCGGATCTGCTTGCCGGGAATCGAATCGAGGCGAGGATGTGTTGTTACGGGGTTGCCGGGGTGAGGGCAGCGCGCTCACGCTAACCCACGCGCTTTGTCAGACCCCCCGGATACGATGACTTGGCGGTGTAGCGCCTCTCTAGCCGACCGTCCACACCGGGAGAACTGGGCACAAAATTGGCTGATCGTCTTGTCGTCCGCGGTGCGCGCGAGCACAACCTGAAGGATGTCTCGCTCGATCTGCCCAGGGACGCCATGATCGTCTTCACTGGGCTATCAGGGTCCGGGAAGTCGAGCCTGGCCTTCGACACCATCTTCGCGGAGGGCCAGCGCCGGTACGTGGAGTCCCTGTCCGCGTACGCCCGGCAGTTCCTCGGCCAGATGGACAAGCCGGACGTGGACTTCATCGACGGCCTGTCGCCCGCGGTGTCCATCGACCAGAAGGCCGCCGGGCGCAATCCGCGGTCGACTGTGGGCACCATTACCGAGGTCTACGACTACATGCGGCTGCTCTTCGCACGGGTGGGCAAGCCGCATTGCCCGGTGTGCGGACGGCCGATCGCAAGGCAGACCCCGCAGCAAATCGTGGACCGCGTCCTCGAGCTGACGGAAGGGACGAGGTTCCAGGTCCTGGCGCCGATCGTGCGCGGCCGCAAGGGCGAGTACACCGAGCTGCTCCGCGAACTGCAGGTGAAGGGCTTCTCCCGAGCGCGAGTGGACGGCACTATCGTCCGGCTCGAATCGGCGGTGTCAGGCGAGCTCCCGGCGCTGAAGAAGTACGAGAAGCACGCGATCGAGGTCGTCGTTGACCGGCTGGAAGTGAAGGAATCAGCCCGCCGCCGGCTGACGGATTCGGTGGAGACCGCGCTGTCGCTGTCCAATGGCGTGGTCGTGCTCGATTTCGTCGACCTGCCCGACGACGATCCGAACCGGGAGCGGATGTACTCCGAGCATCTGGCCTGCCTGTATGACGATCTCTCGTTCGACGAGCTCGAGCCGCGTTCGTTCTCCTTCAACTCGCCTTGGGGCGCGTGCCCGGAATGCACGGGGCTCGGCACCAAGATGGAGGTCGACCCGGAGCTCGTCGTGTCCGATCCGGCCCGGACGCTGGCTGATGGCGCGATCGGCGCCTGGAGTGGCGGGCATGTCAGCGACTACTTTGTCCGCCTGATCGACGCGCTTGGCGACGCACTTGGCTTCACTATCGACACGCCCTGGGAGGAGCTGTCGGCGAAGGCAAGGAAGGCATTGCTGTACGGCTACGACCAGCAGGTGCATGTCAGGTACAAGAACCGGTACGGCCGGGAGCGGTCCTACTACACCAACTTCGAAGGGGCGATCCCCTACATCGAGCGGCGGCACTCCGATGCCGACAGCGACTACAGCCGGGAGCGCTACGCAGAGTTCATGCGCGAGGTGCCATGCCCGTCCTGCAACGGCGCCCGGCTCAAGCCCGTCTCGCTCGCCGTGAAGGTGGATGGCCGGTCGATCGCCGACTACTGCGGCCTGCCGATCGGAGAGCTAGCCAAGCTCTTGCTGACGCTGGAGCTGTCCGACCGCGACATGCAGATCGCCGGACGGATTCTCAAGGAAGTCAACGCCCGGCTTGGCTTCCTGCTCGACGTCGGCCTGGATTACCTGACCCTCGACCGGGCCTCGGCGACGCTGGCCGGCGGGGAGGCGCAGCGGATCCGGCTGGCGACCCAGATCGGATCCGGGCTGGTCGGGCGTGCTCTACGTGCTGGACGAGCCGTCGATCGGCCTGCACCAGCGCGACAATCACCGGCTGCTTGAGACGTTGCTGCGGCTGCGGGACCTGGGTAACACGCTGATCGTCGTCGAGCACGACGAGGACACCATCCGGTCGGCCGACTGGGTGGTGGACATCGGCCCGCGCGCAGGTGAGCACGGCGGCAACGTCGTCGTCTCCGGCCCGCTCGAGAAGCTGCTTGCGAGCCAGGAGTCGATTACCGGCGCCTATCTGACCGGCCGCGAGGTCATTCCTGTGCCGGCCAAGCGCCGGAAGCCGACAAAGGGCCGCGAGGTCGTCGTGAAGGGCGCGACGGCGCACAACCTCAAGGGCGTCGACGTGGCGTTTCCGCTCGGACTGTTCATCGCCGTGACCGGCGTATCGGGATCGGGCAAGTCGACGCTGGTAAACGACATCCTCTACAGCGCGCTGGCCAGGGAGCTGCACGGGACAAGGATCGTGCCAGGCAAGCACACCAGGGTGACCGGCATCCAGCAGCTGGACAAGGTCGTTCACGTTGACCAGGGCCCGATCGGCCGGACGCCGCGGTCGAACCCGGCCACCTACACAGGAGTGTTCGACAGCGTCCGGAAGCTGTTCGCGCAGACGACGGAGGCTAAGGTACGCGGCTATCAGCCCGGCCGGTTTTCCTTCAACGTCAAGGGCGGCCGGTGCGAGGCGTGCTCGGGCGACGGCACTATCAAGATCGAGATGCAGTTCCTGCCGGACGTGTACGTGCCGTGCGAGGTCTGCCACGGCGCGCGGTACAACACCGACACACTGCAGGTGCATTACAAGGGCAAGACGATCGCTGACGTGCTGCAGATGCCCATCGAGGAGGCAGCGGAGTTCTTCGAGCCGGTGCCGTCGATCCACAGGCACCTGAAGACGCTCGTCGACGTTGGCCTCGGCTATGTGCGGCTGGGGCAGCCGGCCCCGACGCTGTCGGGCGGCGAGGCGCAGCGGGTCAAGCTCGCCTCGGAGCTGCAACGCCGGTCGACCGGCCGGACGATCTACGTGCTGGACGAGCCGACGACCGGCCTGCACTTCGACGACATCCGCAAGCTGCTAGGTGTCCTCGGGCGTCTGGTGGACGCCGGCAACACGGTGATCGTGATCGAGCACAACCTCGACGTGATCAAGACCGCCGACTGGATCATCGACCTGGGACCGGATGGCGGCTCTCGTGGCGGCTACGTCATCGCGACGGGAACGCCCGAGGACGTGGCTCGGGTGGAGGAAAGCTACACGGGCCAGTTCCTGAAAAAGATGCTGCACGGGTAGCTGCCGCTCGCAAGCGGGCCGGGGGGGCTAACCTTCCTGGGTGGCAGACAGAACGGCGTCGAGCGGCGCACCGGAGACCAGGACCGTCGAGCTAGCCACTGGCGCAGGCGGCGCGCGCAGAACTTGACCACCGGCGAGGCCGTCGTTCCTGCTCATCATGACCCACGGTGCCGGCGGCGGCGTCGACACGAAAGACCTGCTGGCCGTCAGGCAGGCGGGATTGGCCCGCGGTGCCGTCGTGGCGCGCGTGCTGCAGCCGTACCGGGTCCGCGGCGCGCAGTGCTCCCGGCGCTTCCGGCCCACAGGATGCGGCCTGGCTGGAGATCGTGACCGCGCTGCGCGAGCAGTACGCGGGACTTCCGCTCGTTCAGGGCGGCCGGAGCAACGGCGCGCGGGTGGCGTGCCGAACGGCGGCCGAGGCGGGCGCCCGCGCTGTCATCGCCCTGGCCTTCCCGCTCCATCCGCCAGGCCGCCCTGAGCAGAGCCGGGTAGATGAGCTGCGGGGTGCGGGCGCCCAGGTGCTCGTCGTCAACGGCTCCCGTGACCCGTTCGGGATCCCGGCAGCGCAGGATGCTGCCCGGCTGGTGGTGGTGCCGGGCGAGACTCATTCGCTCAGCAAGAACCCGGCGGCGGTGGGTGCCGCAGTCGGGTCATGGCTGGATGACGTACTCGGCCTGGTCAATGACGCTTAGCTGGCGCGAGGCTAGCCGACGAGGGCTAGCTGACGAGGGCCGGCTGGCGGGGGCAGAGCCACGGTCGGCGGAGGTGCGACCGGTAAGCCATCGGGGCGGCACACTGGCAAAAGCCGGTGGGCCTTCGGGCTCAGGCAGCGGAGCTGCGGGAGCGTCCAGTGGGTACGTCGGTGGTTATCACGCAGGCCGTTAGGTCGGTTGGCCTGTGCGGTTCGATGGCGGTGCCGCCGGGAAGCAGTTCCCCGGTGTCCTCGAAAATGACGATGCCATTACAGAGCAGGCTCCAGCCCTGCTCGGGGTGACTGACGACGGTGCGGGCCGCCTCGCGGTCCGGTTCACCTGGATCCGGACACCGTGGCGTGTGCGGGCACATTCTTGTGCCTCCTGTGGTTCTGAGTTGTGTCGTTGATCACACACTACTGTGCCAGGAGAGTACCCAATCACGTCATGGCCCGTTGTGACTGTTTTCCGGACTGTGCTTTGTAGGTTTCATGTAGTCAGCTTTACGGATGCTGGCCGCTTCAGAATGATTGCGGAGCGTAACAGTCAACCTCAGGTAAAGCGATGCTTTTAAGCGCGGCAGCCCTCAGGCGTGATCGTCTTCTGGGAGCCTGGCTATTTGCACGCCGAGCGCGTCGGCCTCCGGACGCGGCGGGAAGCCGGTCAGCCGGTGCGTTTCGCGCAACGTGAGGAGCCGCTCGGCCTCGTCGGTCCAGCGGTGCACGGCGGACGTCGCCCTGGCCTTGCGGCGATAGATCCGGTCCACGTAGCCGGCCGGGCCGATCTCGGCACGCTGGGCGGCATAGGCGGCGTGGGTGACATCTGTCAGCGCCACGTCGAGGTTGCGGGCCAGTGGGTACTGCACGCTTACCGGTGCACGCGTCGCCTGGGCGTTCCGGAAGTCCTGTTCAGCGACCTGCGCGCGAGCGAGAAGCTCGTCAAAGTTCGCGGCCAGCGCGACATCAGCGAGGTAACTGGCTTCGGCGGTGGCACTGATCTTGATGCGACCCTTTTTCACGCCGCATAGCTTAGCGAAATACGAGCGCCTGCCTGCGCGCCGGCCGAGGCGGTAGGCAGTTGTCCGCTTAGCGGGCGAAGTAGTGCCAGCCCAGCCATAGCCAGCCGAGCAGCACAAGTGCGCGTCCGGCCGGTCGCCGCATCACGTGGCCGAGCCACTCGCCAAGCGTCGGGATGTTGTTCGTCTTCCGCCGGCCAAGCATTTCGAGGACTATCAGCGTCGCGATAACAGCGGAGAAACCGATGATCGTTATCGCTCTGGTCGTCATTTTGTTATCACCGCTTTACCAGCGCCCAGCCGGCCAGCAGCCAGATAACTATTGCCGCGCATTTCACCGGCTGAGGCGCGATCAGCGGATTGATCAAGTTGGTCAGGGACGGGTGCCAGGGCGGTGAGTTGTCCCGGACGGCTGAGGCTTCCCACTCAAAGAGCAGGGCGATGCAGATGATCCAGTACGAGAAGCCGCCGGCGTCCACGGATTCGGGCGGCGGGATGCGCTCCGGCGGCCGTCCGTAGGCAATCCCGCCGAGTACCGCGCCTGGCAGCAGGACGCCGAGCAGGGCTTTCATGCTGAACGGAGCGGTGCCGGCCAGGATCCAGGCGTAACTGATCAGGCCGACAGCGATCACCGCGTTGCAGCCAGCCTGGCACCAGCTGGCAGCCTCGCTTCGCCCGGGTCGTGCTGAGCTACTGCTGCACGCAGGCTCGGGCTGCTGGCGGCGGATCCAGGGTCCGCTGCGCTCATGGGCACAGCAGGTTCGGCTGTCGCCTCTTCAGCGGTCACGGGCACTCCCTGCCGGGCAAACTCGCGTTCCGCCCAGCCCGGCATTGGGCGCAGGTCGGTCCGCAGCATGGACGGCCGCACCGGCTGAAACTGCAGCGGAGCAGTCAGGGTAGCGGGCAGCGGCTGGTGGGGTCAGGCTGTCCTGCTGATCAGGGCAGATCAGGCCAGGCTCTCCTGCCAGCTGGCGTGCAGGGCCGAGTATCTGCCGGACCCGGCCAGCAGCTCGGCCGGCGGCCCGTCCTCGACGATCCGGCCGCGATCGAGCACGAGCACCCGGTCAGCGATCGCGACCGTGGAGAGCCGGTGCGCGATGATCACCGCGGTCCGGCCCGCCAGGATCGTCAGGAGGGCTTTTTGAACCAGCCGCTCGCTCGGGATATCAAGCAGTGAGGTGGCCTCATCCAGCACCAGTACTGCCGGCGCCGCTAGGAAGGCGCGGGCGAAGGAGATCAGCTGACGCTGGCCTGCCGAGAGGCGCCCGCCGCTCTTACCGACCTGCTCGTCATATCCGTCCGGCAGCGCCGAAATGAACGGGTCCGCGCCGATCGCGGATGCCGCCGCGACGATCTCGGCGCGGCTCGCGCCCGGCTTGCCCAGCTCGATGTTGTCGGCGATCGACCCGGTGAACAGGAAGTTCTCCTGGGTGATCATGACCACCTCGTGCCGCAGAGACAGGTCTGCTAGCTGCCGGAGGTCGACCCCGTCCAGCAGGACGCTGCCGTCGACCGGGTCATAGATCCGGGCCAGCAGCCGGGCGATCGTCGTCTTGCCCGCACCGGTCGCGCCGACAATGGCCACGGTCTGGCCAGCTGGGATGGTGAGGTCCAGATCAGGCAGCACAGTCGCCGCGCGGTAGCCGAACTCGACTGAGTTGAAGCGGATCTCCCTGCCCTGGCTGACCCGGTCGGCCGCCTCAGGCAGCGACGCCGGGTGCTCAGGCTCAGCCACCTTCGGCGCCTCGTCAAGGACACCTGAGATCTTCTCCAGCGCGGCGCCCGCGGACTGGAAGGCGCTGTAGAACTGGGACAGGTCGATCAGCGGGTCGAAGAAGCGCTGCAGATAGAGCAGGAACGTGACCAGCACGCCGATCTGCATCTGATGATCGAGCACGCGGAACCCGCCGTAGAGCAAGACCGCGCCGATGGCCAGGTTGCCTACCAGGGTCACGCCGGGGAAGTAGATCGCCAGCAGCCGCTGGGACCGTAGGTTGGCCTCCGCGTTGGCCTGGTTCAGGCCAGAGAAGATCTCCTCGTTCCGGCCTTCCCGGCGGAACGCCTGGACCGCCCTGATGCCGCCGAAGGTCTCCACGAACTGAACGATCACCTGGGCGATCGTGGTACGCGTGCGCCGGTAGGCGAGCGCCGACTCACGCCGGAACCAGGCCGACAGCCAGATCAGCGGCGGGAATCCGGACATCACGACCAGGGCCAGCCGCCAGTCGAGCAGCAGCATCCCGCCGCCGATGAGCAGCAGCGACATTACCGCTGACACCAGCGAGGCCAGGCTCTCGTCGAAGAGGTCGGCGATCGAGTCCATGTCGGAGACCTGGCGGGAGATGACCCGGCCCGAGGTGTAGGACTCGTGGAACGAGATGGGCAGCCGCTGGAAATGGGCGAACAGGCGACGCCGTAGCTCGAGCACCACCCGGCCGCCCAGCCGGCCGATCCCGGCGATGTAGGAGCGGGTGGCTGCCGCCTGAACGATCACCGACGCGGCGAACGCGATGATGATCAGCGCCAGCGGGCCGGCGTCATGCGTCCTGGTCAGCTGCGGGATCCGGTCGATCCCGACGCCCACCAGCCAAGGACCTGCGAGCGCCGCGAGCTGGGCGGCCACGATCAGCAGGAAGATCCCAAGCACGAGGCGCCGGTACGGGCCGAGCAGGTCGGTCAGCAGCCGCCGCGAGCGGCGACGGAGCAGCGTGCCGAGCTTGCCGCTGATCTCCTCTTCCTCCTCGGAGGCGACGCCGCGCCACGCCTCGACCGGGGCTGTGCTCATCGGCTGACTCCGGCGGCCAGTCCGGGCGCCGCGCGACCGTCGTCGTCGGCCTGACCCAGATGGTCAGCACTCATCAGATCGCGATACCGCGGTTCGGTTGCCAGCAGTTCGGAATGCGTGCCGACTGCGGCGATCACGCCATCGGCCAGCAGGGCCACCCGGTCGGCGAGCACCACGGTGGATGGCCGGTGCGCCACGATCAGGGCCGTGGATGTTGTCAGCACCTCGGCAAGTGCCGCTGTTACCTTCGCCTCGGTGTGCACGTCCAGGGCGGACAGCGGATCGTCCAGCAGCAGCACCTGCGGCCTGGCCAGGATCGCACGGGCCAGCGCCACGCGCTGCCGCTGGCCGCCGGACAGCGCCATTCCCTGCTCGCCGATCCTGGTGTCCAGTCCCCATGGCAGGTCGGCCACGAACTCCGCCTGCGCCGCCTCCAGAGCCGCACGGATCGCTTCCTCGGAGGCGTTCTGCACGCCGAAGGCCACGTTCTCGCGGACGCTGGCCGAGAACAAGGTCGGATCCTCGAACGCGCAGCCGACCCGGCTGCGCAATTCCGGCAGCGGCAGCTCGCGGACGTCGGTCCCGTCCAAGGTGATCCGGCCGGCTGTGACGTCAGCCAGCCGCGGGACTAGGTGCAGCAGCGTGGTCTTGCCCGAACCTGTCGCGCCGACCAGGGCGACGGTCTCGCCAGGCTCGAGCTCCAGGCTGACGCCACGCAGCACCGGATCGGTCGCTTCCGGGTAGCTGAAAGTTACCCGGTCGAATACCAGGCGGCCGCCGCCTGCTACGGGCGCGGCAGGGGCCTGGACCTGCAGCGCGGGTGTTGCCGGCGTCGGAGCGGCTGTCCGCTTGCTGCTCTCGTGCCAGCGACCGGCGCCAAGGCCGGGCCGGTCGTAGCGGCCGCCATGCCCGATCGCAGCCGGGTCGGTGATCGCGGGCTCGGTGTCAAAGATCTCGTAGATCCGCTGCGCCGCCGTGGCCGCCTCCTGGCCGGTGGCGATGATGAAGCCCATGGCTTCAATCGGCCAGATCAGCAGCAGGGTGAGCGTGACGAAAGCGACGAGCCCTCCGAGGCTGAGCTCGTGGCGGCTGACAGCGAGGGCGCCGAGCAGCAGCAGGAGCCCGACCACGGCATTGGGGACCATGTCCAGGGCAGCCCAGAAGGTGCCGCGCAGCCTGGCCTTCTCGACCTGGGTCTTGTAGACGAGCCTGGCCTGGCTGAAGTGACGCGCAGCAGCCTCGTCGCGGCGGCCGAGGGACTTGAGCACCCGGATGCCGGTCGCCGCCTCCTCGACGTATGTGGCCAGGTCGCCCTGCTCATCCTGATATTGCCGGGACAGCACGCGGTACTTCTTCTCGAAGCGCAGGCACAGCACGAGGACCGGCAGGAACAGCAGGCCGGTCAGCAGTCCGAGCCACCAGTTCATCCGGATCAGCAGCGCCACGATGAGCAGGAACGTCCAGGTGTTGGTGACGAAGAACACGATGCCGAAGCCCGCGAACCGGCGGATCGTCGACAGGTCATTGGTCGCACGGGAGAGCAGCTGGCCGGACTGCCAGGAGTCGTGGAAGGCAGGCTCCAGCCGCTGCAGGTGGTGGTAGAGATCATCGCGGATCGTCTTCTCGACGCCGGTCACCGCGCCGGAGATTGACCAGCGGCGGAAGAAGTTCAGTCCGGCCTGAATCGTGCCGAGCGCCATCGCGGCGAGGCTGAGGGGGACCAGCGCGGACCGGACGCCCCTGACGACGACACTGTCGATGACCGACTTGGTGAGGAGCGGGATGGCGACCTCAGAGCTGACCGCAAGGATCGCGGCCAGGATCATGAAAAACAAGCCGAAGTAATAAGGCCGCATGTACTCGCGCATCCGCCACAGCGCCTGGGCGGGCGTCTGAGGTCTCGAAATGCCCTCGGCATGCCTGGCTGACTGATCCCGGGCATGCGGCGGCGAACTAGCTGGCGTGGGGGGCATTATCCGCAGGTTAACTGGCGAGCGGTACTGCTGTCACCTCAGTTTTCCTTGAGCAGCGGTGCCCGGAGTCACTTCTGCCGGCCGTGCTCGCTGGCCAGGCACCTACGGCGCGCGATGCGATTTAGTGGGCCTAGCGCCGGGAATGCCGCTAGTTACGATCGCTGCCCAGTCGCACGCGAACAGGACTCGCACATGTCTGACGACCCAGCCGGCGCGGTGCACCGCAGCCCGGAACATCGGGATTATCCGGGCGATCCGACGATCTGGGATCCGGGGGTAGAAAATCTGGACGAGGCCGCGTGTCTGCGCCTGATTCCGGCGAGCGGCATCGGCAGGCTCGCATACTCGGGCACGTTCGGCCCCGTCGTCGTTCCAGTCCGATACAAGCTGCATGACAGCACCATCGTGTTCCGCACAGTGCTGGATAGTCCCACCGACGAGGATCTTCGGACTGGCATACGGGGCGCGGACTACAAGGTCTCGTTCGAGGTCGACGACTACGACCTGGAGGCGGGAGCAGGCTGGTTCGTCCTTGTTCAGGGCCCGGCGCGTCATGTCGACTCCGATGACGATCGCGTATCGGTCTGGGAGCCGGTTTCTCAGTCATCGGGCCGGCCGATGCGGGAGCACTTCATGATCATCACGCCCAGCCTGATCTTCGGCCGCATTCTCCGTGGCGCAGCGCCTGGGTCAGCGCGTCAGCGTGACTAGCACGGACTCAGCACCCTGGGCGTGCAGACTTCCAGTTCAGCGTCCGTACGCTTGCTTGTCGCGGTTTCGCCCCCGCTGCGCAGGGTGGCTGTTCCGATTGGCTTGATAGGGCGCAGGGTGGCGAAGAGGCGGGTATCTCTGGCACTCTGGCCAGACGACGGCGCGTGCTGGTGCCGGAGTTCGGCTTGGAGGGGGCAGTGGAGCGCACCCATCTTTGGGATCTGTCTGCGCCGCTACGAGAGCCCGTTCCGGCCTTAGCTGCCTATGACGCCGGGATCGCCGCCATCTGCCAGCTGGCCAGTCAGTTCGACGACTCGACCTGGGGAGCGCAAACCCCGTGCCCGGAGTGGCGGGCGTTTGAGCTCGCCGGTCATCTGCGATGTGTCGCCGACGACTTCCACGAGTACCTGGACGAGGCACCGGTGAGCCGGTATGCGCGACTGATGGCCACCGGCGCCCACCCGGATACCCTGGGCCGCAAGCTCGCCAGGCAGAACGCCGCTGAGCTTGCCGCGCTAGCCGATGCGCCGCCGGCCGAGCACATTGCCGCCTTCGCGTCGTCGGCGCGCAGGTACGCGACCAGGCTCGTCGCCGTCTGGGACCTGCCGCATCACCAGTACCGCGACACCGTAGTGACGGTCGGCGGAATGGCTGGGGCCGCTTGCGCCGAGTGGCACTTGCATGCCTGGGACCTGGCCAGGGCACTTGGCGCCGACTACCAGCCGGCTGACCCGGCCGCGGTGCTCGCGGGCTGGCGCGCCGGGATGCCGCACCTCCCGCTGCCCGCCGGTTCGCTGGGATCCAGGGCCGTGCGCCATCACGATCCCTGGCATGCTGTGCTGGCGGCCTCGGGTCGGTTCACGGCTGGCCACGCGGCTGCAGGCGCCCATCGGTCGGCATGGGCCGCCTGGCCGGTGCGGCTGCACCGCAGACGGAGGGATTAACTCGTGAAGCTCAACGTGGCGGCGGTGCGGGCATGCTATCCGGCGCTGGCTGACGGTTACGCCTACCTCGACGGCGCTGCGGGCACGCAGGTGCCGGCCACCGTGATCGAGGCGATCAGCCAGGCGCAGGCAGCCGGACTTGGCAATGCGGGCGGTGCCTTCCCGGCGAGCCGACGGGCCGACGAGATCACTGCCGGGTGCAGGGCCGCGGTAGCCGCGCTCACCGGCGGTCAGCCTGATGGCGTCGTGCTGGGCCCGAACATGACAACGCTGACGTACCGGCTGGCCGGAGCACTGGCCAAGAACTGGAAGGCCGGCGACGAGGTTGTCGTATCGCGGCTTGACCACGACGCTAACGTCCGGCCATGGGTGCAGGCGGCGGACCGGGCAGGCGCCACAGTGCGCTGGGCCGCTGTCGACACGAGCACAGGGGAACTGCCAGCCGATCAGTACGGCGACCTCATCACCGAGCGCACCCGGCTCGTTGCAGTCACCGCTGCCAGCAATGTCATCGGCACGTGCCCCGACGTCGCCGCGATTACCGGGCTGGCGCATGCCGCCGGAGCGCTGACCTATGTGGACGGCGTGCACGCGACCCCGCACGGACCGGTCGATGTGCATGTGCTCGGTGCGGACTTTTACGCGACGAGCGCTTACAAGTGGTCCGGCCCGCACGTCGGCGCCGTTGTTGCCGACCCGGAGCTGCTAGCCGGGCTGTTCCCCGACAAGCTGAAGCCCTCTCCTGATGAGGTGCCGGAGCGCTTCGAGCTGGGGACGCCGCCGTACGCCAGCCTGGCCGGGGTGACGGCCGCCGTGGAGCACCTGGCCTCCCTGACCGAGCTGCCCGGGCCGCCAGCCACCGGGGACCCGGCGAGCCTGCGCGACCGGGTGCTGACGTCAATGACGGCCGTGAGGCAGCACGAGCAGGAGCTGTTTGAAGTGCTGGCAGCGGGATTGGACAGCATGGCCCACGTTCGCACCTACGGCCGGGCCCCGGTCCGCACCGCGACCGCCTTCTTCACCGTCGATGGCCACACGCCGCGACAGGTGGCCGAGCACCTGGCCAGCCGCAAGGTCAACGTATGGAACGGCCACAACTACGCGTGGGAGCTAACCGGGGTCCTCGGCATCCGTGAGTCTGGCAGTGCGGTCCGGGCAGGCCTGGTGCACTACAACGACAGCTCTGACGTCGAGCGGCTGCTGGCCGGTGTGGCGGAGCTTGCCGGCTAGCCAGATCAGCGAGCGAGTAGGAACAGGCCCAACAGGTATTGCGCGGGTACGACGACACTGCATGGGGAAGAAATCCGACATCGGCTACCCAACGTTACGAGCAAAGGATCATTTGTCGCTTAACGGGGGAGAGTCATGGGATTGATGAAAGAGGTCACAGCCAGGCTCGGCGGGAGCCAGGGGTCGGATGGCGGCGTCGCTGTACTACATAAGATGGTCCGCTCCAGCGGCGGCCTGCATGGCCTGATGTGGAAGTTCAGCCGCAGTGGTCTCGGCCAGCAGGCTGAGTCCTGGGTGAGCACTGGTGAGAACCAGCCAATCACGGGGTCCGAGGTCCGCCGGGCAATTGACTCGCGCCAGCTCAACGCAATGGCTGACCAGGCCGGGATGACGCCGGATGAAGCCAGCGACCAGCTCGCCAGAGTGCTGCCGGTGGTGGTGAACCAGGCGACGCCGCAGGGCCAGCTGCCGGACAACGACCCGTTTGCAAGCGGGCTCGAGAAGGTAAAGCGGATGCTCGCGATGTAGCCCGTAGCAGCGGTCCACTCGTCGGCGGCCCGCTAGTCGAGGCAGCGGTCCGCTCGTCGGACCGACTAGCCGAAGACGTACCGGTACATCCGGGTGTCGCGCTGGCTGAAGCCCTCCCGCTCGTAGAGCCTGGCCGCCTCCCGGGTCGGCCTGGTCGACAAATCCACCGTCCGCGCGCCGGCTTCCCTGGCCAGCCGCAGCGCCTCCCTGGTGAGGGCCGCGCCGACGCCCTGACCTCGAGCCGCCTCATCGACGACAACATCCTCGATCCAGGCCCGCAGCCCTGTCGGGATGCGGAACATCACCAGGCTCAGTGATCCCGCGATCTGCCCTTCGCTGCGGGCTAGCAGCACCGTGACGGCAGGTGACGACACCACGGCGTCAAGCGCGGCGGCGTCAAGCGCCTTGGCTGAGCTGGAGAGCTGGGGTAGCAGCCGGCCGAAGGCCTCCACCACCTCATCGGTCACATGGTCGAGAGTTTCCACGCCGATTTTCACCCGGCGCACTTTACCCCGCGCCTGCACCGGCGGCTCAGTCAGTCCCGGCCGGTCTGGCTCGTCACGCGACCCCGGCAGCGCGCAGCGCCGCGGCCGTGCCGGCTGCTACCACGATCACTACCAGGAACGGGGCCCGTAGCATCAGCGCCGCGACCGCTGCGCCCATCCCTGCCAGCCGTGCCGGATCGAGTGCGAACGCCTGGCCGCTTGTTGCGGCCTGCACGGCCGACAGCGCAGCGAGCAGCGCCACCGGCACGAGCTCGGCGAACCGGCGTACCCGCGGACTGGCCAGCAAGCGTTGCGGCACCGTGAGACCTGCCAGCTTCAGCGCGTAGCAGCCGGCTGCCGTTGCCAGTACGGCGATCCAGGTAGGGCTCACTGCTGGTCCCCGGAACGGCCTGCCGCCGGGCTAGCCAGCGCTCCGGCCAGTGCCGCAGTCGCGGCCAGGATGACCGGCACGCCGACTGGCAGCACCCGGGTGGTGCCAAGCGCGATCGCCGCTCCGGCCAGTGCCACCAGCCGCTCAGTGCCGCCTGATTTCAGCCGTGGCCAGATCAGGGCCAGGAACGCGGCTGGCCCGACCACATCGAGCCCGAAAGCCTGCGGTGATCCGATGCGCCCGGCACCAAGCGCCCCGCCTAGCGTGGCCAGGTTCCAGGTCAGGTACAGGCACCAGAATGTCGCCTTGAACGCGGTCCGGGACGAAACCGGATCGGGCTGAGCGAGCGTCATCGCCGTGGTCTCGTCAATCACGCCGAGCGCGGTCAAGAGCCGCCACGGTCCTCGGGGCCGCAGCACGCCCGCTAGCCGCAGTCCGTACAGCGTGTTCCTGCTGCCGAGCAGGATCGCGCCCGCCGTGCCGGCCAGCAGGCTGCCACCGCTAGCCATCACGCCCGCGAGAGCGAACTGCGACGCACCGGTGAAGGCCAGCAAGCTGAGCGCACAAGCCTGCCAGGCGCTGAGCCCCGCGCTGACGGCAGCGGCACCGAAAGCGAGCCCCGATACCCCGACCGCTAGCCCGAGACTGACACCGTCCCTGATCGGCCGCGCCACGCTGGCCGGCGGGGTTGCTGCCGCGGACTCGGTGCTGCCGCCGGGCGACGGCACGTCGGAGTCAGTGGTCTGCGCAGGCATGCCAGCTAACGTACGCGGACCCGAGTCTGCTGGTCTTGTACGTTCTTGCCTCAGCTAGCCCGCTGCAGTCGCTCGCGCTGGTAGGCAGCGGGCGGCACGCCCACGACGCGCTTGAAGTGCCGGGTCAGGTGCGCCTGGTCGGCGAAGCCGGTCCGGAACGCGACCTCGGCCGCGGGCAGCCCGTCGTCAAGCAGCCGCCGGGCGCGGCGCACCCGCAGCTGGTTGAGGTAGGCATGCGGTGGCAGCCCGGTAGCAGCGCGGAAGGCTCGCAGTAGCGCGAACTGGCTCAGCCCGGTGAGCGTGGCAAGCTCGGCCAGGGTTGGCGGATCGGCGAGCCGCTCAGCCAGCAGGTCACGCACCGCACCCACCGCATCGGGCGCCTTCTTGACCGGGCGCGGTCCGCCGTCAGGGCCAGCTGCGGCGTGCGCGGTCAGCAGCCCGGCCAGGGCCGTGGTCAGCAGCGTCGATGACGCGAGCTGGTCCCCCCACTCGGCGGCGCGGTGGGCGCTGCGCAGCAACGCGGCGGTGGCCGGGTCGTAGAGCACGGTCTGCGGGAATCTTGGCGTACCGGCCCGCCAGCCCAGCTCGGACGCGACCTCGGTGACGACGCTGACTTGCGGATACATAACGCGGTACGCCCAGCCCCATGGAGTACCGGCTTGACCGGTGTGCACAACGTCAGGGTCCAGCAGCGCGACTGCACCCGGCCCGGCCCGATGCAGGCTGCTGCCGTACTCGAACTCCTCGACGCCTGCCTCGATCACCCCGAACGTGTAGGTCTCGTGCGAGTGGCGGCCGTACCGATGCGTCACGTACCGGGCGCGCAACAGGTCGACGCCCTCCACCGCCGCGTGCTGCCAGTACCGCGCCACCTCGCTCTCCATACCGCCATGCCTACCCGATCGGCGGCCGCCGGGCTAGCGAGTTAACGACTCCAGGCCGGGCGCGCTTGCCTGCCGCGCCGCACATACGAGGAGATCGTCGCATGCGGGCGCCCATCGGGCCGGGTCGAGCGCCTACCCGTATGCAGCCAGGACGCGTGGGGCTCATCCATCCTCGGACCGGGAAGTTTGACGGCAGGGCGCTTAACATCGGCGACTCCGGCGACGCCGACTCGTTCGTCGCCGCACCTGCACAGGCGTGGATAGGCGACTTCGACCATTCGACGGTGACCGCGATCGGCCTCACGCTGCGCCGGTAGCGAGCACACTCGTGCTAGCGTCCATATCCGGGAGGGGGCGGCGCTATGGTCATCGGCGGCGGGCTGCTCGTCATTGTGCTGATCGTGGTTGTCGCGCTGGTGATCCGCCTCATCGGCGACAGATAGCCGACGCCGCAGAGTGAGCCAGCTAGCACAGTGAATTAACCAGCCAGCACACCCGCGGTGCGCTTGACTCCAACCGTTACACCGAGTGGCGCACTGGCTACGCCGACGTCGGGTCTGAACCTGGGCTGAACCGGCCGCCACTCAGCGTTGGCCCGGGGCCGGCCGGAAAATCAGGCCCTGGGTCGGCTGCGCCACGGCCAACGGACCAGGCCATCAGCTGTCGGCCGCCATCCCGATGCCGGCCGACAGCTGACGGTGCACGAACGCTCCTTACCGGCGACCGCCGCCGGCGGCCGCGCCTGCCACAGTGAGGCTGTCCGCGATGGCGTCGGCCACTTCTCGGGGGCGGGTCAGCGGTGCCAAATGGTCCATCGAATACCGCGCCACTGGCCAGCCGGCGGCCTGGGCTTGGTCAGCAATCGCCGCGTATGCCACGCTCAACTGCACATACGCCTTGCCGACGCGACCGTCCCAAGGAGACTGCGGCATCGATTCGCTCAGCAACTCCGCCGGCAGGCCGCATAGCTCATCCCGAAACCGTTCCCGGACCGCCTTGTCGGGGAGCAGTTCAGCGATCGCCTCCAACGGAAACCAGCGGTCCCATGGCGCCAGGAAGCCGTTCTCCACGGACGCGAGTAGGGCAGCGCGCCGATCCGCCGTCAGCGTCTCCAGCCAAGTACGTCCGTCATGGGGCAGCCGCGCATCCAGGAAGACCGCCATCGCGCGATTCGCCCCCATGTGCGCCAACGCACCGGGCAGCAAGGGCCCCGCCCTGCTGTGCCCGACCACGGCCACCGCCTCGTCTCCGTCTGCCAGTTCGGCGATGACCTGGAATAGCCGCTGGTAGAACGGTGCCCCCGAATCCAGGACCGGGCGTAGATCCGGTACCGCGACGGCGTACCCGAGCTCAGCCAGGCGGGCCGGTACGCCGCCCCAGCTCGACTTTGCGAGCAGCGGGCTGTGTACGAGCAGAACCTGCATGACTTGTCACCATAGCCGCCTCGCACAGAGACCGCGGATCACCAGTACCGCCTGGGTGAAGCTTCGTTGCAGCACAGTCGATCCGGCATGTCGCGATCGGACATCATCAGCCGACCACTGACGGTGATCAACCCGTTGCGCTGAACGGGTCAGTGGGCGAGCTAGAAGTAGCGGCCGAGCTTGCGTATGTTCGTCAGGCGAGTTGTGTACTCGGCCTCACCGACGTGCCTCAGCCCGCGGAGTACGCCGATGAACAGCCCGATGAACAGGAACAGCACGGCGACCAGCACCCAGCGCCCGCCGGCCGAGTGTGTGTAATTGAGTATTCCGAACGACCACCCCAGCGCCACGAGGTCGAAGACGATTACCAGCGCCGTCACCCAGCCGGGGGCGAAAGCGACGGTCGCGATCCCGACCAGCAAGCCGATAGCGAACCAATGAGTGCCGGACGAACTCGCCGAAGCAGCGCCATGTGGGTGCGTCAGGGCCAAGACGGTATGAGTCACGGCCGTAACGTCCCATAACCACGCCGAATCGGCAAGAATGACACACCGCTTGGGCGCGTTACCTATTGGGAACTTGTCGGCTAATGGCTGCGCTGCTTATCTGAGTAATTGTGCTCATGTGCGGGCCAGGATGAAGTGGCAGCGTGCGGAAGCGTGACGAATTCATTGAGACGCGGACCGCTCATCCTGTCCGGCCTGATCGCGCCGGCTACGTTCGCTCTGCCGGTACAGGCAGCAGCCTGGCATCAGACAGGTGCTGGCACCCAGTCTTTGGCTGCACGCCAGGCCCGTACAGGGGCCGGCGCCTGGTGCCTGGCCAGAGTTTTCTCAGTGCGCCAGTCTGTCGTGCTGACGGAAATCGATGCTGTTGGGACCGCCGACGCGTGGGTCGGTGGCGAGATCGAGCGGAATGATGGAACCTCGGTCAGGGCACTGGTAGGGCACTGGAACGGCCGCACCTGGTCCCGTGCTGCCGTGCCGCATGTCCTGGCCGCCCGCTTCCGCGGGCAGGAATTGGACGCGTTCGGTGCGTCGTCAAACCGGGACGTGTGGGTATTCAGCGCTACCGGCTCGTACCTGCGGCTGACCGGGAATCGCTGGCAATTCGGCCGGCTGCCGCAACGGATCAAGACGCGCCACTACATTATCGCGGCCGCCGAAGTACTGAGCCCGACGAACGTGTGGGTATTCGGCACTCACTACATCGGTTCCATCGACAGGCTGAAGTTCGTTCCGTTCGCGGCCAGATTCGATGGTCGTACCTGGCGAGCGGTGAGAATCCGCGTCGCCGATCCATTTTGCGCAGGCAGCGGCGGCGCGACGCCAGCTTCGCCACCGCGGAGCTCCAGCCCGACGCGATCGGGCCCGCCCAGGACTCGGTTATCGGCATGGCGAACGCGGCCCCGGCGGTATCGGTCTGCTAACGAAGGGACAGTGCCGCCAGCGCGGCGTTCACGATCGAGCCGGAGTCGAGGTCGTGCGCCCGGTACAGGTCCGCTACAGCACCGGACTGTCCGAAGCTGTCCACGCCGAGGCTGACGGCGGGGACGCCCAGCGCCGAGCCGAGCCAGCTCATCGTGTGCGATGCCGCGTCGTGCACGGTCACCACGGGCGCGCGATCCGGGAAGGCACTGCGCAGCGCGCCTGGGGTGGATGGCGCGGTCGCGGTGCGAACGCCGTGGCGCAGGGTTCGCTGCCAGGCCCGGTACAGCCGGTCCGCTGAGGTGACGTCCACGACGGTCGCCGCGATGCCCTCATCGGCAAGTTCGGCCGCGGCCTGAAGAACCTCGGGGAGCACGGCGCCGCAGCCGACCAGGTATACCGGCGGCGCGCCATCGGTTGCTGCCTCCGTCGCGTCCACGAGGCGGTAGGCGCCCGCCAGCACCTGGCGGCGCAGGATCGCGTCGCCGAGCCGGTCGCGGGCTGCCTGGAATGGCTGCTGGTCGATGCCGCGGGTGGTGAGCCGGAAGTAGTACGAGCCTGCCTCGGACAGCTCGCTGCCCGCTGCGCCGTGCCTGCTGATGTGCGCGCCCGCGGCCGCAACCGACTGGAGTGCGCCGCACAGCAGCCAGTCCAATGCGACCGCGTAGGCGGGCTCGATGAACGTCACGTTTGGCAGCTCGATCCCGACCGACGCGGTGATCGTCGACTGGTGCGCGCCGCCCTCGGGCGCCAGCGTGACGCCGGACGGGGTGCCGGCCACGACGAACCGCGCGCCGGAGTAGACCGAGTAGATGAAGGCGTCCAGGCCGCGCAGCACGAACGGGTCGTAGACGGTGCCCACCGGCAGCAGCGGCTGATCCGACAGATCCCAGGTCAGGCCGAGCTGCCCGAGCAGCAGGAACAGGTTCATCTCGCTGATGCCGAGCTCGATGTGCTGCCCGTCAGGACCCTCGGCCCACTTCAGCACCGGATCGGAGCTCCATGCCCGGCGGGGTACCGGGCTGAACACCCCGGTCCGGTTGATGAAGCCAGCCAGGTTCGTGGACGTCGCCACGTCCGGAGCAGTCGTCACCAGGTACGGGGCGACCGCCTCAGCTCTCGACAAGTCGACCAGGATTCTGCCGAACGCTTCCTGGGTGGAGATGGGCCTGGCTGCGCGCAGCCCGGTGGCATCGGGTACGACGACCTCGTTCCCGGCGTGAGAACGAGGTGCCCTGGCCAGATGCTCCCGGCGGGCGGCTGCCCATTGCCCGGCAGGTGTCATCGGGTCGAGCCGGTCCCACTCGGTGGCGGCGGTCAGGCCTAGCTGCTCTCGCATCTGGTCGACCTGAGCTGTGGACAGCAGCGCCGAGTGATTGCGCGGGTTGCCGGCGATCGGCAGGCCCCAACCCTTGATCGTGTAGGCGAACAGCACGCTCGGGCGGCCCGACTCGGCGTCACACTCAGCGAACGCGTCGAGGAGTGCTCCTAGGTCATGGCCAGCCAGGTCGGTGACCAGCGGAGCAAGCTCGTGATCTTCGATGCCCGCGCAGAACTGCTGTACCTGCGCAGGCGCGCCATCCAGGAAGCGCTCGCGCACCGCGGCCGGCTCCAGCCCGAACAGCGACTGGTACTGCTCGTTCGGCATCGCGTCGATCCAGGCCCGCAGGCTGTCACCGCCGGGCTGGATGAAGGCCTTCTGCAGCGCCTGGCCGTACTTTGCTTCGACGACATGCCAGCCCGCGGCGCTGAACTGCTGCTCCCACTGGGCGATCCGGACGCCGGGAACGACCCGGTCCAGGGACTGCCGGTTGACGTCGACGATCCACAGCACGTCGCCGAGGCCGTCGGTGGCGGGATCGGCGACCGCCTCCCAGATGTTCCCCTCGTCCAGTTCGGCGTCGCCGATCAGGGCGATGAACCGGCTGCGCGGCCGCGGGCCGAAATGCGCATCGACATAGCGCCTGGCCGCGGCGGCGAACAGGGGAGCGGCAGCGCCGAGCCCGACTGAGCCGGTGGAGAAGTCAACGCCGTCGGGGTCCTTAGTCCGGCTCGGGTATGACTGCAGGCCGCCGAAGGCCCGAAGCGTAGTCAGGTACGAGCGGTCCAGGTTGCCCAGCAGGTACTGGATCGCGTGGTACACCGGCGAGGCGTGCGGCTTGACGCTCACCCGGTCCGGCGCATCCAGGTAAGCGAAGTACAGCGCGGTCATCACCGTGACCAGGCTGGCGCTGGACGCCTGGTGACCGCCAACCTTGACGCCGTCGCCGGTGTCGCGGTCGTGGTTGGCCGCGTCGACAATGCGCGTTGCCAGCCAGAGCACGCGCCGCTGGATCTCGTCCAGGACCGCAGGATCACAGCCAGGCCTGGGCGGCGCTGGCCGGGCGGCATGCCCGGTGCTGATCGTGTCGTCCATGCTGCTGGCTCCTGGCGTGCTGGGCGCCGCCGGACCTCATCGTCCGTCAGTCGCGCCGACGCTGCAACGGTAGCCGACCCGCGAGGGCCCCTTGACGGCCACTCCAGACGGGGCTAACGTCACGGGCGAATCAAATAGGAAACTTTCCTATTTGATTCGGACAGAGGTGGGCTGGCCGCGCGGTGCCCCTTCTCGGCGTGGTCCGCCAGCCGCAGCAGATCGCCGTTCCGTACGAGCTAAGGGATCCGCGCATGAGACGACTCACCCCCCTGCTAGCAGCGCTGGCCACCGCGACAGCGGCCGTGGTCACGCTCGGATTTGCGACCACCGGCGCGAGCGCCGCCGTGTCGGCTGGCGCACGTGCCGCGAGCCATGGTGCCCACGGCCCGGTCGCGAGGCCACTGCCCCACCAGGTATTCGCCCCCTACTACGAGACCTATGACACCAGCGGCGACCTGGCCGCACAGTCACAGCAGTCCGGCGCCAAGTTCCTGTCGCTGGCATTCCTGGAGACGGCGACGGCCGGATCATGCACGGCTTACTGGAACGGCGACACCAGCGAGCCGATCGCAGCGTCGAGCTTCGGTTCTGATATCGCCGCGATCCAGCGGGCGGGCGGGAACGTCATCCCGTCGTTCGGCGGCTATACCGCGGACACGACGAACACCGATATCGCCGACAGCTGCACGAGCGTGCCGGCGATCGCGGAGGTCTATGAGAGCCTGATCACCACCTACAACGTTCCGCGCATCGACCTGGACGTCGAGGCGGACTCGCTGACCAACACCGCAGGGATCAACCGGCGTAACGAGGCCATTGCGATGACGGAGGCCTGGGCGGCCGCGCACCACCGGCGGATCCAGTTCTCTTACACGCTGCCCACGTTCCCGACCGGCCTGACCGCTACGGGCCTGGCGGTACTGCAGAACGCGGTCGCGGACGGCGCGAAGATCGCCACGGTGAACCTCCTGACGTTCGACTACTATCTCGGCACCCAGCAGGACATGGTCGCCGACACCGAGAGCGCCGCGGCCGGCCTCGACGGCCAGCTGCAGTCGCTGTACCCGTCGGACACGCCGCGGCAGCTGTGGCACATGATCGGCGTGACCGAGATGCCTGGCATCGATGACTTCGGTACGGACGAGACGTTCTCCACGGCCGACGCGATCACGGTGCTGCACTGGGCGCAGCAGCGGGGGATCGGGCTGCTTTCCTTCTGGGCGCTACAGCGCGACAACGGCGGGTGCCCTGGCACCAAGGGCGCAGGCACCTGCTCCGGCGTTACCCAGCCAGACTGGTACTTCAGCCACGTGTTCGAGCACTTCACCCGCTGACGACTGGCCACGGCCCGACAGGCACCGGCGCCGGACGCCGGACGCCGGGCCTGTCGGGCGCCCGGTGCGCTCAGTGAGCGGGCACCGTCGAGGGGCTCGGCGGCCCAGCTGAGCGCGAGGGGGAGGGCGTCGGTGCGGTTGCCGATGTGGGCGAGGCAGCCGGTGTCGGTGCGCCCGTCTGGGACCCGGTTGGTGACGGTGTCGGCCTCGGTGCCGCAGTTGGCGTTGGCGTCGGCGTCCTGCTGGGCGCAGGACTTATTGACCGGCTGGCCGGATGGGCCGCAGGCGGGACCGGAGCAGGGTGGCTGGCCGCGGACTGCCCGGCAACCACCGCCGCGGCGATAATGACGGCGGCCGCGCACGCGGCCGCGCAGTTCCTGATCACCCGCCGTCGGCGCCGCTGGTCACCGAGCCGCAGAACTTCGGCAGCGGACATCGGGCGTGCGTCATCCCCAGCCTGCTCGGCGATGCGGTGCAGTTCGTCGTCAAGTTCAGGCATTCGGCACCGCCCGTCCGCTGCCTGGCGTAGCGGCGGCCCAGTCGCGCAACTGGACCGCGAGGGCGGCCCGGCCGCGGGCGAGCCTGGCCTTGACCGTTCCGATCGGAGCCCCTGTCTCAGCCGCGATCTCGGCGACCGTGCAGTCGCAGAGGTGGTACAGGACCACCGCACGCCGCTGCTCTGCCGGCAGTTTCCGAAGCGCGTCGACTAGCGCGACTCGGTCCGGGCTCGGTCCGCTGTCGGCAGGACGTGGTGGCTGCAATCGCGCAAGGAGCCGTCCACGGCGGGCCCGGTGCCATCTCGATACCGCGATCCGCCACGCGGTCGAGCGGACCCAGGCCTCCGGCGAAGCGCTGGCATCGAGCTTCGAGCGGTTCGCCCATGCGCGCACGAACGCTTCCTGCACCGCGTCCTGTGCTTCGGCGCTGTCGCCGGTCATCGCGTAGAGCTGCCCGACTAGCCGCCGGAACGATGCGGCATAGAAGTCGGTGAACTCGTCCGGGCTCACCGCGCCCACCATAGGCGACAACCCGGCGAAGTAGACCATGATCAGTCAGGATCTTTAGCTGGAAACGGCGCAACATCCGTCGCGCTCACCTCCGCAGCAGATCTCGTGACTGTCCCGTGCAACCGCCAGGCTGCGCCATCGGTATCTCACGGTGCTGGCATACGCGCCAGCCTGAACTGGAGGTCACGATGAACTTCTCCCGCAGGAGCGGGCAGTGGACCGCGCTGGCAGCGGCCGTGGTGGTTGCCGGGGTCGGCGCGGGCTCCGCCTTTGCCTTGTCGTCGCACCAGGGACCCGGCAAGTCGGACCTGACGCACGCACGCGAGGCAGCCAGCGGAGTGCGGCAGAGCCCTGTGGTGTCGCCATGCCCCACGCCCACACCCGCCGGGGCGAATCCCTCCCCAATCCCGCGCCGAGCCAGGCATCCAAGACCCGAGCCCGTCAGCTCGCTGCCAACCCCGGCAACGTCTCCGACCCGGGCCGCGGCCTCAGCGCAGCCGGTACCGACGCCCACGGGGGCGCAGCCGGTCCCGGCTCCCTCGGCAAGCCCTCACCGGCGCAGGCACCCAAGAAGACCCGAGCCCGTCAGTTCGCTGCCAACCCCGATACCGTCCCCGACCCGCGCTCCGGCGACGGCGCAGCCGGTCCCGAGCGCATCGCCTACCAGCGCGCAGCCTGTCCCGAGCCCGTCATGCGCGCCGGGTAGCCAGCCGACGCCAAGCGCGTCTCCGACCAGGAGCTGAGCGGCGGCCAGCGGCGCTGACCCTTGCCTTCAGGGCACAGAGTCAGCGCCGCTGCCGGATCTAGTCGCGTTCCTCGAACGCCCGGTCCCACTCGTGCCTCACCGCGTGCACGAGTGAGTCAGCTCGCTGCCGGAAGCGGTCGAAGCGCTGGCGGACCTGATCGAGGCGTTGCTGCAGCGGGTCGGCCAGGTCGCGAGCCTCGTCGGCGAGGTCGCGAGCCTCGTCCTCCAGGGCGTCCGCTAGGTCGCGGGCCTCGTCGGCGAGGTCCTGAATCTCGCCGGCCTTGTCCTGCGCTTGATCGGCCGCCTCCTGCGCGAGATCGGCTCGCTCCTGAGCCCGGTCCGCTTCCTCCTGAGCCCGCTCCGCGCTCCGCTGGGAGCGCTCGCGGTCAGCCTCTCCCCCTCGCACTCGGCGTCATCGACCTCCTGCTGTGCCTCGTCGGCCTGCTCCTGGGCGAGGTCGGCTGCCTCCTGCACCTGGTCGGCAGCCTCCTGCGCGAGGTCGGCTGCCTCTTGCGCGCGGTCAGCCCGCTGCTGGGCGCGATCAGCCGCCTGCTGTGCCTCGGCGCCTTCTCGCCCGGCGTCCCGCGCTCGCTGCTGCGGACGGCTGGCCTCTGGCGCGGCTTGCGGTGCGCCTGCCTGGTCCAGCTCCGGCCAGGCAGCCTGATCCTGAGCCATCTGGTCGGCTCCCGGTGCGGCCTGGGCTGTTGCGATAGCGCGCCTGGCGACGCTGTAGGGCTCGCCGGTCTCGGCCATGCGCTGGCGGATGGCGAGCTTCAGTGCCTTATCGTGAGTCATGATCATCTTTTCTCGGCAGGTCTGCCCGCGTCTGCCCGCCAAGTAGTGACATGACAGTAGGACTGCACCCGAGTCGTGGACCCTTGTCCTCGTCGCCACCGTCGGCGCGGGCCAACCGGTAGCTCGGAAGCGGGCAGGTGGTGCGCTGCCGCTGCCGGCAGAATATCGCGGCTGGCCCGCAGTCGCCATAATCGCTGACTGCCCACAATCAGTTAGCGGTCCGGCAAAAAATGCTTGGTCGTCCAACAAAATTCAGCCCATGCCGTAGCACGCACCACGAGCGTCGGCTACTCTTCGATGTGTCATGCGGCGCTTCGTACTCATCCTTAGTAGCCGTAGCGGGACCTGATCATGGCAGGCCGGCGACCCGCTACGGGGGTGAGGCGCTGGCCGCATTGGATTCCGGGTCCTGTCCGCACTTCCTGGCCCGTCCCGTAGTCACCAGGCTTCGGGCTCGGGCTGGTACGTGACTTCGCGAGGGCCCGCGGCACTGGCCGTGCACACCCGCCCCGGAATACAGCGGTTCCGCCTCAGCTGGCCTGCCTGCCAGGCCACAAGTTGCTGATGAGGAGAACCGCAGATGTCAAGGACAACCCGACCGCCCAGCCAGCCATGACCGAGTCTGAAGCTCGCGCCCGCCGGCGCGCGCAGGAGGCAGTCCAAGAGGCGATGGACCGCCGGGACAACGGTGGCGACGGCGCTACCGCAACCGAGAACTGAATACCCAAGACCGTGAGACCGGAGGAGTGCCAGCCATGAACGCCAGCCCGGACCCCGAGCTCGACTTTGATATTCGCGCCAGCAGGTCGGCTGTTCCCGCGGCCCAGCGGGCGCAGATGCTGGCAGCTCCGGGGTTCGGCAGCGTATTCACCGATCACATGGCCACGATCCGGTGGACCGAGGATCAGAGGCTGGCATGACGCCCGGATCGAGCCCTACGGCCCGATCACGCTGGATCCGGCCGCGCAGGTCTTTCATTACGGCCAGGAGATCTTCGAGGGGCTGAAGGCTTACACCCAGGCCGACGGGTCCGTTGCCGCGTTCCGTCCGCACGCGAACGCGGCGCGGTTCAACCGGTCGGCTGCCAGGCTCGCAATGCCGGAGCTGCCCGAGTCGCTGTTCGTCCGGGCGATCGAGCTGCTGGTGGCACAGGACCGAGCGCTGGGTGCCGACCGCCGACGGGCACAGCCTCTACCTGCGCCCCTTCATGATCGCGACGCAGATCGGCCTGGGCGTGAACAAGCCATCGTCGTCGTATCTGTTCACTGTCATCGCGTCGCCAGTGGCTGGCTACTTCGGCGGCGAGATCAAGCCGGTGACCGTCTGGCTGTCGGAGGACTACACCCGTGCCGCTCCGGGCGGGACCGGCGAGGCCAAGTGCGGCGGGAACTACGCGGCGGCCTTCGCAGGCCAGCAGCAAGCCATCGATCACGACTGCGATCAGGTGGTCTGGCTCGACGCGGCAGAGCGGCGGTTCGTCGAGGAGATGGGCGGGATGAACATCTGGTTCGTCCACGGGTCTGGTGCCCACGCGCGGATGGTGACGCCGGCCGCGACCGGCTCGCTCCTGCTCGGCATGACCAGGGACTCGCTGCTCAAGCTCGGGCCGGACCTGGGCATTCCCGCCGACGAGGGCAAGGTCTCCGTCTCCGACTGGCGCGACGGCTGCGCGTCCGGGGAGATCACCGAGGTCTTCGCCTGCGGCACGGCCGCAGTGATCACGCCGATCGGCGGCGCGCGCAGCCCGCATGGCGACTGGATCGTCGGCGATGGCACAGCCGGCCCGGTGACGACCATGCTCAGGAACGAGCTTGTCGGGATCCAGTACGGGCGCAAGCCCGACCGGTACGGCTGGATGCACCCCCTCTGCCGGTAACGGGTCGAGCGGCTAGGGTGTCGGTGGCGGCGGTCCGCCTGACGCGACGGACTCGCTGCACCGTGATCGCTGCAGATGCTGGAGGCCGGTCCCCGTGGGCTGCGAGATTTCCTGGTTCGGTCCGACTGTGCGATGACGACTATGAGTTCCTCGGCGTGCCCGACCCAGCGCTGCTGTCTAGCTGGGAGCACTGCCGCGGCATCGTGCAGCGGGCCGAGGAGGCTGGCTTCGACAACCTGCTGCTGCCGTCGAACTACACCCTCGGGATCGACTCGGTCGCGTTCGCCGCTGGCGTCGCCCCGCTGCTCAGGCGCCTGCAGCTGCTGGTGGCAGTCCGGATGGGGGAGATGTGGCCGCCGCAGCTTGCCCGCCAGCTCGCCACGATCGACCAGATGCTCGGCGGCCGGCTGACGATCAACATCATCTCCTCCGACCTGCCCGGCGAGCAGCTGGAGTCGGCACCGCGATACCGGCGGACGCTGGAGATCATGCGGGTGCTGCGCGACCTGCTGGACGGCAAGCCGGTCGACGTGCGCGGCGAGTTCGTCAACCTGACCCTCGACCCGCCGCGGATCGCTTCGCCTGGCGGCTGCCCGCCCTTCTATTTCGGCGGCCTGTCGGAGGCAGCCAGGGACGTCGCCGCGCAGGCGGCGGACGTCTTCCTGATGTGGCCGGACACGATGGCAGGCGTGGCCGACGTCATCAGCGACATGCGAGCTCGTGCCGCCCGCTACGGCCGGGAGCTGAAGTTCGGCTACCGGGCGCACGTGATCGTTCGCGCGACCGAGCAAGAGGCGCGCGCGGCGGCGCAGCGCCTGGTCTCCCGGCTGGACGACGAGACCGGACGCCGGATCAGGGAACAGTCCCTGCACCCCACGTCGACCGGGCAGCTCAGGCAGGGAGAGATGCGCGACGAGTCCGACGACGCGGGTTTCGTCGAGCCGAACCTGTGGACCGGCATCGGCCGGGCGCGCTCCGGCGCGGGCGCGGCCATCGTCGGGGACCCGGACCAGGTGCTGGCCAAGCTGCAGGCGTACGCCGAGCTTGGCATGGAGGCCTTCATCCTCTCCGGCTACCCGAATGCCGCCGAGTGCGACCTGTTCGCGCGGCACGTGCTGCCGCGCCTGGAGCACGGGCCGCTGCTGTCCCGGCGGGCCTAACCTGCGCCAGCAGCCCGAGCACCCGGGCGCCGATGAGGTAAGCCGCCGCTGCCACGGCGCAGGGCATGGCCAGCAGCGATGGCGCAAATCGTGGGCTACGCGTCGTTGACGCCATCTGCGCGTGGCCGCAGGGTGAAGGAGTGGATCAGCGCCGTATCGCCTTCGTGATCTTCGATGGCTTCCAGTCGCTCGACCTCGTCGGCCCACATGAGGTCTTCCAGCACGCGGCCCGCCTGACAGGCGGCTATCGCTGCGAGGTCATGGCCCCGGCATGCGGAAGCGTCCGGTCGGGGAGCGGGCTGGCCGTGCACGCGGACTACGGGGTCGCCGACGTCAACCCGGCCGGGGTGGACACGCTGGTCGTGGCGGGCGGCCCTGGCGTCGACGCGGCCTGCCATGATCCGGCTCTCGTCAGCTGGATCGCGGCGGCGGGGGAGAATGCCCGGCGCGTGGCGTCGGTCTGCAGCGGCGTCTTCCTCCTGGCGGCTGCCGGACTGGTCACCGGCCGCCGGGTGACCACCCACTGGGCCAGGGAGCAGCAGCTCAGGCAGGCGTACCCCGAGGTAACCGTCGACTGCGATCCGATCTTCATCACCGACGGGCGAGTCTGGACTTCGGCCGGTGTCACGGCGGGGCTGGATCTTGCGCTGGCTCTGGTAGAAGACGATCATGGCCGCGAAATCGCGCATGCCGTGGCCAAGGAACTGGTCATGTTCCTGCGCCGGCCGGGTACGCAGTCGCAGTTCAGCGTGCCGCTGTGGTCACGGCAGCCGCGGACCGGCCCGATCAGGACGGTGGTGTCCGCGATTCATGCCGATCCCGGCGCCGCCCATGGAATCGGCGAACTGGCCGGGCAGGCTGGGCTGAGCCCGCGGCACCTCCAGCGCAGATTCACGGCCGAAGTCGGCATGTCGCCCGCGGTCTACGTCGAGCGCGTTCGGATCGAGGCCGCTCAGCGCGCGCTGACCGAAGGCGACGACCCAGTGGAGGCCATCGCACGCCGCTGCGGCTTTGGTACCGGCGAGACCTTGCGCCGCGCATTCCACCGGAACACCAGGGTCACGCCATCTGATTACCGGAACCGATTCCGAACCACCAGGGAGCCGCAATGACGACCTACGGACTGCTGATCTTCGACGACGCCGAGGAGCTGGACTTCGCTGGTCCGTGGGAGGTGTTCACAACGTCAGCCATGCTGCGGGACCAGGCCGACACCGTGGTGCTGATCGCAGAGCAATCTCGCCCCGTCCGCTGCAGTAAGGGCATGCGGGTCCTGCCTGACCACACGCTGGACGATCATCCACCGCTGGACGTCCTGCTGGTGCCTGGCGGCATGGGGACCCGCCGCGAGGTTGCCAACCCGGCGATCACCAACTGGATCAGGGCCACCTCGGCATCGGCTGCCTGGACCACCAGCGTGTGCACCGGTGCCCTGCTCCTGCACGAGGCAGGCCCCGCCCGCGGCCGCCGGGTGGCGACCCATCATGCCTTCGAGGACACCTTGCAGGAACGCGGCGACATCACCGTCATCCGTAACGCACGCTACGTCGTCGATGGCAATCTGGTTACCAGCCAGGGTGTCTCGGCCGGAATCGACATGGCGCTGTGGCTCGTTGGCGCCTTGCACGGCCGCGAGCACTCCCGCGCAGTCCGCAGGTACATCCAGTACGAGCCGGCGCCGCCTTATCTGGCCGACGAGCCGGTCAGCGATGGCCACGCGACGACGGAGCGGCCAGCCAGCCGGGCGTGATGCTAGCCTCGCCCACCATGCAGGCACTGGGCAGAGGCATTGCCACGATCTCCGCCAGGCACCGCACGACGCTCGAGGTCTGGTACCGGGACCTGAGCCTTGACGAACTGCCCGCAGAGCCGATGACCATGGCCGTCGATGGCGACGCGGACCGGCATGTGCGGTTCGAGGTGACCGAGACGCGCATCGACCTGGACGCGCCGCCGGATGGGGCAGCCGATGCCTACTTGCGGCTGCACCTGCTGTCCGCCCGGCTGGTCCGGCCCCGTGAGCTCAACGTCGACGGCATCTTTGGCCAGCTGGCGCTCGTCGCGTGGACCGAGCTGGGCGCAGTGCATCCGGCCGACCTGGACGAGCTGCGGAGCCGGCGCAGGCTGACAGGCAAGACGCTAGTCGTGCACGGAATCGACAAGTTCCCGCGGATGACCGACTTCGTCTCGCCGTCGGGCGTCCGGATCGCTGACGCCAGCCGGGTCCGCCTCGGCGCGCACCTCGCCGAGGGCACGGTCGTCATGCACGAAGGGTTCGTCAAC
Source organism: uncultured Actinomycetota bacterium (assembly GCA_963808215.1). Classification (GTDB taxonomy): domain Bacteria; phylum Actinomycetota; class Actinomycetes; order Streptosporangiales; family Streptosporangiaceae; genus JAJYUU01. The sequence goes on from CAWEEY010000004.1 coordinate 59,222, forward strand.
TTCAACGCGGGGACACTGGGACCCAGCATGGTGGAGGGCCGCATTACGCCGGGCAGCGTCGTTGAGGCCGATTCTGATATCGGAGCGGGATCATCCATCATGGGCACCCTGTCCGGCGGCGGCTCGCACATGATCAGAATCGGCAAGCGATGCCTGCTGGGAGCTAACGCGGGCACCGGCATCTCGCTTGGTGACGACAGCGCGGTAGAAGCGGGCCTGTACGTCACGGCGGGCACGCTGGTGACGCTCCCGGACGGCAACATCGTGAAGGCCAGCGAGCTGAGCGGCACGCCCGGCATCCTGTTCCGGCGCCACAGCGTGCGTGGCAACGTCGAGGCGGTGCCGTGGAAGTCGAGCACCTTCGCCGGACTGAACCCGCAATTGCATCATTGACCATCGGCGATCAAGCTATCCGCCGGGCATCGAGAGGGGCTGAGCAGCTAGGTCTGCATCGCCGCAATTGAACGGCCTGGCCGCGCATGTTCAGCAGAGAACCAACTTCGGCCGCCACTGCGCAGGGGAGTCCTGTGACATCGGACCAGGAGTAGCGGAGCGTCTGCAGGCCGAGAGCGGCGTGCGCGTTATCCCTGTGGCTGTCGGACCATCGCTGTTCCGGCGGGTGCGCCGCCTGTCCGTCGAGCTCGACGGCCAGCATCGCTTCCTCGTAGGGATTGTCGCAGACGTACCTGCGCTCGAGCAGCGATAGAACGCCGGAGCCGATGTCGCCCAGGGCGATCATCAGGTCAGCGCTCCAGCGGAGCCGTGACCTCTCAGCCATTGCCGCGCGCAGGAGCTGAGGCGTCGTCAGCCCCCGGCCGACGGCCCGGCAGAGCCACGTGAAGGCATCGTCGAAGCTCGCGCACGACTCAGAGAGGTCGAGCACAGTGTGCTTCACGCGGGTTCGGGGCGGGGACTCCGTCGGATGAACGATCTTGTCGAAAGCGCGCGAATGATGAAGGAGCACCCCGCTGATCGGCTCGACCCGCTGCCAGGCGGGAACGGTAATGTGCACGACTCGTGATGGCCCGCCGGCGAGATTGTGAAGTTCGGCGGCGGTGCGATGGCTGAGCGCTGCGGCTGGGCCTGCGCGCAGCAACACCCCCCAGAGCACGGCTTCGCGACAAGGAGGGCCGATGAACGTGGCGTAGACGCCATGCTGCAGCCGCTGCCAGCGACCGGAACGCAACTGGTTGTCGACGGTGGCAGGCGCCAGGCCGATCCGGACCGTCTGAACGCGCGACACGACACCGGATTGGCGGTCCAGCAATTGCTGAAGACCGCCAGAGAGCTCTAACCGCATGCGGCAAGAGTGCTCGGGCGGCCGCGAAACGCGCAGAACTTCGGTGCCCACTGTGTATAACTGACGTCGGTGCAACGCTGCACAGACAACGATTGGGATTCTCCGCTGTAGTCGCTGATGATCCCAATCGTTAAGGCGTCTCGGCGAGCTGGCAGGACAGCTCAACGGCTGCAGCCACGACGAGGGCGCTCAGTGGCCGCCCTGGCGCCTGGCCTAGTCGGCTGACCGGGCCGGATACGCACAGTGCCGCGGCGAGGCTGCCGTCGGCCCGCAGCACCGGCGCGCTGACGCTCGCGACGCCCGGCTCTCGCTCTGCGACGCTGGCCGCCCAGCCCCGGCTACGCACGTTGGCCAGCTCGGCCTCCGGCACCGAGGTGTGGCTGGTGCCGCCGGCGGACCACGCCAGCAGGACCTTGCCGCCGGAGCCGACCTCCAGCGAAAGCAGCGCGCCCACCGGGACGCTGTCGCGAAGGCCGGTGCCGGCGTCGCGGGCGGCGATGCAGAGCCGCTGGTCGCCTGACCGCACGTAGAGCTGGACACTCTCGCCGGTCGCACGGTGCAGGCGGTCAAGCACCGGGCCGGCCAGCGTGGCAAGATCAAGCTCAGGGCCGGCCGCGGCGGCCAGCTCGGTCAGCCGCTGGCCGAGCCGGAACGCGCCGGCCGCGTCTCTGGACACGAGCCGGTGCGCCTCGAGCGCCACCAGCAGCCGGTGCGCGGTCGGCCGAGGTAGCCCGCTGGCATCGGCCAGCCCCCGGAGCGACCGGGGACCATCCGCTAGCAGGTCAAGCAGCGCGACGCAGCGATCCAGCACACCAACGGCGGTGATTCGGCTCGCACCGGATTCAGTTTCGGATATGCTGTCCATACTCTGAACACGCTATCTCATTATTTGAGACAATGCTAGAGGATCGGGACGGACATGACAGCACGCTTGTTTGACAAGGTCTGGGACCGCCACGTCGTGGCCAGCCCGGCCGGCGAACCTGCACTGCTCTACATTGACCTGCACCTGGTGCACGAGGTCACCTCACCGCAGGCGTTCGAGGGCCTGCAGCTGGCGGGTCGGCGGGTACGCCGCCCGGACCTGACCCTGGCCACCATGGACCACGACGTGCCGACGATCGGACTGGACAAGCCCATCGCGGACCCGCTCGCCGCGGAGCAGATCGCCCGGCTGAGGGAGAACTGCGCCGAGCACGGCATCACGCTGCACGCGCTTGGCAGCGTCAACCAGGGCATCGTGCACGTTATCGGCCCGCAGCTCGGCCTGACTCAGCCCGGCATGACAGTGGTCTGCGGCGACAGCCATACCTCGACGCACGGCGCGTTCGGCGCGCTCGCGTTCGGCATCGGCACCACCGAGGTCGAGCATGTCCTGGCGACTCAGACGCTGCGGCAGTCCAAGCCGAAGGCGATGGCGGTCACGGTCGACGGCGACCTGCCGGTCGCGTGCACGGCCAAGGATCTGGTGCTCGGCATCATCCGGGCACTCGGGGTGGGCGGTGGCGCCGGCTCGGTGATCGAGTACCGGGGCGACGCGATCCGCGCGCTGTCGATGGAGGGCCGGATGACGGTCTGCAACATGTCCATCGAGGGCGGCGCACGGGCGGGGATGATCGCGCCCGACGACACCACCTTCGCCTACCTGGAGGGCCGTAAGCACGCCCCCAGGGGAGCGGACTGGGAGCGCGCACTGGATGACTGGCGCTCGCTGGTCACTGACCAGGGCGCCGAGTTCGACCGGGAGATCAGGCTGGACGCCAGCGCGCTGCGCCCGGCGGTCACCTGGGGGACCACGCCGGCCCAGTCGGTATCGATCGACGATGTGGTGCCAGAGCCTGATGCGGCCGCGACCCCGGCTGCGCGTCAGGCGGCCGAGCGGGCACTCACCTACATGGACCTGAAGGCTGGCACGCCGATCAGGGACATCGCGGTCGACACTGTCTTCATCGGCTCCTGCACTAATGGGCGGCTGGAGGACCTTCGCGCTGCCGCCGACGTCATTCGGGGCCGCAAGGTATATCCGGGCGTCCGGGCGCTCGTGGTTCCCGGCTCGGCGCTGGTCAAGGCGCAGGCCGAGGAAGAGGGGCTGGACAAGCAGTTCACCGCGGCCGGCTTTGAGTGGCGGTCGGCCGGCTGCTCCATGTGCCTGGGCATGAACGGTGACATCCTCTCGCCGGGAGAGCGCTCGGCCTCGACCAGCAACAGGAACTTCGAGGGCCGCCAGGGCCCCGGCGGCCGTACCCACCTGGTATCGCCTGCCGTGGCCGCGGCGACCGCGATAGCCGGGCACTTCACCATGCCGTCGGATCTGTAAGGGAACGGGGACAGCTGATGAGCGGAGTTAAGCAGATCGCCGGCCGTGGCGTGGCGGTCCAGCGCAGTGACGTGGACACCGATCAGATCATCCCGGCCGCGTGGCTGAAGCGGGTCGAGCGCACCGGCTTCGGCGCGGGCCTGTTCGAGGCCTGGCGCGCTGACCCGGCGTTCCCGCTGAATCAGCCGGGCGCCGACGAGGCCAAGGTACTGCTGGCGGGTGCGAACTTCGGCTGCGGCTCGTCCCGCGAGCACGCGGTCTGGGCGCTCCAGGACTTCGGCTTCCAGGCTGTAGTGGCACCCAGCTTCGCCGACATCTTCCGCGGCAACGCGATCAGCTCCGGGCTGGTGCCCGCGCAGGTGACCGAGGAGGCGGCTGCCCGGCTGGGCGCCGCGCTCGCCGCCGCCCCCGACGCCGAGGTCGTCGTCGACGTCGAGGCGCGGACGATCTCGGTAGGCACTGAGGTGACCGAGCCGTTCGAGCTCGCGGACTACGCGCAGTGGCGGCTGCTGGCAGGCCTCGACGACGTCGGGATTACCTTGCAGCATGAAGACGCGATAGCGGCCTTCGAGGAGCGGCGACCCACGTGGCTTCCAGCTGTTAGCTAACTTTCGCCGCGCCACCTTCGGCGGCGGCGCCCCGCTTGCTTGCTCCAGAACGCGAGGCTCCGGCGGACCGCCACCGTATCCGGGTGATCGGAGCCGAGGACCCGCTCTTGAAGGGGCAGCAGCTCGGCGTACTGGTCGGCCGCCGCAGCCGCATCCCCGGCCTCCCCGATCCAGGCTGCGAGGTTGGCGCGCAGGTTCAGGGTCTTCGGGTGCTCGGGGCCGAACACGTGCTCGTAAACGGGCAGCATCCGCGCGTACAGGTCGCGCGCCCCGGCCGGGTCTCCGGCCCGGCCGGCCCAGTACGCCAGGCTGCTGCCGGCGGCCAGAGTTCGCGGATGGTCTGGGCCGAGTAGGCGCACTCGAAGCGGCAGCAGGGTGGCGAACTGGTTCCGCGCCTGGGCCGGGTCGCCCGCCTCCCCAGTCCAGCGGGCAAGCTCGCCCCGGGCGGTCAGGGTATCCGGGTGCTCATGGCCCAGAACCCGCTCCATCACCGGCAGCAGGGCGGCGAACTGGTCCCGCGCGGCAACAGCGTCGCCTGACTCGCCGGTCAGCCGGGCAAGCTCGCTGCGGGTGGTCAGGGTATCGGGGTGCTCGCGGCCCAGCACACGGTGCATCATGTTCGCCAGAGCGGCCAACTCGTCGCGCGCCGCGGCCGGCCCCTCCGCCAACGACAATCACGCTCCTCTCACTCACCCAACAGTCGCACGCCGATGCGCGCTGCCGGACCGAGACTGGGTGTGTGGATATGGCGCTAACAAGTATCACAGGCCCTCCCGCCAGTGCCCCGGCGGCGGTGGCCACCCTGGCGAGGATCACGGTCAGGATCAGTCGCCGGCCAGCCGAGCGTTGAGTACGCCGCGAGCAAGGGTTAGCGGGTCCGCCAGGCCGAACTCGGCAAGCGGTCGCGGGCACACGTCACTGCGTTCGCGAGGGCAAGCTCGGTAACCGGCCCAGACCGCGGGCGCCATTCAGCGGCTGGCCGTTTACCTGGCCCAGATTTCCTGAGCTGGGCCCGACGAGGGCCAGCGAACGCACGACGCCGCCGCGTCGGTCCGCGCCCGCTCGCCCGCCATGGCACGCCGCTTGTTCATAGGACAAGGCGTCCTCGTGATACTGGATCAGGCCGTTGTACATAGCGCACATCAGTGCCTGCGCCCGGTTAGCCGCGCCTAGCTTCTCGTACAGTCGCGCCACGTAGGTCTTGGCGGTGGACACGCTAATGAACATCTGCGAGGCGATCGCCGGAGTTGACAGCCCGTCGTGCAGCAACCGCAGAACTTCTGTCTCGCGCGGGCTGAGTGCGAGCCGGTCCTGCGTACTGCGGCGCCGGGCTACCGCCATCGCAAGGCCCGATGCGGTGAAGGACGAGGGGGCGACCGCTGCGTGGCGGATCGCGCAAAGCACTTCTTCCAGCGGCGCTGTCTTCGAGACGAAGGCCGATACCCCGGTCTCCAGAGCCCGGAACAGTACGTCGTCCTCCTGTCGCGACACCAGCATGACGATGCCGAGGTCCGCGTCACGGTTCCGCAACTGATGGGCGAGCCGCAGGCCATCGCCATCGGGCAAGTCGACGTCGACGGTCACGACGTCCGGCCGGGCCGCGGCAATCATGTCGGGTGCGTCGGCAGCCGACTTGCACTCGGCCACAATTTCGATGTCAGAGTGGTGCGCGACAAGCTCGCGCAGGCCATAACGGGTCAGCGTTTGCCCGTCGATTATGCCGAGATGAACTGGCATAGCAATCTCCCCCCCAAGGGATTTCGCCGCCCATGCTATGATTAAGTATAAAACTCATACCAAAGACGTACTTTTAACCAATCAAATAGTGAGCGATCTTCGCGAGCGCTTGAGGCGCCCGCCGATCTTCTCCTCTCCAGTGGTCAAGCCAGGCCACCGGGCACGTCGGGCGTAACTAGTACCTGACAGGCGGTCTTCGAAGCCCACCTGCCTCGGTGTCGAGGTCGAGTATCACAGTCCCCTGTCGCAATACCGGCGGATGACGCGCATTGACCTATCGTTATTGAAACGTAATCTTCATACCGTAATCGGTCGATTACGATGCGTAATTGCCGGCTGCAAACCGCTGTCATCAGCTATTGGGCCGCAGTCGTGAGCGGTCCGTCGAAACATTAATTAGTGCCCGTTTGTCAGCATTGCGAGCAGGGCACCCCCGATGAGGAAGGGGCCGAAGCAGATCGCGCTCCGGAGGGTGATGCGCCGCGCGGCAAGCAACGCCAGGCTGACCAGCGCGGAGAGAACGAAGCCGAGCGCGGCTCCGGCGATCAAGGTGGGCCAGCCGAGCCAGCCTAGGGCGAGCCCGGCAAGCCCGGCCAGCTTGATGTCGCCACCGCCAAGCTGCCCAGGGCGCACGAGCGCCAGCAGCAGGTAGGCACCGGCAAGGGCCAGGCCACCCAGCAGTGCCCGCGCCAGGGCGGCAAAGTCGTGGCTGGCCAGGGCCGCACCGGCAAGCAAAATGATCAAGATGGGGTAGGCGGGCAAAGTGAGCGGGTCAGGGAGCCGCTGGGTAGCAATATCGATCGCGGCCAGCGCGACTCCGAGCACGCCGAAGAAGCCAAACGCCACCACGTCGGGCTGAGCGCCGAACCGGCCGAGCAGCAGGGCCAGCACAATAGCGGTGCTCAGCTCCAGGACCAGCGGCGTGCCGAGGCTGCTTCCGCACTGGCTGCAGCGGACGGCTAGCCGACGCCGGGCCGGAGCGCTGCAATGCGGGCAGGTAGTCCGTTCCGGATCGCCTGCTGCAACTGACAACCTGAAAACGGTGCCTCTTAGCGCCGCGCCGGCCAGTAGGCCGAGGGCGGCGCCAGCGGCTGCCCAGATCAGGTTCATGCTGCCTCAACCTAGGCGCGAAGCCCCGCAATCGGGGCGCCTTCCGCTGAAACTAGCCAACGAACCCGGCTAATGTCGGCCGGCCGACATCTGTGTCAGCCGATCGACTGACATGTCATCTGGTCAGCCCGATTTATCTGACCCACTGACCGATGGCGCAGCTAGGCCAACTTCGCACAAGGTGTCCGGTACCGGGTGGCTAGTGCCGTCCGGCGCTGATGAGCGGGCTGTCTGTCCGCCGAACCCCGAAGGAGCACCCGATGCTCATGTTGTTCCTTGCGAACCTGCAGAACTTCCTGCCACAGCGCCTGCTCCGCAGCGAGCGCGGGGCGACCGCCGTGGAATACGGCCTGATCGTGGCCTTGGTCGCCGCGGCAATCGTCGTAACCGGGCTTGCCCTTGGCGGTCAGATCAGCACCGTATTCGCAAACATCACTGGGAATATGCACCCGGCCAACTGATCAGCGCTAATGAGCGGGCTGTCCGTCCGCCGAACCTCGAAGGAGCACCCAATGCTCATGTTGTTTCTTGCGAACCTGCAGAACTTCCTGCCACAGCGCCTGCTCCGGAGCGAGCGCGGGGCGACCGCCGTGGAATACGGCCTGATCGTGGCCTTGGTCGCCGCGGCAATCGTCGTAACCGGGCTTGCCCTTGGCGGTCAGATCAGCACCGTATTCGCAAACATCACAGGACAGATGCACCCGGCCAACTGATCAGTGCCGGCAACCGAGTCGCCCGGGCCGAGGCGGCACCGCGGTCGTGGGCCTAGTCAGCGTGCCCGGACGACTCGGGGCCGTCGCCCCGCGCTCTGGGCTTGCCAGATGCAGAGGAGGAGAACCAGCTGTGCCGCCCTTGGGGTACCCAGCCGTGCCATCTCCCGGGTACCGAGAAGGGCCGCCGACGATGAAACGGTCAGCTTCCAGCGCTCGTAAGGGGCGGGACCGGGGCGCCGCGGCAGTGGAGTTCGCTTTGGTTTTGCCACTTCTGCTGCTCCTCGTCTTCGGGATTATTGATTTCGGCCGCGCTCTGGATGCCCAGATAACTCTCACCCAGGCTGCTCGGGAGGGAGTAAGGCTGGCGGCCCTCGGCTATTCCGACGCCGACGTCGAGGCCCGCACGCAGGCGGCCGCGCCCGACCTGAGTGGCGTCGACGTAACGGTAGCGTCGAGCTGCCAGCCAGGCGCCGGGCCGGCCGCCGACGCAGAGGTCAATGTCAGCTATTCCTTCTCGTTCGTCACCCCGGTGGGCGCAATCGCGGGCCTCTTCGGCGGTTCGGGTCTTGGCGGGCCGATCACGCTTAGCGCTCAAGGGGTCATGCCATGCGAGACCTGATGGCCTCGCTCGCTCGCCTGATCCTGGTGCGGCTCCGACATGATGAGCGGGGCGCGATCGGGGCTATCGTCGCGATCTTGATCGGCGGCGGCGTGCTGACGGGCATGGGTGCTCTGGTTATTGACGTGGGCCAGGTTTTCCAGGAGCGGGGCGAGCTTCAGAATGGCGCCGATGCCGCGGCACTCGGCGTGGCCAAGAGCTGCGCCCTTGGCACATGCACACCATCCGTCGCGTCTCAACTGGCCGATGCCAACGCCTCTAACCTGACTGGCGGAACGGCCGGCGTGCAACTGGTCTGCGGCTCTGACGGACTCGGAGCGTGCCCGGCCAGCACCGGGAGTATTACGGACTGCCCAACGCCCCCACCGGCCGGGGCAAACTACGTCGACGTGTACACATCCACGTCGGACGCCGGCTCTACGCTGCTTCCCCCAGTCTTCGCGGACACGCTGCTCGGCAATTCCGGCTCTCAGGGGACCAGCGTGGGAGCCTGCGCCCAGGCTGTTTGGGGCGCGCCGTCGGCGGCAACGGCCGTTGCCCTCACGATCTCGGCATGCGAGTGGGATCAGGCGACGAAGCAGGGCACCCTTTTCGCGCCTGCGCCGCCCTACTCCCAGAATGCGCTGCCTGCGGCGAGTTTCGATCAGGTACTCACGCCCGATCCCGGCAACGGCGGCTGCGCGACTGAGCCGGCTGGAGACGACGGGGCCGGACACCTTCGGCTGGGCGGCGGACGCGACGGGCAACTGCACGTTGCCGGTCAGCGGAAACTCATTCCCCGGCAGCGCAGGAAACTCGATGGGACGCGGCCTGCCCGGCGGTCCTGCAGAACGCGTGGCAGAACCAGATCCCGATCCTGGTGCCGGTCTATGCGTCCTTCGACGGCGGCGCCAACACGTTCACCTTGCAGGGCTTCGCCGACTTCGTGGTCACCGGCTACAACCTGCCAGGCGTCGAGGCACAGGACTGGCTCGATTCGGCGAACTCTTGCCAGGGCACGGTCTACTGCCTCAACGGCTACTTCGTCCAGGGACTCATCCCGTCCACCGGCAGCATCACTGGCCCCGGCCTTGGTGCTTCCGTCATAGACCTGACCGGCTGAGCTACAGACGGCACCGCAGAGTGGAGTCACGTTGAGAAGTCGTTTGCTGATAATCGTCCTGGCGGCGGTGCTGGCCGTGGCCGGCACCGTCGCGGTACTCGCTTACGCTCGTAACGCCAATGAACGCGCGATCGCCGGCCTGAAGACGATCACCGTCGTGGCGGCCAAGCGCATCATCAACCCTCGGACCACGCTGGGGGAGGCGATGCGAGAGGGGTGGCTGACCACCGAGAAGCTGCCGCAGAGCTCGGTGTCCCCCGAGGCGCTCCTCCCTACCTCTATCGCTCGCCTGACCAATCGCGTGTTCAGCGCGACCGTGCAGCCAGCACAAATCGTGCTGGTGCCGATGCTCGTGTCTGCCTCGCAAGCCACCGCGGCAAGTGTTCTGCCCATCTCGGGCAACATGGAGGCGGTCACCATTCTGATGTGCGAACAAGAGGCTGTGCCCGGCTACCTTAGTGGCGGCTCATATGTCACGGTGTATGCGACGGTGCCTCTCAGCCCCAGTGTGAACCTTGAGCGGACGTGCGAGACGAACCACCAAGCACTGCTGCCCAGTTCGACGCGCACCATTCCCTTGCTCGAGAGGGTCCAGGTCCTATCGGTTGTATCGCCGCACTCTGCAACGCTGAACACACCCTCAGGAGCCTCGGTGGCGGTGGATCCGGTCAGCTCTACGTCGTTGACTCAAGGCACTGCGTTGGTGACGTTCGCCGTAACGCAATCCGAAGCCATCAAGCTGATCGGGTACTCCCAGACAGACTTGCCCTACCTGGGGCTGCTCCCGTCGACTACCAAGCCTTAGGAGAGACCCTTGCCAATACTGTGCGAGCCGGCATCCACCGCCGGAGAAGTGCTCTCCGGCATCGACGGGGAGGTGCGCAAGGCCGATACGCTCGGTGCCGCTGCCAAGCTGCTCGACGGCGACCCGAACGAAACGCTGGTCGTGATCGGCCCGCGGGCCGTCACCAGCGACGCCCTGGCGTTCGCCGCGGCGCTCAGGCTCGCGCGGCCCGCGGTAGGCGTCATCCTGGCCCGCAGGGAAGTCGACGTTGCGCTCCTGTCGCGAGCGATGCAGTCCGGGGTGCGCGATGTCGTCCTCGTCGGCGACGATGCCGCAATGGCTGCCGCGTGCCGCCGCTCGTATGAGGTATCGCGGCGGATGCTCGCACCCCCCGTCGAGGAGGAGTCCGTACCGGGCCAGATCGTGACAGTGTTCGCCGCCAAGGGAGGCTGCGGCAAGACCTCGCTGGCAGTCAACCTGGGTGTCGAGCTGGCCAGGCAAGGCGCCGGACGCGTCTGCGTCGTGGACCTTGATCTCGCGTTCGGCGACGTCGCGATCAGCGTCCAGCTCGATCCGCTGAGAACGATTACGGACGCGCTGCCGATGGCGGGTCACTTGGATGCGTCGGGCACGGCTTCGCTGCTGACCCGTTACCAGCCAGGGCTCGACATGCTGCTGGCGCCGGTTACCCCGGGTGACGCAGAAAAGATCCCGCCCAGGCTGGTCGGCGAACTGCTCGCGATCCTGCGCGGCATGTACGACTTCGTCGTCGTTGACACTCCTGCTCAGTTCAGCGAGCACGTGCTGACCGCCATGGACGTCTCATCACAGCTTGTGCTGCTCACGACTCCGGACGTACCCGCCCTGAAGAGCCTCCGTGTCACGCTGGACATGCTCGACATGCTGTCCTACCCGAGACAGATTCGGTCGGTAGTGGTGAACCGCGCCGATTCCAAGGTTGGGCTCAGCCTTGAGCACGTGCAGAAAGTCGTCCGGTGCGAGATAGCCGCGCACATCCCGTCTAGTCGCGCCGTGCCTACATCGGTCAACAAGGGAGTGCCCATCACTCTGGACAGTCCCAGCCATCCGGTCAGCCAGGCCATCGCGAAGTTCGTGCAGCAGCGCCTGCTGGCTGCGTCGAAAGCGCGGCGGTCCGAGGGCAGGTCTCGCGGCAAGAGGCGGGTCGCATGACGCTGTCCGACCGGCTCTCCCAGCTGGGGCTGAACGGCAGCCAGACGGTAGAACGGCGCGGTAAGCCTCGCCGCACTACCCGCCATGAAGACCCGTTCGGCCCGCTGAAGCGCAGCGTCCACGAGGAGCTACTCGCAGTACTTGGACCGACGCTCTACGATGCGCACTTCGATGAGCGCGAGCTGGAACAGCAGGTGATGCAGACGCTGCAGGTGGTGCTGCAGCGCGACGAGACGCCGATGACTACGGCGGACCGGGCGCGCGTGGCACAGGAAGTAGCTGACGACATACTGGGCCACGGCCCGCTCGAGCCATACCTGCGCGATCCGAGCGTCTCGGAGATCATGGTCAACGGTTACGACCAGATCTACGTCGAGCGGGACGGCCGTCTGTATCCGGTTAATGCTGCCTTCGCAGATGAGGCACATCTGCGCCGGACCATCGAGAAGATTGTGGCGCGGGTAGGCCGGCGCGTGGACGAGTCCAGCCCGATGGTGGATGCCCGGCTGCCTGACGGCAGCAGGATTAACGCGGTCGTGCCGCCAGTTGCGCTGGACGGCTCGATGCTGACGATCAGGAAGTTCGCCGTCGAGCCGCTGACCATGGGCCATCTGGTCCATTTCGGCACGATGACACCTCAGGTAGCGGATTTGTTGCGGCTGTGCGTGCAGGGCCGCCTCAACATCGTGATCGGCGGTGGCACCGGCTCGGGCAAGACAACGACGCTGAACGTGCTGTCAGCGTTCATACCATCGGACGAGCGCATCGTCACGATCGAGGACGCAGCGGAACTTCAGCTGCGTCAGGACCACGTGCTACGGCTGGAATCCCGCCCGCCCAACCTGGAGAAACGCGGCGAGGTCACCGTCCGCGACCTGGTCCGCAACGCGTTGCGCATGCGGCCGGACCGGATCATCATCGGCGAGGTGCGCGACGCAGCCACTCTCGACATGCTCCAGGCAATGAACACCGGCCACGACGGTTCGATCACCACCATCCACTCCAACTCGCCCCGTGACACTCTGTCCCGGATGGAGACGATGGTGATGATGGCCAACGTCGAGCTGACTCAGCGGGCCATCCGCGAGCAGATGACTTCGGCGATCGACCTGATCTTGCACCAGTCCCGGCTAAAGGACGGCTCCCGCCGCATCACGCACATCACCGAGGTCCAGGGCATGGAGAGCGGAGTCGTCGTCCTGCAAGACCTGTTCCTGTTCGACTTCCAAGCCGGGACGGACCCTCATGGCCGCCATCTTGGCACGCTGCGCAGTACTGGGCTGCGCCCGATGTTCGTGAACCAGCTCACGGACCGGGGGATCCACGTGCCGTTGGAAATCTTCAGCGGGAAGGGGTACGGAGCGTGATCCTTCATGGCTGGCTAGGGTCGCTGCCCGTGGCGCTCGGGGCCATCTTCGCCGCGCTGTTCGTCGGAGTTCTGAGCGCGTTTGGCGCCCTCTCCCGTTCGGACCGGCGACGGGAACTCGCGGGCCGCATCGAGCGCTATGGCCCGCAGCACGCGGGCGGTGCAGTCAATGGCCAACCGGCGGGTAAGCGAGATCTGAACCGCCGTGCGCTTGACGTCACCAACCGGATGATGACATCGCAGACGCAGCGGCGCCTGGCCGAGCGACTGGACCTTGCGGCGATCGCCCGCAGGCCCGCCGAATGGACGCTGCTTGGTGTCGGCCTGGGTACTGTCATCGCGGCAGCGCTGAGTGTTGCGACTGGCAACGTCCTGATCGGTGTCCTGGTTGGTGCACTGCTCGGCTGGCTCGTCATGCGGACGTGGCTCAGCTTCATGATCGGGCGACGGCGCGCGGCATTCCGCGAGCAACTACCTGACCTGCTGCAGCTCATGGCCGGCGCGATGCAGTCTGGCTACTCACTGCTGCAGGCCCTGGATGCGGTGGTGCGCGAAGGCGCTCAGCCCGCGGCCGGGGAGTTCGCCCGTGCCCTGGCGGAAGCCCGGCTTGGCGGCGAAGTCGAGGCCTGCCTGGACGCCATCGTCAGGAGGATGGAATCCGCCGACCTGCGGTGGACGGTCATGGCAATCCGAATCCAGCGGACCGTCGGGGGCGACCTTGCGGAGATCCTGACGACCGTCGCCGGAACTATGCGAGAACGCGGGTTCTTGCGGCGCCAGGTGCATGCGCTGAGCGCCGAGGGCCGGCTGTCCGCGGGCATTCTCGTCGCGCTTCCCGTGCTCCTCGGCGCGTGGCTATTCATCACGGCGCCGAAGTACATGCATCCGATGTACACGACGCCGCTGGGCATCATCGTGCTCATCGCCGCCTGTCTCCTGGTGGTCGCGGGAGCGCTGTTCATGCGCGCGGCGATCAGGCTGGAGGTCTAGGTGTTTGGTGCTGCGCTTCTCTACGCCGGGCTCGGGGCAATAGTTCTGGCGATCGTGACAGTGGTCGCGGCGCTCATGCCCAGGCGGCGTGAGCAGCCGAGCGTCAGCCAGGCACTGGCGACGATCGAGAAACGGTATGCCCGTCACACCGGCCTGGGCGCGGATCAGGCCGGCCCGCTGCAACTGCCCGGATGGCTGAAAGGCATGGCAGTCCGCCTATCGCCCGGTGAAGCCGGCAGCTCCTTGCAGCGCAGGCTGGATGTGGCTGGCAATCCGGCGGGCTGGACGCCCGACCGCATCCTTGCGGTCAAAGGACTCGGCCTGATCGTGTTGGGCATGCTAGGCGCGCTGCTCGGGCTTCATAGCCCGTCGCTGCTCATTATCGGCGCTGGCATCGGCGCGCTGGTTGGGTTCTTCCTTCCCGATGTGCTGCTGTACAACGTCGGTCAGAAGCGGCTGCAGCGCATCCCGCTGGCGATGCCGGACGCGCTCGACCTGCTGACGATCTGCGTGGAATCAGGCCTCGGGTTCGACGCCGCTCTCGCGCAGGTCGCCCGGAATACCGACGGTCCGCTCGCCGCGGAGTTCGCTCGAGTGCTGCAAGAGATGCAGTTCGGGAAATCCCGCACCGAGGCCATGCGAGGGATGTCCGAGCGCTGCCCCGTGCCTGAGGTGCGGTCGTTCGTGACAGCGCTGATCCAGTCCACCGAACTGGGTATCCCGGTCGGCGACATACTGCGCGAGCAAGGCAAGGAGATGCGGATGCGGCGCCGGCAGCGGGCAGAGGCGAAAGCCCAGCAGGTGCCGGTAAAGATCACTTTCCCGCTGATCGGGTGCCTGTTCCCCGGCCTGCTCATCCTCGTCCTGGCGCCAGGGGTCATAGCGATCTGGCACACGCTGTTCCACGTTCTGAAGTAGGAGGCACCTTGGCTATAGCATCCGCCCGGATCCGGCTCGACGTCGGCAAGGTGATCATGGTTCCGGCAATGGCCTTGATTTTCTTTGCGGAGCTTCCTGGATTGGAGCACCGCGGAGTTTCGGGTGCGGTCGGCGTGCTGCGGTCGGCCGGTGCCGCGCTCGCGCTGGCCTACTACGCGCTGGTGATCTGGTGCTATCTCCGGCGCGGCCCGGCTATTGCCACCAGCGACTCGATGACGGCGCACGTTGCGGCTGTGATCGGCACGTGGATGCTAGCCGCTCTTCCGCTGCTACACGGAGCCTCGCCGGACCTGGGCCGTCAGATCGTCGCCGACGTGCTGGTGGTGAGCGGCACGGCATGGGCGGTGTGGTCGGTGCGATATCTCGGCCGCAACATATCGGTGATTGCTCAGGCCCGTGGCGTCGCCGACGAGGGACCGTACCGGTGGGTGCGGCACCCGTTGTACCTCGGCGAGATCGTGTCGGCGCTCGGCCTAGCCCTGGCTGCGAATAGTTACGCGGCGATCGGGCTCTGGCTGGCGCTATGCGGTCTGCAGGCTTACCGGGCGGTGCGCGAGGAGCAGGTGCTGCTGCGCGCATTGCCGGCTTATCGCAGTTACCGAAGCCGTACCGCCGCTCTGCTGCCCGGAGTCTTCTGAGAACAAGATGCCAGACGCCACGGAGCAAGTGATGGGAGATCGTAGCTACCTCGGTCATTGCGCGATTCCGCACGGACACGGGCGGTATTGGGGGGTTTGGGCCGTATGAAAGACGACGGAATCGGGACACCACTGTCCCGGCGCGTGCCCGGCTCGACTCGGTCGGGTCCCAGTCAGCCCGTCAGGCGGGGCCTGTCGGATACCGACGTGCATCGCATCCAGGCAGCGATCGATGCCGAGCATGCGAACGCGGGAACGCCGAGCGAGCGCGAGCCAAACACGGAGCCGCTGCCACGCGTGACCGACTCAGGGCCGGGCACCAACCAGGTCGGGAATCCATCCAAACGCGCAGCTAAGCCCTCGCGTCTCGCCAAGGCGCCACGTGTGGACGAGTCCCTACGGGCCGCGAAGGCGTTGCGTGCCGCGGAGGAACTTCGTGTCGCGGAGAAACCCCGTGCAGCACAGCCGCGTCGGGCCGAGGAGCCGGCGAGTGCGACCGGGCGGCTGCGTCCCGAGGAGCCGGTGTTTGCGCCTGAGCCGGTGCTTGCGTAGCGCTGAGCCGGTGCGTGCGCCTGAGCCGGTGCGTGCGCCTGAGCCGGTGCGTGCCGAGGAGCGGGTGCTTGTACCCGAGCCAGTGCATGCTGAGGAGCCGGTGCTTGTGCCCGAGTCGGTGCGTGTACCCGAGCCAGTGATTGCGGCCCAGCCGGTGATTGCGGTCAGGACTCCGCGGCGCGCGCAGCCGCGCACCGCGTGGCCGCCCACTGAGCCAGCGCCGGGGACGATCGGCTGGCTCTGGCCTGAGGACACCGCGACGCCAGGGGGCAGCCGGCGGTGGCAGCAGCCGGGCCGGTGGAAGGCATCAGGCCGCTGGCGGTATCGCACCGCCACGCTAGTCGCCCTGGGGGCGGTAGTGCTGGCGGCCGGGGGCCTGGTCCTCGGCATGTCTGTGGATAGCGCCCCAGCCGGCACCGGCGCGCAAGCAGCAACATCAAGTCCCAAGGCAAGTACGCACGCGACCGGCACGAGGTCGAAGGGACATGCCACCAGGCCAAGTCCTGCTGGTGGTTCCGCCGGCCGCTGCTCTCATGCACCTCCAAACCGGAACCTGCAGACGCGGATCACATTCGGCAAGCAGTTGCTGAACACCGGGAAGGTGTCCGCGTCGGCTGCGGCCGAGAGGGACCTGGTGGCCGGCGCGGTCGACCTGCGACTCCTGCATGTGATCAAGGCCATTGCCAACCTGGAACCGGTCGACGTCGTGGGTTTTGCTGACTCCGGTCCCGGCGCTAGCGCGGGCGCCCCGTTCCGCCTTATGACACTGGCAGAAACAGACCCAGCGGCGTCAGTGTCAGCCCCGGCATACCTGCAGACGATGCTCCATGTGCTACAGGCGCACGCCACCTTCCCCGCCCTCAACGGCCACCAGGTGACCATCTCCAATGGGCAAAAGGTCCTGCAGGTCGGATATGCCGCGCCGAGCCAGCTCAGCGGCTAAGTCTGTTCGCGGCCAGATGGTGCGATCAGGCGCGGGAAGCGCCAGAGCGCCCGGCAGGAAGTGGGGTGAACGGGTGTCCGGTTCGCCCTTTGCCATCTTTCTGTTTTTTGCATGCATTGAGTAGCTACCTCGGTCATAATTGCGAAATTCCGCGCGTACGCGGGCGGTGTTGGGGGGATTGGGTCGTATGAAAGACGACGGAAGCGTTTCGCCACTGTCACGACGCGTGCCAGGTTCCACTCGGCCGGGTCCCAGTCAGCCCGCCAGGCGAGACCTGTCGGACACCGACGTGGGCCGCATCCAGGCAGCTATCGATGCTGAGCACTCGAATGTGGAAATGCCGAGTCAGCGGGAGCCGAACACGGAGCCGATACCAGTCGTGACCGTCTCCGGGCCAGCGACCATGCAGACCGGGAATCCGGCCGCCACCGAACGCGCCGCGAAGCCACTGCGAGCCACCAAGCCACCGCAGCCGGAGGAGCCTTTGCGTGCCGCGAAGGCGCTGCGGGCCGCGGAGGCGCTGCGGGCGGCGGAGGAACTTCGTGAGGCGGAGACACCCCGGGCCACGCGACCGCGTCGCGACGAGCAGCCGGCGAGTGCCTCCGGGCGGCTGCGTCCTGAGGAGCCGGCGCGTACGCCTGAGCCGGTGCGTGCCGAGGTGCCGGTGGTTGCGCCCGCGCCGGTGCGCGCGCCCGAACCAGTGCGTGCCGAGTTTCCGCCTCCTGCGCCCGCGCCGGTGCGTGCCGAGGAGCCAGTGATTGCGCCCCAGCCGGTGATTGCCGCCGAGCCGCCGCGGCGCCTGGAGCCGCCTAGGGCGACGTGGCCGCCGGCCGAGCCGCCGCCGGGGACGGTCGGGTGGCTCTGGCCGGAGGACGCCGCGACGCGAGCAGGGAGCCCCCGGTATCGGCCGCCAGGCCGATACCGGGCGGACCGCATCGGGCGGCTGGCGCTATCGCACCGCCACGCTTGTCGCGATCGGGGCAGTTGTGCTGGCAGCCGGGGGGATAGCCATCGGCATGTCGCTGCGTGGCCACTGCCGCGCCCTCGGCTAGCGCCACGACAGGCGTCAAGGCAAGCGGCCATCCGAGCGCTCACACAGGCCCGACGCATGCCACAGGGCCAAGCTCTCCGCCTGGCTTCCAGCGACAGCCTCCCGCTGCTGGCCGCCTGGGAGTTAGCAGCGCGGCGGCGGCGGCCTGGGCTGCCCAGCAGGTCAGCCCGGGCACCATCGTGGCGTGCGATCCGCAGATGTGCTCCGCGCTTAGGGCAGGGAGGGTTCCCGCCCGGCGCAGGAGGCAGGTCGGCGATCAACTCGCAGTCGCTATCGGGCGCCAGCCTCGTTGCCGTGACCCCGCGCCTCCGCCAGTCTGTTCAACGCGCGTCCCAGCTTCGGCACTGACGTCGCTCCGGTAGTGCTGGCCAGCTTCGGGTCCGGCCGCGCGCTGGTCACCATCCAGCCAGTGGACCCGGCAGGAGGGGCCGCGTACCAGGCCGCGCTCAGCCAGGACGTGCAGGAGCGGATACAGGTCGGTCAGAAGCTGCTGAACAGCGGAAGCGTCTCGGCCGCGCCGAAGGCCAGGCATGCGCTATTTACCGGCGAAGTCGACCCGCGGATACTGCTGGTGATCCAGGCGCTGATCAGCAGCCAGATGGGCAGGTCAAGATCGCGGCTCTTCAGTAACTCCGGTCCGGGCGCTGGCCCCGGCGTCCCGTTCCGCACCGCCAACTTTGTGGCGAGTGAACTTCGGCGGCGGTGTACCCGCCTCGGCTGTACCGGCAGCAGATGATCGCCCTGCTGCGTGCGCACGCCACCTTCTCCCCGCTTCAGCCACGCGCAGCCAGTGACCTGGCCAACGGGCAGACCGCCGTGTCGATCACGTACCCGTGCCGAGCCCGCTCAGCGGTGGATAACGGCATTCAGGCCCTGCTCACCCAGCGGACCCCTGGCGGAGTCTCGAGCCGCCAGGGGATGAGGGGCGTTGGTCGCGGCTCCCGGCTGCACCGGCAGTTAGCTGTGACTAGGCCCATCTGCCTGCAGGAATCTGAATATGCGGTATGGTGTACAGCGACTAGCACCAGACAAGTGCAGTTAGCCCCGTGACCAGGCAGGAAGCCAGCAGTGAGTCCGCGTAGACACCTCGTACTTATTATCACGTAGCGCGACGCCCGCAAGGGCTCGCGCTACAACCTCTTTGCCACACGGCAGGGAGGTTTTTTGTTGGACTACCAAGCAATTTTGTCGGACTACCTAGTAATAAGGAGCCCACTCGTGCAAGAGCTCACCGGAGCCCAGGCACTCGTCCGCAGCCTCGAGCGGCAGGGCGTCGAGGTAGTCTTCGGGCTTCCCGGCGGCACGATCCTGCCGACGTACGACCCGCTGCTGTCGTCATCACTGCGGCACGTCCTGGTCCGGCACGAGCAGGGCGCTGGCCACGCGGCCGAGGGGTACGCCTGGGCAACCGGCAGGCCCGGCGTGTGCATGGCGACCAGCGGCCCCGGCGCGACCAACCTTGTCACTGCCCTGTCCGACGCGTACATGGACTCGGTCCCGATGGTCGCCATCACCGGCCAGGTCGGCACCAGCCTGATCGGCACTGACGCGTTCCAGGAAGCCGACATCACCGGCATCACGCTGCCGATCACCAAGCACAACGAGCTTGTCACCGACGTGGAGCGAATCCCGGCAGCCGTCGCCGAGGCCTTCCACATCGCCACTACAGGCCGGCCGGGCCCCGTGCTCATCGACGTGCCCAAGGACATCCAGCAGAAGACCGGGCCGTGGCGGCTCGCCGACGGGGAATGGCCGCCCGCCATGGACCTGCCGGGCTACCGGGTGCCCGGCCCGCCGGACCAGTCCGCGATCGAGGCCGCGGCCCGCATGCTGCTGCGGGCTCGGCGGCCGGTCCTGTACGTCGGCGGCGGCGTGGTCAAGTCCGACTCGCACGCCGAGCTGCTCCGCCTGGCTGAGCTCGCGCAGGCGCCGGTCACGACGACGCTGATGGCACGCGGCGCGTTCCCCGACTCTCATCCGCTCGCCCTCGGCATGCCTGGCATGCACGGTACCTACCCGGCCGTTGCCGCGCTGCAGGAGGCCGATCTCGTTGTCGCGCTCGGCGCGCGGTTCGATGACCGGGTCACCGGCAAGCTGGACGCGTTCGCTCCGCAGGCCAGGATCGTCCACGCTGATATCGATCCGGCCGAGATCGGCAAGAACCGCAGGCCGGACATCGCGATCACGGGCGACCTGCGGCTGACGATGGGCCGGCTGGCCGCGGCGGTCGCGGCCGCCCTGACGCGCGGCGAGCGGCCTGATACTTCCACCTGGCTGGCCACGCTCGACGGCTGGAAGTTCCAGTTCCCGCTGCGCTACTCCCAGGATGCCGACGGCCCGCTGAAGCCCCAGTACGTCACCGAGCGGCTGTCTGCCCTCACCGGCGGCGACGCGATCATCGTGGCCGGCGTCGGGCCAGCATCAGATGCACGCCTCACAGCACTACTCCTTCACCAAGCCGCGCAGCTGGATTAACTCTGGCGGGGCGGGAACGATGGGGTTCGCCGTCCCAGCCGCCATGGGCGCGCAGGTGGGTCGGCCGGGCGAGCTTGTCGTCGCGATCGACGGCGACGGCTGCTTCCAGATGACCGCGCAGGAGCTCGCGACGTGCGCCATCGAGAAGATCCCGATCAAGGTCCTGATCTTCAACAACGGCTTCCTCGGCATGGTCCGCCAGTGGCAGGAGCTGTTCTACGACGAGCGCTACTCCTCGGTCGAGCTCGGCACCGCGATCCCGGATTACGTGAAGCTGGCGGAGGCCTACGGCTGCCTCGGCCTGCGCTGCGACCGAGCCGACGAAGTCGACACCGTCCTGGACAAGGCGCTCGCGCCGTCGGACGTTCCAGTGGTGGTCGACTTCCGGACCCACGACCGGGAGGGTGTCTTCCCCATGGTGCCGGCCGGCAAGCCGAATGACGACATCGTGCTGGGCCCTGAGTTCACGCTCGACGAGCAGCGCGCAGCAACGCGCAGGGAAGTGAAGGGATGACCCGATGACCACGCACACGCTGTCTGTCCTGGTGGAGAACAAGCCCGGCGTGCTGTCGCACGTCGCAGGCCTGTTCTCGCGGCGGGCCTTCAACATCTCGTCCCTGGCCGTCGGGCCGACCCACGACGAGCGGGTTAGCCGCATCACGATCGTGGTGGACGGCGCTTCCACCCCGGTTGAGCAGGTCAGCAAGCAGCTCGACAAGCTCGTCCGGGTGCTGAAGGTCGTCGAGCTGTCCGATGGCGCCGCGGTCGAGCGGGAGCTGGCACTGATCAAGGTGCAGGCCGATCCCGCGTTGCGCGGGCAACTGCTCGAGGTGGCGAGCGTCT
Organism: uncultured Actinomycetota bacterium; assembly: GCA_963808215.1. Lineage (GTDB taxonomy): Bacteria > Actinomycetota > Actinomycetes > Streptosporangiales > Streptosporangiaceae > JAJYUU01. Next base: position 80,500 of record CAWEEY010000004.1, read on the forward strand.
TCGGTGCCAGCGTGGTCGACATGAGCCCGACCACGCTGGTCCTGGAAGCGGTCAGCAGCCCGGCCAAGCTAGACGCGCTGCTGGCCATGCTCGACTCCTACGGAACCTGCGAGCTCGTTCGCACCGGCCGGATCGCGCTGGCGCGCGGCGCGCGCACGATTACCGACGACGGGCCGTTCCTGACGCCGGTTCCTCAGACAACAGTCCCGGATGCGGCAGACACTGCCGCCTGATGACCCCGTTCCCAGCCTGAAGATTTTCAAGATTTTGAGAGGACGTCCTGACAATGGCCACCGTGTACTACGACACCGACGCTGATCTCAGCCTGATCCAGGCCCGGAAGATTGCCGTGCTCGGCTACGGCTCGCAGGGCCACGCGCATGCGCTGAGCCTGCGCGATTCCGGCTGCAACGTGCGGGTCGGGCTGCCCGAGGGCTCGCGGTCTCGCAAGCGCGCCGAGGCCGCCGGGCTGACGGTGACCACGCCGGAGGAGGCGAGCGCCTGGGCTGACGTGATCATGGTGCTCACCCCGGACACCACGCAGCGCAAGCTCTACGCCGAGGCAATCGAGCCGAACCTGCAGCCAGGCGACGCGCTCTTCTTCGCCCACGGCTTCAACATCCACTTCGGCTACATCACCGCCGCCGGAAACCGTCGACGTCGCCATGGTCGCGCCGAAGGCACCCGGCCACCTGGTCCGGCGCCAGTACGAGGAGGGCCACGGCACTCCGGTGCTGGTCGCCGTCGAGCAGGATGCCACCGGCAAGGCCTGGGAGCTGGCCAAGTCGTACGCGGCCGCGATCGGCGGGACGAAGGCCGGCGCGCTGGTCACGACGTTCAAGGAGGAGACCGAGAGCGACCTGTTCGGCGAGCAGGCGGTGCTGTGCGGTGGCGTGACCGCGCTCGTCAACGCCGGGTTCGAGACCCTGGTGAACGCTGGCTACCAGCCGGAGGTCGCGTACTTCGAGTGCCTGCACGAGCTCAAGCTCATCGTCGACCTGATGTACGAGGGCGGCGAGTCGTGGATGCGCTACTCGGTCAGCGACACCGCCGAGTACGGCGACCTGACCCGCGGCCCGCGTGTGATCGGGGACGCGACCAAGCAGGCAATGGCCCAGCTGCTGGCCGACATCCAGTCCGGCGAGTTCGCCCGCGAGTGGGTGGCCGAGGATGACGCTGGCCGGCCGAACTTCGCCAAGCTGCGCGAGGAGGCCAAGACCGCGCAGATCGAGCAGGTCGGCAAGCCGCTGCGGAAGATGATGAGCTGGCTGGGCTCGGCCGCGAACGAGATGGACGAGTAATGGGGGGCGACGTAACGGCGGGTGAGGTAGCCGCCGAGCCGAAGCACGCTGCGCACGCCGCGCGGACTCACGTCGTCACGCACCTGCCCGGTGACGGCGTCGGGCCGGAGGTGACCGACGTCGCGCGGGCCTGCGTGGACGCGGTCGCGAGTCGGCACGGGTTCAGCGTCGACTGGCGGAACCTGCAACCTGGGTGGCCAGCACTACCTGCAGACCGGCGAGGTACTGCCTGACGCCGTGCTGGCAGAGCTGCGGCAATCCGACGCCATCCTGCTCGGCGCGGTCGGCACGCCGGAGGTGCCGCCGGGCGTGCTGGAGCGGGGGCTGCTGCTGCGGCTGCGGTTCGAGCTCGACCTCTACGTCAACCTGCGGCCGTCCAAGCTGCGGGCGGGCGTTGGCGGTGCGGTCGGCAAGCACCAGCTGCCTGATCTGGACTTCGTCATCGTCCGGGAGAACACCGAGGGCCTGTACGCGGGCGCTGGCGGCACCGTGCACCGGGGCACCGAGTTCGAGACGGCGACCGAGGAGTCGCTGAACACCTGGGCTGGCGTGCGGCGCTGCGTCCGGTACGCATCGAAGCTCGCGGTCGGGCGCAGCGGCCGGCTGACGCTGGTGCACAAGACCAACGTGCTCACACATGCCGGCGACCTGTGGTACCGGATCGCCAACGAGGTAGCGGCCGAGGACGGCGTCGAGCTCAGCTACGCGCACGTGGACGCGGCGTGCCTGTGGATGGTGGACGACCCGAAGCGGTTCGACGTGATCGTCACCGACAACCTGTTCGGCGACATCATCTCCGACCTGGGCGCGGCCCTGACCGGCGGGCTTGGCTACGCGCCGAGCGGCAACCTGAACCCTGATCGCACCGGGCCGTCGGTCTTCGAGCCGGTGCACGGCTCGGCGCCGGACATCGCCGGCAAGGGCCTGGCGAACCCGGCGGGCGCGGTGCTGTCGGCCGGGCTGATGCTGTCCCATCTCGGCGAGGACGCTGCGGCGGCCGACCTGGACGCGGCAGTCAGCTCGGTGCTGGCCGTCGGGCGCGCCGGCCACCACGGGGGAGTGGGAGAAGGCAGCTGCTCGCCCGGCTCACGGACGGAGGAGCGTGATGGGCGAGCAGCCCGCTGGCGAGCGGCCAGCGCCGAAGGTAGAGATCTACGACACCACCCTGCGGGACGGTTCGCAGCAGGTCGGCCTCGACCTCACGGTCGCCGACAAGGTGCGGGTAGCGATCGCGCTCGACGGCCTCGGCGTGGACGTCATCGAGGGCGGCTGGCCAGGCTCCAACCCCAAGGACGCCGAGTTCTTCGAGCGCGCCAAGCGCATGGAGTTCAAGCACGCGACGCTGGCCGCGTTCGGCGCGACCAGGCTGCCGGGCCGCCACGTCGAGGACGACGCCTCGCTGGCGGCGCTGCTGCAGGCCGAGACCCCGATCGTCACGCTGGTCGGCAAGTCCTGGACGCTGCACGTCGACGAGGCGCTGCGCACTACCAGGGCGGAGAACATCGCGATGGTCGCGGATTCTGTCGCCTACATTGCCGCGGCCGGGCGGCGGGTGGTGTTCGACGCTGAGCACTTCTTCGACGGGTACCGCGCCGACCGGGGCTACGCACTGGAGGTGCTGGCCGCAGCCGCTGACGCGGGCGCGGACACCCTGGTGCTGTGCGACACCAATGGCGGCACGCTGCCTGACGACGTCGGCCGCATCGTGGCGGAGGTGGCGGACCGGTCGCGGACCGCGATCGGCGTGCACTTCCACAACGACGCCTCGTGCGCGGTCGCGAACTCGGTCGTGGCGGTGGCCGCCGGCAGCCTGCACGTTCAGGGCGCGGCGAACGGCTACGGCGAGCGCTGCGGCAACGCCGACCTGTTCTCGGTCATCGCCAACCTCGAACTCAAGCGCGGCCACTCGCTGCTGCCTGACGGCCGGCTGGCCGCGCTCGCCTCGACTGCGCGGACGATCGCGGAGCTGGCGAACCTGCCGTTCGAGACGCGGCAGCCGTATGTGGGCCCGTCGGCCTTCGCCACCAAGGCCGGACTGCACGCCTCGGCTATCGCCCGGCGGCCGGACGCTTACTCTCACGTCGACCCCGGCACCGTCGGCAATAAGGCGCAGGTGCTCGTCAGCGAGCTGGCCGGCCGCAGCAACGTGCTGGCCAAGGCAGCCGAGCTCGGGCCTGGACCTGTCCCACGACCCGTCGCTGGCCGGGCAAGGTACTCGAGCAGGTGAAGGAGGCCGAGCACCGCGGCTACGCATTCGAGGCTGCTGACGCATCGTTCGAGCTGCTCGTGCGCAAGAGCGCGGGCGTGCTGCCCGCCTGGTTCAGGCTCGAGGGCTACCGCGTGGTGATCGAGCGGGCGAATGAGGCCGACCGGAGCGAGGCGATCGTGCGGCTACGGCTCGGCGACGACCGGGTGGTCGCAGTCGGTGAGGGCGTCGGACCGGTGCACGCGCTGGACCAGGCGCTGCGCCGGGGCCTGTCCGAGGTCTACCCCGAGCTGGCCGGCATCCACCTGGTCGATTACAAGGTCCGCATCCTGGATGGCAGGGCCGCGACTAGCGCGGTGACCCGGGTCATGCTGACCTCGGCCGACGCCGACGGCGAGTGGACCACGGTCGGCGTCTCCGACGACATCGTGACGGCCTCCTGGGAGGCGCTCACGGACGGGGTTGCGTACGGGTTGCTGCGGGCCGGCGCGGAGCCGCTCGCGGACGATCAACTGGACGAGCCCGGTACCCCGGCAGGGGCGGCCGAGCCCAAGATTTCGGAGGCGGTCTAAATGTCTGATAATGCCGAGGCCTCCCGCCCGGCGCAGCCCTCCAGCCTGCCGCGGCCGCGGTCCGGGCCGCTGACGACCGGGCCCTCGCGGGCGGCGGCCCGCGCGATGCTGCGCGCCGTCGGGCTGTCGGAGGCGGACCTGGAGCGGCCACAGGTCGCGGTCGCCTCGTCCTGGAACGAGGTCACTCCCTGCAACGTGCACCTCAACGGCCTGGCCGCAGCGGCCAAGGAAGGCGTCAGGCAGGCCGGGGCAGTGCCGCTGGAGTTCGGCACCATCGCGGTCTCGGACGGCATCTCGATGGGCAGCGAGGGCATGAAGGCCTCGCTGGTCAGCCGGGAAGTCATCGCCGACTCGGTCGAGCTCATGGTGAACGCCGAGCAGTTCGACGCGCTGGTCACGATCGCCGGCTGTGACAAGTCGCTGCCGGGCATGCTGATGGCGTGCGCCCGGCTCGACATCCCGTCGATCTTCCTGTACGGCGGGACTATCCTGCCCGGCTGGGCGCGGGGCAAGTCCATCACGATCCAGGACGTGTTCGAGGCTGTCGGCGAGCATGCGGCCGGCACGATGTCGGATGCGGAGCTGCTCGCGGTCGAGCGAGCCGCGTGCCCCGGCGCTGGTTCCTGCGCCGGGATGTACACGGCCAACACGATGTCCGCCTGCGCTGAGGCTCTCGGCATGACGCTGCCAGGCGAGTCGTCGGCACCCGCGGTGTCGGCCGAGCGGACCGACCTGGCCCGCCGCACCGGTGAGGCAGCTGTGCAGGCCCTCGCGGCCGGGCTGCGGCCACGGCAGATCATGACCAGGACCGCGTTCCTGAACGCGGCCACGGTCGTGATGGCGACCGCCGGCTCGACCAACGCCGTGCTGCACCTGCTCGCCATCGCCAACGAGGCGGGCGTCGAGCTGACTCTGGAGGATTTCGACGAGGTCAGCCGGCGTACGCCGGTGATCGCGTCCATGCGCCCGTCCGGCCTGTACGTGATGAGCGAGCTGGACAAGGTCGGCGGTGTGCCCGTGATCCTGAAGGAGCTGCTGAATGCCGGGCTGATCGACGGATCGGCGATGACGGTCAACGGGCGCACCCTCGGTGACAACGTGGCGGACGCATTCGAGCCTGACGGCAACGTCGTGCGGCCGGTCAAGGACCCGTTCAAGCCGGACGGCGGCCTGGCGGTGCTACGTGGCTCGCTTGCCCCCAACGGTGCGGTGGTGAAGACCCCTGGCATCGAGACGCTGCGGTTCGAGGGCACCGCGCGCGTCTTCGAGCGCGAGGAGGACTGCTTCGCGGCCGTCACCGCGGGCCAGGTCAGCAAGGGCGACGTGCTGGTGATCCGGTATGAGGGTCCCAAGGGCGGCCCCGGCATGCGGGAGATGCTCGCCGTCACTGCCGCGATCAAGGGTGCCGGGCTCGGCAAGGACGTGATGTTGCTGACCGATGGCCGGTTCTCCGGTGCGACGTTCGGCGCGTGCGTGGGCCACGTGGCTCCGGAGGCGTGGGACTGCGGACCGATCGCGCTAGTGGTCGACGGTGACCCGATCGTGCTCGACGTGGTAGAGCGGCGGCTCGAGCTCGGTGTCGACGAGGCCGAGCTGCAGCGGCGGCGGGAGGCGTGGAAGCGGCCGGCGCCGAACTACACGACGCGGCGCGATGGCCAAGTACGCTGCCCTCGTGTCCGGCGCGGATCGCGGCGCGGTCTGCGCGGTCCCGGCGAGCTGACTCGGCAAGCGGATCGCGGTCCCGTCATGCGGCCGGACCGCGATCCGCTGTGCCCGGCAGGGGTGGCTCCTCGGCAAGGTGTGTCGCGACTTGGCTGCCACGCCGGCCGGGTGCTCGCTGCGTCGTGGTGCAGGGGCTTGGCCTTGATCGATCGTTACCGACAGGTCTGGAAGAAATCCGTCCAGACTCCTGTGGCGGAATCCATGATCGCTGTGAAATCGCAGGCTCCGGTGATGGTCTGCGGGCCGTAGCTTCGGGCGGGGACATTGCTGTACGTCACTACCCAGCCCTGGTATGGCGTCCCGGCGATGACACCGAGGGTTACCGGGTCGCTTTCGGTGATGGTCTGCTCCGTTACCGAGGGAGTCTCGCCCATGAGCAGAGATCCCAGCACGTCCCTGGGGACCGTCTGTTCAGCGAGATCGGCGAGAACCGCCGACGGATCCAATGCAACGGCGGCGATATGCCGGCGCGCGGCAATGTGCGGCGCACCGAGCATGATGCCCTCAGACGGATACGTCATCTTGTTTCGCAGCGCGTCCTTCTTCAGTGCGCCCGCAGCGCGCGCCTCTGCCAAGTGCTTGGCGACTATGGCCTTCACGTTAGGTCGGCCGTGATTGCTAGCCACTCCCGCCGTCGCGTTCTCGCCACCCCCGGCCGAGGCGGCGAGCGAGACGCCGACAGCCAGCGAGAGCGCAGCGCCAACTACTCCGATCGTCACGAGTACCGTTCTGGCACTAAAACGCCCAGGTCCCACTATCTGGCTAGCCTCCATCCGTACCCTTGCAGCGCCCAGTCTTGCAGGCTGTAAGAGGCCCACGCATGTGACTCGTAGCGACCTGTTGGTTTCGTCCCATCTAGCGACATGCGGGAATCGCGCGTGGCGCTCTACGTGTTCGTAACAAATGTCAGCCACACTTAGCCCAGGCTCATGGCCGGCGCTCCGGCATGGGCGGCAGGCACCGTCATCGAGCCAAGGGGTACAGGAAGTGACCGACACCACAGTCGCGGGCGGCGCCGCGGTGATCGAGGCCGATGTTCGTGAAGGCACGTACGGCGACAAGATAGCGACGATCGAGCCTGGCGGAGCCGAGTACATCCCGCTCCGCGAGCGCCACGGAAAGCCGCTGCAGCAGTTCTGGACCTGGGTGTCGCCGAACATGGAGTTCGCGACGATCTTCGTCGGCGTTATCGGCGTCTGGTTCTTCGGCCTGTCCTTCTGGCTGGCTACCCTCGCGATCGTGCTGGGCACCGCACTGGGCTCGATCTCAATGGGTGCCCTGGCCGCCAGGGGCCCGCTGTTCGGTGTGCCGCAGATGGTGCTCTCCAGAATCGGCTTCGGCTGGCTCGGCAACATCCTGCCGGCCGGGATCAACGCTCTGGTCGCGGGCGTCGGCTGGTTCGCTGTCAACAGCGTCAGCGGCGCGTTCGCGCTGAGCGCGCTGCTGGGCTGGAATGACAAGATCTGCCTGCTGATCATCGTGGTGATTCAGCTAGCGGTGGCCTTCTTCGGGCACAACCTGGTGCACGCCTTCGAGCGGTGGGCGTTCCCTGTCCTGGTGGTCATCTTCGCGATTGCATCGGTCGTGATCCTCAGCAAATCGCACCCCGGCTCGCACATCGCGCCGATACCTGGCGGCTCCCTGGGCGGCTGGCTGATCACTTTCGGCGCGGCGTTCGGCTACGCGGCAGGCTGGAACCCGTATGCCAGCGACTACACCCGCTACCTGCCGAAAACCACCAACCGGACGGCCACCGGCCTGTGGGCTGGCCTCGGCGTCTTCATCTCTTGCGTGGTGCTCGAGATCGTGGGCGCCGCTGCCGCCACCATCACTAGCATCGACAAATACGGGAACAACCCGACCGCCGGCTTCGTCAGCAACATGCCCACCTGGATCGGCGACATCACCCTGCTGGCGATCGCACTTGGCGCTATCTGCGCCAACGCGCTCAACGTCTACTCCGGGTCAATGTCCTTCCTGGCGCTCGGCATTAAGCTGCCGCTCTCGCTGCGCCGGGCGATCGTGGCCATTGTCTTCGGCATCGCCGGCTTCTTTGTAGCGCTGTCCGGCCTGAGCGACGCGGGCACCAAGTACAACAACTTCCTGCTCGTCATCGCCTACTGGATCGGGCCCTGGCTGGGTGTCTTCTTCGCCGATCAGTTCCTGCGGCGCGGTAAGCGAGTCGACGGATTGCTGTTCGACCGGAAGCACAATCCGTGGGCAGGCGTCGCTGCGATGGCGATCTCGATGGGGTTGTCGATATGGCTGTTCGCCAATCAGACCGACTACGTCGGGGTCGTGCCCACGCACCATCCTGCGTTCGGCGACCTTACTTTCGAGGTCGGCTTCGTGCTGGCGGCCTTGCTCTACGCGCTGTTCTTCAAGCTGCAGGGCGCGAGCAAGGTTGAGGAGCGCCTAGTTATTCCCGGCGAGACAGTAGCTGCCGAGGCCAGCTAGGCCTGCCGAGGCTATCTGGCCGTTGCTGGCTCTAGAATTAGGCGCCGTGGCTCAGATCGGTGCGGGTGCAGCCAGTTCGGGAGTGCGGCGTGCGGCCGGCGAGCTTGAGGCGGCCGCACTGGGGGTGCTGCAGGCGTCGGGCTCGCCCATGACGTCGGCGCAGGTCAGGGACGAGCTTGGCGACGACCTCGCCTACACGACGGTCGTGACCATACTCTCGAGGCTGCACGCCAAGGGAGTGCTCACACGGCGTCGGTCCGGGCGCGCATTCTCATATGCCCCGGTTGCCGACGAGCCTGGCCTTGCGGCCCGGCGGATGCGCGGGGTCCTGGACGCGGAAGCCGACCGGGAGGCGGTGCTCGCCCGGTTCGTGTCCGGCCTCGGGCCCGAGGACGAGCAGACGCTTCGCCGGATGCTCGCCGACCTCCCGGATCAGGGCACCTAGGGGCCAGGATGAACGTACTGGTTTACCTGCCGCTGGTCGTTCCGGCGCTGGCCGCGATGGGCGCCTGGCCGCTGGCGGAGCGGCTGCCGCCGAGGACTGCGACCTGGCTGCTGACGCTGAGTGCCGTGCTGCTGGCGACCGCGAGCGGCGCCGTACTCGGTCTGCTTGCGCTGGCCGCAGCCATGCGCCTGCCAGCGTTCGCCTCGCTGGACAACCTCTCCGCCCAGACGATGAGCCGCATCGACCCAGCGCCCGTGCCGCTGGGCGTGCTGGCAGCCGCGCTGCTGGCTGCGACGGCACTAGGCGCAGTGCGCGCAGCGTGGCTGCGGACCTCGGCCCTGGTGGCAGCACACCGGGACGCACGCAGCCTGTCGGGGGACGGGCGGCTGCTGGTGATCGTCAAGGACGAGATGGCGGATGCTTACGCCGTTCCAGGCCGGCCCGCGAGGATCGTGGTCACCTCCGGAATGCTCGACTCGCTGACCGAGGCTGAGGGCGAGGTGCTGTTTGCCCACGAGCGGGCCCATACCTCTGCACGCCACTATCTGTTCACGGCTGCGGCCAGGCTGTCGGCGGCCGCGAACCCGCTGCTGCGCCCGCTCGCCGACGCGGTCAGCTATAGCGTCGAGCGCTGGGCCGACGAGCAGGCTGCCCTCGTGACCGGCAGCAGGCCGCTGGCCGCGCGCGCCATTGCCAAGGCGGCGCTCGCGACAGCGGCTGCGCAGCGCGGAGGCGGCCGCAGGGCGCACGTGCTCGCAGCTGCAGGAGACGGGGCCGAAATCAGGCGCTCTGGTGCCGTGCCGCGCCGGGTGAACGCGCTGCTGTGCGCGCCGCCCCGAAGGCGCTTCATGCTGCTGGCGCTGGCGATCGCGGTTGTGGCGGCGTCTGGCCTGGCGACGCTCGATGCCGCCGGTGACCTGCATGCGATGATCGAGTTCGCCCAGGCGGCCGCGGTCGCCTGACTGGTGTCCGCTTCCCAGGTAGCGGCACTACGGGGTCCGCACCGGCATCAGGCGCGCGGCGCGTGGTCATGGGCTTGGTCGGCTGTCCGCGGCGATGCGTGTGCCTCTCGGCGTTGCTGGCGCAGCCTCATGACGATGAAGCCGGCGATAGCCGCGATCGCGACGGCCGCGAGCAGATAGCTGGCTACCGACAGGTCGTGCGCAATGCTGTGCCATGCCGACCCGACCGCATATCCGACACTGGCCATGATGCTCGCGTAGACCGCAGTACCTATCAGGCTGAGGATTCCGAAGCGAAGTGCGGACACGCCCGTAAGCCCGGCAACGACCGAGGTGAACGACCTGACAAGCGGCAGAGTTCGTCCAAGCGGGATGGCCCACGCTCCGCGGCCGGCCAGGAACCGCTCGGCCCGGTCGATGTCCGCCGCGGAGATCAGGAGGTACCGGCCGAACTTCTCAATCAGCGGGCGCTCGGCCACGCGGCCGACCCCGTAAGAGACGTACGACCCGGCTAGCTCGGCCAGCGTGCCGAGGATGATGACGAAGGCCAGGCTGAGGTGACCCTGGTAGGCCAGGACGCCGCCGAAGCCGAAGGTGATCTCGGACGGGATCGGTACGCAGCATGCCTCCAGGAAACCGAGCAAGATAATGGCGGAGTACCCGGCATGCATGAGAAACGAGTCCATGACCGCCCTTCGTGAGCGCCCCTGTGGCGCACGTGCCTGCCCGATCTTCTACAGTCGTGTAGATACATTACTGCAGCCTCGGCAGCAGCGGCGCCTCAGGCAGCGCGCTGCGCCTGACGCGCTACGACCGCCGGAAGGTGACCGGCTCCTCGGCGCCCTGCCAGCAGACCGTGTGCTGGGCTGGGGTTGTGCGCGCGAGCACCTTGCCGCCGCGCAGTACCAGCGTGCGCGGCGCGACAAGGCGCAGGACATCGGCCTCAGACAGCGCGTCGAACACCACCAGGTCGGCGGGCCCGCCCATTCGCAGTCCGTAATCCGGCACGCCCAGCGCCGCGGCCGGGTTGGCGGTGATCATCTCGATCAGCGTTCGCAGCTCGGCATCGCCGGACATCTGGCCGAAGTGCGCCAGCACGAACGCGGCCTGCAGCGGGTCACCGTAGCCAAGCGGGTACCAGGGGTCCATCACCGAGTCGTGGCCGATGCAGACGTTGACGCCGGCCTGAAGCAGTTCCTTCACCCGGGTATGGCCGCGGCGGATGGGGCCGGTGTCGAACCTTCCCTGCAGCACCGAGTTGTCCAGCGGGTTGGTCACCATATGAGGCCGGCCCTGGCGATGTTCGCAATCAGCCGGTGGGCGTATGCGCCGTTATAGGAGTGCATCGCGGTGGTGTGGCTGGCCGTCACCCGGCCGGACATGCCGCGGCGGATCGTCTCGGCCGCCATCACCTCGACGAATCTGGATTGGTCGTCGTCAGTCTCATCGCAGTGGATGTCCACCCGCAGGCCGTGCTCCTCGGCCAGGGCCATCGCGAACCGGACCGACTCGACGCCATCCTCGCGGGTCAGCTCGTAATGCGGGATGCCGCCGACGACATCAGCGCCGAGCTCGACCGCCTTTCGCATCAGCTCCTTCCCGCCGTCGAAGCCGAAGATGCCCTGCTGCGGGAACGCGACGAGCTGCAGGTCCAGCATGCCGCGCACCTCTTCGCGCAGGTCAACCAGGGCACGCAGGGCCCGCAGCTGCGGATCGCATACGTCGACGTGGCTGCGGACATGCTGCACGCCGCAGGCCAGCTGCCAGCGAAGGACCTGCCTGACGCGGGCCTGCACGTCGTCGTAGCTGAGGCTGGCGACCCGTTCAGCCCAGATCGCGATGCCCTCGAACAGGGAGCCCGAGACGTTCGGCCGCGGCTGGCCGACGGTCAGCACCGCGTCGAGATGGATGTGCGGCTCCACTAGCGGTGGCGTAACCAGCCGTCCGGCAAGGTCGATCGTCTCGGCCGCCGATGTGGTCTCGTCGACCGCGGTGATCACGCCGTTGTCGATGCCGAGGTCGGTCAGTGCTTCATGGCCGGCCAGCCTGGCGTTGCGAAGGATCAGATCGATCATCCGCCCATCATCCCCCGCCGCGCCGTTCGCCGTCCCTGCCGCTGACCCATCGTTACTCCGGCCCACGAGCTATCGGTTGACGATATACCGTCAGCCGTACTAGCTTGGCGGTATGACTCCTGAGACCGAGACGGGCTACGAACCTGCCGGCGCGCTCACAGGCGGCGAGGCTACGCCGAAACGACGCGCTGCCCCTGCTAATCGGCCTGCTGGCGATCTCCGCGCTGATTGTCTACGTAGTGCTGCAGGTGATGGCCGCGAGCTCTGCGGCCGCAACCGGAGGCTGCGGTGGCGGCTGACCTCGTCCGGTCGGCCGCGCCTGCCGCCGCAGCCCCGCCCAGCGCCGCGAGCCCGTCCGCCGCCACGGCCCGGACCGCCACGGCTGCGGCGCGGGTGTGGCTCGCGGCGACGGTCACTGTCACCATCGCTGCGGCGGTCGCCGCGATCGCGCTGGCGCCGCCGCGGGCGCTCGGGCTCCAGAAGCGCTCGCCTTCCTGCTGTTTGTCGGCTCGTCGGTACATGTGGCCTCGACCGGCTGGTTTTACACCGTGGGCGAGGTCCGGGCGCACATGCGGCAGACGGCCCGCCCGGTATGTGTGGTGGCCGCTCGCGCTGATATCCGGGGCCGGCGCGATCGCCTTCCTGCTGCCGCGGTCTGCGCTGTACTGGCTGCTGCTGCCCTATTTCGGCTGGCAGTTCTTCCATTACCAGAAGCAGAACCTCGGGATCGCAGCGCTGACCGCGTCGTCGTTGCAGGTGCAGCCGTTGCGGACCAGCCGAGCGGCGCGCGCTTACCGCGGCGGGCCTGGCCGGTATCTGTGCCCTGCTCGCCCGGCCAGGGCTGCTCCAGCTCCCGCTGCGGCCAGCCGGTACCCGTCATGTTTCCGCTGGCGGCCGTCGCGTTCGCGGTAGCTGTCGCCTGCGGCGCGGGCTGCCTGCTCCGGCGCAGCCGGGACCAGCGGCCAGCCGGATTCTGCCTGGCTTACCTCACGTCACTGGCGTTCAGCCTGCCGGTATTCGCGTTCAGCTCGCCATACGCCGCGGTGGCCGGGCTGACGATCGCGCACGGCCTGCAGTACCTGCTGCTCATGAGCCTGCTCGCGGCCGGCGGCCCGCGCGGCGCCCAGCGTGCCGCGCGGCTGACGGCGCTTGCCGCGCTCGCCAACATCGCGCTGCTCGGCGGCGCCGCCTGTCGGTCGCCTCCGATCAGCTCGCCGCCGGACCCGCGATGCGGATCCTCTTCGGGTTCTTCCTCGGCGCGGTGATGGCGCATTTCGTCATCGACGCGGGGCTGTGGCGCATGCGCGCGGAGTTCCCGCGCGAGTTCCTGCGTTCTCGGCTGCCGTACCTGGTCCCGCCTGCCGGAGCGGTGACCGTCAAGATCCGTCTGCCGATCCATCGGCGGACGATATATGATGCAAGCGTGCCGAACTCGCCCGACGCCGACTCGCTCAAGGACAGCGCTCAGCCGGAAGGCGGCTCGCTGGTCACGTTCGGCCGGTATGCCGGGCCCGCCACGCTGATTCTGTCGAGCCTGGCCGATGGCGCCAAGCACGGCTACGCGCTGACGAAGGACATCGAGCAGTTCGCAGGGGTCAGGCTCGCGCCCGGCACGCTGTACGAGGCGCTCAGCCGGCTGGAGGGCCAGGGTCTCATCGAGGCCCTCGCCAGCGAGGATCGGCGCCGCCCCTATCAGCTCACGGCATCGGGCGCAGCGGCGCTGCGGGCGCACCTAGCCGATCAGCGCCGGGTTGCCGACGTGGGTCTGCGGCGTCTGGCCCGGAGCTGGGGCCCGGCATGAACGCGCCGGCCGACCCGGACGCACGCCGGGTAGCGCAGCTGCTGCGGTGGTATCCGCGGTCGTGGCGGGCTCGGTACGGCGCCGAGTTTGCCGAGTTGCTGCTAGCCGAGTTCGCCGAGCAGCCGCGGAGCTGGCGGCGCGGCATCGACGTCGCGGGCCACGGCCTGCTGGCGCGTCTCGCGGGCGCGGGCCTGACCAGCCGGAGGACCCCGCCGGAGCAGCCGCTCGCAACGATCGGCTGCGCGCTGGCAACATTCGGTGTGCTGGCTGTCGCGATGCTCGCGCAGCTTGCCACGGGCTGGCAGTGGGTCTCACCGCAGTCGTCGTATGTCGCCGGCGCGACGCTGGTCATGGCCCTCGCGGCCGCGTGTATCGGGCTCATTGGGCTGGCCGCCGCCGTTCCCGTCATATGGCAGGTCCTGGTCGCCGCCGGCCGGCGCGATGGACGGCTGATGCGGCCGGCTGGCCTTGCGCTCGGCTGCGCGGTGGCGCTCGCGCTCGGCGCGAAGCATTTCCAGAATTCATGGCCGGGAACGGGCGGTACCGGGGCCGAGCATGGCTTGGTACCAGGCGGCGCGGCGGCGTTCGGGTGGGCATCGACACTGTCAGTGACGTCGTTCTGGGCACATCCGGGGCTGCTGGGCCGGTTTCCTGCCGCAGAGCTTGCCTGGATGGCGCTCAGCCCGGTGGCCTGGATCGTGCTAGCTGGCGCGGTCGTGACCACGGTGCGCCGGCTGAGCCTGCCCCAGCAGATGGTCGGCTACCTTTCGCGGCTCGCGCAGACAGCGTGGTGGGCGGGAGCGGCGTTCGCAGCCGGGGCGGCGATGTGGATGCTGGGCCGGTCGCCAGCGGCTGGCCTGTTCCGGCCTGGACTGGTGGACGGCGCGGAGCTGCTGGTCATGATGCTTGCCCTAGCCGTGGCCCTGACCGCATCTCGCAGCCTGCGCGCCGTCAGGCCGCCCCGGCCGCCCGGCGCAAAAGAGGCGTGAAGACCAGGTCAGCGGGCGTTAAGAAGGTGTGAAGATCACCGGGAAACGCTCCGACCGAGGGTGAACTGGCGGAGTGAGCCAGCCGTCAGAGTCCCCGCCGCGGCGCAGGCGGGGCATATCCGCGCCGCTCGCGCTTCCGGTCGGCTTCGGCGCGCTACTCGTGGTCGGAGCCTCAGCTGCGGCCAGCGGCGGCGGCCTGTCGCCCGGCTGGGTGCTCGCCCTGGCAGCCGTCATCGTCACGGCAGGCGCCGCGTTCGCCGAGACCGCGGCGGTTCCGGTGCTCGGCGTGATCGGCTGGCTGACGGTTGTCGGGTTCTCCCGAGCCCCTTATGCGCATTTGCGGCCGACGGGACAGATGGCAGCCGAGGCGGCCATCACCATCGCGGCCTGCACCGTCATCGGGCTGCTGACCGGCTCAATGGTGCGCCGCATCGCCGGATCGTTCACACTGTGGATTGTGGAAATACCTGGCCGGCCCGCGCGGCAGGCGTCGCGGCACGACGCGCCGGCTTCGCCGAGCCTGACCGGGAGCAAGACGCGCCGGTTCGCCGACCTGACCGGCGGGATAGGCGCCCGGCGAGTGCTGGCCGGCGTCCTGCTGGTCGCCGGGCTGCCGCTGCTGACGCTCGTCCTGTCGGCTCGGGGCCAGCATCTCGACCTCGGCGATGACCTGCTCATTTATCTCGTCGCTGTGGTAGCGGTTGCGGTCGTCGGCGGCTTCTGGCCCGCGGTGCTGGCCGCGGTGACCGCCAGCCTGCTGGTGAACTGGTACTTCACCCCGCCGGTGCACACCCTCACCATTGCCGACGGCAAGAGCCTGCTGGCACTGCTCCTGTTCGTCACCGTGGCCGTCACCGTCAGCAGCGTCGTGCATCTGGCCGCACTGCGCGCCAGGCAGGCCGCGCGCAGCACCGAGGAAGCCCAGGACCTGCTCGCACTCGCGCAGACCGTGCTCGGCGGCCAGGACACCCCGGCCGCCGTCCTTGACCACCTGATAGCTAACCGCGGCGGACGGGCTGAGCTGGTGGAGCGCTCCGGCGATGCGTGGGTCCGGGTGGCCGCCAGCGGGGCTGCGGCCGATGATGATCCGGTGCAGCGGACCGAGGCCAGGCCGGACCTGATCCTCGAAGTCTCCGGACAGCAGCGGCCGCTCTCGCCCCGGCTGCTGGACGGCCTCACCGCGCAGGTCGCTGCTGCCCTGGATCGCGACCGGCTGAGGACCCAGGCGGCACAGGCGGAGGCCCTGGCCGAGGGGAACCGCATGCGCACCGCCCTGCTCGCGGCGGTCAGCCACGACCTGCGCACGCCGCTTGCCTCGATCAAGGCCAGCGTCAGCACGCTGCGCCAGACCGACGTGGAGTGGACGCAAGCCGACGAAGCAGCCTTGCTCGCGACGATCGAAGCATCAGCGGACCGCCTCGACGCGCTGATCGGCAACCTCCTGGACATGAGCCGGCTGCACGACCGGCTCGCTCCAGCCGTTCCTGCGGCCGACGGCTATCGACGAGGTCGCACCCGTGGCGCTGCGCGGCCTGGATGGCGGCGGCTTGCTCGAGCTCGCCGTTCCCGATGGCCTTCCGCTTGTCCTGACTGACCCCGGCCTTCTCGAGCGCGTGCTGGCCAACCTCTTCGCTAATGCGCTGGCGTTCTCACCTGCAGGGCAGCGGCCCGGCCTGCGGGCGCGCCAAGCGCGGCGAGACGGTCATGCTTGAGGTCATCGACCACGGTCGCGGCGTGCCGGATGAGCTCAAGGAGCGCATGTTCGAGCCGTTCCAGCGGCTGGACAGGCAGGCCGCCGATCCGTCCGGCGTCACCGGGGTCGGCCTGGGTCTTGCGGTCGTCCGGGGCTTCCTCGACACGATGGGTGGTGCGGTCCGGGCCGCGGATACTCCCGGTGGCGGACTGACCATGCAGGTCACGCTGCCGTGCGCAGCGGCCAGCACCGCCGGTGTGCCGGCCCGGCCATGACTGCTCCACCATGACGAAGGTCCTGGTGATCGACGACGAAGCGCCGATCCTGCGGGCACTGAAGATCAACCTGACGGCGCGCAAGTACGAGGTCAGCACAGCTGCTGACGGTGCGTCCGGACTAGCCGCGATGGCGCGGGAGCGGCCGGACGTCCTCATACTCGACCTCGGGCTGCCGGACATGGACGGCACCGAGGTGATCAGGGGAGTGCGGGGCTGGACGTCGACCCCGATCATCGTGCTGTCGGCCTGGGGACAAGAGAGCCAGAAGGTGGCCGCGCTCGACGCAGGCGCCGACGACTACGTGACCAAGCCGTTTGGCATGGACGAGCTGCTGGCCCGGCTGCGGGCCGCGGTCCGGCGTGCATCGCCAGCGCCGGATGAGCCGGTCGTGACGACTGATGAGTTCACTGTGGACCTCGCCCGCAAGCGCGTCACCCGTGCGGGCGCCGACGTGCGGCTCACGCCCACAGAGTGGCAGCTGCTTGAAGTCCTAGTGCGCAACTCCGACCGGCTGGTCACCCAACGGCAGCTGCTGCAGGAGGTCTGGGGGCCTGGCTACCAGACCGAGGCCAACTACCTGCGTGTGTACGTCGCCAACCTCCGGCGCAAGCTGGAACCCGACCCGTCCGCGCCGCGTTTCCTGCTGACCGAGCCTGGGATGGGGTACCGGTTCCGGCCGTGACCGCAGCGGCCAGCCGGTTCGTTAGTCCGGCGCGCCTGCCAGCGGCTGCAGCTCGTAGGCCGGGTTGTAGATCGCCCGCTCTCCCTTCATGCTGGCGAGACGCCCGTGCACGACGATCTTGCGGCCTGGCTCGATGCCGGGAATGTCACGTCGGCCCAGCCAGACCAGCAGCACCCGGCCAGTGCCGTCCCACAGCTCGGCCTCCATCGTCAGGCTCCCGCCGCGCGGCCGCAGCGTGACGGCGCGCAGCGTGCCGGCCACGTCGACGATCTCCCGATGCTGGCTCTCCGCGATCCGGACCGGCTGGTGGACGATGTTCGCGGGCAGCGCGCTGATCTCCTGCCTGATCTCGGCTGCGTGCAGCGCCTCGCGGCTGGCGAGCAGGCGCGGGCCGGCCAGCGGGTCGGCTGCCGAAGCCGCACGAGTCGCCGAGGCGAGCTGGTACGGGACGCTCGCCACGACCACACCGCGCTCCAGGAGCAGCCGCGCCTTCAGCCGTAGTGCGCTCTGGTTGTGCAGCGCTTGCTCCCACCAGTGGCCGAGCACGTACTCCGGTATGTATACGGTCACGATGTCGCGCGGGCTCTCCCGGCGCAGCCGGCGCACGTACTCGATCACCGGGCGCGTGATCTCCCGGTACGGCGAGGAGATCACGGTGAGCTCCAGCGGCATCAAGCTGCGGTCCCACTCCTCCTTCAGCCGCCGGGTCTCCGCAGCGTCTACGTCCACCGTCACTGCTTGCAGCCGCGCGGGCCGTGTTGCCCTCGCGTAGGCGAGCGCGCGCAGCGTTGGCCGGTGCAGCTTGGAGACGAGCACGATGGCGATGTTGCTGGCCGGGAGGGTGATCGCGGCCTCCTCGTCCGGGGTCAGCTCCGCCGCGACGCTGGTGTAGTGCCGCCGGATGCCGTGCATGGTGTACCAGATCACCACCATGGCAGCGACCGCTATCCAGGCGCCGTCGAGGAACTTGCTGATCACGACGATGACCAGCACCGCGCCGGTGACGCAGGCGCCGATCGTGTTGATCGTCCGTGACCTGATCATGCGGAGCCGCTGGCTGGCATCGGCACTCGCGCGCAGCAGCCGGTTCCAGTGCCTGATCATTCCCGTCTGGCTGCAGGTGAACGAGACGAACACCCCGACGATATACAGCTGGATCAGCCGGGTCGGTGAGGCGTGGAAGGCGACGATCAGCACGATCGCGAAGCCCGACAGCAGCAGGATGCCGTTGCTGAACGCCAGCCGGTCGCCGCGGGTGTGCAGCTGCCGCGGCAGGTACCCGTCCCTGGCCAGGATCGAGGCAAGTACCGGAAAGCCATTAAACGCTGTGTTAGCCGCCAGTACCAGGATCAGCGCAGTGAACAGTTGCAGGACGTAGAACAGCGGCGATGAGTAGCCGAAGACCGCCCGGCCGACCTGCGCTATGACCGTCGGCTGGATGTAGTCCCGTGGCGTGCCGGTGAGAGTCCCGGCGTGGACGTGGCTGATCAGGGCGAGGGCGGTGACGCCGCCGAACATGGTGACCGCGATGCCGCCCAGCAGCGCCAGGGTGGTGGCGGCGTTCTTGCTCTTGGGCTGCTTGAATGCGGGTACGCCATTGCTGATGGCCTCGACTCCGGTCAGCGCCGTGCAGCCGGACGAGAAAGCGCGCAGGACCAGGAAAATCAGCGCGAGGCCGGCGAACTCGCCAGTGGTCTTGATCGGGTAGCCGGCGGTCTCGGCGTGCAGGTGCTGGCCGAGCGCCAGCCGGATCCCGCCCCAGACGATCATCAGCATGACGACGGCGATGAAACAGTAGGTCGGGATCGCGAAGCCGGTGCCGGACTCGCGCACGCCGCGCAGGTTCAAGATCGCGATCGCCGCGACCACGACGGCGGCTATCAGCGTGACATGCGAGTTGAGGGCGGGGAACGCGGACGCGAGGTTGGCGACTCCGGATGAGACCGACACCGCGACGGTCAGCGTGTAGTCGACCATCAGCGCACTGGCGACCGTCATGCCGACCTGCGCGCTGAAGTTGGTCGTGGTGACCTCGTAGTCGCCGCCGCCTGACGGGTAGGCGTGCACGTTCTGGCGGTACGAGGCGACGACGACGAGCATCAGCAGCGCGACGGCCAGCGCGATCCAGGGCGTGTAGGCGATGAGTGCGATACCGCCGGCGGCCAGGACCAGCAGGATCTCCTGCGTCGCGTAAGCAACAGAGGACAACGCGTCACTGGCGAACACCGGCAGCGCGATCTTCTTGGGCAGCAGCGTGTGACCCAGCCGCTCGCTCTGCATGGGCCTGCCGACAAGCAGCCGCTTGACTGCCATAAATCCCATCGCCACGTGCGCATGGTAGGCCCGCCGGCCGGTGCCTGACTATCCCAAACCGCAGATCAGCAGCGCGCCACGCTTGGTGATGGTAACGGGCGTTCGTATCGTGCCGACGGGATGGACACGACTTAGCCGAACGCGAGCCCGCGAATGTCCGCGCCGCTCAGCACCTGCCGCTCGGCGCGAGACAGGCTGGCCCGTCCAGTCAGTCGGGCGATTAGCCCGACGCGATCGCAAGCCAGGTCGCGGCAGAGCTGGCTGCTGCCTCCAGCTGGCAGCAGCAGGTCTTCCAGGACGTCTGCTGCCTCACTGGTCAGCCAGGGCGGCCAGGAGAGAGCCTGGGCGAGGTCCAGGCCGTGCAGGGCGAGCTCGACGACCCTGGTCCTGGCAAAGTCGACCAGCAGCATCCGGTCGCCGTGCCGGGTGATGACCGTGCGGCCGGCGGGCGCAGCAGCCAGCAACTCGGCTGACTCCCGGCAGCGCCGCTCAAGCTCGACCGCGATCGCGCGCGGTCCGGGTAGCTGCCTGGCCAGTGCCCTGGCCGTCTCGATCCGGTCGGTGTTAGTAGCCACCGAGAACCGCTCATCAGGCCGGTAGTACTCGGCGGTGCTGATCAGCGAGCTATCGGGTAGTTCTGGCTCGGCTAGGGCCGGCCCGATCCGGCTCGCCCCGATCAGCACGTGGCACGCCAGCTCACCGACCGTCCACGGCGCACACGGGCTGGGCCGGGCAATGTCAGCGTCGGTCAGCCCGGACGCGACGGTCAGCAGGGCGGCAGCCTCAGCGTCAAGCGCGGCGGAGACAGCATTTTGCACCACGTCCGCACGATACGGGACGCCTAATCGAGGTCGCCTCTTGCCTCTTCCAGAACAAGTGCAACGATCTCCAGATGAGGCTGTCGCGGCGACGGCCGCCGGAGGAAGCCCCCGACGGGCCCACGGCGGCTCCGGACGGTCCGGCGGCCGCCCCACCGCCGGGGCCGTCTGGGCCCGTTTCCGCACCGGCGCGCGATGCGGTGCCAGCCGATCAGCTCGCGGCAGTAGCTGCGGCTGGCGCCGACGGTTCGGCCAGCCTGGCGGCAGCCTTGGTAGTCGAAGACGAGCTCGAGCCGCGCATCCGGAGGCCTTCAGACCTGCTCCGATGCCTCACGGCCTGCATTGAGATCGTCCTGCTTGTCGCCATCGGACTGCTGGGCAAGGCCGCGGCAACGGGCGTCGAGACCGACGTGGTTCGTGCCAGCGAGCGCGTGGCGAGGAATTTCATCGATCCGCTGCATACGATCGCGTTCCTCGCCCTGGTCGTGATCCCGGTCGCGCTTGCCGTCCGGCTCCTTGTCATCGGCCAGCTCCGCCGGCTCGGCGAGGCCGTAACAATCGGACTGGTAGCGGCCGGAGCGACGGTCGCCTGCAACGTGATCTTGTCGCTAGCCGACCTGACCGACCTCTACCAGGCCCTGTCCAGGCTGGGCAGTCCGGCCGGTGCGACCTTGCTTGATCCGTACCTGGCAGGACTGGTCGCGTACCTGACCGTCATCGGCCTGACCGGCCGGCCGCGCTGGCGGACCTGGCTCGCGCTCGCCATTGTCTTCTACTGCGTGACCAACCTGGCGAACCGGGGCACTAGCAGCGTGCTGTCACTCTTGATCACGCTGCTCATCGGGTCGGCCATCGGATCAGGGCTGCGGTACCTGATCGGCACGACCTCGGAGCGGCCGAGCGCAGCCGAGATAGCCGCGGCGCTGAGCGAAGCCACCGTGCGCGTGGTGGCAATCCGCCGGCTACCTGACAGCACGACGGAAAACCGCAGGTATGCCGCGCGGACCCACGATGGCGTGCGGCTGGACGTGACGGTATTCGATCAGGACCAGCAGGCCGCCGACGCGCTCTACCGGATCTATCGCCGATTGCGGCTGACCAGCCAGGTCTCCCGCAGCGCGCCGCTCACGGTCAGCCGCGCGGTCGAGCGGCGGTCCCTGATGGCCTACGCAGTCGAAGACGCGGGAGTATCGACGCCCAGGCTCATGGCGGCAGTGCGGGTGGGGCCGGAGGCCGCTGCCATTGCGACCAAGCACATTGACGGCGTGACGCTCGCGACGATTCCCGTCCCACCGCCTAATGAGCGGCTCGGGCAGGTCTGGGATGCGGTCCTCCAGGTTCACCGCCACCGGGTCACGCATCGCTCCCTGACGGCCGAGCACATTCAACTGTCCGGTGACGATGGCTCGGAGGTGACGCTGCTCGAGCCCGGGGACGGGGATCTGGCGGCGACCGACCTGCAGATCCGGCTGGATCTGGCGCAGCTAACGGCCACCATGGCGCTTCTGGTCGGTCCGGACCGGGCGGCAGACCTAGCCACCGCCAAGCTCGGATCGACTGTGGTAGCCAATCTGGTGCCGCTGCTGCAGCCGGTTGTATTGCACCGGTCGACCAGGGCACAGCTGCGCCGCCGCAAAGACGACGTGCTGCCGGACCTGCGGAGGCGGCTGCTCGGCGGCGAGCCCGAGGTCGAGGTCCCGCCAGAACAGCTGGAACGGATCCGGCCGCGCGGCGTCTTGACGCTGGTGGCAGCGATCATCGCGGCCTACCTGGTCATCGGCGAGTTTGGCCGGAACAAGTTCGGTCCCGTGCTGCGGCACTCGGACTGGCGCTGGGTCCTGGTGGGGCTGGCCCTCTCGGCTCTGACCTATGTCGGCGCCACCTTGTCCCTGACCGGGTTCGTGCTGGAGAAGCTCAGCTGGACCCGGACCTTGCTCGCCCAGCTGGGCGGATCATTCGTCACTCTGGTCACCCCGGCCGCAGTAGGCGGCGTAGCCCTGAACATCCGCTACCTGAACAAGGCGAAGGTTCCCCCGGCCGAGGCCGCCTCGAGCGTCGGCGTTTCGCAGGTCTTCGCATTCGCACTGCACATGCTGCTGCTGGTGATCTTCATCGCGCTGACTGGTGGCTCGCACACCACGGCGTTCCATTCGCCGCCCAGCTGGGCTTACATCGCGCTGGCGGTCCTCGGCGCGGCGGTGCTCGGCGTGCTGGCGCTACCGGCCGGGCGCAGGCTGATTCGCTCCCGGGTGGCGCCGGCGCTCGGCCAGGTCATTCCGCGGCTGCTCGACATCGCGCAGCGGCCCGCCAAGCTGGCTGAGGGTATCGGCGGCGCGTTGCTGCTGACCCTCTCCTACATTCTGTGCCTGGATGTATCGGTGCGGGCGGTCGGCGGCCATGCTCAGTTCTTCGCAGTCGCGGTCGTCTACCTGGCCGGGAGCGCGGTCGCGTCGGTGGTGCCGACGCCTGGCGGGATCGGTGCAGTGGAGGCCGCGATGTCCGGTTTCCTGACCGCCGTCGCGCACGTGCACGGCGCCTGTCGCGCTCAGCGCGGTACTGCTTTTCCGGCTGCTTTCCTTCTGGCTGCCGATACCGTTTGGCTGGGTCGCGCTGAACTACCTGCAGCGAAACGACGCGCTCTGAGCCGCGCTCAGGCGAGCCGGGCGACGGCAAGGGCCGCGGCGAGCAGCACCAGGCTCCACGACATGGCGCGCAGCGCTCCCTCCAGCGGCGCCAGCATGCGGTCGGCGTCGATGGTCAGGGTGTCGCCGCTGGCAAGCGTGATGCTGCCCGTCACGCTGGTCGCTCGTCGGCGCACTAGCCTGGCCGGGGTGCTCAGGCTCCGCTGCGCCGCCGACAGGCCGAACGCAGCCCCCGCAGCGAGCAACGAACCTGCCGAGAGCCTGCCGGTCTGCGCGACGTAGGAAGTCAGCAGCGGGAAGGCGCCCCAGGCCGCGGCAAAGCCGGCGTCGGTGTGGACGATCCCGCCGAACAGCTCTGCGTTATAGGCGACGACCAGGAGCGGCCCGACTAGGAGGAACGGGATCAGTACCCAGCCGACCCGGACGGCTCCGGCCACGCCGAGGGCGAGTGCACCTGCCAGCCCCAGCGTGGCGGCAGCGATCAGGACCGCGCCGGGGATCTGCGTGCGCAGCGGGCCGGCCGTGATATTCATCCAGCGCGTGCGCAGCCACTCCGACGGCGAGGAAGAACGCGATCAGCGTGGCCAGCAGCGGCACTAGCTTGACGCGCGGCGCGAGCGCGGCGCCGATCACGACGTAGGACAGGTGCCAGGCGGTATACGGGGGGTGTAGGAGCGTCCACCAGTCACGCAAGCGGCCCTGGCGAGCCGCGTAGAAGGCCGGCCTGGCGGCCGTGGACGGCACGTCGCCGTCATGGCCGGGGGCGCCAGTCGCAACCGGGTCACCCACCCCCGCGCGTTCCCCACATGATCAGGCCGCCGCCGAGGCTCATCACCTTGTACCCGACGTCTTGCAGACCGGCCTGCTGCCAGGCGCGGACCGTCCAGTCGATCGGGTACCGGCGGTAATGCCCGG
Source organism: uncultured Actinomycetota bacterium (assembly GCA_963808215.1). Classification (GTDB taxonomy): domain Bacteria; phylum Actinomycetota; class Actinomycetes; order Streptosporangiales; family Streptosporangiaceae; genus JAJYUU01. Next base: position 104,371 of record CAWEEY010000004.1, read on the forward strand.
CGATGCTCGGCCCGAGGAAGCGGCCGACCTCATACCACTGCCTGCCCCCCGTGATCAGGCCGCCGAGCGGCAGCACGAGCCAGGTATAGGCCCGCCACCAAAACCGCCAGAACGCCGACGGCGGGACGTTGAACTCCAGGCTCGCCACAGTTCCGCCCGGCCGGACCACTCTGGCCAGTTCCGCCAGCGTGGCCTGCGGGTCGTTGACGTACCTGAGCAGGTAGGTGAAGGTGAGCGCGTCAACCGAGGCGTCCGCCAGCGGAAGCTGCTCCGCTCTGGCATTGACGAGGGAAACGTGGCCGCTGGCGTCCTCGGCCGCCACGTTGACCGCGCCCTGCCTGAGCATCTGCTCGGTCAGGTCCAGGCCGATCACCCTGGCGCCGGTGCGGTTGGCAATCTGCAGGGAAACCCCCGCCGTTCCCGCCGCTACGTCGAGCACGATGGCGCCGGAGTTAGCGGTACCGGCTGGCGGGACGAGGCGGCCGACCATTGCCCTGCGCCAGCGGCCGTTCTGGCCGAACGACAAGATCTCGGCAAGCTTGTCATAGCGTGCCGGGAGCGGAGCGAACAGTTTCCGGGCAAAACTGTTCCTGGTGTCGAGCACGGGAACCTGCACGGCGTCTCCTCGGGGGCTCCCGAACACCGTACGCCAGGAGAGCGAGGCGCGCGCAAGACCACGCCGGCGGTTCAGGCCGGAGGCGCTGGCTCAGGCTGGCCGGAGGCGCAGGGCGGACCAGACGTCGTCGAGCGAGACCTGACGCACCGGCCGCACGCCGAGCTCGGCCACGGCACTGGCCAGCGAGTCCCGGTTGATGTCGGTGCCAAGCTGGCCGGCCTTGGGGTAGGCGATCCAGGCCAGCCTGTCCTCGCGGGCCGCCTCGATGGCCGGGCCGGCTATCCCGGTCAGGTCACCGCGCAGCCGCGCGAACGCAAGGACGGCGCCGGCCGCGCCCGGATCGGCCGCCGACGGGCCGAGCGGGGCGAGGTCGGGTCCGTCCGCGGGGCGGCCGACGACGGCGACCTCAGTGCCCGGCTTGATCTGCAGTTTGGCGGTGAGATCCACGCGTCGATTATCCATCTGAAATCCGTCCAGACGCGCTCGCCCGGAGATCCGCCTGGATAGGTTCGGCGAGCACGCTTGGCTGCGCGCTGCCAGGTGTTTCTGTGCCCTGCTCTGAGATAGCGTCAGCGGGGGAGGCGATCGCCGTGACGGACGTGCTGTGCGAAATTCGCGACCTAGTCGCGGTCGTGACGCTGAACCGGCCGGCCAGGCGCAACGCACTGTCGGGCGCCCTGCTGACGAGCCTGCGGACCACGCTGGCGGGGCTCGACACCGACGCCGCGGTCCGGGCGATCGTGCTGACCGGCGCCGACCCCGCCTTTTGCGCCGGCCTCGACCTGACCGAGCTCGGCCAGACCGGCGGCCCGCTGTCCTCGGCCGCTTCCGGGCCGGTCCTGCCGCCGTTGTCCAAGCCGCTGATCGGAGCGGTTAACGGGGTCGCGATCACCGGCGGCCTCGAGCTGGCCCTCGCGTGTGACTTCCTGATCGCGTCCGAGCGGGCCAGGTTCGCCGACACGCATGCGCGGATCGGAATCATGCCCGGCTGGGGCCTCACCGTCCAGCTGCCTGCAGGTGTCGGCCTGCGCCGGGCCAGGGAGATGAGCGCTACCGGGAACTTCGTCGATGCGCGTACCGCGCTGGAGTGGGGCCTGGTTAACCACGTGGTCCCGCATCCGGACCTGCTTGACTTCACCGTGCAGCTTGCCGCAGATGCCGCCTCCAGCGACGCTGCAGCCGTGCAGGCGATTTTCGCGACCTACCGCCAGGGCTCGGAGGTGACCGGCGGCGAGGCAGCCGAAGTCGAGGCGGCCGCACACGCCCGCTGGCATGCGGCCGGGATCGACAGCGGCCAGGTTGCACGCCGCCGGGCCGCCGTCATCGGAGCGCGGCCGTTCGCAGGCCGGCAGATCACGGTAGCCCCGCGTGTCGTCGCGCCGCCAGACCATGCCAATGGTGGGCGACTCTTGAAATTCCTCCATATAGCGGTCAGAATGTGTCGGCTTACGAGCCTCCAATCGGCCGCAATAACGGAGCACTGGACAGATGAGCCACACCCCAGAACCGCCCGAGTTCGGGCCAGAAAATCCTGACCGTCCTGTGAATGACCAGGCAGCTTCCGGCGAGCCTGCCGCTTATCGGGAGCCGACGACTCTCGCATCAAACACGGGACCGACCGTGTCTTCTGAGGCCTCGCCGATCCTGGTCAGCTTTCCGGGTCCAGCATCGCAACGCCGATGGACAGTAGCCATCCGCGCCATCCTGGTGATTCCGCACTTCGTCGTACTGTGGTTCCTTACCATCGCGCTGGAAGTCGTCGTCTTCATCAGCTGGTTCGCGGCTCTGTTCGCTGGGCGGCTCCCCGAGTGGGCGCACACCTTCATCACCGGGGTCGTACGCTGGCAGACCCGCGTCTACGCTTACCTGCTCCTCCTGACAGACGTCTACCCGCCGTTCTCGCTTGATGACGATCCGGATTACCCGGTTCGGTTGCTCACCAGGCCGACCAGACTGAACCGCCTGGCGGTGCTGTTCCGCCTCTTCCTGGCCGTGCCTGCCGCGCTGGTCTCAGTAATTGCGGCCTACGGGCTCGTCCTCTTTGCCTTCATCGGCTGGCTGAGCGCACTGGTCACTGGCAAGCTCCCCGATCCGATCCATCAGGCGGTCGCGGCCGTCACGCGCTATTCGGCGCGGTACGCCGGTTACGCGTTCATGGTGACGGGCGAGTACCCCTGGGGTCTGTTCGGAGACCAGGCAGCGCCGGGACCGGAAGCTGCAGCAACGACCGTCACGGCGCCAGCTTCCGGAGATAGTGGCGAGGGCGGTGTCCCAGCCGGGACATCGGCCTGGACCGCGGATCCGTGGCGGCTGACCTTGTCCGGGGCGGCTAAGGGAGTACTCACCGCGTGCCTGCTGCTCGGCGCGGTGGTCTGGGGCGCTGGGGCAACCGCTGACAGCCTGCTCGCAAAGACGGCGGTGTCCAACACGGTCAGCCTGGCTCGGATCGAGCACGCCAATAGCGTGGTGGGCACGACGCTGTCGTCATTCCCGTCTTCGGTTGCGGCATGCAACCAGCAGCTGACTTGCGTCACTCAGCTGGACCGCGGCGCCGGTCAGGCGCTCGAGGGCTTCGCCAGCTCAGTCAGCGCCGCCGGCGTGTCAGGATCTGCGGCGGCCGATGCCAACACACTGGCCAACGACGCCAACATTGCCGGTCGCGACCTCCTGCAGATCGGATCGGCGACCTCCGCAGCCCAGTATCAGAGCATCGCTGCGGGCAGCAATCTGCAGCAAGACCTCCAGCGGGTCGGCATCGATTACCTCAAACTAACCAAGGACCTAGGCGCGAGGTGAAGCGTCGGCCTTTCAGCGGGCGAGCTGTTCGGCGATGAGGTAGCCGCCGAGCAGGATCAGGGCGACCCCGGCGATCTGCTCGGCGCGTTCGCGCAGGTGCTCGCTCATCTTCGCGCCGATCGCCAGGCCGAGCTGCGCGGCGATGAAGGCTTGCAGGGCGATGGCCACGATCACGGCGGTGACGGACAGGTGCGCGAGGCCGATGCTGAATCCGATGGCCAGCTCGTCCAGGCTGATGCTGATCCCGAGCGCAACGAGCGCCAGCCCGCGGCTGGTGAGGATGCGGCTGGCGTTCTCCTCTTCGCTTTCTCTGTCGCCTGCGACTAGCATCCAGGCTCCGATGGCGATGACCGCGACGGCGGCGAGGTAGTTGGCGACGGCCCCGATGCCGTGGGCCAGTGCGCTGCCGAGGCCCAAGCCGATGAGCGGCATGCCGCCTTCGAAGAGCACGAAGATGGCCGAGATGCGCAGCCGTGCCCGCCAGGTGGTGACGTTGGCAGCGCCGATCGCGGCGGCGACGGCAAAGGAGTCCAGGCCCAGCGGGAGCACGAAGGCCAGCAGCTTCAGCACTGCGTCAGGCTTTCACGCTTTCCGTGACTTTCTTCTCACCCGTACCGCCCGTTAGAGCACTCTGAGGCCGCGGCCCGTCGTGGCAGACTGCTAGCCATGACATACGTTGCTGCCCCCGACAGATACGACGACAAGATGCCCTACCGCCGATGCGGCCGAAGCGGGATCAAGCTGCCGGAGATCTCGCTCGGGCTCTGGCAGAACTTCGGCGACGAGAACCCACTCGACACCCAGCGAGCGATCCTGCGGCGCGCGTTCGACCTTGGGGTCACGCACTTTGACCTGGCGAACAATTACGGGCCGCCGTATGGCTCGGCTGAGTCGAACTTCGGCGTGATCATGCGCACCGACCTGCGCCCCTACCGCGACGAGCTGATCATCTCCACCAAGGCCGGCTACGACATGTGGCCGGGGCCCTACGGCGAGTGGGGCTCGCGCAAGTACCTGCTGGCCAGCCTGGACCAGTCGCTGGCGCGGATGGGGCTGGACTACGTGGACATCTTCTACAGCCACCGGTTCGACCCGGACACGCCGCTGGAAGAGACGATGGGCGCGCTGGACACCGCGGTCAGATCCGGCAGGGCCCTGTACGCCGGCATCTCGTCGTACTCGGCTGAGCGGACGGCCGAGGCTGCAGCGATCCTGCGGCAGATGGGCACTCCAGCTGCTGATCCACCAGCCGTCCTACTCGATGCTCAACCGGTGGATCGAGGGTGGCCTGCTGGATGTACTCGGCGAGGAGGGCATTGGCTGCATCGCGTTCTCGCCGCTGGCCCAGGGCCTGCTGACGACGAAGTACCTGAACGGGATCCCGGCGGGCTCGCGAGCGAGCCGTGGCGGGTCGCTCTCGGCCGATCAGATCAGCGAGGAGAACCTCAGGCACGTCCGGGCGCTGAACGAGATCGCCAGGGCCCGCGGCCAGTCGCTCGCTCAGCTGGCGCTGTCCTGGGTACTACGCGACCAGCGAGTGACCTCGGCACTCATCGGCGCCAGCAGCGTCGCCCAGCTGGAGGAGAACCTCGCGGCCGCCGGCCGGTCGTCGTTCAGCGACGACGAGCTGGCCGCGATCGACAAGCAGGCGGTCGAGGCGGGCATCAACATCTGGGCGGCGTCCAGCGAGGACTGAGCCTGGCCTATCCGATCCCGACCGCGGCCAGCAAGACCAGCAAGATCGTCAGCATCGCGAGGGCGCCATGCAGCGCGATAACGATGACTGGCGCCCTCGTCGGGAACGGGGTCGTAGCCGATCTCGGTCACCGCGACGAGCGCGGCGGCTCCCGAGCTCGTGCTGATCGCTCGCTGCTCTGGGCTGGCTGCAAGCAGGGTTGCCATGCCAAGGCCAGCGATGACCCAGGTCAGGCCGACGTCGGCCCATGCGAGCGCGGCCGCGTGCGTCACCGTGAACGCGATCCAGATGAGCAGGCCGGTGATCGCCAGGCCGGCGTGCCCGAACGGCACCGCCGAAGGGGCGCCGGGCTTGCGGATGACCCTGCGCCGACCGGCGCGCGTCAGCCAGCCGCTCAGCAGGTAAGCGCCGGGAATGGCGGCGGCAAGCCACGCCGCGAGAGCGGCGAGACGCAGGCCCAGCTCACCCGACGACGTCGGTTGCCCGGTCGCGACCGAGGCGGCCGCTGGCGGCGGAACGGTCTTGACCAGATCGCCGAGATAGCGGCTGTCCGCGAGCGCGAGGCGCCGCTCGACCGCCTTAGGGTGAGGCCCGACGACCGTCCGGATTGCGCGGCCAACGACCTGGTTGACCTGTGCCTGCGTCAGGCCGGCGCAGGCAGCCGGCCGACGCCGGACGATGACGTGGCGGCGCAGGGCAGCGACAGCGAAGGCGTAGCACTTCTCGACGGAGGGCGGTCGCGCCGCCGCGGTCTGCACGGCGGTGGCCTGCACGGCGGCGGCTGCGCCGCAGGCGCTCACGAATACCGCCGCGACAAGCGTCGCGCCCGCAGCTGCCGCAGTTGTCCAGCGCACGCAGCTATCCTCGCTGATCGCTGCTGAGCGACTGCCCACGGACCGGCATGATGGGTCGTGTGGACTCTGGCGACGGGCGGCGCGATGCGATCACGGCCGAGCTGCGGGACGCGGTGACCGCCTTCGACGCGGCGACCGCCAGGGAGATTGCGTCGCGTGCGCGGTTCCTGGCCGAGCTGGATCGGCTGGCCGACCCATTCAGCCGGGATGCCGATCCGGTCCACGTCACCGGCTCCGCCATCGTCGCCGGGCCGCGCGGCACGGTGCTGCACTGGCACAAGCGGATCGGCGGCTGGATGCAGCCGGGCGGCCACATCGACGCGGGCGAGACGCCGTGGGCGGCGGCGCTGCGGGAGACGCAGGAGGAGACCGGGCTCACGGTGCGCCATCCAAGCGGCGGTCCTCGGTTGCTGCATCTGGACGCGCATCCTGCCGGTCCGCATTTCCATCTGGACCTGCGGTACCTGCTGCTTAGCGGCGACGACGACCCGGCGCCGCCGCCGGGGGAGAGCCAGCAGGTCCGGTGGTTCACGCTTGCCGAGGCGATGGACGTCGCCGACGATGCGCTCATCGACGGCATGCGCCGGCTCCAGGATTACCTCGACTCCACCGAAGGCGGTGCGCGCTCGTGTCCGGATTCGCGCTAGCACCAGGCGATGGTCCCGGTTACCTGTTCCACGGAGCCACGGTCGTGATCAAGGCGGGTGGCGAGCAGACTTTGGGACAGCTTGCCGTCATGGAGTCGACCTATCCGCCTGGCCTGTCCGTGCACGAGCACGTGCACGCGGGCGAGGACGAGATGTTCTACTTGCTGGCCGGCGAGCTGTCGGTGTTCTGCGAGGAGGACCGCTGGACGGCGACGCCGGGCAGCTTCGTCTTCGTGCCTCGCGACCGCCCGCATGGCTTCGTCGTCACCAGCGAGGAGCCGGCCAGGGCCCTGGTCGTCACTGGACCTGCGCAGCTGGACCGGCAGATAGCCGAGAACGGGCAGCCGATCACCGATCTTCATAAATGAATGTGAAGTTTGTGGGGTCCTGTAACCCCACCAACTCCACATCGACGGCGGCTTAATTGAGCAAACCTGTCCGGCCCGGAGCTATTCGTCGGCTAGGTCCGGCGCGCTGTCGCTAGCGGTCAGGTAAGCGACCGCCTCCCGGCTTTCCCCCAGCCCCGCCTCGACAAGTGGCCGCAAATGAGCAGTGAATACGGCCAGCTCTGCCGGGCTGAGTGCGCGCTCCAGCATCTCGGCCAGTGGCGGCAGGTTCGGGTTACCGGACTGACGCAGAAACCGGTCCCATGGCGCCGCGGGGCGCCGGGCTCGCACCGTGACCCGCAAGTCCAGCTGTACGTCGGCGAAACCAGCCTGCTCCGCGAGCCGGACCAGGTCCCTGTCGTCGAAGTCCAGCATCGGGTCAGCCCCAGGCGGCTGAATAGTCGCGAACTGAGCGTCCAGCTTCGCCGCGATCTCCGCGACCGCGCTGACGTCATAGCCGAAGCACCGCCGCGAGCCGCATCCCTGCATCAGCACGTTGATCGGCTCGAACAGGCTGATCCGCCCACCGGGCCGCAGCACCCTGCGGAACTCGGCGAAAGCCGCCGGCTTGTCCGCCACATAAATCAGTACCGACCTTGTGGTCACCACGTCGACCGAGGAATCGGGAAGTGCCGCCAGGTTGTCAGCTGGTGCCAGCACGAAGTCGCATCGGCCGAGCTGGCCTGCTTCGGCCGCGGACGCGTGACAGTAGTCGAGCAGGTCGCGCGAGACATCGGAGAAGATGACGCGGCCGCCAGGGCGGAGCCGGTCCAGCGCCCCGAACGCGATCAGGCCGTCACCGGTTCCGACGTCCAGCAGCGTGTCGTCGGGCTGCAGCGCCGCCCGGTCCAGCACCTCGTCACGGACCCGGTGCAGCGCCGAGATCAGCTGCTTGCGGTAGCCGGGATCGCCGCCATGCCGGACGTCAAGCAGCCAACGATGCCAGCGATCCCGGTCTTCCGCCATAGCAGCCAGTCTTCCCGCCGTACCGCTGACCCGACAACTGCCAGTACCGCGGCAAGCACTTTGCTGACATGGCCGATCACGGCCGCCCGCGACATGGCACCCGCTTCACGAAAGGTCCAGCTGTGACTAGGCGCTCTGAAGCGGCTGCGCGATCTCCCAGACGTGGCCGCTCGGGTCGGCGAAAGTGACCGTGCGCATGCCCCAGTCGCGATCACTTGGTCCGCTGATCACGGGGACGCCGCGCTCGGCCAGCTCCGCGCTGACGGCATCGACGTCGTCGACGATGATGGCGAACTGGCCGGCGCCGGTCCGGGCCAGATCGAGGACGGCATCGGGCGGCGGCCCGTCGGCAACCGGCGCCTTGCGGAGGAAGACGTACATGTTCTTGAACCGGAACATCACCGAGTCGGCATCCTCGTGCTGCGCCTTCAAGCCGAAGGCGTCCTGGTAAAACTGCTTCGAACGGCCCAGGTCGGCAACGAGCAGTGTCATGGCGCCGATCTCTTTCTCCCAGTCAGCCACCCGAAGTCTCCTCCCACGCGCGTTATCGCCCTGGCTTGTACACGCACGACGAACGGTATCGCCAGCGATGGACATCGCCGGCTGTTATTGCGTGCGAATCGCATGTATTATCTGTGCGATGCGCACAGATAGCAGGCAGCGCCCGGAGATCGCTGATGGAGGCCCGGCACTGTTCCGGCTGGTCCGGTTCTGGTCGCGCCGCTGGGCCGCCAATGCGGCGCGTGACAGCGATGACGACGCCCGTCGTGTCGGGCACGTGCTCGTCTTGGAGGCGATCGATGCCAGCCATGCCAAGGGTTCGGCCGCCATCGGCGACGTCGCCGTGGAGCTCGGCCTCGATCGATCGAACGCCAGCAGGATGCTGGCCGCGGCCGTTGTGGCGGGACTCGTCACCAAGACGGTGTCGCCGGCGGATGGCCGCCGAACCGAGCTGCGCGCGACAGCCAGCGGCCGCGAGTTGCTAGCGTCCGCCCGGGCCTGGCAGCGGGAAACCTTCACCGAGCTGGTCGCCGACTGGCCAGCTGAAGACGCCCGCCGGTTTGCCGGCTACCTGCTGCGCCTCGCGGCGCAGCCGCTCGATCACCCGACTCAAGGAGGCAGCGGATGACTGTCGTTCTCAACCACACGATCGTGCCCGTCACCGACAAGCTGCGCGGCGCGCAGGTCCTGGCTGACCTGCTGGGCGTCGAGGTGGGGTCGTCTGCAGGGCCGTTCGTGCCGGTGCGGATCAATGAGGACCTGACCTTCGACTTCGACGACAGGGCGGGCGGACGTCCCGGCCACTACGCGTTCCTTGTCGATGACGCCACATTTGACCGGGCCCTTGCAGTGGCGAATGAGTCCGGGCTGCCGTGGGGCTCGGCGCCGCGCCTGACCGACCAGCAGATCAATCACCTCAGCGGTGGCCGCGGCGTCTACGTCCGCGATCCGGACGGCATCGCGTACGAGTTCTTCACCGCGATTCCCTAGCCGGAGTACGGATCAGCGTGCCCAGTGGCCGGTCAGTCGGAGATCGGCAGCTCGATCACGAACCTGGTCTCGCCGGGCTGGCTGGTAACGCTCGCCGTGCCGCCGTGCGCGGCGGTGACCGCGTGCACGATCGCGAGGCCGAGACCGCTGCTGCCCGCCGCGCGCGACCGTGACGTATCACCACGCACGAATCGCTCGAACACGTCAGGCTGTAGCTCGGCCGGAATGCCAGGCCCGTTGTCCGTCACGCTCACGACCGCAGTGCCGCGTGCGCTCTGGCCAGGAGGTGGCGGAGCACTGCGCAAGGCGACGGTCACGATCGGTGCCGGCCGGGGTATGCCGGGCCGCGTTGCTGAGCAGGTTCGCCAGCACCTGCCGCAGCCGCTGCTCGTCGCCGCGGACCATAACCGGATCCTCAGGCAGCTCGAGCTGCCACTTATGGTTGGTGGCGGCGACCCTGGCGTCGCTGGTTGACGTCGATCGCCAGCCTGGTCATGTCCACCGGCTCGGCCGCCAGCGGCCGGCCGGCGTCGAGCTGAGCGAGCAGCAGAAGCTCGTCAACGAGCTCGCTCATCCGCGCGGATTCCGACTCGACCCGGCTGAGCGCGTGCGCGATATCGTCCGGCAGCGGGCCCGGATGCCGGCGCGCCAGCTCGGCATAGCCGCGAATGGCGGCCAGCGGCGTGCGCAGCTCGTGGCTGGCGTCCGCGGCGAAACTGCGCAGCCTGGTCTCGCTGGCCTCGCGCCGGGCAAGCGCGGACTCCACGTGCCCGAGCATCCGGTTGAACGCGGCGCCGACCTGGCCCGACCTCGGTCCGCGGGTCGGCGTCGGGTACCCGCTCGGGCAGGCTGACCTGCGCCGCTGGCCAGCGGGAGCCCGGTAACCCTGGTAGCCGTGGCCGCGACCCGCCGCAGCGGTCGCAGCGACACCCGCACCCAGGCGGTGCCGATAATGCCGGCGAGTAGCAGCGCGGCGGAGAAAACAGCGATCTCAGCGAGTGCCACCTGCCGCAGCGTGGTAGTGACCGGCGTCAGGGGCAGTCCTGGTCACGACGAGGCCAGCCTTGGTGTCGCGGGCTATCACCTGGTAATCGCCGTAGGCGGAGAGGTCGACCGACCGCGGGCCGTAGAGCTGGTCGCCGGGCGTGCCGCCGGTGCGCAGGCCAGTAAGCAGCGCCCGGTCGGCGGGCGAGAGCGGCAGACGTCGGAGTTCGCCAGGTGTGCGGCCAGCAGGGTGCCGCCGGTGCTGAACACCGCATTGAGCGCGCCGGCGTTCTGCTGCTGCGCGCACGGGCCGGGTCCCGGGCTGTGCTGCGGTCCGCCGCCGCTGTTGCCTCCGTCATCGTTGGGTGACCCCGGCGGCGGTCCTTGCAGGCAGTCCACGTACCGCATGCTGGCGAGCTGCAGTTCGGAGTTCAGGTTGTTGGTCAGCACCGAATGCAGGTGCGCATAGGTGACGGCGCCGACCGATGCACAGGCGAGCGCGAGCAGCACGAGCAGGCCTGCGACAAGCCGGCCGCGCAGCGTACGGGCTGCCAGCCACTGGCGGACCGAGGACGCCAGAGGTGCAGACCTGGCCGCAGAAGCCGGCGGAGTCGCGGACATCGCTAGGCCGGCGGCTTCAGCACGTACCCCACGCCGCGGACGGTGTGAATCAGCGGCTCGCGGCCCGTGTCGATCTTCTTGCGCAGGTAGCTGATGTACAGCTCCACAACGTGGGCCTGGCCGCCGAAGTCGTAATTCCACACCCGGTCCAGGATCTGCGCCTTGGACAGTACGCGGCGGGGATTGCGCATCATGAACCGCAGCAGCTCGAACTCGGTCGCGGTCAGCTCGATCAGGTCGCCGTCCCGGCGCACTTCCCGAGCGTCCTCGTCCATGCTCAGGTCGGCCACCGCGAGCTCGGTGCCGGAACTCGCCCGCGCCATCCCGGCACGGCGCAGCAGCCCGCGCAGCCGGGCGAGCACTTCCTCCAGGCTGAATGGCTTGGTGACGTAATCGTCGCCGCCGGCGGTGATGCCGCTCACTCGGTCCTGCACCGAGTCGCTGCGCGGTGAGGAACAGCACGCACACGTGCGGCAGGATTGCCCGTACCCGGCGCAGGACCTCCAGGCCGTCGAAATCAGGCAGCATGATGTCGAGCACGATCGGCGTCCGGCTGGAACTCGCGCGCCGCCCGCACCGCACTGCTGCCGTCCGCGGCCGTCCGGATCTCCCAGCCCTCGTACCGCAGCACGCTGGCGAGCAGCTCGGCCAGGCTGGGCTCGTCGTCCACGACCAGGACCCGGACGGGGGAGCCGTCGGCTCGATGCAGGCCGCCCTCCCCCTTGCCGGGCGCGGGCGCGATCGGTTCCATGACTGTCATCATGTCCCTAGCCTGCCGGAACCCGCTCGGGCGACCCTCTGAGCTTCTTCTGAATTTCCTCTGCGTGCTAGCGAAAGCGCCAGCGCAGGTGCAGTCAGCGTCAGGGCCAGCGCCGGGCGGTCGGTGAGGCAGCCGCGCCGCGCGGATCAGCCGAGCGGCACGGTGTTATTGGCAATGACCGGGTAGCCCCACTCGTCGAGCGTGATCAGCTCGGGCAGCAGCTCGGCGCAGACGCCATGCCCGGAGCAGGCGATCGGGATTGACGCGCAGTTGTGTGGTGACGTCGGCCATGGTTATCTCCAGTCGATTCCGTCAGTGGCGCAGCCGGGAGCGGCAGGAACTGCTCATGCCGCGTCGCCGTGCACCGTCCCCGGCCGTGCTCGGCGATCTCAGCAGCGAAAACCCTCAGCGTGCTCGCGACGAACCGGACGGTGCCGTCCGGGTGGTGGCACGCGCCGCGCCCGGTGACGAGGCCGGACAAGCGCCGGAGGTTGGCCAGCTCCCGCTCGGCAGGCCGCGGCCGGGCCACGGCTGCGAGCGCCGTCGCGATGGCCGGCAGGCCGTTGAAGCACGGTCCGCATTGGCCTGCCGATTCCAATGCCAGGGAACGGGCTACTTGCGCCGTCTCCGCCAGCCCGCAGTACGCGGCCGGCAGGGCAACCAGAACGCCGGCGCCCATCATGGCGCCGGCCGGGCGCAGGTCGGCGTTGCTCAGCGACACGCGTCGCGCTGTCGGCGCCGATTCAGCCAGCCGCCGTGGTAGCCGCCGGCTAGCAGCGGCCTGCACGTCGTCGCCGAGCCGGACCAGCCGGTGCAGCGGCGTACCGATGGGCGTCTCCACGATGCGGGCGCGGCCGTCATGGTCGCGCACGGTGCAGAGCATCGATCCCGGCTCGTCCTGCCGTGCCGACGCCGCGGAACCAGGCTGCGCCGTTCCTGGCGATCAGCGCGAGGTGGGCTAGCGTCTCGACGTTCTGCACCAGGGTCGGGCGGCCGCCGACGCCGCGCTCGAACGACGCGGCGGCCTTGAACCCTGGCCTGGCCGCGCCGCCGTTGATCCTGGCGACCAGCGCGGTCTCCTCGCCAGCCAGGAACCGTGCGGGCGCCTCGACGAGCTCAACGCTGACCCGGTCGGTTCCGGCCGCAGATCGGCTCGCCAGTGCCATCCGCAGATGACCGGCTAGATCTGGCCCGCCTGCGCGAGTCGTACGGCGTGTACGTACAGGTAGGCCGACCGTGCGCCGACCGCCTCAGCGGCGGCCTGCAGGCCGTCGAGCACGAGATGCGGGTGCGAACCAGAGCAGCGCGGCGTCCTTGCTGCTGGCGGGCTCGCCTTCGGCGGCGTTGGCGACGACTACCGCGGCCCGGCCGGCGGCTGCGACTGCGGCGAGTTTCCTGGCGACCGGGAACGCCGCGCCGCCCCGTCCGGTCAGCCCGGCGGCCGCGGCTTGCTCGATGAGCGCTGCGCCACGGAACCTGGGCAGCCCGTGCCTGCGCAGGTGCGCGGCCAGATCGGGGCCCTGTCGCGATTCTGCGGCAACTGCTCGGTGGACCGACGGCAGCAACCGGGGCAGGCCTGACTCGCCCGCCGGGGCAGCGTGCCGTAGGCTCGGGCCCGGCCGCGGCCAGCGCGCTCATCGAGCACCTGCCGGTGAGCTCGCGATGGCGGTAGCCGGTGGCCAACTCGGCGTCGCTGAGCGCGCGGGCAGGTCGCGCGGCCAGGCCCGGGGCAGCTGTTGCGCTACCGATCCGCCAGCACGCGGCCGCGAGCACGGCCGCGATGCAGCCGATGGCAGCGGCGAGAAGCCAGCCGGCCTGCATGTCGGTACTGGACCCGATGCCGTGCAGAACAGCGACGGGCCAGCAGGCATAGGCGAGCCAGTGCACCGCGCGCCAGGTCCTTCGGCCGATCCGGGCGCGGGCCAGGCTGGTCACGATCAGCGCGATGATCATGTCGAGCGAGATCGCGCCGAGTCCGAGCCACAGCGGCTTGTACGGCGAAGTGAATGGGATGACCGCGGCCGCGATCCCGATAGTGACATAGGGGTCGGCGATCGCGGTTGCGACGTGAACCGCGATGAACGCCACGGCCAGCAGCGACATGCTGCGGTGCAGGCTCGTGCGTCGCGAACCTCGGCAGGCCAGGCAGCCGTCCGCGGCGGTTGACCACGATGCCGAGCAGCACCGCGACGGTGAGCAGCACCAGCGCGACTACGCCGGTTGCCCGGCTGGCGTACCACAGCGCGGTGCTCGAGGTTATCCCCACGACCTGCCTCCTGATGAGCCACGGCGGCGCTCGCCGCCGCGTTACTCATGCAGGATGTGCCACCGATCGAAGCGGCGGCTCTGGGCAACCTCTGAGTGCCGTCTGAACGGTACCGGGGCCTCAGCTGGCCGTGCCGCCGATTGCGTCGAGCTCGGCCAGGGCGTCAGCCGGCAACTCGAGCCCGGCGCCGGCCACGTTCTCTCGCAGGTGCTCGACCGACGACGTGCCAGGGATCAGCAGGATGTTAGGAGAGCGCTGGAGCAGCCAGGCGAGCGCAACCGCCATCGGGGTCGTGCCGAGCTGGCGTGCGACCGCCTCTAGTTCGTCCGACTGGAGCGGCGAGAATCCGCCGAGCGGGAAATAGGGCACGTAGGCGATGCCCTCCCGCGCAGTGAGCTCGACTAGCGGGTCGTCATCGCGCCGGGCGATGTTGTAGAAGTTCTGCACACAGACAACCGGCGCGATGCCTCGAGCCTCCGCGAGCTGATCAGCACTGACCGTGCTGACGCCGAGGTGGCGGATCAGCCCCTGCTCGCGCAGTTCGGCCAGTGCACCGAACTGCTCGGAGATCGGGTCCGACTCCGGCGAGTGCCCGTCCTGGTCGATGACGCGCAGGTTCACCACGTCCAGCGCGTCAAGTCCGAGATGCCGCAAGTTGTCGTGGACCTGATCGCGCAGCTCAGCCGGAGAGCCGGCGTGCAGCCAGGCGCCGGCATCGTCCCGGCGGGCACCGACTTTGGTGACGATGTGCAGGTCATCTGGATAAGGCGCGAGAGCCTCGCGGATGAGTTCGTTGGCGACATGCGGGCCGTAGAAGTCCGCGGTATCGATGTGCCGGATGCCGAGGTCGACGGCGGTGCGCAGGACCGCGATCGCGGCGTCGTGGTCCTTCGGGGGCCCGAACACGCCGCGGCCGGGCAGCTGCATTGCCCCATAGCCGACGCGGGTGAGCTCCAGGCCGTCGGTGCTAAAGGTGCCGCCGGGGAGGTCGCGGGTTGTCATGGTGTCCCTTCCTGCCGCGGTCGCGCGCCGCAGCAAGAACTACGATGCCGTGCGAGCACCGGCGCCACAAAACCGACCCCGCATCCCGGCAGCGACGGGGCGAGGTGGCGCATGTCGTGAGGCGATCGGCTCTCAGCCGCGGTGCTTGATCTGGCTGAACGGCACGTCGCGGTCCACCCGGATCTCGGGCGGCAGCCCGAGCACCTTCTCGGCCAGGATGTTCTTCTGGATCTCGTCGGTTCCCCCGGCGATCGACTGGCCAGGCACCGACATCAGCACCTCGGCAACTACTCCGCCTAGGGCGGAGTCCGGCCCGGTCAGCAGCGCAGCCGCGCCCGCGATCATCGAATGGACCTTGGCGGACTCGCGGGCAATGTTGCTCGCGGCCAGCTTGCCGATGGAGCCCTCGGCACCGGGCCGCGCACCCAGCGCGCGGGCCACCCTGGCTCGTTCCGCGGTCCAGGTGGCGGCTCGCTGCATCGTGATGAGCCTCGCGATCGCCTGCCGGATGAGCGGGTCGTTGCTGACCCCGGCGGCCCTCGCGTGCTCGATCACCAGGTCCGGCCGGCCCGCTCGCTGCGGGTACCAGGAGTAGGTGGCGAAATGGTCGTCGGCCTCGGCGCGAGCCTCATCAAGCGCACGGCCCGCCGCGGGCGAGTACGCAGGGCGCCGTAGCGCGGCGAACCTGCGCTCATAGGCCAGCGTGGTCAGCGCTGCCTTCCAGCCCTGGCCTACCTCGCCGATGACGTTGCCGGACGGAATCCGTGCATCGGTGAGGAACACCTCGTTAAACGAGGCGTGGAAGTTCATCTGCCGGAGCTGGCGGACCTCGACGCCTGGCTGGTGCATCGGCAGCGCGAAGTAGGTAATGCCCTGGTGCTTGGGCACGCTCCAGTCGGTGCGGGCCAGCAGCATTCCCATGTCCGCGTGATGTGCGCTGGTGTTCCAGACCTTCTGGCCGTTGATCACCCAGCTATCGCCATCGAGCACAGCCGAGGTGGACAGCCCCGCCAGGTCAGATCCCGCGCCCGGCTCGCTGAACAGCTGGCACCAGGTCTGCTCGCCGGTAAGGATCGGGGCCAGCAGCCGGTCGCGCACGTCATCACTGCCGTGCGCCAGGATCGTGGGCGCGGCCAGCCAGGTGCCGCTGCCGACCGGGATGCCGACTGCCCCGAGCCGGAGCAGTTCGCTGCCCACCAGCTCATCGGCCCAGGCGGGCAGGCCGCGGCCATGCCACCGTTCCGGCCAGCTCGGCACCGCCCAGCCGGACGCCAGCAGCAGCTTGCGCCAGTCGCGCATCGCCAAGGCCGGATCCCAGTGCTCCCGCACCCAGTCCGCCAGCTCGGCAATGACCAGCTCGGGCTCGGCGTCGGCCGGGCCGTGCTGGGTCATCCGGCTTCCTCGGCGGCAACCTCATCAAGGAAGCTCCGCAGCTCGGCGTTGAAGAGCTCAGGCTGGGAGACGTTCGGCGCGTGCCCGGCGGCCGGGATGACGACTTTGCGTGCCCGCGGGATCTTGTTCGACATGTAGTCGGCCGCGGCGAGAAACGGAGCGTCGTCGGCGCCGACGATGACGAGTGTCGGCGCCTCGATGCGCGGTAGGCCGTCAAGCACGTGCGAGTCGTACTGGGTCAGCGTCTGCCGAGCCGCATGAATGAGGCCGCTGGCATCCCGGTGCTCGCCGGAGTGCAGCTCGGTGCTTCCGAGCGCGGCGACGCCCTGCTCCTCCAGCCGGGCGGCCGTCTTGTTGGCCCGGCGGTTCCAGTCGTCTCTGGCCGCGTCGTTACGGAAGCCCGGGCCGGTGTCGATGAGCACGAGGCCGGCCACAGCGTCTGGATGGGCGAGAGCGAAGTCCAGCGACAGGTAGCCGCCGAGCGAGTGCCCGCCGAGTACGGCGCGGTTGATGCCGAGTTCGGCGAGAATCGCGGCCATGTCGGCGAGCGCCTCCGCCGGGCGGTAGCAATCCGGGTCGGCCGGGTACTCGCTGCCTCCGTGGCCGCGGATATCCCAGGTCACTACCTGGTTCCGCGGCGCCCGCGGCGGCCAGGTTGGGTCCGAACATGGCCGAGGTGGCGCCGTACCCGTGCGTCAGCAGCAGCGGCGGACGCCCGCTTCCGCTGACCTGGTAGCGGATGCTGCGCCTGGCCGGGCCAGAGCTGGCATTTCGGGGGTCCTGCCTTTCTGCCAGGACGCGCCGGTGAAGTTCGCGGCCGTGGCCGCCGCGCGGCGTCACTGCAGCCACGCCTTCTTTCCAGTCCGCGGTCAGCATGAGCCGCTCCTGCTCCGCCCGTTCCCGCTCCATCGCTGCCCGTGCCTGGACCGCCAGATGCCGCACGCATCGTGGCGCGGATCGAGCGGACGGCCAGCGGGGCTGATGCCGCGATCTCGGCTCGCGAGGGCGTGCGCCTGCTCGCGTGCCTGGCCGGACGCGGCAAGGCGGTCGGCCAGGCCAACAGCGTGCGCCTCCGGTGCGGCGACCCGGCGGCCGGTATAGAGGAGCTCCAGCGCCTTCTGCTGGCCGACGACGGCAGGCAGCGTCACGCTGAGCGCGAACCCTTGATGGATGCCGAGCAGCGCGAAGTTCGCGGCGAAGCGCGCTTCTGGTGCGGCCACCCGGAAGTCCGCTGCGAGCGCTAGTCCCAGGCCGCCGCCGATCGCGGCGCCCTGGATCGCCGCGACGATCGGCAGCGGCTGCTCGAACAGCCGGATCGCGAAATCGTACAGGTGGGCGCCGTCCGGCCTGCTGATCGCGTGCCCGTCAGTGAAATCGGCGCCGGCGCAGAATACGCGCCCGGCGCTGCACAACACGATCGCCCGGCAGCGCTGGTCGGCCGCGAGTTCTTCGCACGCGTCGGCGATCTGCTCGATGAGGGCGACACTGAAGAAGTTGCTCGGCGGCCGGTTGATCTCCAGCGTTGCCACGTAATCATCGCCGACCTCGACGGTCAGCTCGGCGCCCGTGGTTTCCGCGTCTGTCATGAGGTCTCCCGCCGAGCAGCCGTTCTGTCCTGTGCGACATCGTAGGGCCCAGAAGGTTACTCGGCGCCTGTGGTTTCGCTGACAGTGACCATCGTTGGCGCGGAGGTCAGGAGCCGCCCGATGTCACCTGGCCCGAGCCGGAGCTGGCGGACGGCGCGGATGAGCCCTGCAGGCCGCCACTAGAGCTGGCCGAGTTCGACGAGCCAGACGAGTTCGACGAGCTTGACGAGCTTGACTTAGACGACGCCGAGCTTGAGCCCGAGGCAACGTGATTGGCGACGGTAGCGGCGGCCGTCGATCCCGGGAGCGTGTATGCCACCCCGGCGGCCGTCAGCACGCTGGCCAAGCCGGCCGCCGCTGTCACGGCACGCAGCCTGCCCCGGTTCCGGTCGCGGTACCTGATCGCCTCGCCAGTGGTACGGCTGGCGGCGGTACGGCTGACAGGAGGGGCTGCGTGATCTGGCTTCATCTGTCGCCTTCCAGTTAGCGAGCCTTACCTGCGTCAGCTTGGCCCGCCAACTTCTGAACTGCCTCTGCGTGCGCTGCGAGTAGGCACCCAGGATCGGCCGCGAGCTCGTCTCGTCGAACTTGGCTGCAGGTTTTCCTCAACTGCTGTGGATGAACCTGTGCACGGCGCGGTGGAAATCGGCCGTGGACGGAGGATAAACAACAGATGTCCTGTGGATGGCTAAAGAATCTTGAACTTCTCGCCGAAAGCCCTTGTGCGACGCACTGCGTTGGCAGTAGAAATTCTCTCACCACTGAAGACGGGATCCGCCCCGAGGGAAACCGAGGGAACGCTGGAAGGGCTGGGCGACCGGCGCGGACGGCGGGAAGCTGACACCGGTGGTGCGCCACGCGGCGCGTGCAGCTGACGTCGGCAGCTGCAGGCTAGCGATCGGCAGCTAGGGCCGCGAGGCAGGGCGAGGCCCCTCCATCTCATACATGGAGGGGCCTCGTCGCCGTTGAGCGTAGCGCCTCGGCGCGGTGATTCCCGCGGCCGGCGCCGGCAAACGTGGCCGGCCACTCGCACACCACATTCCCTGCCATTAAATGTGCCATTCCGGCCACAGAGCAAGGCTCGGCTGGATTAGCCACCAAGTGAGTCGCTGTCACGATGGCGTGTTCGCGCGCGGCCGGCTGATTACGGTGCGAGACTGAGGCGTAACGTTCCGTGCACTGCGGTCCGGCGGGACCGGGCCGGGCCTGGCGTACGGAGCCGGGGGAGCGAACTGCCGGCGTTATCGCAGCCGGAACGGGGGAGTGCGTGAGCGTCAGCATGAGCCACAGTGCCGTCGAGGGGTACCCGGCCGTCAGGGGCTGCCCGGCCATCGGGAAGTACGAGTCGGTGCCGGGCGCTGAGGTGGTGGCGCGGCCGGAGACGGCTATGTTCCGACGCCGGTCACTTCAGCCGAGTCGGCGTGCCGTGCTGCACGTCCAGGCGGCAGGGGACCCCGCGGTGCCATCCGACGTGGCCGACTGGTTCACCGAACGCGCATTCCACTTTTATCTGGCTGGTCTGCGTGTACCGCACCGCCTGACCGCGCGGCCCGGGGGCTCGCTCCCTCGCATCCGCCTGCACCGACCTTGACGCTGCCTGCGCGCGGCTACGCAAGGTCGACGGGATCGGCTCGGTGATCGTTGCCGCGCAGGGGCGGGGAGCGCTCGCTGCCGCACTCTGGATGGGCGGCTGGGTTGGCAGCGACGGCCGGCCTTCGGCGACGGCCGGGTTGACGATTGCGGCGCGGACGCGCTGGTCCTGTGTGAGCCCGAACTGCCGGCGCGGCCCCATGAAGCTCGGCATCAGCTGCCCCGTCCTCGTCGTCACCGGGCTCGTGCCTGGCGATGCACGGACGTGCCTCGGGCGGGGTCACCGGCCGCTTGGCGCTGCGCCAGCGCCGCACGCACCTGCGGCTGCGCAGCTGGGCAGCCACGTGACCTGGCTGGATCTGCCGGGGCTCGGCGGGCGGCGCAGCAGGCCGAAGGCACCGGGCGACAGCTGTTCTTCGACGAGCTCGGCCGCTGGCTAGGCGCGTACATGTACGGCCAGGTACGTGATCAGCTGTTGTGAGCCGCTTAGCTGGCCGCGTTGACACTCAGCTGGTCACCTGGACACTGACGGCAGGATAGCCAGTAGCGCCGTTAGGCGCGGGCGGCTGCCTGCAGGGCGGTCTGCGTGTAGCCAGTCTTGTCGGTGGCGCGGGCCTCGATCAGGTAGTTGCCGGGCGCCACGTTAACGTCCCACTCGTACGCCCACTGCCGCCATGTGTCGAGGTCGGGAGTGGCAGCGAGCTTGGCTGGCTGCCAGGGCCCGGCCCCGACACGCACCTCGACCGCCTCGATGCCCTTGTGCTGGGCCCAGGCCACCCCGGCAATGGACATCCGCTTACCCGCCTTGATCGGGTTCTGCCCCGTCGGCACGTCGATGCGGGACTCGGTCTTGATCGGTGCCTGGGAGTTCCAGCCGCGCGGCACCCAGTACGCCTGAGCAGCCTCGTAGGTCGTCACTTCGATGTCGACGATCCATTTGCACGCTGAGACGTAGCCATACAGCCCTGGAATGACCTGCCGGACCGGGAAGCCGTGGGCGACCGGCAGGGCAGTGTCGTTCATCGCAACGGCGAGCAGCGAGTCCCTGCCGCTGTCCATCGCGACCTGCACCGGAGTGCCCGAGGTGAAGCCGTCCGATGAGGTGGCTAGCAGCTGGCTTGCGCCCGCTTTGATGCCGGCTTCCTGGAGCAGGCTGCGCAGGCTCGCGCCGAGCCACTTGGCGTTGCCGACATACGGGCCGCCAACTGGGTTGGAGACGCAGCACAACGTGACGTAGTCCTCGATCAGCGGCCGCTTGATCAGCTCCTCGAAGCTGAGCACGAGCTCCTTGCGCACCAGGCCGTGGATCCGCAGCTGCCAGCTGGACGGCGCGATCTCCGGCAGCACGATGGCGGTGTCGACCCGGTAGAAGCTGCTGTTCGGCGTGATGAAGCTGCTCAGCCCCGGGATCTTCAGGTTTGTGCCGGGCGGCAGCGGCGGAGCCGCTGGGCCGGCGGCGGGAGCTTGAGCGCCCTCTGGATGGCGCCGACGTCCCTGCTCTCGCCCAGCCAGGAGCCGCCGGCGTAGGTAATCAGCGAGATGCCGGCCACCGCGACGCTGCCGAGCAGGAATCTGCGCCGGTCCGGGACCAGCTCGATCCTGCCGCGCCCGCCCGTCTCGACCGGCCGCCAGGCCGGGCCGCTCGATTGCGCGCGCTCCGGTAGCCCTGGGCTGGCGAGGCCTGGTTGCGCACGCGCCCGCGCGGACCGCCAGCGGGGCCGCCCGGCGGCTGAAGTAGCTCAGCGCGAACGTGGCAACGCCCGCGCCGACCAGGGAGGGCAGCGCATCCGTGGCCGTCGCCGAGGGCTGGATGAGGGCGGCATATACGCCGATAGCGGCGAAGACCGCCAGCCCGACCATGCCCTGCCAGAGCTTGCGGACGGCGAGGATGCCGATCACGGCGGCGAAGATGATCAGGACGCCGCGGATGCCCCAGACCAGGACGATCTTGTCGCTGGAGCCGAACTCCCTGATCGCGAAGTTCTTGACGGCGGCTGGCGTATGGTCGATAGAGAGCTCGCCGACGGCAGCGACTGGCTCGCCGATCGGCGAGCTGAGCAGGGCCGCGACAATCTGAGCGACGCCGAGCGCTACCAGAGCCGTGACTATTCCGACGAGCGCTCCGGCGCCGGCAAGCGCAGGCCGGCTGAACCAGCGCGGCTGGATGCAGCGGGACGCCTTGCCGGACGAGGGTGAGGTGGCGGTTGCGATGAGGTCACACCGGTATTCGTAGCAGCGCAACCGGCGGATTGCCGCAGAGCGGCCGCGAAGTCGGCCCGACGGCAAGCCGGCAACCGATCCCGCGACGAATAGAGAGATGTGGAGTTGGTAGGCGGCGACCCGGCTGACGGCGCGCGGCACATGGGTCCCGGCCAGGGCGCCGGGCCGCCAGAGAGCCTCGAGCTCATGCCTCGCGGCGGTTGCCAGGGGTGACCATGCGGCCTTCAGGGCGGTGTATGACCAGGCTGCGCCCGCAGTGCTCGGTACCGTGCGCCGGGTGCTGCGCGATCCGGCGCAGTCCGAGGAGGTCATGCAGGAGGTCCTGCTGGAGGTCTGGCGGACTGCTGCGCGGTTTGATCCTTCGGCCGGATCGGCACCGCATGGATCATGACGGTGGCCCACCGCCGCGCCGTCGACCGGGTGAGGTCCGAGCAGCGGGCGGCAGAGCGCGAGTTGCGCGCTGCCACCGCGTCGATCGCATATGACGAGGTCAGCGAGGCAGTCGAGATCAGCGCTGGACCAGGAGCGGGTGCGGCGCTGCCTGAAGGGGCTGACCGACCTGCAGCGGGAATCGGTGAACCTCGCTTATTACGGCGGCTATAGCTACCGGGAAGTGGCGAGCTGCTGGGAGTCGCGGTCGGCACCGTCAAGACGCGGATGCGAGACGGCCTCATCCGGCTGCGGGACTGCCTGGGGGTGGAGTGATGCGAACTCGCGGTGCACGGCTGCACACTCTCGTGGGCGCCTACGTCATGGATGCCGTGTCGGCTGCCGACCGGGCCAGCTTCGAGCGGCACCTGCTCACCTGCGAGCAGTGTCAGGTGGACGTGCGAGGGCTGCGGGAGGCCGCCGCGCGGCTGGCCTCGGCTGCGTCGGTGCCGCCACGGCCAGAGCTGCGCGAGCAGACTATGCAGGCCGCCGCAGCGGATCAGGCAGCTACCTCCGCTGGTGGACGGGGAGGAGGGCAGACGGCTGGCGGGCCACCGATGGACAGCGAGCTGGCGGCGGCACATCCGTGGGATGCCGCTGCGCGCCCGTCCATGGCTGGCCAGGGTCGCGGTCAGCGCGGCCGTGATACTGGCGGTGACAGCGACCGTCTTCGGCCTGCACATGGGCTCGATGCAGAACAGGCTGACCGCAGCTCAGCAGCGCGACGAGCGATCGCGGCCATTCTGGGCGCGCGCGATGCGACGACGCTGACCGCGCAGGTCAGTACTGGCGGCAGGGCAACCGTGGTGATGTCGCATCGGGCTGACGCGCTGGTGTTCATCGCCAGCGGTCTGGCCAGGCTTCCTGCGTCGAAGGCATATGAGCTGTGGCTGATGGGGCCTGGCTGGGGACAGTCCGGCAGGCATGCTGCCCCCGGCCGGCACGGGATGACTGGCCCGATGGTGGTGGACGGGCTGACGCGCGGCGATCACCTGGCGATGACCGTGGAGCCTGCCACCGGGGCACGCCGGCCAACGTCAGCGCCAGTCGTGATGGTCGGGCTCGGGCGCTGACGGCGGACGGTCCGGTTCGGGTAGGCCGCCGCTGGCGCCGCGGCGGACCCGGTTAGGGACTGCCGACGCGACATTTGCGTTCGCGGCAGGCTAACGTGGCGAGCGTGAAAGCATCCCCCGAAGCGCAGCTGAGGCTACTGGAGCTTGCCGATCTTGACGCTGAGCTGGGCAGGCTGGAGCACCGCCGTCGTAGTTTGCCTGAGCATGCCGAACTCAGCGAGCTAGAGCAGCGCGACCGGGACGCTACGCGACGAGGTGGCCACTCTGGAGGCCCGCGAGGGGGACCTGAGGAGGGAACAGGCCAAGGCAGACGCCGATGTCGAGCAGGTCCGCAGCCGTATCGGGCGCGACCGGGCGCGGCTGGACGCGGGCCAGGTCAGTTCGCCGCGTGAGCTGGAGAACCTGCAGTCGGAGATCGAGTCACTGCTGCGCCGCCAGTCTGATCTGGAGGATGTCGAACTCGACGTGATGGAACGGCTCGAGGCCGTCCAGAGCCGGCTCAAGGAGGCCGGGGCTGAGCGTGCCACGATCGCAGCTGACGCCGCGGCGGTCACGGCGCGCCGCGATGTCGCGCTGGCCGAACTGGCAGAGCAGTCCGGGAAGGCGTCGGACCGCCGCGCTGCGGTGGTAGCGGAGGAGCCGGCTGACCTTCTCGACCTGTACGACAGGCTGCGTGCCCAGCACGGCGGGGTCGGCGCGGCCGCGCTGCGGCGCGGTCAATGCCAGGGCTGCCACCTGTCGCTGAACACCGTCGACCTCAATGCCATCCGCGCGGCTGACGCTGACGAGGTGCTGCGATGCGAGGAATGCCGGCGGATCCTGGTCAGGACCGATGAGTCCGGGCTCTGATCGGGTCCGCTGCCGGCCGTGCTACTCAGGCGGCCACCGGCTGGCGGCCGCCGCAGGGTCGGCCGACCACAACCCTGCTGTTGCGGCACGGCCAGACGCCGCTGTCGGTTGAGCGTCGGTTCGCCGGCCGGGGTGATATCCCGCTGACCGATGCTGGGCCTGCAGCAGGCGCAGGGCTGCGGCAGCGGCCATGGCCGAGCGCGGCGCGTATTGACTTGGTCCTGAGCTCACCACTGCGTCGCGCGCGGCAGACAGCGCTGGCGGTCGCGGAGCGCACCGGCGCGCCGATGGCGGCCGATGATGACCTAGCTGAAACTGATTTCGGCAGCTGGGAGGGCATGACCTTCGCTGAGGTCATGGCTCGCTGGCCCGACGAGATGGCGGCATGGATGGCCGCCTCGGATGCTGCGCCACCCGGCGGCGAGAGCTTCGCCTCGGTGGCGGAACGCGTGGGCGCCGCTCTGGACCGGCTGCTCGCGGTGCATCAGGGCAAGACGGTGGTCGTCGTCAGTCATGTGACGCCGATCAAGACCATCGTGTGCCGCGCGCTGCTTGCGCCGAGCGCAGCGCTGTTCCGGATGCATCTGGATGTGGCGTCAGTCTCAGAGGCCGCCTGGTTTGCTGACGGACCCGCCTTGCTACGGTCGCTGAACGACACCGCGCACTTGCGATCCCGACTGACAACCGCCGCGAGTAGGCACGATTTCAGCCCGGTTGTGTTCATTGTTCTGAGCGAACGAGCCGCCGTGTGTGTAAATACACTCGGTGTGTGGAATAGCACTCCTCGTAATTGATCAAGACGGGGGGAGATCAGTGCCTGTTCAGTCCACGACCCGTGCGGCGGCCCGCCGTAGTCCGGCGAGTACCGCTCGCAGCAGGTCGGTCAGCCGCAGTGCGTCAAGGGGCACTGCGAGCCGATCAAAGCCAAGTTCAAGCTCCAAGTCGTCAAGCGCATCGCCGAGGTCTCGCAGCACGACGACGAGGTCAGCTCGGTCCACGACCCCGACGGCCCGGAGCACCGCCTCGCGGTCTACCGGCAGGTCAGCATCGCGATCGACCGCGTCACGTTCCACCGCTGCGCGCCGAACGACCGCAAGCCCGCGCCGGAACCACAAGCCGAGGCACGGCAGCCCGAAGCACGGCGGCCGGACCACGGCCGGCGGCACCGCGGCAACCCCGGCTACTGCCGCTAGGAACGTATCGTCGGCAGCCACCAAGGTGACATCGGCAGCGACCAAGATGACGTCGGCCGCTATCAAGGCAACGGCGTCGGCAAAGACGATGTCGTCGGCCATGCAGTCGATGAACACCGCCACCAAGGCCATGATGCAGGCAGCCAAGGCCCTGACGGACGCGGCCAAGAAGATGTCTGCCGCGAAGAGGGCCACGGCTGCTGCCCCGGCCCGCCGCGGTAGCGACGCGCGACGACGACGACGGCGACTGCAGGACCAGGCGGCGAACCGAGGCCCTCTACGCGCTCGCGGCACGGCCACCCGGACGAGCTCCACCAGGTCGCGGACCACCGCGTCCAGGGCAGCGAAGCCGGAAACGTCAGCGACCTCAGGCTCAGGCTCAAGGTCGAGTTCGTCGCGGACGAGGTCAACTACGTCGCGGCCGAGGTCGACCGCGGCGCGGTCGCGGCCCGCAGCTCGCCGGCCAGCCAGCAGGCCAGCCGCCGGGCGCCCGTCAGGGTCAGCACGCCCGACGTCGTCACTGAGCATGTCAGCTCCGTCGCAGTCGGACAGCAGCAATAACGAGTACGGCAGCCTGCTCGGCAGGCTCATTCACTGAGCTCGCAGCTCGTAGCTCGCAATGAGGCGGGCGGTACCGGCAAAGATGCCGGGCCGCCCGCCGCGTGTTACTAGCCAGCGCGCCTGTGCGGCGAATCCTGGCCTGTGACGCATATCCTGGACTCAGCGGCGGGCGAGTTGGCCGGGCGGTCGCGTCATGCCGGTTTTCCGGTATGCCGAGGAAGGTCCGGGCTCCGCAGGGCAGGGTGGTCGGTAACGCCGACCCGGGGTGATCCGCGGGATAGTGCCACAGAAAACAGACCGCCTCCGGATTCGTCCGGTGGTAAGGGTGAAACGGTGGTGTAAGAGACCACCAGCGCTCAGGGCGACTTGAGCGGCTCGGTAAACCCCACCCGGAGCAAGGTCAAGAGGGAGTTGCACCCGCTGCGGTGCGCTCCTGCGCGAGCGATTGAGGGCTGCCCGCCCGATGCTCGCGGGTAGACCGCACGAGGCTGTCGGCAACGGCAGTCCTAGATGGATGGCCGCCGGCCCGCGCGAGCGGGCGCACAGAACCCGGCCTACAGGCCGACTCGCCCGCCGCCTAGGCCGGGCGGCCCCGCCGACGGCCAGGCGCATGGGCCGAGTGGTCAGTGATCGCCCGAATGGCGGTGGAGGCTGCCGCTGTAGCGGTGCCACTGGTCTCGCATCGCCGCACAGGTCAGGGCGAACGCGGCCGTCGCGATGGCGTACCAGGTGATGGTCACGCCATGCGAGGTGGCGGGCGGTTCGGCCAGGAATCTGGTGGTGATGGGTACGTACCAGGCGAGCGCGATGCCTGTGAAGCTGACGGGTGCGGCAATGGCCCCGCCGAGGTCGGTGTAGCGGGACCGGTCGACGCAGGCCGCAGCGGCCACGGTGACCGCACACCACCCGGTGAGCTGAGCAATCACCGGGTAGGCGGCGGGCGGGTGGCCGAGGGTGTGAGGCGGGATGGTGTGGATCACGATGCGCAGCTGCGCCCAGCAGGTTGCCGCCAGGACCGGTGCGGCCAGGAGAAGGTGGCCGGCCGGAGTCACCCAGGCCGGGACCGGGGTGGTCTGGGTCAGCGGCCGGAACGGGGCGCGGACAACGAACGCCAGCGCCGCGATGGCTGGAAGGAAGGCGAGTCGGACGTCACCCTGAGTGAGCGGCGAGTGGGACGTATCGGCGACGCGGGCCAGGACGGCGAGGAAGATAGTGCCGGCCAGGCAGCCGGTGATCAGCGTGACCCATGGCATCGTCCACGTGATGGGCCGGGCCAGGAGGGGCAGCGCGCGGAGCCAGGACGAGCGGGGCCGGCGCGCAGGCCGGATTGGCTGGCCGACGGCCGGCGGTTTCGCAGGCTGCACTTCGGCGGCGCCAGACGGGTTCACGCGGTGCATACCGGGTTCTGCGGCCCGTTGCCCGGTCCCTGCTGCACGGTTGTCTGCCCAGGTTTGGGGGCTGGAGGGGCAGGGACACTGGGCATAGGTATGCCGAGCGCTGCGGCGAGCTGGGCGTCGGTGGTACGCCAGTTCAGCCATCTGCCCCACCCGTCGGTAAGGACGCGGTCGACCTTCTGCTCGGGCAGGCTCGTCATCGCGCGGGCCAGCAGGTACCCCTCGGCCGTGGGTTGCGGCACGCCGGACGCCCCTAGGTAATCGGCGTTCGAGC
Organism: uncultured Actinomycetota bacterium; assembly: GCA_963808215.1. Taxonomy (GTDB): domain Bacteria; phylum Actinomycetota; class Actinomycetes; order Streptosporangiales; family Streptosporangiaceae; genus JAJYUU01. The sequence goes on from CAWEEY010000004.1 coordinate 132,017, forward strand.
CCGGATAGACCCAGGCGGGGACGAAGGTGTTGCGAACCTCCGAGCCGACAAAGCCACTACTGCCCCTAAGGCGCAGGCCATTCTCGAGCTCGCCGGCCGGAGGGCGGGTGGCGAGGACGGCCAGCCAGATCGCTATCGGCTCTCGCGCCTGGTCAAGCGGAACGCATGGCAGGAACACAGCGCCGCTGGGGCTGCCGGTGGCCTGAAGCGGGATGCGGACCGCCCATTCGGCGGTGGCCAGGGCCACGTCGAAACGTGCGTCAGCCCGTGGCGCGCCAGCCGCGGGCCACGACCCCACAGGCAGGTAGATCACCGATGCCTTGGCGGCGTTGCCCGGCGCTCGCTGCAGCTCCGCTTCCCATTGGGACACCTGCCGCCTCGAATGGCCATAGGTGAGAGTTGGATCGGGGAGGGACAGTGACACGACCTGGCTGACTGTCAGCGGCTGGTCAGGCCGGGCGGGCAGGCGCGCGAGCACCCCGGTGACCGGCGCTTGCAATGATGGCAGCAGGGAGGCGAAGCCGGGGTAGAGGCAGTACCGGACCTGGCCGGCGGTGGTGCAGCGCTGCACCGAGGCCGGGTCGGCGACCTCCCTGACCAGATGGTTCAGCTCTGCGGTGGGGATTGGCCGCAATTGCAGTGCCCCCGAGAGGCAGACGACCGCCACGGCCAGGATGCCCGCCGTCGCCAGCCCGCCCCTGACCCGGGCGCGGCCGACGCTCACCGTCAGGGCGACGATCCCGGCCAGGACAGCGATGGCGGCCAGCTCCACCACGTGCTCGCCGCCGGGCGGATAACCGGCCAGCCGGCCAGGGAGAAAGCCCAGCTGATCTTGCAAAACTTGCCACGGCAGCAGCCAGATGCCCGCTCCGGAGGCCAGATGGGTCGTCCCGGAGGTAATGAACAACACCAGTGCGCCGAGAACTCCGGCCAGCGGATGCGGAAACCGCGTGCCGATCGCGATCCCGGCCGCTCCGGCGGCAATCACCAGCACGACCCCGCCGGCCAGCACCGTGATGCTCGGCGCCCCGATGGCGCCACGAGCCTGTACCACCACCGCAGCGGCGCCAAGCACCAGCAGGCTGGCGGGCGCCGCTCCAATCAGACCGATCAGGTGGGCGAGGGTGCGGGTGCCGGCCGTGGCAGGGAAGCTGGCGTACAAGTCAGCCATTGCATCCCGCCGAGTCCGCCCGGCGGCCAGCTGCGCGGCGACCAGGACGGCCATGCCGAGAACAAGCTGCCCTCCGCCGATCTCCCAGTCAGCGCGCCACCACAACGGTTCCGCCGGCCGGATCAAGATCCAGATCGTCAGGCCGCCGGCCAGCAAGCCGGCCAGCACCAGCAGGCTGCGGACCAGCAGGGACGCCTCCACCCTGGCCAGTGCCAGCACCGTCCGCAGCCGCGGAGCCTGGGTCCCCGCCGTGACGCCTGGCCCGCCGTCGTTGCCGGCCGGGGCGGCGGCGCCATGGAGCGCCGGTCTGCGCCCGGTGGCGGTCATCGCGCACCTGCCGCGTGCGACAACAGCAGGTAGCCGTCTTCGACCGTCGGCACGACTAGTTCGGCGCCGGCCGGCTGGTGGTCGCCGATGTGCCGCCAGCGGTTGTCGCCGCCACGCCAGGACAGATGGGCGCTGGTATCGCGTTCGTCGGCCGCCCACACCCGGCCGGCAGCGGTGGCCGCCAGCTCAGCCGGCGTGCCGGCGAAGCGGATCCGTCCCTGGAGCAGCACGACCACCGTGGGGCAGATCGCGGCGATGTCGTCGGCCTGGTGGGTGGACAGCACGATCACCGGGTCGCCGGGCAGGTCCGACAGCAGCTCCCTGAATCGCAGCCGCTGCTCCGGGTCCAGCCCGGCCGTCGGCTCGTCCAGGATCATCAAGTCGGGCTGGCCCAGCAGGGCCTGGGCAATCCCCAGGCGCTGCCGCATCCCGCCGGACAAGGCGCGTATCCGCGTCCGGGCGCGCTGTTCCAGCCCGATGGCCGCCAGCACCCGGGACACCTCTTCAGCGCGGCGGCGCCGGTCGGTGATCTCCTTGAGGATCGCCACGTACTCCAGGAAACCGGCGACGGTAAAGTGCCGGTGGTACCCCAGCTCCTGCGGCAGATAGCCGAGCCGCCGGCGGATCTCCACCCGCTCTGCCGCGTCCCGCGGGTCCAGGCCAAAGACCGACATCCGCCCCGCGTCCGGTTCGTTGACCGTGGCCAGTATCGAGAGCAACGTCGTCTTCCCGGCGCCGTTCGGGCCCAGCAGGCCGGTAATCCCCCGTTCCAGCGTGAGGTCGACCTTGTCTAGTGCCTGGGTGGCCCCGTACCGCCTGGACAGCCCGTCAACGCGGATAGCCGCGGTGCCAACGTCCAAGGTCATCTCATCCACCCCAACTCGAAGCGGTTACGGCGCAGGAACATGGCGAGGACAGAGGCGCACAGTAGGGCGGCGCACGCGAACTGGGCGTTCCGCTGCACGATCAGCAGCGGAACATGACTCGCAGCCAGCAGGAGCGTCGGCATGGCCCACAGCGCCCCCGCCGTGACGGCGGCGCGGCGGGGGTCCATGACGGTCGCGGCCGCGAGCGTGAACGCGCACAACGCCAGCGACGGCAGCAGCAGCGCGACGGGCAGCCACGCCGGGCCCGGCACGACGAAGGCGGCGACGGCCACCAGGACCAGCGCGGCGGCAAGCGCGGAGACGGCGCGGGCCAGCAGCAAGGTGAAGCCGGAGAAGGGGGCCGCAACTGCCAGCCGGTGAGCGGGATCGAACATCGGCAGGAACGCCGCCGCGACCCCAGCCAGCACGAGCAGAGGAGCCACCAGCAGGAACGGCACCAGGGGCTCAGGGTCTGCATACCCGCCCACGGGGCCGCGGCCGCCGCCCGGGATCCAGCCGAACCTGACGGCCGCGGCTTCGCCGGTCACTACGGCCAGCACACCTATGACGGACAGCAGCCAGGACCTGCGCAACGACGGGGTCGCCGCGACCAGGCGAAGCAGATGGTCGGGAACGCCGCAATGCCGGAGCAGGCGCCCCGTGCGCCCGCCGTCGGGCAGTGCGGCGCGCACCAGCAGCACGGAGCGGTTGCGCGCCAGCCGCTCCGCGTCCACGTGCTCCGACAGAGCCAAGCGACAGCGCGCGCATCCGGTCAAGTGGGCTTCCACCGACCAGACAACGACTCCCTCCACCCTCCCGGCTGCATAGCCGGCCAGGAGATCTGCGCCCGCGTGCCCGTCTGCTGCGGCCAAAGGCCCGACTGGGCCTGGAGATGAGCTCGTCATGATGTTCCCCAGGCTTCTCGGCGAGGTGCTGTTGCATCGGGTCCGCTTTGCTGCTCGGCGAGCGCGGCGCGGAGCGCCACCCGGGCGCGGTGACAGCGAGACTTGACGGTCCCTTCCGCCACGCCCAGCAGGACGGACGCCTCCGCACAGGTCAGACCGTCCAGCACAGTCGCCTCGATGGCGCCGCGCAGTTCCGGCGACAGCCCGGCAAGGGCCTGGCCCAGGCGGCCGTGCTCGATGCCCACCAGCACCTGATCCTCCGCCGAGACGACCACCTCCGGCTCCGCCGCACGCCACGGCAGCCGACGGGCGCCCTTCTCCCGGCGGATCGCTTCGATCAGGCGGCGGATACCGATGCCCCAGATGAACGCAGCCACATCCCCGCTCCCGCGGTAGCCGCCTGCTCCCCGCCACAAGGCCAGGAAGGTGTCCTGGACCGCCTGGTCCACCACATCCGGCATCGCGCACCGCCGCGTCATCCGGACAGTCAGCCAGCCCGCATGCCGGTCATACAGGGCGGCAAGAGCACCCTCATCACCTCGCGCCACGGCGCGCAACAGCGCCGCGTCATCGGGCTCCACCGGGGCCCGTCTCATGCCCGCAGCCGCTTGCTCACTCCCATACACTCCCTGTCGCAGCAACAGACCGCTTCGGTTCCCAACATTCAAGAACAAATCAGCCGGGACACCAGCCCGCAGCGACCCCAAGAATCTGATGGTTCCGCGGGATCGGCACAGGTCATCCAGACCCCGGAACTAGACCCGGCCGACGGGCCGACTCACCCGCTGCCGTCAGGACCCGCTGCGTGCGGGGTGGCCGGCGCCAAGGCTCAGGACCGGAACGCCGCGTACATGATCGCGGTGATCCGGTCGATCATCTCTTCCTTGGGCAGGTGCACCTCAACGGCGCTCATCAGGTAGTTCACCCGCTCGAGCATCATCAGGCAGGCGACGGCGGTCAGCTCGGCGTGCTCGGTATGCAGCCCATCGCCGGCCGGCCCGCCGTCGGCAGCGGTCATCCCTTGCGTCATTGCCTCGGCGACGCGGAAAAGCAACTGCAGTCCGTCGCCGAAAACGCTCTCGCCGACAACATCCGCCTGACTGAGAATGCGAATCACGGTGCCGTGCGCGGCATAGGTCTCGCTGAAGCGCAGCACCCAGCGCCGCAGTGCCGTCCGCCCGGCTTCGTTGCTGGTCACCACCGGGAACTCGTCCGCGATGTCGGCCATGTCGACGAGCGCATCGCGGAGCAGCGTCCGGAACAGGTCGTCCTTGTTCGCGAAATAGAGATAAAAGGTGCCGTGCGAGGTCTTGGCCCGCCGGACGATGTCCTCTACGCGTGCCCCCTGAAAGCCGGCCTCATCGAACTCTGCCAGACCAGCCTCAAGCAGCCTGCGCACGGTCTCCCGACCGTGGGCGCCAAGCTCACGCTGCAGCGCCGGAACGCCGCCGTCCATCGAGGGTCGCACCGGCTGAGTCTGATCGGCAGCACGGTCGGTCAGGCTCGCCCTCATCTCTGCGTGAACTGCGCCGCCGGGATGTTCCCTAACGGCAGGCGCCGCTCACTGCCTCGCTTGGCTCCCGCCGTAGCGACGGGCGCCCTCTCTCGCGGGCCCAGGCTGGGTCCCCGACTCATGCTCGGAGACTAGTCCGTCACCGGTGTCACGGACACGGTGGGGTAGCCGCTGTGGCCACAAGTTCGTATTAGCAACATAGCGTGCTTAGATGATCAACTCATGCATAAACTTCGCAAAGTTCGCTGCCAATTGCTCCGTCGCAGGTCAAGGGCGGTTTACGGAGGAATGATCGGCCGTAAATCTGACGCCCATATCAGGTGACGAGCACGTCATTGTTTGCGTCAGGTCAGCGGGCCGTGCGCAAATAGAGATCATGACTCGCGACCAGGCCGGGACTGAGGCGACTCTTGCGCACCCGCCCGCGCCCGTTTCGCCGGAATCCGGGCCCCTCGCTGCTGGCGCACAGCATGTCGCGAAGGCGGACGCCACGCTGGCCGGGAAGGCGGCGGCCGAGAACTTCCCGGTAGCGCTGCGGCTGCTGCCGCGCCGTTACCGCGGCCACCTGATGGCGGTGTACCGCTACGCCAGGACGGTTGACGACATCGGCGACGAGGCGCCCGTAAGTCAGCGCCAGGGGCTCCTGGCTGAGCTGGAGGAAGACCTCCTGCGGCTGTACGCCGAACTGGCCGAGCAGGGCGGCCCGGCCGCCAATGCCAGCCGGTCCCTCCAGCCGGCGGTGCGGGGGCTGGCCGATGTGGTGACCGACTGCCGCATTCCGATGCAGCCCTTTCGCGACCTCATCGCGGCGAACCAGCAGGACCAGGTGGTCACCAGGTACGAGACTTTCGATGACTTGCTTGGCTACTGCGCGCTGTCGGCCAACCCGGTCGGGCAGATCGTGCTGTACGTCTTCGGCTGCAGCACGCCAGAACGGGTCCAGCTGTCCGATGCGATCTGCAGCGGCCTGCAGATCGCGGAGCACCTCCAGGATGTTGCCGAGGACTACCGGGCGGGTCGCGTCTACCTGCCCGGTGCCGATCTGCGAGCCCACGGCTGCACCGAAGCGGATCTGGCAGGCGAAACGGCGCCGACCACGGCTGCGCCGCCTGATCGCGGCAGAGGCCGACAGGGCTGGAGCCATGATCAGCGCGGGCGCACCGATCGTCGGCCAGCTGCGTGGCGCGGCGCGGCTCGCGGTAGCCGGATACGTCGCGGGCGGCCGCGCGGCGCTGGCGGCGATCGCTGCGGCGGAGTACGACGTGCTCGCGATGACACCACGCCCAGCTAAGAGCCGGACGGTCCTCGAACTGGCTAAGGCCATGGCGCGGGGGCGGTGACGCTGATGACGGTGCATGCACCCGAGGCCGTCGAGGTGGAGGCCGCTTACCGTCGGTGCGAGACAATCACCCGCCAGCAGGCCAAGAACTTCGCGTATGGCATCGCGCTGCTGCCGGGCGATAAGCGCCGGGCGCTATCGGCCGTTTACGCCTACGCCCGTCGCATCGATGACATTGGCGACGGCACCATGCCAGTGCAGGACAAGGTGGCTCAGCTGGCCGAGGCGCGGGCGTCCGTGACGGCCCTGGCGGCCGGCACCGCGGCGGACGCCGCCGGCGACTGGCGACCCGGTGCTTATCGCGCTGCGCGACGCCGCGGACCGGTTCCCGCTCCCGCTCGCCGCGTTCAACGAGCTCATCGAGGGCTGCGAGGCCGACGTTCGTGGTGTCAGCTATGCGACGTTTGATGATCTTGACCACTATTGCCGGTGCGTAGCCGGGTCGATCGGCAGACTGTCGCTCGGCGTCTTCGGCTGCGCCGACCCGAGCGTGGCCTCGCCGCTGGCCGATTCGCTTGGCGTCGCGCTGCAGCTGACAAACATCCTCCGTGACATCCGGGAGGACCTTGGCAACGGCCGGGTCTACCTGCCCGCCGACGACCTCGCTCGGTTCGGCTGCTCCCTGACTCCGGGCGGCCCGGGCGACGAAGGCGGGACCGGCACGATGGTCGGCCCGATGGCCGAGCTGATCCGGTTCGAGGCCGACAGGGCCCGGAGCTGGTACGCGACCGGAATGCAGCTGATGCCGCTGCTCGACCGGCGGAGCGCGGCCTGCACCGGGGCGATGGCTGGCATCTACCGGCGGCTGCTTGAGCACATCTCAGCGCGTCCGGACGACGCCCTGGCCGCCAGGATGTCGCTGCCGGGCCGGGAGAAGGCCCTAATCGCCGTGGCAGCACTGGCGGGCATCGGGCGCCGCGAGGACGAGCGCCCGGCCGTCGGCGGGGCGGCCATGAGCCAGCGCCGGGTTGTGGTGATCGGCGGCGGACTGGCTGGGATCACCGCGGCTGTCAGCCTGCGTGATGCGGGTGCCGCCGTGACGCTGCTCGAATCCCGCCCGCGGCTCGGCGGCGCTGCGTCGTCGTACTCGCGGGCCGGCATGATGATCGACAACGGCCAGCACGTCTTCCTGCGCTGCTGCTCCAGCTATCAGGAGCTGCTGGCCAGGCTCGGCGTTACCGACCAGGTCTCGATCCAGGACCGCTTCGACGTCACCGTGCTGACGGGAACGGGCACCCAGCCGGCCCGGCTGCGCCGCAATTCGCTGCCGAGTCCGCTGCACCTGGCCGGGGCTCTCGCTGGCTACCCGCTGCTGTCGCTGGCCGAGCGGGCCAGGGTGGGCCGGGCGGCGCTAGCGTTCCGGTTCGCCGATCCGGCCAGCCCGGACCTTGACCGGCAGCGGCTGGGGGAGTGGCTGGCCGCGCGCGGCCAGGATGAGCGCGCCCGTCGGCGGCTGTGGGACCTGTTCATCATCTCCGCGCTGAACATCAGCGGCGACGACGCCAGCGTCGGCCTGGCGGCTACCGTGATCAAGACAGCGCTGCTCGGCCGCCGCGACGCGGCCGACATCGGCATGGCGAAGGTGCCGCTAGGCCAGCTGCACGCCGACGCGACGGCGGACCTGCTGGCGCGCGTGGGCGCTGAGGTCCGGCTCGGCGCCAGGGCCGCGAGCATCGAGCGGCTGCCGGCCGGCGGCTTCAGGATCGGCCTGAGCCGGGGTGAGGCTGACGCCGGAGGTGAGCCGGGGCCCACGCTGACGCACCGGACATGGCGAGCGCAGAGACTGCGGGTCCGTCCGACTCCGGCGGGCCGTCGATCCTGGCCGATGCCGTGGTCGCTCGCTGTTCCGCCCGCCCAGGCCGCCCGGCTGGCGTGGCAGCGCAGGCGTCCCGGCACCCGATTTCGAGCAGCTCGGCTACTCGCCGATCGTGAACGTGCACGTGATCTACGACCGGCAGGTCATGCAACTGCCGTTCGTTGCCGCCGTGGATTCGCCGGTTCAGTGGGTATTTGACAAGACCAGGCAATCTGGCCTGCGGGCCGGGCAGTACCTGGCGGTGTCGCTGTCGGCCGCGGACGACTTCGTGGATATGCCAACCGCCGCGCTGCGGCAGCTTTTCCTGCCCGCGCTTGAGCAGCTGTTCCCGGCGGCGGCCGGGGCGGGCATCACGGACTTTTTCGTCACCAGGGAACGTCGGGCGACGTTCCGGCAGGGACCAGGTTCTGGCGCCCTGCGACCCGGCGCCGCGACCTCGGTGCCGGGACTTGTGCTAGCCGGTGCGTGGACCGACACCGGCTGGCCGGACACGATGGAGGGTGCCGTGCGAAGCGGACATAACGCTGCGCAGGAGCTAGCAGGCCAGCTGGCGTCGCTGCCACCGGCCGAGCGGGCTCCGGGTCTAGTGAGCGCCGAGCTCGGACAACGCTGGTCGGGTGCGTCATGACGGTGACCATGCCAGCAGGCGTCCAGACCGCCCGCGACCTCGTCGGCCCGGCGATCGCCGAAGCGGTCAACCGGCTAAGCCCGGCCGTGCGCACCGTGGCCGCCTACCACCTCGGGCCTCGCGGACGCTGACGGGAAGCCCATTGGCTCCTGGCGGCAGCGCGGGCAAGGCGCTGCGCCCGGCGCTGGCGCTGCTGTCGGCGCGATCCGCCGGCGCGAGCGCGGAGCGTGCGGCGCCGGCTGCCGTGGCAGTGGAGCTTGTGCACAACTTCTCGCTGCTGCACGACGACATCATGGACGGCGACATCGAGCGACGGCACCGGCCGACCGCCTGGACCGTGTTCGGCGTCGGCCCGGCGATCCTGGCCGGCGATGCGCTGCTCGCGCTGGCGCAGGACATCCTGCTCGAGACGCCGCCCTACGGTGTCTGGGCGGCGCGCTGCCTGTCGGCGGCGGTTCAGCGGCTGATCGCTGGGCAGGGCTCCGATCTGGCCTTCGAGCGGCGTGACGACGTGCAGGTCGAAGAATGCCTGGAGATGGCGGGCGACAAGACGGCCGCGCTGATGGCATGTGCGTGCAGCATCGGCGTCATCTACCTCGGCGCGCCCGCCAGCCTGGCGATGAGCCTGAGCGGCTTTGGCGCGCACGCAGGCCTGGCCTTCCAGCTCACCGACGACCTGCTGGGCATCTGGGGAGCGCCCGAGGTCACGGGCAAGCCGGTCGGCTCGGACCTGCGCGCCCGGAAGAAGTCCGTGCCGGTGGTCGCCGCGCTTACCAGCGGTACCGACGCGGGCGCGCGACCTGCCGGCGCTGCTGGCCAAGCCCGAGCCGCTGACGGAGGACGAGGTGGCGCAGGCCACCGCCCTGGTCGAGAAGGCGGGCGGCAAGCAGCGCACCGAGGCGATGGCGGACGCGGAGCTAGCGTCGGCGCTGAGCTGCCTGCAGGCAGCAGAGATGCCAGAGGACGTGCGGGACGGAGTTCGCCACCATCGCGGAGTTCATCACGGCGCGGCAATGGTGACCGCAGGGCGTTACTCAGGACCCGGCCGCGAGGATGCGCCGCGGCCGGTTCCCGCGCGCGGTCCCGCAGCGATCAGGACGGCGCTGGACCGCGCCACCGGCACCTCACTAACCTGCAGGATCCGGCCGGCTGGTGGCAGGGCGAGCTGGAGACCAACGTCACGATGGACGCCGAGGACTTGCTGCTGCGCGAGTTCCTCGGCATCCGGACCGAGGAGGAGACGCAGGCAGCAGCGCGCTGGATCAGGCGCTCCAGGCAGCGCGCCGACGGGACCTGGGCGAACTTTCACGGCGGCGACGCCGACCTGTCGACGACCGTCGAGGCGTACGTAGCGCTGCGGCTGGCTGGCGACGCTCCCGAGAGCCGCGCACATGGCGCAGGCGGCGAGTTTCATCCGGGAACGGGGTGGTATCGCGGCGAACTCGCGTCTTCACCCGCATCTGGCTTGCGCTCTTCGGCGAGTGGCCTTGGGACGAACTTCCTGTCATGCCCCCGGAGCTGATCTACCTGCCCCGATGGGTGCCGCTGAACGTCTATGACTGGGCCTGCTGGGCCCGCCAGACCATCGTGCCGCTGACCGTGGTCTGCTCCATCCGGCCGGTGCGGCCGCTGGACGTTCGGGCTGGCGGAGCTCGATTCCGGCGGTCAGCGCGTGCCACGGGCAGCAGACGGGCGCGCCATCGGTGTCGGGCGACCGCGGAAGAACGACGCCTGGAGCCGGGTCTTCAGCGGGCTGGACCGGGCGCTGCACAGCGGCGAGCGGCACCTCAGTCATCTCGGGGCCGGTGACGCGCAGTCCGCACCGCGGCGTTCCGGCGCTGCGCCGAGTGGATCATCGCCCGGCAGGAGCGGGACGGCTGCTGGGGCGGTATCCAGCCGCCGTGGGTCTACTCGCTGATGGCGCTGCACCTCCTCGGGTACGGACTGGAGCACCCGGTGATGCAGCGCGGCCTGGCCGGACTGGACAGGTTCACGATCTGGGAGGACGGTGCCGGACGGTAAGCAGCGGCGGCTCGAGGCATGCCAGTCGCCGGTCTGGGACACCGTGCTGGCAATGATTGCCCTGGGTGACGCCGGACTGGCCGCCGATCACCCGGCGCTGCAGTCGGCGGCCCGGTGGGTGCTGGCCGAGGAGATCCGCGGGCCTGGTGACTGGCAGGTGCAGCGGCCTGGGCTCGCTCCGGCCGGCTGGGCCTTCGAGTTCGACAACGACGGCTACCCCGACATCGACGACACTGCCGAGGTGCTGCTGGCGCTCGGCCGGGTGGAACAGCCAGACGACGCCATGGCACATCAGGCGGGCGCGGCGGCGGCGCGAGCGCTGGACTGGCTGGTCGGCATGCAGTCCCGCGACGGCGGCTGGGGTGCCTTCGATGCCGACAACACCTCGCAACTGGTAACCAAGCTGCCGTTCTGTGACTTCGGCGCGGTTGTGGACCCGCCGTCCGCCGATGTCACCGCGCACACCGTGGAGGCACTCGCCGCAGCTGGCTTGCGAGGCAGCAAGGCTGTGCGCCGCGGCGTGGCCTGGCTACTGCGTGCCCAGGAACCGGACGGCTCGTGGTTCGGCCGCTGGGGGGCGAACTACGTGTACGGCACCGGAGCCGTCGTTCCCGCCCTGATCGCCGCAGGCGTGCTCCCGGAGAAACCGTGCATCAGGCGCGCCGTGAGCTGGCTGCTCGCGCACCAGAACGCGGACGGGGGCTGGGGCGAGGACCTGCGCTCGTACGACGATCGCAGCTGGTCGGGCCGCGGCGAGTCGACAGCGTCGCAGACGGCGTGGGCACTGCTCGCGCTGCTCGCTGCAGGCGGCGAGGACGCGATGCGCGGCGCGGACCGTGGTGCCGCCTGGCTGGCGACGACGCAGCGCCCGGACGGTACCTGGGATGAGCCGCAGTTCACCGGCACCGGCTTTCCCGGCGATTTCTACATCAACTACCACCTGTACCGGCTGGTGTTCCCGGTCAGCGCTCTCGGCCGCTACCTCGACGCTGTCCAGTCGGGCGCTGGCCCGTCCGGTGGTGCGCAATGAGCGGGCTCACGGTTTGCGCGCCGCTGCGGCTCGAGGCCCGTGCGCTGCGGCGTGGCCTGAGCGGATGCCGGCGGATGTGGTCAGAACGGGCTACGGTCCGGTGCGGGCGGCGGCCGCCGCAGCGCGGATGGCGGCGTCGTCCCCGGATATGGTCGCGGTCGGCGGCGTGGGCGGCGGCCTGACCGACAACTTGCAGGTCGGGGACATCGTCGTCGCCTCGCAGGTGACCGACGGGACGACCACGGTCGAGTGTGCCTCGGCACCGCTGCTGGCCGGCGAGCTCCGTCGGGCCGGGCTGCGGGTCCACGACCGGGCCGATCGCGACCGTCGACCGCCTGCTGCGCCGCGGTGAGCATGCGAACCTGGCGGCTACCGGAGCGATCGCCGTCGACATGGAGTCCGCGCCGCTGCTGGCCGGCGCAGCTGGCGCGCCCGCCGTAGTGATCCGCGCGATCTCTGACACACCCGGCCACCCGGTGCTCAGCCCAGGCATCGTCAGCGGCGGCATCGCCGCGCTGCGGTCGCTACGGCAGGCTGCGCCGGCGCTGGCGCGCTGGGCCGCAGCAGTCGGCCCGCGGCAGGTGCTGCTGGCCAGCCCCCGGTCGTTCTGCGCCGGAGTGGAGCGGGCCATCGATATCGTCGAGCTTGCCCTGGAGCAGCACGGGGCGCCCGTCTACGTGCGCAAGCAGATCGTGCACAACGCGACCGTGGTCGCCGACCTCGAGCAGGCCGGGGCGATCTTCGTGGACGAGCTCAGTGAGGTGCCGGATGGTGCCAACGTCGTGTTCTCCGCGCACGGGGTGTCGCCTGAGGTGCGCGCGGAAGCGGAGCGCCGCCGGCTGGCCACCGTCGACGCGACCTGCCCGCTGGTCGCGAAGGTGCATGCGGAGGCCCGCAGGTTTGCTTCCGACGGCTACCTGGTCGCGCTGATCGGCCATGCCGGGCACGAGGAGGTCGAGGGCACCCTCGGCGAGGCCCCGGCAGCCATGGCACTGGTGGAGAACGTCGCTGATGTCGGCAGGCTCCAGCCGGCCGACCCTGGCAAGGTCGCGTACCTGATGCAGACCACGCTGGCGGCCGACGAGGCGGCCGGCATCGTCAACGCCATCACCGACCGGTTCCCGTCGGCGACCGGCCCGGGCAGCGACGACATCTGCTACGCGACGACCAACAGGCAGCGCGCTGTCCGCGCGATCGCCTCGGAGTCGGACCTCGTACTGGTGGCCGGATCCGCCAACTCATCGAATTCGCAGCGTCTGGTCGAGACGGCCGAGCGAGCCGGAACGCGGGCCTACCTCGTCGATCGTGCCGAGGACATTCAGCTCGACTGGCTCGCCGGGGCTCAGACGATCGGCATCGCGGCCGGCGCCTCCGCGCCACCGGCGATCGTCGGGCAGATCGTGGCCGCCCTCTCCGGACTCGGCGAGGTGCGGACCAAGGACGTGGTCGTGGCAACTGAGTCCGTCCAGTTCGGGCTCCCCAAGGAGCTGAGGCAGCGGTCCGCTGGCTCAGCTAACGACGAACTAGGAAGCTTCCGCCTCTGGCGGAAGTGCTACTGAGAGAGACGGTGCCATCGTGAGCATGCCGCTGCGCCAGAGCCTGCGGGTCGGGTCTTACCTGATGGGCCAGAAGCTGCGCCGCAAGGACAAGTTTCCGCTGCTCGTGGAGCTGGAGCCGCTGTTCGCCTGCAACCTGAAGTGCGCGGGCTGCGGCAAGATCCAGCAGCCAGCCAGCCTGCTGAAGCAGCGGATGCCGGTCGAGCAGGCGATCGCCGCGGTCGAGGAGTGCGGCGCGCCGATGGTGTCGATCGCCGGCGGCGAGCCGCTGATGCACCCGCAGATCGACGTCATCGTCGAGGAGCTGATCAAGCGGAAGAAGTTCGTGTTCCTGTGCACGAACGCGCTGCTGATCCCGAAGAAGCTGGACAAGTTCAAGCCCTCGCCGTACTTTGCCTGGGTCGTTCACATCGACGGGCTCAAGGAGCGGCACGACGAGTCGGTATGCAAGGAGGGCGTGTTCGACGAGGCGATCGCGGCGATCAAGGAATGCCAGCGCCGCGGCTTCCGGGTCAACACCAACACCACCTTCTTCAACACCGACACTCCGCAAACGGTCATCGACGTGCTCAATTCCTCAACGATGACCTGAAGATCGACGACATGCAGATCTCCCCGGCCTACGCCTACGAGAAGGCCCCAGACCAGGAGCACTTCCTCGGCGTGACCGAGACGCGGGAGCTGTTCCGCAAGGCCTTCGACGGGAACCGGAAGCGGTGGCGGCTCAACCACACGCCGCTGTTCCTGGATTTCCTCGAGGGTAAGAAGGACTTCGCCTGCACCGCCTGGGGCATCCCCTCGTACTCGCTGCTCGGCTGGCAGAAGCCGTGCTACCTGATGTCCGACGGGTACGTGCAGACCTACAAGGAGCTCATCGAGACCACCGACTGGGACTCCTACGGGCGCGGCAAGGATCCGAGGTGCGCCAACTGCATGGCGCACTGCGGGTACGAGCCGTCGGCTGTCCTGGCCACGACCGCGTCACTGCGCGAGTCGATCCGGGCGCTGCGCGGCACCTAGTCCGCACGCCGGCGCCCGGATGCAGGCGTCGGCTCTCGGTTAACTTCACCGCCGCGGCGAAGGAACTGGCTGCGACCCGGTCCCGCGTGCCGCTAACCCGAGTGACGCAAGAGGAACTCCAGCGTCCGCTGGTTGAACTCCTCGGTGATCTCGTAAATGGGCGCGTGCGCGCAGCCGGCGAAGACGATCAGCTCAGAGCCGTTGATGCCCTCGTTCAGCGGTGCGGCGAACCTGGTTGACGTCACCATGTCGTGCTCTCCGAAGGTGATGAGCGTCGGTGCGGTGATCGAGCTGAGGACCGCTGTCGCGTCATGCCCGAGCACGGCCTCAGACTGGCGCAGGAAAGCGTCCACTGGCGGCATCGGGCGGCTGCGGACGAAGTCGGCCAGCGACTGGATGTACTCCGGACGGGCCGCGTACAGCTCCGGGGTCAAGCACCAGGGCAAGATCCCGGTGATCACCATATCGGTCACGCTATCCAGGCCCTGGGCCATGATCCGCCAGCCTTCGACCACGGTTCGCAAGAACGGGTCGGATGCGGTCCAGGCGCTGTGCAGCGACAGCGACTTCACCGTCTCGGGGTACTTAGCGGCAAGCAACATGCCGGTGGCCGCGCCGAGCGACAGCCCGGACACGTGTGCGTTCTCGATCCCGGCAGCCTGCATGAACGCAGCGACGTCGTCGGCGAGCAGTTCGGTCGTGTAGGTGCCCTCCGGCTTGCCGGACAGGCCAGCGCCGCGCAAATCGACGGTGAAGCAAGTGAAGTGCTTGGCGTACTCAGCGACCTGGAAGGCGTAGCACGCCTGGTCCGCCGCCAGGTAGGGGATGAGCACTAGCGGCTCGCCCTCGCCCTGAACCTCGTAATACATCTCTATGCCGTTCGCCTGCACGACGGGCATCCCGCTCCCCTTTCGCCGGTGGCCGGTGCGGCCAGCGCAGCCCTGATCTGATGGTGCCCTTCCGGGCCTGAATATCGCTAGCGACTTGGCTGGGCGTCGCGGAGTAGCATCGCCCGCGTGGCTGACAGGATCCTGGTGTACGGCGTGACGGGGTCAGGCAAGACCACGATGGCGCGGCAGATCGCGGCGCGGACCGGGCTGCCCTGGCACGAGGTCGACAATCTGACCTGGGAACCAGGCTGGGTGACCGTGCCAGCTGACGAGCAGCGCCGCCGGATCGCCGCGATCTGCGCAGGGGAGCGGTGGATACTCGACACAGCCTACGGTTCGTGGATCGAGGTGCCGCTCGACGCGCGTTGCAGCTGATCGTGGCACTCGACTACCCGCGCTGGCGGTCGCTCGCGCGCTTGATCCGCCGGACGATGATGCGGAATCTCGACCGCAAGCCGATCTGCAATGGCAACACGGAGTCGTTTCGCCAGATGTTCTCCCGTGACTCGATCATTCTCTGGCACTTCCAGTCGTTCGCTCGCAAGCGGGACCGGATGCGCGCCTGGGCGGCGGACGAGTCGGGTCCGGACGTCGTCAGGCTCACCTCACCCGCCGCGGCCCGCCGCTGGCTTGCTGGCCTCGGGCCTGTCGGCCTTCATGGAGAGGCTCCGGCGGACGTGCAGTGAGGCGTCGCGTCCCACACCCCGGAGTGAATGCAACCCGGCGCAAGGTCAGATGCATTTAGTAGTCATGAAGCTTCGACGCGGATCGAGTGGCACGTGAGGACGACGCGACGCGACGACGAGTTCACCGATTTCGTGGCGGCCCGGATGCCTGCGCTTCGCCGGTTCGCTTTCCTCCTGTGCCAGGACTGGCACCTGGCCGACGACCTGGTGCAGGCGGCGATCACCCGGCTGTACGTGCACTGGCATCGGGTCGGCGTCATGGACAATCCCGAGGCCTACCTCAGGACGATCCTGGTCAGGGAGTCCGTCAGTCAGCGCCGCTCGGGCTGGGCACGCAGAGTCCGGCTGACCGGCGAGCTGCCGGACTGGCCGGGACGCGGCCCCGACGACGACGACACGATCGATGTCAGCGGCGCCATGGCCGACCTGCCACCGCGGCAACGCGCGACTCTGGTCCTGCGCTTCTACTGCGACCTCAGCGTCGATCAGGTCGCCGAGGTACTGGGATGCACCGCCGGCACCGTCAAGAGCCAGACCTCCAGGGCCTTGGGCTCACTGCGGCAGGCACTGCTGCCAGCGGAGCCGATCAGAGCGTTCGGCGCAGACTCGGCGGCTGATGGCCGTCATCTACGGGAGGTATGACCATGGATGAGACGGCCCTGCGCGTGTACTTCGAGCGCGCCAGAAGCGCGGAGCCCCCGACTAGCCGGGTGGACGTGGCGCGTGCCCGCCAAGCCGGCCGCCGCCGCCTGACGGCCCGCCGGGCCGCGGCGCCTGCGATGGTGCTCGGCGCCATCGCCGCAGTCGGCGCCCTGTTCGCCACCGGCATTCTGCCTGCGGGCGCGACCGGCCACCGGGCACCGGAGACCAGCACGCACCATCACCATCGCAGCGGGTTCGCAGCGCCGGCCAGCTTCGACCCCGCGGCAATCTGGGCTACCTTTGGCTGGCTGCCTCAGGGCGTCTCCGTGGTCACCCCGCCCGATGGGATGAGGACGAGTATGTCGGAGATGGAGGCCTCGGGCCCGAACGCGCAGATCACCCTTACGGCCTTTGCGGCCGGCCAGTGCCAGCTGACCGGGCCGTTCTGGTACTCGCAGACAGGGCACCACAGGATCAAGCCGCCACCCGGTGCCGGGCCCCTGCACATTTACAACACCGTCCGGAAGCATTACTCAGCCGGCCTGCGCTGCAACTGGGGCGGCACGCCGTGGATACCCAACCCGGTTGTTCCCTCAGGTCACCTCGGCGGCCGACCCGCGTACACGATGATCGGGGCGGACGGGAAACCGATGGCGGTAGCCTGGCAATACGCCACAGGCGGCTGGGCGATCGCCGACTGGGGTGGCGGCGCTAGGCCAGCCGGGCATCATGATGGTCGCCGACAATGTCCGGTACGGCGCGCGGCTGCGGATCCATTTCCCCGTCAAGCTGATTGGCATGCCGGCCAGCTGGAAGCTGAGCGGCGTCGGGTACCTGGCCGAGCGGGGCAGGTTCGTAGCGCAGGACCTGTACGTGGGTCCCGCCCAAGACCCCGCCGGCATAGATCTGCACGTCGAGCCTGCCTTCTCGCCCGCCTGTGGGCTCGTTGGCCGACAGCAGCCTGTCTCGTTCGAGGGTGCCCGCGGTGTGCTCGTCCGCACGCCCAGCCAGAAGAATGCAATCCTTGACATCCGAACAGGCCGCATGATGCCGAGCAAAGCCCAGCAGGACGTATGCTTCCCGAGCCTGCACGGCATGTTCGTCTCGATGGACGTGCATGACGACCTGGGGAACGCCATGAGCCTGCTGCGGCACCTGCGGATACTTGGGCCCGATCCCGCCAATTGGACAACTAACCCGCTGGGATAACTCGTGATGGTGGGTAGCTGGGGCGGGTTGGCAAACCGCGGACTACGGCTACTTCGAACCAATTGGCTAGTGGAGCCGTTATGCAGCAGCGGGATATCCTTTTAAAACTCTCGTAGTTGTTGGAGCGGCCCGTGAGTCGTCGGCTTCTGGCAGCAGTCGCAGCAATGCTGACTGCCATGAGCGTGTTCGCCCTGGCGCCGCCCGCCGGCGCAGCCCGAACCCGGGCGGTGACCTGGCACCTGGTCTACACCGTGCCTCGCACCTACGAGATCCAGGGCATCGCTGCTGCCAGCAAGAGCCAGGCCTGGGCGTTCGGCACCGTCTACGGCGCGGCGAATGCGGTAGTGCGGCACTTCTACCGGCACTGGGATGGCCGCTCGTGGCAGAGGGCGAGCATTCCCGCCGCGGCCGGCATCTTTCCTCGCGCGATCCAGGCATCGTCGGCCTCGAACGTGTGGATCTTCGGGGACAACGATGTCACCGAGACGGGCGTCGCTGTCGTCTACAACGGGCAGGGCTGGACGGCAATGTCGGCCCCAATGGGGGTCGAGTCGGAGCTGGTTGTAAGCAGCACTGACGTATGGGTGACCACGTCGTTTGGCAGCGCGACTGTTGCGACGCACTGGAATGGATCTGGCTGGCAGCCCTATACCGTGCCGGGCCAGCTCAACCTGGCAGGTGGCGGATCCCGGCCCTGGCTGGCCGGTGTGGCCGAATCGGGGCCGCCCGGGCATACAGTCAGCCTGGAGGCTGTCGACCGCTGGAACGGCAGCCGATGGCAGCAGATCGACGCACCGGCCCGTACGGCCGCGCAATTGACGGGCGTCGGCGCTCCCAACGGCCGGCTGTGGCTGGCGACTCAGGCGCGCCACAACGGCAGATGGCGGCTGTATCGGCGAGCCGGCGGCTCCTGGCTCCGGCTCGCGGCGCCCCGCAGCTTCGTCCCCGGCGTTAGCCCCGCGAACTTCCCGCCGGTGTACGACGGCCGTGACGGCTTCTGGAATCCGCCACACCACTGGACCGGCAGCCGCTGGGTGAACACCGCGCCCGGCATGCCGCTCAGGCCACGCTGGCTGAACACCTTCTGGTACAACAACGTCGCGCCGGTTCCTGGCACGTCGAGCGTCTGGGCAGTGGTGCTCGCCAACCATGCCAATGGCACAGCCCGCAGTGGCATCGCGTGCTACGGGCCGACGCCATAGCGCGCAAAATCGAGCTGGCACCTGACTCAAGATGAAGGGGTGATTGGCGGCGTGAGCCGTCGGGACGTCGGGCGGCTTTCGGGCCGGTCAATGATCCGCAGCCAGCTGCCGTCGGGCTGCCGCTTAGTCACCTGCACTCGGATTCCGGTGCCGTCCTCCGACGGCGTCGCGCAGAGGGCAATGTCGCCGTAGCGGATCGCTGGCAGTGGCTCTTCGTACCCGATGGGCAGAGGCGCTCGGTCGACGAACTGCTCGAGCACGGCGCGGATCGCATCCCGACCCATAGTGGTTTGCCCCGGCGGGTAGGCCAGGATGGCGTCCTCGGCATACAGCTCGGCCATACCGTCGGCGTCGCGCTCGTTGGCCCGTGCCACGAACAGCCTGGTCAGGTCCTCAGGGCGGCGGGCGGCCTCCCGTGTGCGCGTCATGGTCAGCTCCTCCAGTGTTGCTCTGCTGGGTCGACTTCCAGCCTCGCCGACCATAGATGAGAAGTCCAAGAGATGGTTAGTCTCACAGCAATAAGCTGAGATTATGGAACTGCGACAGCTTGAGTACCTCGTCGCCGTCGCCGACGAAGCGAACTTCACGAGGGCTGCTGAGAAGCTGCTGGTCAGTCAGCCCGGGATCAGCGCCCAGGTCCGGCGCTTGGAGCGCGAGCTCGGCCAGGAGCTGCTGGACCGATCGGGGCGGTCGGTGCGGCCGACTGCCGTAGGCGAGGCGGTGCTGCCCTACGCCCGGGCGGCGCTGGCGGCCGTGGATGGCGCACGCCTGGCGGTGAGCGAGCTGACCGGGCTGCTGCGCGGGAGCGCGTCAATTGGCACGGTCACCTCGCACAACGTCGACCTGCCTCGCATGCTGGCAGCGTTCCACGCGCGTCATCCGCTGGTCGAGATCACGCTGTTCGAGGCGGACACCGACCAGCTGATCGGCAAGTTGCTGGCAGGCGAAGTAGACGCGGCGATCATCAGCATCGGTGCGGCCACGCCCGCTGGCCTGGCCACCCACGTCGTCACCGAACAGTCGATAGTGGCGGCTGTCAGCCACGCCCACGAACTGGCCAACCGCGACGTTATAGCGCTGCTTGACATACGCGACCAGCCGCTCATCAGCTTGCCGCACGGCACCGGATTGCGCGCCCGCCTCGACGAGGCGGCGGCGGCCGTGGGCATCAGGCTGCACATCACATTCGAGGCCAGTGCTCCGGAAGTGCTGGCCGATCTTGCCGCGCACCAACTCGGGGTGGCCTTTCTGCCTGGCCAGTTTGCCAAGTTCCGCGCGGACCGGTTGAAGGTCCTGAGGATCGACCCGCCGCGGCTCCGCGGGCGCCTAGTCTTCGCCTGGCGGGCCGTCGGCCCGGCAAGCCCGGCAGGGCGGGCCCTGATCAGCCACATCCGCGGGCAGCTCGGCGCCAGGAAGACGGAGGAACGATGAGCGAACTTGAGGCAAGCCAGGTTGATGTGGTCACTGGTGCGTTCAGCTACTCGGGGGCAGCGATCGCCCGCGACCTGCTAGAGCGCGGACATCAGGTGCGGACCCTGACCGGTCACCCTGGCCGGGCGCCGGCTGGCACGCCGATCGACTGCCGCCCACTGGACTTCTCCGACGAGCGGAAGCTCGCCACGTCACTGGCCGGGGCGCACACGCTGTACAACACCTACTGGGTGCGCTTCGCTCACGGCTCAGTCAGCCACGCGCAGGCGGTGGCCAACAGCCGGGTCCTGTTCTCTGCGGCAGCGAGCGCCGGCGTGCAGCGGATCGTGCACGTCTCGATCACCAACCCCAGCCCGGACTCGCCGGACCCCTACTTCCGCGGCAAGGCGGCGGTCGAGCAGGCGCTGGCAGGCTGCGGAGTGCCCTCCTATGCGGTTGCCCGGCCCGCGATCCTCTTCGGCGGTGATGGCGTGCTGCTCAATAACATCGCCTGGCTGCTGCGCCGCCTCCCCGTCTTCGCCATCGGCGGGTCACGGCGACTACCGGATCCGCCCCATCCACGTTGACGACCTAGCTGCGCTGTGCGTCGACCTGGGCGCGCGGACAGCCACCACAGTGGTGGACGCGGTTGGGCCGGAGTCGCTGACCTTCCGGCAGCTAGTCGAGACGATTCGCGCTGCGGTTGGAAGCCGGTCGCTTCTGGTACCCGTTCCGGGCGCGGTGATCCCGCTACTGGCTGGCATGCTGAACGTCGTGCTGCGCGACACTCTGCTGACCGCCGACGAATACGCCTCGATGGCCGCTGGACGGGCTGACTCCGCCGGTCCCACCACGGGCAAGATCGTGCTCACCGACTGGATAGCAGCCCACGGTGACCAGCTCGGCCGCCACTACGCGAATGAGCTCGACCGGCACTTCCGTGCAGCCTGAGCCGGGCTCGCGCGCCGCCGCTGCTGACAGGAGCAGGGCAATCTGTTACTGCTGGTAGCCGGCCAGGAAGGTAGCGAGGCGGCCGATCGCGTCGTCCAGCACCGGGACGCTCGCCAGGAACACCATCCGCAGGTGATCGGTGGTCGGCAGGTTGAAGCCGCTGCCGTGCGAGAGCAGAACCTGCTGCTGCTCCAGCAAGTCGATCATCATCTGCTCGTCGTCGCGGATCCGGTAGACCTCCGGATCGAGCCGCGGGAACAGGTACAGCGCGCCGGCAGGCTTATAGCAAGAGACGCCGGGGATGGCGGTCATCCGCTCCCAGGCGTGGTCGCGCTGGTCGCGCAGGCGGCCGCCGGGCTCGAGCAGATGACTGATGTCTACCCGGCCGCCGAGCGCGGGCTCGATGGCGTGCTGGGCCGGGACGTTCGGGCACAGGCGCATGTTCGCCAGCAGCTCGAGCCCGTCGAGGTAATCAGCGGCGTGCTCACGCGGTCCGGATACCACCAGCCAGCCGGACCGGAAGCCAGCCAGCCGGTAGGTCTTGGACAAGCCGCCGAGCGTCAGCACCAGCAGGTCTGGCGCGAGCGCGGCAGCCGAATTGTGCACGGCTCCGTCGTAGAGGATCTGGTCGTAGATCTCGTCGGTCAGCACCAGCAGGCCGTGCGTGCGCGCCAGGTCCAGCAGGCCGAGCATGGTATGCCGCGAGTAGACCGCGCCGGTCGGGTTGTTCGGGTTGATGATGACCAGTGCCTTGGTCCGCTCGGTGATGCGGCTGGCCACATGCTCCAGATCCGGGTTCCAGTCCGCTGGTCTCCTCGCAGCGGTAATGCACCGCGCGGCCACCGCACAGGTTGATCGCGCCGGTCCACAGCGGATAGTCCGGGCTCGGCACCAGGACCTCGTCGCCGGTGTCAAGCAGCGCCTGCAGTGCCATGACGATCAGCTCGGAGACCCCGTTGCCCAGGAAGACATCATCGGCCGTAACGCCGCCGACTCCGCGGCGGTCGAAGAACTGGGCGACGGCCTGCGCGGGCAGGCTGGATGCCGCGGGCGTCGCTGTAGCCCTGTGAGTCGCTGATGTGCTTGATGACGTCGTTGAGCACGTCGTCGGGTGCATGCAGGCCGAACGGGGCCGGGTTGCCTAGGTTGAGCTTGATGATCTCGTGTCCGGCAGCCTCGAGCTGGCGAGCTCGCCGCAGGACCGGCCCGCGTATGTCGTATCTGACGTTGCTCAGCCTGCCTGCCTGCGCAACTTGCACGTTGCGATCCCTCCGCTCCGCCTAGCCGTCGGACTGCTGCCCGTCGCCCGCAAAAACACGTCCCTGGTCGTCGGCCAGCAGGCGGCGCCAGGGCGCCAGGGCGCCGCGGCGCGCAGTGTCCTGGAAAGGTTACCCTGGCTATGACGTGGGTCACGCTGCGTGGCCCGCGTAGCCCGGGCCGTCAGCGAGCCGAGAGAACCTCGGCGATCTTGGCGGCGGCGGCAGGCGGGTCGCTGGCGTCGTGCAGCAGTTCGCCCCAGGACCAGCGGTAATACCAATGCAGGCGGCCGTCGTCGTCGGTTCCCGGCACGCAGTCGATGCTCTCGGCAAGCATGGACGCTCCGGGAATGAAGACGTGCAGCGCCGCCGGGTACGACGTCTTTACCGTCGCGTGGAAGCCCTCGGTATCGAGCGCGTTAGCGAGCTTGTGCAGGTGATAACTGCGCGCGTGGTCTCTGGCACCGGGATGCATGTCACCTGCTTTGGGGGTAGGCACATTGTGGGCGCCGATCGCAGGGTGTTGTCAAGCCCGGGGCTAATCGGAGGTGCCGTGGGGCGGTGGCTAGCCGGACTAACGCCCACTGCCGCCGTAACCGGGGTAGCCCTGGTAACCGTCCTGACCGTAGGCGGCTCAGGGGCACCATAGCCGCGCTGATCGCTGGGAGGTAACCCGGCGCGTGGCCGCCTGGCTGGGCCGAATGGCCGCCCTGGTACGTAGGGCTCTCGTAGCTCAAGCCGTTGCCTGAGGCTGGCGCTGGCAAGTAGCCGTCGGCGGCCTGGCTAGCATCCTGGGTGCTGGCATACCAGTTCGCCCCGGCGACGGCCTGCTGCCCGGCGGCGTAACCGCTGCCGTAGGCGGCCGGGTCCAGGTGCGGCGTCGGCGGCGGCGTCGCTGGCGTCCCGGCTCCGGAATAGCCCGGCTGCGGTGCGTTCACGTAACTGCCGTACGGATTGGCGACCGGACTAGGTGCGTAGGGCGACCCGGCTGCCGAGGCAGCCGCGGGCTGGACGGGGTACCCGTTGGGCCTGCTGGTCGAGCGATCTGGTGTGGCAGGATACGGGGAGTAGGGCTGCGCAGGCTCGCTGTAGCCGCCCGTCCTGTGCTCACCGGTACCGTTCCCGCTAGAACTGTGCCCGCCGGTCCGTGGCGCACCGTGGGGCTGGGAACTCCCACGCTGAGAGCTCGAGGGCTGGCGCGTGCGATAGGAGCGGCTATCGGAGGTGTTGATGGCCGGGAACGACGGACTCGTGAGTGGATCGTCGTCCAGCGGCTGCGGTGGCCTGGCCTGGCCGCCAGAGTGCGAGATCGGTGCGGCCGGAGCCTGCGGAAGCGGGGGCTGAGATGGCCGCTGGCCAGTAGCGGGCAGCGGGCCGGCCGGCAGCGCGCGCCGCTCGGTGGGCGGAACTGGCCGCTGGCCGCCCGATGGGCGCCCGTTCATCGGGCGCTGGCCGCCCGCCGGGCGGGGGCCGCTGGGTGACCGCAAGCCGGGGACTGCGGGCTGCGACGGAGCGGGGGGCTGATCTGCGAGCCGGGCGAGCGCAGCCAGGCCCTGCGTGGCCGGCTCGGTACCGTACCGGCCGCCGCCCCGCGCCGCGCGTACGTCGATCTGCTCGGTCTGGCCCTGGTCGGCCAGCCTGCCCGCCGGCGCTGGCGCAGAGCGCGACTGGGAGCGCTGTCGAACAGGCAGCTGAGCTGGCTCGCCGCGCGGCGCCGACCGGGCGTCACGCTTCTGGTCCGCGCGACCCCGCGGCGACCGCGACGAATCTGACGATGCGGCCGCGTCTGCAGCGAGCGGCTTGTCGGCAGCGAGTTCCGCCCAGTAGTCGACGTCAGAGAGCTTGTCCCAGCCGCTAGCCCCGGAGTCGGCGTCCGCCTGCCGCGCCGCCTTGGCCTGCCGGGCGGTTGCCTGCATCGCGGGGGCGGGAGCGGGGCGCTGGCCGTTGGTCGCCGGGCCGCGGCGCTCTGATTGGCCGCCCTCGCAGGCCTGGCCTTGCTGTCTCTGTCGCGCAGTCTCTGTCGCCCGTGTCTCGGTCGCGGCCGCTCTGCTCGCGGTAAGCCACCTGGCTGCGATCGTCGGGCGCTTGGCCGCCCCGTCCGGCCGCCACCCACTGCTCAGTCGCCGGCTCGGGCTGACGGGAACGACCGCGCGCTGCCGGTACGAGGGCTGGTTCGGCCTCGGGCTCTGCCGGATGGCGCCGGGTACCGGCGCGGCTCCTCAGGCATGTCGTCGAAGGTGTCGGAGTCGTCGGCCCGCAGGAAATGCAGAGCGGCAACGGCAATTATCACGATCAGCACGACCACAGCCACGAGGACTTCCAAGATCGTAGTGATCATCACACCATCCCACTGACGTGGCCTCGGGGCGGCGCTAGCCAGACTCGCGCGGCCATCTACGCGAGCCTCCCCCGAATGTGCAAGCACCCTCGATGTATTGCGGTGGCAGATCTGCCTGAACAGCGATTGTGTCGGACGCTATACGCCTTGTCACGCAATTCGGAAACTTTACCCGCGTGTGTCGACCGTGCGCAATCAAGTGATTACGCAGCGAAATCAGTTTTCCTCGGAATGACGGCAGCAGCCGACATTGCTAATGCGCGCGCAGGCTGACCTGGCTAATGCGCGTGCGCAATCCCATCGCGTCGTTCACCGAGGTGCTAGCTGAGTGGCTGCCGGACCGGTGCGGCCGTGCATTCCCCGGCCGGGCAAGTACGGTCAGCGTGCCTCTGGCGATGACGTGCTTGGCAATGGTCGTCCAGGCCGGCAGCAGCTGCGGATTCTGCGCCAGCGAGGTGCCGAAAAACGTGTTTAGCGCGTAAACGGTGAACCGGTAATCGTGCGGCGAGCCGACCGGGCACGGCGCGTCGTAGCTGGCCATGCCGGCGCTGTTGTAGGCCACTCGGGCATGCGGTGGCAGCGCTCCGGGCTGCAGGTCAGTCGTGTCCGGGCCGATGTCGAAGACCATCCAGTACACCCGCGGTGAGATTGGCGCGGCCGAGTCGTCGACGACCAGGGCTATCGATCTGGTGCCTCGCGGCGGCTGAGACCAGAAGAACGGCGGACTCGGTGCGGGCCGGTGGTCTGCGTAGCACGTGTACTGGCGCGGAAGCACGCCGCCAAGGAAGTCTGGGCTGGTGACCGACATGGTCAGCGGGGCGTCCACGCTCAGCGCCTGCGGCTTGCCGAGCAGCCCGCATCCGCCGAGCAGGCTGCCTGCCAGCAGCAACGCCACCGATATCGCGACTGCTCTGGTGCGGGCGAATCTCGCACCGCGGCGCACGTTGGACCGCCTCAGGCCCGAGTCCGATGTCCCCACACCGCCAAAGGCTAGTCCTGCTGCCGCGACGTCCCGAACATGATCTCGTCCCATGACGGTACCGACGCGCGCCTGGACCGGCTGCCAGCCGCCTTCTTCGAGGGAACGGCGCCAGGCTCGGGCTGGTCGGCCCCGCCCGCGACGGCCGCGGCAGGGGCGCCGGGACCTGTCCCGGCCGCAGCTCCTGCTGGGACGCCGGGAATCGCCGCCGCCGCGTCGGCGTCGGCGGCGACCGCCTCCTGCCCGGCCGCGCGCGACCGAGGGAGCCCTGGTGCAGCCCAGCGATCATTCTCGCGGCCGGAGTCGGCAGGCTGGACATGCTGCCGCGATCCGATCGGCGTCACCGTCGCGGTGGCCCGCTGCCGCTCGGCGAACGTGATCGCGGCCCACTCCTCCTGCGGCAGGCAGAGCCGGACGGCCTCGTCGTCGTCGGGGATCACGTGCCGCTTGCGCGGGTCGTAGATCCACTCAGCAGTGCTCGTCCGGCTGCCGATCGTGTACTGGAGCTGGATCTGCCAGTTGCCGTCCTGGCGCTTGCGCGAGTCCCACTCGGCATTCTCGGCATTGGCGCCAACCCGGTGAGCCGCTCCGCCACGATGTCGCCCAGCCGCGGTCCTGGCCCCGAGTCGCCGCGGCCACGGATGGTGGCACGCTGTGCTTGCTTGCGCCCGGTACTGCCGCTCGGCCAGGATCAGGGCCCTCGAAACGGCGAATCCGGTCGGGCGGTATGCCGGCCGCATCCGCGATCTCGTCAGCCGTCTCGCCAGCCCGGATGCGGTCCTGGATCTCCTTGGGTCGCAACGGATTCTCCACTTCGATCTCGTACTGGGCGAGCCGGGAGAACTGACCCTTGGCCACCGTCCTCAGCCGGTCGTCGATAGGCAACAGGAACCGTCCGCTACGCCCCGGCACCGCGAGGATGGCGTAACTGCCGTCCTCGCTGACTGCGACGAGGCGCAGCTCCTGCATCGGTGTCCCTCCTGCGGCTGCCCGGCCGCGCAGAGGCTTGGCACGGACCTGCCCTAGACGAGTCTGCCGGCATTGCTGCTGACAGGCCAGCATCTCGCCCGGCATGTCCGGAGACTATCCGCGATAGTGCCTTGTGACGGGTCATTATCGGCCCCCGGCGGCCAACCTCCTGACCAGCATTGACGGCAGCGTATTCACCATACGGCCGGACGGCACGTGAACACGTGAGAACCGGCCCACCGCTGCCTCCGCTCGCGCCGCTTACGTGGGGTAACATCGTTCCCAGAAATGTTCGGTAACAGAAGTATTCTGACCGAGACGCCGGGGCCCGAGTCGATCCGGGCCCATCCGCGAGCGCCGTGGCTCGCCGTCGGGGTGGTCTGCTGCCGGCGGCGACCAGGCGAAGCCTGAGCTCCTCGCTCCCGGCTATGCGGGAGCTCACCGGAGCGGTTGATGCGCTGGCCGATGACGTGCAGCCGGACGCCCGGCAAATGGCGGATGAAACGCCGTCCTGAACCGCCTGAGCGCTGCAGGTCAGGGTCGGGCAGGTCTCCGACGTCCCGTAGGATCGCTGCTCATGCAGGTTGATGCAATCTACGGGGCCATCGGTCGTTTTAGCGTTCGCTTTCGCTGGCTGGTGCTGCTTATCTGGATAGCTGCAGCTATCGGGGCATCAACTCAGCTGCCCGCGCTGTCGAGCGTCACCCAGGGCAACAACCAGAAGTTCCTTCCGGCGAGCGCGCCAAGCTCACAGGCTGCCGCGCTCGCCGCACCGTTCGGCACTGCGAACAAGCAGCCGATCCCGGTCGTGACCGCCACTAGCAGCGGGTCCCTGACTGCCGCGGACACCGCAGCGATCAGCGGGCTGCAGGCCAGGATCGCCGGCGTCCCCGGGATCGCCAAGGTCATCAATGGCGGCCGCTCCGCTGACGGCCAGGCCGAGGAGCTGATCGCGCTCGCCAGCGTTGCGGGCAGCGGCAACCCGAACTACGCGAAGGACGTCGTCGGCGCGCTCCGCGCGCAGATCGCTGCTGCGCACCTGCCTGCCGGGCTGCACGCGCACGTGGCTGGTGACCTGGCGGTTCAGGTGGACCAGCAGAAAGCATCCGGAAATACCGGGAACAAGGTTCAGCTCCTGTCAGCATTGTTCGTCATCCTGCTGCTGGTGGTGATCTTCCGGTCGTTCACGCTCGCCATCACGACGGTGCTGCCGGCGCTGCTGTCGGTGTCGATCGCCGGCCCGCTGGTGGCAGAGGCCGCCAAGCACGGCCTGCAGGTCTCCCCGATCGCGCAGCTGCTGCTGATCGTGCTGGTTATCGGGGCCGGCACCGACTACGGGCTGTTCCTGGTCTTCCGCGTCAGGGAGGAACTGCGGGCCGCTGATCACGGCACTGCCGGAGACAAGTTCCCTGGCGCCAGGTCGGTTGGCCGCAGCGTGCTCCGCGACCTGGCGCATCCCCGGCCGCCGGCGCGCGAGGCGATCGTGAAGTCGGTCACCCGGGTCGGCGAATCCATCAGCGCTTCGGCGCTGACCGTGATCGCAGCCGTGCTGACCTTGCTGGTGGCCAGCTTCTCCTTCTACTCCGACCTGGCGTGGCCGTTCGCCATCGCGGTGGGCGTCATCCTGCTGGCCGGGCTGACCGTGCTGCCGGCCTTGCTGTCCATCCGGCTGTCGCTGCTGGCGGTGAAGCGCGCGCTGTTCAAGGCCATGTTCGGCCGGCCGAAGCTGATGCCGTGGAGCATTCAGGGCTCGGGCAAGCCGGGCGTCTGGGGCCGGGTGGCCGGCCGGATCGTGCAGCATCCCGTGCCGACGCTGGTGGTCGGCCTGGTGTTCTTCGGCGGCCTGGCGTTCGGGGTCATCGGGTATACCGCGGCCGGATTCGGCGGCAATACCAGCCCGCCGGCCGGCAGCGACTCGGCGGCCGGGACGACGCTTCTCACCAAGCACTTCCCGCAGTCGTCGGCTAATCCGACGAGCCTGATCTTCAAGTTCGCTGCGCCAGTGTGCACGGATCCGGCGCCGCTGGCCAAGGCGACCAGCGAGCTGCGGGCCAGCACCCTGTTCTCGAAGGTCAGCGGCCCGCTGAACCCGGTCGGCGGGATCACGCTGACGCCCGCTCAGTACGCCGGGCTGTGCGGCGCGCTCGGTCCGGCCAACAAGCTGCCTGCCACTCCGTCCGCTGCCGCGCTGGACCACGGCCGGATACCGGCGCAGGCTTACCAGCTGTACCGGGTGACGGCGCAACTTCGTCAGCCCGGACGGCAGGACGGTACAGTTCGAGACCGGGCTGAAAGTCGGTGGCCGCGAAGCCGACCCCGGCAGCACGGCAGCGCTGAACGCGGTGCCGGCCATCCGGGCGACGACGACCGCGGTTCAGAGATCCGTCGGCGCGGTGGCGTCCGGCGTCGCGGGCGAGGCGCCGGCCCTGCATGACATCAGCAGCATCTCGGTCAGCGACCTGGCACACATCATCCCGATCGCCATCCTCGCGATCGGCATCCTGCTGGCGCTAGTGCTGCGCAGCCTGGTTGCGCCGCTGTACCTGATCGCCTCGGTGGGCATCTCCTACCTGGCCGCGCTCGGCCTGTCCGTGATCATCTTCATCAAGATCGGCGGCAGCGGCGGCCTGGTGTTCTTCATGCCGTTCCTGATGTTTATCTTCCTGCTGGCGCTCGGCGAGGACTACAACATCCTGGTGATGACGCGCATCCGGGAGGAAGCGCACCGGCTGCCGCTGCGGCAGGCAGTCGCGAAGGCCATCGCGGTCACCGGAACTACCGTTACCTCGGCCGGCCTGGTGCTGGCGGGCTCGTTCATCGTGCTGACCGTCGCGGCTGGCAGCGGCTCGGGGGCGAGCCAGGTCCGCGACATCGGCCTCGGCCTGGCCCTGGGCATCCTGATGGACACCTTCCTGGTACGCACCCTGCTGGTCCCGTCGACCGTCGTGCTGCTCGGCAAGTGGAACTGGTGGCCATCCAAGCTGCACATTGACGAGCCAGCGGAGATCCAGGTCGGGCCCGCGGAGCAGACCACACCCGAGCTGGCTGGCGATACAGCCACGGGCGGGGCGGCTGCCGTTCCCGGTGACGCACGGTAAGGGACGGATCAGGTGCCCGCCATCTCGGTAATCGTGCCCGTCTACGGGGTTGCGGAGTACCTGCCGGAGTGCCTGGACTCCATCCTGGCTGGTGACTTCGACATTGAGGTCATCGCCGTCGATGACGCGTCCCCGGATGGCAGCGGCAAGATCCTCGATGAGCGGGCGGCTGGCGATCCGCGCCTGCGGGTCGTGCACCTGGACCGCAACGGCGGCCAGGGACAGGGCCCGCAACCTAGCGCTCGAGCAGGCAACCGGCGAGTACGTGTGGTTCGTGGACGGCGACGACGCACTGGCTGACGGCGGTCTGGCCGCGATCGCGGCGGCGCTCGCCGAGAGCAAGCCGGACGTGCTGCTGATCAACTGGGTCAGCAGCTACCCTGACGGCCGCACCGCGCCCAATCCGTACGCGAGCCTGCTGCCGGCGGTACCGGCCGGCGGCTGCACGCTGGAGGACCAGCCCCGGCTCATCGACCTGACGATGACGTCGTGGAGCAAGCTCTTCCGCCGGGACTTTCTGGCCGGTCTCGGCGTCAGCTTCGCCGCCGGCATCCACGAGGACATCCAGGTGACCTGCGCGGCTCTGCTGTCGGCCGACATGATCGCCGCGGTCGATACCGTCTGCTACCGCTACCGCCGGGAGCGCAAGGGCTCGGCCATGCATACCACCAGCCTCGGCCAGCTGGCGGTGTTCGACTCCTATCGGCGGGTGTTCGAACTAGTAGCTAGCCGTGACGCCGCCGGGACGCCCGTCAGCGATGCGCTGCGGGCAGCGATCTTCGAGCGGGCGATCTGGCACTACACCACGGTCCTGCAGACCACCGGTTTCGGCGTGGGTCGGATCGGGCTGCCCGGCCTGGTGCCGCGGGCGGAGCGGCAGCGCTTCTTCCAGCGGATGCATAAGGACTTTGCGCGCTACCGGCCGGCCAGCTATCAGCACCCGGTGGTGCGCGGGGCGCCAAGCTACGGCTGGTCGAGCGCGGCGCGTACCGCACCTACTCGTGGCTCGAGCCGCTCAACCAGGCCAGGGTCGCGGTCCGTCAGCTTGCTCGCAGGCGGTAACGCGGCCGCATCACATTGACGAGCTCGATGACTAGCGTGTCGGTGCTGTGGAACTCAGGATTTGCCGCGGTTCTTGGCCGCCAGAATGATCTGTGTCACCAGATGACCGCTGATGCCAAGCTTGCCGGCTATGTCAGAGGGACGCAGCCCTTGCTCGTTGTAGAGGAGTGCGAGCCTTTCTTGCGAGCGCGTCCACGGCTGGCGCACCGGCCGTCGCACTCGCGGTTGGGT
Source organism: uncultured Actinomycetota bacterium (assembly GCA_963808215.1). Lineage (GTDB taxonomy): Bacteria > Actinomycetota > Actinomycetes > Streptosporangiales > Streptosporangiaceae > JAJYUU01. The sequence continues at coordinate 163,133 of CAWEEY010000004.1, forward strand.
CGCCCGGCGCTCGCTGTGCGCCGACCGCGGCTTCTCGGCCGGTGCCCTAGGCCCCGCCGCGGGAGCGGGCGGACCGAACGTGCCTCGCCGCTGATCGCGGTACTTGCCGCTGGCTAGCTCCTCGCGAGTGCGGTCATCGAGGATGAGGAGTTCATCTGCGGCCTTGTTCATGCCGATGGCCACCATGGTCAGGCCCTTGGCATTCTTCTGCTGGCATTCGGGCGCCATGCAGTAGTTGTACTTCTTGGCTCTCTCTGGATGGAGGTCAGTTCCGCACGTAATACACCGTGCCATAAGCCATCTTTCGCCTGCGAAAACACTGTATAGCCGTTTAACGCCATGGCAGAGCTCGCTGTTCCCGGCCTCCGTCATGATCCTTGATCACGAAGATTCCTCCGGGCTATGGCACGGAGCAATTTACGTGCTCACGAACCGGCCGCCCGGCCTTCCCTGGCCTTCGAAAACGTGTTTGAATTCTCTGGTGTCGCAGAGCAAACCAGCGATCTGGTCAGCCATCCCCGCTGCGTGCCGCCTTGGTCATCCGTGGCGGCCCGGCACTGTCGCCCTGAGCTGGGAACCCTGCGAGTGCGCGGCCGCGCAAAACGCCCGCGGCGGTCACATCAAGGTTGCCTGCGGCGCGTCCGGCTGCTCAGAGGTCTGGCTCGCGCCGTTGCACCGGCCGATCGGAATCATCGGCCACCATCGGCCCGGTTATCGCTGAGCTCTGGCAGTCCTCCCGCCATCGGTCCGGCGGGAGGACTGCCAGAGCTCTCCGGGAGGCGGGTTTAGTGCGCGGCGGCGAACTGCTCGCTCTCGGTCGAACCAGCCAGCGCCGTGGTGGAGGCGTCCGGGTTGATCGCCGACGTCACCTGGTCGAAGTAGCCGGTGCCGACCTCGCGCTGGTGCCTGGTCGCGGAGTAACCGTCAGCCTCGGCGGCGAACTCGGCGTCCTGCAGCTCCACGTACGCCGACATGCCGCGCTCGGCATAGCCGCGAGCAAGCGTGAACATGGACTCGTTCAGCGCGTGGAAGCCGGCCAGGGTGATGAACTGGAACTTGTATCCCATCGCGCCGAGCTCGCGCTGGAACTTGGCGATCGTGTCCGAGTCCAGGTGCGCGCGCCAGTTGAACGACGGCGAGCAGTTGTACGCCAGCATCTGGTCCGGGTAGATGTCCTTGATCGCCTCGGCGAACTGGCGGGCAATCGTCCAGGTTCGGCGTTGAGGTCTCCATCCAGAGCAGCTCAGCGTGCGGCGCGTAGGCCAGCCCGCGTGCGATGCAGGACTCAAGGCCGTTACGAACCCGGTAGAAGCCCTCGGCGGTACGCTCGCCGGTTACGAACCGCTGGTCGCGCTCGTCGACGTCGGAGGTGATCAGTGTCGCCGCCTGCGCGTCGGTGCGGGCAACAATGAGGCTGGGCACACCGTAGACGTCGGCGGCCAGCCGCGCGGCGTTCAGCGTCTTGATGTGCTGGCCGGTCGGGATCAGTACCTTGCCGCCGAGGTGACCGCACTTCTTCTCGGAGGCCAGCTGGTCCTCCCAGTGCACTGCGGCGGCACCAGCCGCGATCATCGCCTTCATCAGCTCGAACGCGTTCAGCACGCCACCGAAGCCGGCCTCGGCGTCCGCCACGATCGGCGCCAGCCAGTACGGAGCGCCCTCATTCTGCGACTCGGCCCAGGTGATCTGGTCGGCGCGGAGCAGCGCGTTGTTGATCCGGCGGACGACGGCCGGGACCGAGTTCGCCGGGTAGAGGCTCTGGTCCGGGTAGGTTTGGCCAGCCAGGTTCGCGTCCGCGGCCACCTGCCAGCCAGACAGGTAAATGGCGCGCAGCCCGGCCTTGACCTGCTGCACCGCCTGGTTGCCAGTGAGCGCGCCGAGGGCGTTGACGTAGCCGTCCTCCTGCAGCAGCGACCACAGCCGCTCGGCGCCCAGCCGGGCGAGCGTTTGCTCCTCTTGTACCGAGCCGCGCAACTTGACTACATCGGTGGCGCTGTAGGTGCGCTCGATGCCAGCCCAGCGAGGATCTGTTGCCCACTCACGGTGCAACGCTGCTGCCTGGCTCTCAATCTTGCTAGCGAGCGGATGGCCGCTGCCCTGGCCGTTCGCGTGGGTGGAGCCGTTAAGGGTGCCCTCGAGGCGACTGTCGGTCACGGTAGTCCTCCTGGTGTGCCGTCCCCGGGTGATACCCGTCAGGCTGCCTGGGCAGCGGCCAGCTCGCTAGTGTGTTAGGGGCTGAAACTCAGAGACTATTTAGCTATAGTGAAGAAGTGACGAATTTCACAGAGGAAGAAACGCGATCTTTGCCGGTTAGCGGCCTAGATCTCGGCTTGTTCGGTCAGCGGCTCCGGCATATCCGGCGCGCGCGCGGGCTGACCCTGGCCGAGCTTGGCGAGCGGGTCGGCCGGGCGCCATCCGCGCTGTCGTTGCTGGAGAACGGGCGCCGCGAGCCGAAGCTGTCGCTCATCGAGGCGCTGGCGTCGGCGCTGTCGGTCCCTGCCGATGAGCTGATGCGCAAGCAGCCGCCCAGCCGCCGGGCGCAGCTGGAGATCGCGCTGGCTGAGGCCCAGCGTGATCCGGTCGTGGCGGACCTTGGGCTGCCGCCGCTGCGCGTCGGTGCGAAGGTGCCGAACGACGTGCTTGAGCACATGGTTGCCTTGCATGCCGAGTTGCGCCGGCAGCGCGCGAAGCCGACCGCGACGCCGGAAGAGGCCCGCGCGGCCAACGCGGACCTGCGGCTGATGATGAGCGAGCGGGGTAACTACTTCGCCGAGATCGAGGCGGCCGCGGCCAAGGCGCTGGCACCAGCCGGCTACTCCGGGGGCGCGCTGTCGCAGGGCATGCTGCTATCGGTGGTCAGCTATCACGGCTTCGGGGTCCGCTACGTGCAGGACCTGCCGCGCTCGGCCCGGTCGGTGACTGACCTCCGCAACCGGCGGATCTACCTCAAGCAGGAACCGCTCGGCATGCACACGCCGCGCGCTGTCCTGCTGCAGACGCTTGGGCACTTCGTGCTCGGTCACTCCGCACCCGCAGACTTCGGCGAGTTCCTGCGCCAGCGGGTGGAGGCAAATTATTTCGCCGCGGCCGTGCTGGTGCCCGAGCAGGCGGCGGCAAGGTTCCTGCAGGAGGCTAAGGACGCGCGTGATCTTTCGGTCGAGGACCTGCGCGACGTCTTCTCGGTCTCCTACGAGATGGCCGCGCACCGGTTCACCAACCTGGCCACGCACCACCTCGGCATCCCGTGCCACTTCGTCAAGAACGACGAGGGCGGCATCATCTACAAGGCGTACGAGAACGACGGCGTTGTGTTCCCGGCTGATCCGACTGGCGCGATCGAGGGGCAGCGGATGTGCCGGCAGTGGTCCGGGCGCCAGGTGTTCACGGCCGCCGACAGGTTCAGCCCGTACTACCAGTACTCCGACACCCCATCTGGCACCTACTGGTGCACGGCGCTAATCGATTCAGGACGGGAACGAGGGTTTGCCATCACCCTCGGCGCCCCGTACGAGGACAGCCGCTGGTTCCGCGGCCGGGACACGACGATCCGGATGGGGTCGCGCTGCCCGGACCCGGACTGCTGCCAGCGCCCGCCTGCTGCGCTCGCTGCCCGGTGGGAAGGCATGGTGTGGCCGTCGGCGCGGGCCCACTCGCACATCCTGCTCGCGCTTCCGTCCGGCAGTTTCCCCGGCGTGGACGAGGCCGACGTGTTCGAGTTCCTGGACCGGCACGCCGGCAGTTAACACGCCGGCAGTTAACCGGTGGCGGTGTCCGGGTGCGCCGGGGCACGATGTGGTCATGAACCTGGATCCGCAGGCGCAGCTGTCGGCGCCCGGATGAGCTACGTCATTGTTCCCGGTATCGACAACTCCGGGGACGAGCACTGGCAGACCCGGTGGGAAGCAGCCTGGGGACCAGATGCGACCCGCATCGCGCCGGGCTCGTGGGAAGCGCCCGAGCTGGATGACTGGTGCGCCGCGATCGCCGGCGGCGGTCAGCCGGTCAGGACCGCAGCCCGTGCTCGTCACGCACAGCCTCGGATGCCTCGCAGCGGCGGAATGGCTGACCCGGAACCCGGTATCCGCCCGTGGCGCGTTCTTCGTCGCGCCGCCGGATGAGGCGAGTCCGGCGTTCCCGCGGCAGGCTGCCCCGTCGTTCCTGGGGCTCGCCCGCGCGCGCTTGCCTGTGCCCGGCCTGATCGTTGCCAGCGACGACGACCCGTACTGCTCGCCCGCTGGGACGCGCAATTTGGCCCGGTCCTGGGACATCCCGCTCGTCAGCGTCGGCGCGCAGGGTCATCTCAACTCAGCGAGCGGCATCGGCGACTGGACCGCGGGCCGTGACCTGCTGACCGCGTTCACCGCAGGCTTGCGTGCGCCGTAGCGAGCCAGGCGCGGCCAGCCAGCTGAGCTGCCGTCAGCCGAACTGCGGGGCCCGCTTCTCGCGCAGCGAGGCCAGTCCCTCCTTGATGTCCTCGCCCATGAAGGTGAGCATTTCGTACGCAGCAGACTGATCAAAGATCGGGCCTGCGTTGCGCACCCAGCCGTTCAGCGCCCGCTTAGTCAGGCGGATCGCGAGCTGGGGTCCCGCCGCAAGCTGGTTCGCCACCCTCATCGCCTCGGGCAGGACCTCGTCACTCGGCAGAGCCTTGGACACCAGCCCGATCCGCTCTGCTTCCGCGCCGGTCACCATCTCCCCGGTCAGCAGGTAATACTTCGCCTTCGCGAGGCCGCAGAGGAGCGGCCATATGATGGCGGCGTGATCACCTGCGGCTACGCCGAGGCGCACGTGGCCATCGCCTAGCCGCGCGTCGTTCGCGCAGATGCTGATGTCGGCCAGGAGCGCCACGACGAGCCCGGCGCCGACAGCGACGCCGTTGATCGCCGAGACGATGGGCTTCTCGCAGTTGGCCATGTTGTACACCAGGTCGCTCATTTCCCTGAGCATGCTGGTGACCAGGTCGTAGTTGCCGATCTGCCGCTCGACCATGCCGAGGTCGCCGCCCGCCGAGAAGGCACGGCCCGCCCCGGTGACCACGGCGACCCGGGTCTCGTCATCGCGGCTGAGGTCCGCCCAGATGGTTGCCAGTTCGGAGTGCATGGCCTCATGAGCGGCGTTAAGCACGTCCGGCCGGTTGAGCGTCACGAGCATGACGCCGCCGGGCTGCCGCTCGAGTTTGAGGTGTTCATAGGTGGCAAGGTCCATGCGGATCGGCTTCCTCTCGCAACCAGGCAGGGGGTCTGATCATCATGGCAGGCAGCGCACGCATGCTTCATCTCCTGGTCTCGCCTTCACAACCAGCACAGATGCCTCGGGGCGGGACGGCCGTAGCTCTAGGAGCAAAGAGGGATTAAAGCCGCAAGGGGTTGTTATGAGCTCGATGAGGGAGACGCGACCGTCAATGGCGGTCGATAAGGAAGCGCGCATTTTGGTCCGCGCAGCGGTGGCACGTCGCCGGTGCGCGGAATAGAGTTTCCTATTACTGGGTAGTAACTTAACTAGTCAGGCGATTGCCCGTCAAAGATCGTCAGGCAGCGCGTTCAGCGAGGTCTGCGCACACATACCGAGGGAGCGACATGAGCAGCCCCGACCAGACCGCAACCGGGTTCTCGCTCGCGTTGCCCGATGACGTGCGGCAGACCCAGGACTGGCTGCACGAGTTCGCGCGGGACGTCATCCGGCCGGCTGCTGCGGAGTGGGATGAGCGCGAGGAGACGCCCTGGCCGATCATCGAGGAAGCTTCCAAGATCGGCTTGTACTCGCTCGACTTCTTCGCGACCCAGTGGATGGATCCGAGCGGCCTCGGCATCGTCGTAGCGTTCGAGGAGCTGTTCTGGGGCGATGCCGGGATCGGGCTGTCGCTTACCGGCTCGGGCCTGGCCGCAGTTGCGGTCGCGAGCAACGGCACCGAGGAGCAGATCGGCGAATGGCTCCCGCAGATGTTCGGCAGCCCTGGCGACGTCAAGCTGGGCGCGTTCTGCTCGTCGGAACCAGATGCGGGCAGCGACGTAGGTGCCATCCGCACTCGGGCGGTCTACCACGCAGGCAACCGACGAGTGGGTGCTGAACGGCACCAAGACCTGGGCAACCAACGGCGGCATCGCCGATGTTCACGTCGTTGTGGCGTCGGTCGATCCGGCCCTGGGCAGCCGTGGCCAGGCCACCTTCGTTGTGCCGCCGGGAACGCCGGGGCTGTCGCAGGGGCAGAAGTTCCGCAAGCACGGCATCCGCGCCTCGCACACCGCCGAGGTCATCCTGGACGACGTCAGGATTCCCGGCCGCTGCCTGGTGGGTGGCAAGGAGCGGCTGGATGCCCGGCTGGCGCGGATTGCCAGCGGCGGCAGCGCTGGTGAGCAGGCCGCGATGAAGACGTTCGAGCGATCCAGGCCGAGCGTCGCGGCGATGGCCGTCGGTGTCGCCAGGGCCGCGCTTGAGTTCGCGACCGAATACTCGACGCAGCGGGTCCAGTTCGGCCACCCGATCGGCCAGAACCAGGGCGTGGCTTTCATGCTCGCGGACATGCAGGCGTCAGTGGACGCAGCGCGGCTGCTCACCTGGCGCGCCGCCTGGATGGCCAGGAACGGCCTTCCGTTCGAGCATGCCGAGGGCTCGATCTCCAAGCTCGTCGCGGGGGAGACCGCGGTGCGGGTGACGGAGCAGGCAATCCAGATCCTGGGCGGCAACGGCTACACCCGCGAGTTCCCGGTCGAGCGCTGGCACCGGGACGCGAAGATCTTCACGATATTTGAAGGAACAAGTGAGATCCAGCGCATGATCATCGGAAGGGCCGTCACCGGGCTTGACGTGCGGTAATAACCGCAGGTCATGGCGCTGGTGCGGATCTTGAAAGGCCCGTGAACTCGGGTTTCTGGCATTCGGCCGTTTGCCCGTTATTCCTGGTTGGTTCCCGCCAGTTCCCGATAGCGTGCTGAGTTGGTGCTGACCCCCTAACCGTTAGGGTAGCGTCGCCGATCGGCCGAGAGGCCTCGAAGGGGCTGGGGATCCGCGGCCGGTTAGCGACTGGTCCGATGACGGCAACGGCCGCGCTAAGCGCGTTCACGTGATCGAGCGTGAGCATGCCAAACCGCTCTCCCGAGAACGGGTCCTCACGCTTTGCGTGCCCGAAGGCCAAGGCCACGCCCGTCATGGTTGGCGAGCGTGTCGCAACCCGGCAGGCAAAGCAGTGACCGCGCCGGATGAGCCTGCCATCGACCTCGGATGGACCTTTCATACACCGGTCATAGACCGGCCGTGGACCTAGAGAAGCCTCTGACGCGGCCCAACTTGTTGGGCAATGACCATCGAGCGCGAAGCCCAGACCGAGGGTTCACTGCGTCCGGCGACGAGTCCGTGGCATCCCCGGTCGCTGATCGTGCAGAGCGCGCCAGCCGCCGGTGGGTCGGTATGCGGGACGCGCGTGCAGCGCTGCATCAGCGGCAGGCTCGGGCGGCTGGTGGAGGACCTGGACGCCAGCTACGCGGGGAGCAAGCCCGCCAACATGGACGTCGAGAACATGGTCCTGTAAAACATCGACACTGCGGTCGGCGACTGCCCTGCCCCGGCTGCTGCCGGCGCCGCCTCGTGGTGCTCGGCCGTGTGCATCGATAGCCGGAGATTCACTCGCGATTAGGTTGTCGAGCAAATCATTGCTGTAGATGCCCGCTCGCAGGCAGTCGGCCTTGACTAGCCAAGACCATACCTGGCTGGGTGGCGCTTTGAAGTTGATCGCTCTGGTCGACCTGTAGTGCGCCGTCGGCACGAGTGGCCGCGGTGAGAAACATTGGCAGGTCCTTAATTATGTGCCCGGCCTGAGTGGTCATCTCACGCCAGGAGGGCGCGGCGCAGCGACGCGACCTGCGCGTACTGGTTCAGGCTGCGGGTTCATCGACAGCATTGGCGTACCGCCTCGTGCTGGCGGATCGTGGCGCCGGCCCGACCAGCAGCATGCCGAGGACGAAGTAGAGGAGGTGGAAGAAGCTCAGCTCACGGATGAAGGCCAGCTCGATCAGGATCCAGCCGACTAGCAGGATGCCGGCGATGATCGACGCGTCCCCGGTCCGGCGATGACCGCGTGCCGCAAGCCAGGCCAGTGCAGTACTTGGTCCGGCGACGACGGCGATCAGCGCCAAGCCGCCCATGACCGGGCTGTGGAAAGGCAGCCGGGCTGTCGCGGTGACCCCGAGATCAAGCAAGCCGGAGATCAGCCCGGCGCCCCCGCCGTAGGCGGACAGCGCTATCAGCGCCGCCAGCACCGCGAGGAGACGGTGCCGCGAACAAGCGGTCCGCCGTCCCGCAACCTGGACCCGACCCCGACTGATAGCAGGAATCAGCGAACTCCGGTTCATTTCTGTCTCCGATCTGCACTCGTCAGCCGCAGACTTTCGCGCCGGGTGCGCTACGGGACAGGGCAGTCCGACCTACGATCCTGCTGACCATCGGCCCGTCCCTGTGCGGCCTGGGAGGCGGCAAGAAGGTGCAGCGCGAGGATGAGTGGGGCTGGAGCTAGGAGCCAGGATGTCTGCCCTGGACGGCCGGGTGCGTGAGGTGCGCGCCGGCAGGCGGTTTGCTCGCCTGTACAACTTCGCCAGCGGCACGCAAGCCGCCGACGGCATGCTCGCCGCCGCGGCAAGCACCCTGGTCATGGTCCGGGCGTGCTGCCGATCGTCCTTAAACTGCGGGCGCTCGCGTGCGGCAGGCCTCAGTGCTCGGGCTGCGCGCACCTCGAGATGGTCTTGTCGGCCTGCAGACGAGCGGCGTCAATGAGCCGCATGCGGACGAACAGCCGGAACGCGATCGCCATCAGCACGATCATGATCGGCCCGCCGATTAACTCGGCAAGGGTGAACTGACGCCTGGCGGTGCTGCGTGACTGAGCGTCCTGGCCCCTTGACGGATTGGGTTAATGGCGTTACGCCATTAAATAAGGCTTGTAACAACTCCGCCAAGGCCGACGGGCCATGCCTAGGCGTGCCGTCATTCCAGGAGCGTATATGCACCTCGCGCTGCCCCACCGTTATTGCTCGCGCACGGAGAGTGCTCATGCTTGCCGTCGCGCCGCTCCTCCTCGCCGGCACTCTCCTGCCGGGTGCCGCGCCGCCCGCGGCGGCTGCCACTGGCGGGGCGTGGATATCTCCGCTGGCGGCCCGGCGGCGGCGCCGTTCGTGGCCGATGAGGACTTCACCGGCGGCGCGACCGCGGCCACCACGCACGCGATCACCACCACCGGCGTGACCAATCCCGCGCCCGCAGTCGGTCTACCAGCACAACCGGTACGGCAACTTCACCTACACCATCCCCGGCCTGACCGCGGGCGCGAGCTACACGGTGCGGCTGCACTTCGCCGAGGAATACTGGACCACGGCCGGGTCGCGCACCTTCAACGTCCTCATCAACGGGACCCAGGTGCTGACCAACTTCGACATCTTCGCCACCGCCGGCGGGGAGTACAAGGCGGTGATCGAGCCGTTCACCGCCACGGCGAGCAGCACCGGGACGGTCACCATCCAGTTCGTCACCGTCAAGGACAACGCCCAGGTCAACGGCATCGAGATCGACCCCACCGGGAGCACCGCCAACACCGTCACGGTCACCGGCCCGGGTAACCAGAGCCTCACCGTGGGGACCGCGGCCAGCCTGCAGATCCGCGCGAGCGACTCCGCGTCCGGGCAGACCCTGACCTACACCGCGACCGGGCTGCCCGCCGGGCTGTCCATCAACTCCGCCACCGGGCTGATCACCGGCACCCCGACCACGGCGGGCACCTCGACCGTCACCGTGACCGCCACCGACACCACCGGCGCCACCGGACCGCCACCTTCACCTGGACCGTGAGTTCCGGTTCCGGTTCCGGCGGCGTGGATATCTCCGCTGGCGGTCCGGCGGCGGCGCCGTTCGTGGCCGATGAGGACTTCACCGGCGGCGCGACCTCGGCCACCACGCACGCGATCACCACGACCGGCGCTGACCAATCCCGCGCCGCAGTCGGTCTACCAGCACAACCGGTACGGCAACTTCACCTACACCATCCCCGGCCTGACCGCGGGCGCGAGCTACACGGTGCGGCTGCACTTCGCCGAGGAGTACTGGACGACGGCAGGGTCGCGGACCTTCAACGTGCTGATCAACGGGACGCAGGTGCTGACCAACTTCGACATCTTCGCCACCGCCGGCGGGGAGTACATCGGCGGTGATCGAGCCGTTCACCGCGACGGCGAGCAGCACCGGGACGGTCACCATCCAGTTCGTCACCGTCAAGGACAACGCCCAGGTCAACGGGATCGAGATCGCCCCCAGCGGCAGCACCGGCAACACCGTCACGGTCACCGGCCCCGGTAACCAGACCGGCACCGTGGGGACCGCGGCCAGCCTGCAGATCCGCGCCAGCGACTCCGCGTCCGGGCAGACCCTCACCTACACCGCGACCGGGCTGCCCGCCGGGCTGTCGATCAGCTCCGCCACCGGGCTGATCACCGGCACCCCGACCACGGCCGGCACCTCGAACGTCACCGTGACCGCCACCGACACCACCGGCGCCAGCCGGCTCCGCCACCTTCACCTGGACCGTCACCGGCAACATCGGCCCCGGCTGCACCGGCCAGTCGAACACAGCCGAACTTCGGTCCGAACGTCTACATCTTCGACCCGAGCATGTCCGCCGCCACCATCCAGACCACGCTGAATAACGTGTTCAACACGCAGAAGCTCAACCAGTTCGGCACCCAGCGCTACGCCCTGCTTTCAAGCCGGGCACCTACACCGGACGAGGCCAACGTCGGCTACTACACCTCCGTCCGGGCCTCGGCCAGAACCCGGACGAGGTCATCATCAACGGTGACGTCACGGTCGACTCGTTCGACGGCACCGGCAACGCCACGAAACTTCTGGCGCTCCGCCGAGAACATGACGATCAACCCGTCCGCCGGGAGCGACCGCTGGGCGGTGGCCCAGGCCGGGCCGTTCCGAGCGGATCACGTCCACGGCGGGCTGGAGCTGTACCCGGCCAGCAACGGCTACGCCAGCGGCGGCTACATCGCCGACACCAAGGTCACTGGCCAGGTCTCCAGCGTGTCCCAGCAGCAGTGGTACTCCCAGGACAGCAACTTCGGCAGCTGGAGCGGCTCGGTCTGGAACATGGTGTTCTCCGGCGTGACCGGCGCACCGGCACAGAGCTTCCCGAGCCCGCCGATGACGACGCTGGCCACCACCCCGGTGTCGCGGGACATGCCGTACCTGTACGTCGACCGTCCGGCAACTACAACGTCTTCCTGCCGTCGCTGCGGACCAACGCGTCCGGCCCGAGCTGGGCCAGCGGCTCGACGCCCGGCACCTCGGTGCCGATGAGCCAGTTCTTCGTCGCCACGCCGTCCGACACGGCGGCGCAGATGAACGCCGCGCTGGCCGCAGGCTGCAACCTGTTCTTCACCCCCGGCGTCTACAACATCAACCAGACGCTCAACGTGACGAACCCCAACACCGTAGTGCTCGGCATCGGGTTCCCGACCCTGATCCCGACCGGTGGCGTCAACACGATGCAGGTCGCTGACGTAGACGGGGTCCGGATCCAGGGCCTGCTGTTCGACGCCGGCACGACCAACTCCCAGGCGCTGCTGACCGTCGGCCCGCCAGGCTCGACGGCGAGCCACGCGAGCAACCCGATCTCGGTCCAGGACACGTTCTTCCGGATCGGCGGCGATATCGCCGGCCAGGCGACGAACAGCCTGATCGTGAACGCCAACAACACGCTCATCAACGACATCTGGGCCTGGCGCGCTGACCACGGCAACGCGGGCACCGTCGGCTGGACCGTCAACACCGCGGCCCACGGCCTCGTCGTCAACGGCAATAACGTGCTGGCGACCGGCCTGTTCGTCGAGCATACCAGAAGTACGAGGTGCAATGGTTGGCAATGGCGGCGAGACCATCTTCTTCCAGAACGAGATGCCCTATGACCCGCCGAACCAGGCCGCCTGGATGAACGGGTCGTCCGACGGGTACGCCGCCTACAAGGTGGGTCCGAACGTCACCACCCACCAGGCCTACGGTCTGGGCAGTTACTGCTACTTCAATGTCAACCCGGCGGTGGTCGCGGACCACGCGTTCGAGGCTCCCGATAGCCGGCGTCCAGTTCCACGACATCCTCACGGTCTCCTTGGGGGGAGTCGGCGTCATCGAGCACGTCATCAACGAGACAGGAGCCGCAACGCCCTCTAACACCACTCCGTCCGACGTGACCAGTTATCCATAATCCGAGCACGTCCAGCCGGCCTGCGCAGCTCTGCTCAGGTCGGCTGCCCTGTGCGCAGGCAGACGATGCCACGCCGGTCAAAACGGACGACGGCGCCGGACGCTCACGATCGATGACCACGGCCACGTCCTCCTGGGCCGCTACCCAGGAAGCCAGACCTGGACAATTCCCGGCGGCGTTATCGACCGCGGCGAGCAGCCAGCCGACGCAGCCGTGCGCGAATGCTACGAAGAGACCGGCCTTATCGCCGTGCCCGAAGCGCTCACCTCAGTCACGTCTCCGGGCTAGTCATCTACGACAGCGGCGACTTTACGCAGCACCTCGGCATCACCTTCCGATGCCTTGCCACAGGCGGCCAGCCCAGGCCAGGTGACGGCGAGTTCCAGCACGTGCGGTGGCACCGCGCAGACGCGCTGCCCGCGCTGCCCGCCTACGAGCAGGGCATAGTCACACAGGCGACAGCCGGCCCGCCTATGCCAGGGCGGCGTCGTCACGGTGACCGTGCCAGCCGGGACGAAGTAGTCCGGGTCGAGGTGACCTACCGCTGCGGAGCTGGCGTTCCGGCCCTGCCGTCCGCCGCGCACGCTGACAGCCAGGCCGGATGGGAGCCGTGGGCTGTCACCCGCGGCGGGCGACGACCTTGACCACCGGATGCGTTCGCGACTGCCCAGGGAGCAGGCTTGATGGCCGCCCATCGAGATAGGTTTCGAAGAAGGCGTCGAGGTATGCGCTTTCGGCGCCGACCGCCGCCGACGCGTTCACCGAGCCCGGTGCGGGCGCCGCGGCCAATCTTGGCGCGACCAGCCGCACGAGAACCGATAGCCATACGCCGTCCGTGAACGCATCGTGTCGGCTCGCGTCGAGCTGGAGCACGAGATACGGCCCCGTCAATCGACGTACGAAGGGCCGGAAGTACGCAAACGCGCGTGGGTCGAGCATGATCATGAACGGTCGCGAGAGTCCGCTGCCGAGCACTGGGTCGTGGATCGCCCCGTCGAGGTCGGCGCCAGCACGAATCTCGGGGTCGGTCTTCATCGCGTTAGCCGCGGTCGAGCCGCCCAGCGAGAACCCGAACGCCCCGACCCGCGCGAGATCGAGCGCGCCGCGCAGCACCGGATTTCCGCGATCCAGCTTTGACAGCTCGGCGACGACGAACTGCAGATCCTTGACCCGGCGACGCGCCACCGCCGGCGTGAACCCGTACGGACTGCTCGACGTGTACGGCACGCTCCACGGAACGATCCGCCCATCCGGGAACTGCACCCACTGTGCCTCATGAGTGTGGTCGATCGCGACCACCACGAAGCCGTCGCTTGCAAGGTTCTCCTCCAGCGCCGTGTCATCGGAGCGCATGTCACCGAGTCCCGGCGAGTACAGGAGTACTGCGTGACGCCCCGGGGTGATCGGAGCGTCGGTGTACGCGCGGGTCCGCAACCGCTCGAACAGATGGTCCGGGATCCGGTAGTAGCGCTCGACCAGCTGTGCGACTTGCGCGGGCATGTACGGAGCAACCGCGTGACCCCGAGTCGACTGAGCCGGGTACCAAAACTGAACCATCAGCTCTCGCACGCCCGACGGCGACGACGGGTCCCGCCGCGAGCGATCGGTGAGGCGGAGCGACATCGTGCCGACGGGAAACCGACCGGTTAGAGGCGGTGTCTGCAATGAGACGGTCCGCGCTGCCGGCAGCGCGGCGCCCGCACGCGTCGGAGGAGCCGGGCCCGTCGCCCGCGGAGCGGGCCCGCTCGCGATGAACCAGGTCGCGACCGCCGCTACCAGCAGCAACCCCGCCAGCAGCAACCCCGCGAGCATTCTCGAGAACCTGAAGTTGAGCGATGCGAAAGCGAACATGGCAAGTCTCCTCTCTGAGCGTCAGTGGATGCGGACATCGGCAGGTGTAGGCCAGTACGCGAGCTTCACTGACAGGCGCGGTCGCGGGGTCGTCTCGATCTCGCGGTTCTGCCTGCCCGGCGGTGTTGTCGGTCGACGGCGGCAGCAGCGCCTCCAGCGCATGGCGCTCGGCCATCGCCTCCCCGGCGGCGATGGCCACTATCGTGTCGCTGTCGCGAGCCTGCGACGGGTAGGCGGCTGCATCCGACGGCTCGACCGTGATATCCGGACGCGACCCCCCTGCAGACAGGGGATGATCCTGCAGGATCACGTAGGCGGTCATCAGATTTGGCGACGCTGGCTTTGTCCCACCGCTCGCCGCCATGGCGTGCGCATCACTCGGCGCGCAGCGCCGTGGCCGCAGCGGCCCGGGCTGCCCAGCCGGCGGGCAGCAGCGCCCCGGCCACGGCGATCACGAGGCCCGCGAGGGCGAGCAGCGCGAGTTCGGGACCGGTGTAGACGGCGATGTAGCTGGCCGGGATGTTGGTGGCCGCGGCGTGCGCCATCACCGGGAGCACGTACCGGTGCACGGCCATCCCGGCCGGCACGGCGACAAGCCCGGCAGCGAGCCCGGTCCCGGCGACCCAGCAGATGACCATGACGATGGTCTGCCTCGGCGTCATTCCGACCGCCCTGAAGATGCCCAGGTCGTGGACCCGCTCCCTGGTGTGCAGCAGGACGGTGTTGAGGACGCCCAGCCCGGCTACCACGGCAAGCAGCAGGGTCAGCAGCGCGATCAGGGCGGTCAGGGTCAGGAAGAACGGGTCATTGGTGTTGAGGCTGAGGGAACTGCCTGACCCGAGCGACCGGCCGAGGCTGGCCGCGTACGCGTGCGGATCGGTGCCCGGCCGGAGGCCCACGTCGTACGTCGCGAGGGTGAGGCCCGGGTCAGCCGCCGCCAGCGTCTGGAAGTCCGTGAGCATGGCGAGGCCGCGGTTGTCCTGGTGTCGAAGACCTCGCCGATGATACGCACGGGGATCTGGTGGCCGGCGAACTCGACGGTGACGGTGTCACCGACCGCCGTGCCGGTGACGGTCAGGAAATTGGTCGGAACGACCGCCTGGCCGGGCCCGGTGTACCAGTGTCCGCTGATCATGTCGTACCCGGTCCACTGCCCGTTCCCGCGGAACGCGGTGACGTCGACCTGACCGGTCAGCCCGGCGATGCTGACCCGCTGGTCCGCCTCGGCCACGTACCGGAGCGTGCGCCGGCTGCGCCCGCAGCGCGGCCTCGATCGTCCGCTCCTGCGCCGCCACCGGAAGCGGCCCGCGGTGGCCGCGGACCGAGGTAATTGGCCGGGCCGTAGTGCCCGACGGCAGGTAGACCTGCACCGGCTCGGCCTGCGAGTGGGACTGGCCGACCACCACGCGATTCAGCGATCCGGTCAGGCCGGCCGCGAAGGTGACGGTGGTGGCGCCGAGCAGGACGGCCGCGAGCATGACCGCGGTGCGTGCTGGCCGGGCGAACGGCGCGGCGAGCCCGATGGTCACCGGCCGCGGGAGCCGCAGCCTGGCGAGCAGCCGGTGGGCGGCATACCCGCGGCCCTGCAGCGGAGCGCGACCGGTCGCGATCGCCTGGACGGCGCTGAGCCGTCCGGCCCGGATAGCGGGCACGATCGCCGCGAGCCCGGCCAGGCAGCACATCCCGGCTGGGACGGTGGCATCCACCCAGGGAGGCACGGCCAGGGCGCCGACCTGATAGACGCTCGCGGTCCGGCCGAGCACGGGCACGGCCAGCACGTTGCCGACCACGACCCCGGCAACGCAGCCGGCCATGGCTGGCACCGCGACCTGGGAGGCGTAGGCCACGACCACCTGGGCGGGCGTGAAACCGATGCTCTTCAGCACCCCGATCCGCCGGTAGCCCGCCACGACCGCGCCGCTGACGACGTTGACCACGATCAGCACCGACAGCACCAGGCCGATGAGGCCGAAGGCGACGACGAACGGGACGATCGGCGCGATGCCGGTGTCCTCCTGCTGCCGGACGGCCAGATACGACTGCGTCGCCACGATGGCGCCGCGGGGCAGCGACCTGGCCAGTGTGCGGACGTCGGCGCGGAGCGCGCCGGCGGTGCCGGCGGAGGCGAACCGGTAGAGGAGTTGCGCGGTCGCCGGGTTGTCCGTCGCGCGTAGTGCCGCGACCTCGGCCGGCAGCACCCAGCCATCCGCGGACTGGCCCACGGAGTTGGCGACACCGACGAGGGTCAGCACCGGGGACCCGGCCACGCCGCGGGCGGTGATGTGCGCGCCGATCGCCAGGCCAAGGCCAGAGTCGCTGGACAGCACGAACTCGCCGGGTCGCTGCGGCCAGCGGCCGTGAATGAGAGTCAGGTCATCGACCGGCCCGCCGGGCGAGGGCCGGCCGACGAGCGTGATCGGCGGCGCGCTGTAGCCGCCCCCGCCAGGGCCACCTCCAATCACCGGATTGACCGTCACCTCGCCGAACGGACCGGACAGCGCCGTGACGCCGGGCAGCCTTCCGGTCGCTGCTAGCTGTGCCGGAGTTGCCAGGCTTGTATCGACGGTGACCGCCAGATGAGCGCCGCGCTGCGCCGCGAACGCGGCGTCGAACGGTGACCTGGAGTCGACAACGAGGCCGAGGGCAAGCGTGCAGGCGGCGGTCGACACCAGCACGACGACGCCGATCACGACCGTGGTTGCCCGGCGCCGCGCCACGCCCCCGCGGGCGGCGACCGCCACCGCGCCCGGCCGCCAGCGCATCATCGCTGTGCCCCGTTCATGACGTCGGCGGCGATCGTGCCATCGACGAGCTGCACGGTCCGGCTGGCGTAGCGAGCCGCCAGCTCCGGGTTGTGGGTGACGAGCAGCAGCGTCTGGCCAGCACGGTTGAGGTCGAGCAGCACCTCACCGATCTGGTCGCCGGCCTCGGTGTCCAGCGCGCCTGTCGGCTCATCGGCGAGCAGCAGCGCCGGGCGGTTCACCAGCGCCCGGGCGATCGCCACCCGCTGCCGTTCACCGCCGGACAGCCGGGCCGGGTACGCGTGCTGATGCTTGGAGATCCGCAGGGCGGCGAGCAGCTCGCCGGCCCGCGCCCTGGCGTCGGCCCTGCGCACCCCGGCGAGCTGGGCCGGAAGCAGCACGTTGTCGAGGACGGTCAGGTCGTCGAGCAGGTTAAAGAACTGGAATATCATGCCGACCTGCTGGCGGCGGAACCTGGCTACTCCGGCCTCGGTCATCTTGTCGATCCGCTTCCCGCCGACAGCGACCGCGCCGCGAGTCGGCCGGTCGAGGCCGGCGACGAGATTGAGCAGGGTCGACTTACCGCTGCCGGAGGGTCCCATGATGGCGACCGCCTCCCCGGCGGCGA
>CAWEEY010000005.1:0-155007 GCA_963808215.1 uncultured Actinomycetota bacterium
TACCTGGGCGCGGCATACGTATACCTGCTCGCCGCCGGCGCCGTGGCCATCGACGCATGGCTGCAGGCGCGGCCTGGCCGGCTGCGCAATCTGCTGCTGGCCAGCGCGCTCACCACCGCGGTGGCCGTCCCGATCGTCTTGCCGGTGCTCCCGGCGGCTGACATCGCCTGGACCTACAAGACCAACCCGACCCTGGGCGAGACCGTCGGCTGGCCCCAGTTCCTGGGGACCGTTGACGGGGTGTGGAAGTCGCTGCCGCCGCGCCAGCGCGCCAGCGCGGTGATCTTCACTGGCGACTACGGCGAAGCCGGCGCCATCAACGAGCTCGGCCGGGGGACCGGGCTGCCGGCCGCCGTGAGCGGGCAGAACAGCGAGTGGTGGTGGGGGCCAGGAAACAGCCGCGCCACCACCGTGGTGGCCGTCTTGCCCGGACCCGTCGATATCAGCGGCTACGCCGCTTACCTTTACCTCAGGCAGTTCTTCACCCACGTGCGAGTGGCGGCCACGCTGTCCAATCCGTACGACATCCACAACCAGGAATGGGGCGGCCACGTCTACGTTTGCACCGGCCTCCGCCACCCGTGGGCCCAGCTATGGCCACGGCTACGCCACTACGACTGACACCATGCCACCAGCCACTGTCGGGAGACCGCTAGCCGCTCAGCCGGCCAGCAGCCGGCGCAGCCAGCTCAGCTGCGCTGCCGTCGCTTCACGTGAGAGCGCGGCATCGGGCGCAATCATCGCGAAGCCGTGGAAACCGCCGGGCCACACATGCAACTCGGCGCTCCCGCCCGCCTGGCAGATCCGGCTGGCGTAACTGACGTCCTCGTCCCTGAAGGTTTCCGCAGAGCGCCTAGCGGCCGACCTTGTGTGCGGCGGGCTGTGGGCCCGACAGGCAGCGGAGCCGGACAGAGGCCGAGTCTTCCAGCGAGGTGGCTCCGGGTTCCTAGAGAGCGGCTGCCTAGCCTCACTTGATCTGCGACGAACCCTAGATTTCTCAGACGGTAGTGGTACTCGTTCATCATGCCGCGCATGCCCGGCAGATCGACTTCGCTTGAAATGCACGACAGACCTGGGCTTTTGCAGCTTGTCCGACGGACAGTAGTGGCGGAGTTGCTGGCCGGGCATCAGCTGATCCAGCGGGTCTCGCTGGCTGTCAGTACCGGATTGGGCCCATGTCCCCGTCCGGCGACCAGAATGCCACGATGTCGTTGGCAAGGCCGATACTCGCGTGTTTCTGCAGCTCCAGTGTGGCCACGCTGCCTGCAGATCCCTGAATGGCCCGAATCTTGCCATCGAGCCGCTTAGCCATCCGCCCGGCGCGGCTCGCGGCGATTTGGCTCGGCGTAGCATCTGCGCCGCGCCGGCAGTTCAGAGTCCCCACGCGCTGCACCGATCCGTTGCGTCTCCAGACGAACACCGACCAGGCGTTCGCTGACTGCGTCCTGGGACGGAAACTGTGGTAGAGCAGCCCGACCCCGGCGACATCATCGAGAAGAATGACCACGGTCTTGAACCCGTTCGGGATCCGCAAGGCCGACCGAGTCACGGTGACCGGCCGCAACGTCAGCCCCGCGACCCAGGCCGCCATGCCCAGCAAGGGCAGCGTCAAAACTGCAAAGAACGCTACCAGCGCTGGCCCATCTGGCTTCGATGCTCCCGCGACCATGAACACCACGAACTCAGCGATCAATCCGATCAGTGGGCCGAGGATCAGCAGGGCTGCCCAGCGAAGAGAGTAAAACCGCCTCTGGTGCACCGTCCGCTGCGTCAGCACTGCACCTCCTAGCTGCATGGCACCTGCGGGGCAACCTCGACCACATGCTGCCGCTTAGTGCATCGGACGCCAAAGGAACGCGCCTCCACTTGCCCGCGCGGGCGGCGTGGTGCTTCAAACTGTCACGGAGACAAATGCCCAACAGGATTGTGTCTGCCTGAGTTCTGCCTGCGGCCGCCTTGAGCGTTGGGTGCGTAGACAATTGCCGGTGGTTGGCGTTTGCCTAGCTCCACTTGATCCTTTACGGATCGGCCTCAGTTTACCCTTCACAATTCCCTAGATGAAAGCTGGACCCGGAAAGCCATCACGTACAAGGACCATCCAGGACTGGACCTCTGACGCAATGCCTACCTCGCTGCTGCGCGTGTCTCAGCCGGCGGCAGGCGGCTGAGACCTATGCAGGCGGCGATACCCGGAAGCCGACGTCTGACGGGCCCGGGCCTTGGCTCGCCTACTGCCCCGCGGGTGCGCTGATGGGGATGCCTCCCCTTGCCTGGCCGACAGGGGGCTGGGAGTGTTTTGGTGGCCGGCCGCAGGTGTGATGGCGGGGCTGTGGCTTATCCGGGCGGGAGCGGCGATGAGGATGGCATTGAGGTGGGCGGTGCTGGTGTCCGCGCTGGCGGCGGGCGTCATGCTGGTGACTGGCGGCCCGGCCGGGGCGGCCGACGCGGCGAGGGCCGGGTCGTCGGCGCCGGTGGCAGCGCGGACCGCTGCGGCTGGCGCACTGGGCAATTACCGGATCAGCGGGGACGAGGACGCGATCGGGTGCCTGACCGCGCACCGGTGCGTGGCGGTGGGCTACGGCGGCGGCACTGCCCCCGGCCAGGTCGTCACGGTGGTGGGCGGCAAGCAGGTACGGGTGAGCGTGGCGCGGTCGGCGTCGAACCTGGTCGCGGTGAGCTGCCCGAACCGGTTCGGGTGCTGGGCCATGGGGCCGCCGCGCAAAGGCCAGCGTAGCTGGGTGCTGGTGAAGATCGGCCCGGTCGGCAGTGTGAAGGGGGTGACCTCGGTGAGGCTCCCGGCAGGGGTGTCGCTGGGCTCTATCTCGTGCACCAGCAGGACCTCCTGCGAGGTTTTCGGCACCGTCGGTTATGCGGACGGCAACCAGCAGTGGTACCTCGCATCATGGAACGGCCGGAAACTCAGCCAGCGCCACGTCTCGGGGCCGCTCAATCTCGATGCCGAGTCGCCGGGAGGCATCTCATGCTGGCGGGCAACCTGCGTGGCCGTCGGCACGTGGTGGTGCGGCGGCAGCAGCGGCTGTGAGGGACGTTACGCCATCCTGACCACCAGCAGCGGCAAGCTGGAAGCGGCGGATCTGCTGAATACCGCGGGAGGATTCTCCGGCGTTTCCTGCGTGAGCTCCTCCACCTGCTACGCAACAACCAGCAACAGCATGGTCGTAACGCTTGACGACGGCGTTATGGGAGCCACGGAGAGCCAACCTGTTTATTATGGCGGGTCCTCGATCGAATGCGCTGGCGCCACGTGCTGGGCGGCAGGGCTGTCCGGATACAATTCCGCCGCCGTATTCGTGATGATCACCAACGGCGCGCCGACCGGAACGCCGGTAACCGACCCTGCCCTCACTGACAACGGCTACCCGTCCATCGCCAGGCGGGGCAACGGCTTCGCCGCCGTCGGCGAAGCGGCCGTTAACGGCGGTCCCCGAGTATCGGAAGTCGTCACCAATTAGCCGCCGAGCCTGTGTCCGGCTCCGCTTGATGTGCGACACGGTGGCTCCACTTGATCTGTGACGCTCCCGCTCATGCTTCGGTAGCTGAATGTGGTCGAGCAGAGGTACCGTGCCGTGCTGGAGGTCCTGTCACAGCACTACCCGCGCTGCACTCATCTACCTGCATGGTGGGGACGACCGTCAGCGTGCGCTCGCCTCCGGTGTCAGCGATCAAGTCCGGGCTGCACTGCAGGACGCAGGCCAGGTGAGCACTAGCCGATCTGGCACGGAACTGGAACGCCGCAAAGGGAGAAGATGGTCAGCTACCTGATACAGCTCCCAGGCATAGCCGCTGACCTGGGGTTTTGGCTGGAGCCGCCTATCGGAATCGAACCGATGACCTATTCATTACGAGTGAATCGCTCTGCCGACTGAGCTAAGGCGGCGCACGTCCGGCGGACCGGACAGCGAGAGGAGTCTACCGGTCGCCCGCAGGTTCGCGCGCACCGCCGTGCATGGCCTCGTAGGCCTTCCTGGAACCGCAGACGCTGGCCTTCGGGCAGGCCGTTCGCCGACCATCTTCGGCCAGCTTGACGATGACCTGGTCGGCAGGGACGTTGTGCCCGACGACGGTGCCGGGGCCGTCCGGAGTCTCGACGAGCTCGCCATGCCGTGGCGCCGAGGCGTGAAAGTCCTGGTAGAGCGGGTGCTCGTACTTCAGGCAGCACATCAGCCGGCCGCAGGCCCCGGCGATCCGCAGCGGGTTCACCGGCAGGTCCTGGTCCTTGGCCATTCGCACCGAGACGGGCTCGAAATCCTTCAGGAACGTGGCACAGCACAGGTCGCGGCCGCACGGCCCGATACCGCCTTGCAGCCTGGCCTCATCACGCGGCCCGATCTGGCGCAGGTCAACCCTGGCGCGCAGCCGGGGCGCCAGATCCTTGACCAGCCCGCGGAAATCCACCCGGTGCGGCGCGCTGAAGTAGATCGTGAGCACGTTGGACTCGTCTAGGTAGTCGACGCCGATGATCTTCATCGGCAGCGCGTGCTCGCGGACAAGTCGCCGGGTAGCGACCCTGGCCTCCGCGCGGCGCGCCCGGTTGGACTCATCGCGGCTCAGGTCCGCTTCGTCAGCTAGCCCGGCGCAGACCGGCAACCCGCTGATGTCGTCGTCGACCCACTGCGGCGCCCAGATGCACTCCGCCACCTCTGGCCCGGAGTCGGTGGGCACGAGAACCTTGGTCCCGACGGTGGGCTGGTACGGACCAGGGTCGAGGTAATACAGCCGTCCGTTTCGCTGGAAGCTCACCGCCATCATCATGCCCACCGCCCCACAGTACGGCCTGGTAACGGCACTCGTCACGCGCTGATGATCCCTGCTGCTACCAGCTCCCGTTGCTCGCCGTGATAGCGGCCCCGCTCAACCGCAGTTGGCAGCGCCAGCGCCGACCCGAGAGTGCTAGCGTCAGCGCCGACCCGACAGTGCTAGCGTCAGCTCCTCGACCGCGAGCAGGGGGGCGGCGTTTGCCTCCAGCCGCTGCCGGCAGCGCATGATCGCCTCGATCCGGCGCACCGTGTCGACCGGAGCCGACGCAGCGGCCAGCTGCCGCAACTCGACATCGCGGGCCTCATTAGACAGCTCCACCGATGCGCCAAGCTGAATTGCCAGCACATCCCGGTAATAGCCGGCCAGGTCGAGCAGCGCCCGGTCGAGCGAATCCCGCGTGAGCCTGGTCGCGCGCGACTTCTGCCGTTCTTCCAGGTCCCGCAGCGCCCCAGCACCGCCCCGCAGCGCAGTTGCTACGCCTTTACCGGTCGAGCCTTCTCCGAACGCTCGCCGGAGCGCCTCCCGCTCTGGCTCATCCAGTTCCTCCGTCGTCGCGTCCGATTCCGCCTTCGCCGCCTTGACTAGAGCGGCCGCCGCCTTGAGCGCCTCGCCGAGGCCGCTGACCCGGCCCGGCACCCCCAGTACCTCGCGGCGCCGGCGCGCTGCCTCCTCATCAGTGGCTAGGCGCCGGGCGCGGCCGATGTGCCCCTGGGCAGCTAGCGCCGCGGCCCGCGCGCGGTCGGCTGTCACGCCCTCGCGCTCAAGCACTTCAGTAACCGCAGCGGTGCGCGGCGTCACGAGCGTGACGAGCCGGCATCTCGACCTGATAGTGGTGGGCAGGTCATCGGCGTACGGCGCGCACAGTAGCCAGACCGTGCGCGGCGCCGGTTCCTCGATGGCTTTCAGCAGTGCGTTCGCGGCCTGCTCGGTACACCGGTCGGCGTCCTCGAACAGCACGATCCGCCAGTGCCCGTTGACCGGCGCCGCGGCCGCCTTGAGCACCAGGTCCCTGGTCTGCCGAACGCCGTACGATAGCCCGTCCGGCCGGACCAGCAGCAGGTCCGCGTGCGTGCCCGCAGCGACCTGACGGCATGACGGGCATTGGCCACAGCCACGGCGCTCGCACAGCAGCGCCGCGGCGAACGCGCGCGCGGCTAGCGACCGGCCCGACCCCGGCGGCCCTGTGAACAGCCAGGCATGCGTCATCGCGCCGCGAACCGCACCACTGTCCCTGGCACCACCGTGATCCGCTCGCCTAGCCAGGCCGCGGCCGGCGCTCGCGTTCACCGCGCGCTGCAGCTGGTCAACCACGACCTCCTGGCCGGTCAGCTGGGCGAAGACCGGCGCCGGGCCCGCCAGGTCGGCGGGGCGACCCAGGTCAGCCGGGCCGGGCTGGTCAGCCGTACCAGCCGTACTCATGGCGCCATCCGCGTCTCAGTCCCGCACCGCCGGGAAGGACCCCGTATTCTCCTCCGCCGCGAGCGGTATTGGGTCCGGCAGCAGGTCACGCACTCGCAGCTGGATTTCCCGGCTGACCTCGGCCTCGGGCCTGATCGCATCCAGCACGAGATACCGGCCCGGATCGGTCGCAGCCCGGCTCAGGAACCCTGACCGTACGCGGTGGTGGAACTCGACCGGCTCGGACTCCAGCCGGTCAGCCGAGCTGAGCCGGCGGCCCAGGCCGGTCACAGGCGACAGGTCCAGCAGGATGGTCAGATCCGGCATCAGGCCGCCGGTCGCCCACGCATTCAGCTCAGCGATCTCGCTGACCGGCAGCTGCCGGCCGGCGCCCTGGTAGGCCAGCGAGGAGTCCACGTACCTGTCGGTCACCACGATTGCGCCGCGCTCAAGCGCTGGGATGATCACGGACTGGACGTGCTCTGCCCGGTCGGCCGCATACATCAGCGCCTCGGCCCGCGGCGAAAGTCCGGCATGTGCGGTATCCAGCAGGAGCGCCCGCAGCCGCAGCCCGACCTTCGTCGCACCCGGCTCGTGCGTCGTCACCACGTCGTAGCCCTGCTCACGCAGCCAGATCGCGAGCAGCCGCGCCTGGGTCGACTTGCCGGCGCCTTCACCGCCCTCCAGCGCCAGGAAGACGCCAGGACGCCGCGGCCGCTCCGGGGCTGGCTCATTCAGGCTGTTGCCGTGACCATTCACGCGCTGCCCCCCGTTCATGCCGGACGCTGATCGTGCCGGAATATTGAGCCAAGGTCGGCCAGCAGCGGCACCCCCCGACGGTCGTCCATCTGCCGGTAGGCCATCCGGCCGAGCACGACCGCGATAGCCGCAGCCAGCAGCAGTACCAGGTTATTGCCGACATTGCGGTAGACGACACCGCCTACGTGCAGGCTCGTTCCGCCGTTGGCGCCCAGCGAGTTGAATCCGCCCGCCAGCGGTCGGGGCGATCGCGATAACCGCGAACAAGATGACCCGGATCGCGGACTGCAGGAAGGCGAACGTGCGCCCGCGGGTTTCGTCGCCTACTTCCAGGCCGATGACCGTGTATCCGGTCACGTAGGCAACTCCTGCGCAGGCACCGAGCACAACGGTGCAGGATCACAGTCAGGACGAGACTGGGGATCAGCGCAATGACCGCCAGCGGAACCGCCGCCGACATGATGGAAAGGCCGAACAGGCGCCGCCGGGAGAACCCCGCAGCACCCGGAGCCCGAGGAACATCCCGATGCGCCAGCCCGAAGAAGAGCGCCGCGAACACAGCGCCCCAACCCGCGCTGCCGCCTTGCCAGGATGTTCTTGATGTAGGACGGCCCGAGCCCGACAACGGCACCCGCCGCGGCGAAAGCGCCGGTCATGCCCGAGGATGATGCCGCGCACGACCTGGCTCTGCCGGAGGAATCGCCAGCCCTCCCAGATCGACTTGAGCACCGACGGCGAGGAGATCTGTCGGTCGGCCTGCGGCGCAGCTCCTTGAGCATGAAGACGGTCAGCGCGGATACCAGGTACATGGCCGTCGTGAAGTACAGCGACAGGTCGACTGGTTAGTCGAGAAATAGGGCGAGATGTGCCCGAGCGCGGTGCTCAGGACCGCCAGAAGCGAGAACAGCACTCCGGCGACCGGCGCCGTGCCGTACGTGGCGAACAGGCTGAGCTGATTGGCCTGCTCCAGCTTGTCCGGCGGGACCAGGTTCGGCACCGACGCATCCTTGGCCGGCGCCCAGAACAGCGACGCGCCCGAGGCCAGGAACTGGACCACGATAGATCCAGGTCAGCTGGTTGGCGTCGCTGTGTCCAGCGAAGCCGAAAGCATGTTGATGCGGGATGGTGATGTAGAGCGCCGCCCTGAGCACGTCCCCGATGATCATGTTCAGCCGGCGGTCGAACTTGTCGGCCACTGCGCCAGCGACCGGCCCGAGCAGCAGCGCGGGGAGCAGCGAGGTCAGCCAGACACCGCTGACCGCGTACGCGCCGTTGCTTGCGCCGCCGATCTGGGCGGCCAGCGGCGACAGGGCGAGCAGGCTGAGCCAGTCCCCCAGGCTCGCCAGCGACAGCGCGATCCACAGCCGCCGGAACGGCGTGATCGACAGCACGCCGGTGCCATGGTCGCCCAAAGGGGATCTAAAGTTCACTGCGCCAGGGTATAGGTCGGACCGGGAGACGGTTGCTGACAGCGTGAAGCTGCCCCGGCTCCAGCATCACAATTCGGACGGGAACGAGGTACGTCCAGTCCACAGCCATCCGGCGGGCTAAGCAAGCCTGGCCTGCGCTGCATGCTCAATCGTCCTGGCCATCCTCGGCCGCAGTCTTCTTCGTTGACCGGGCGGTTCGCGACTTCCCGGCACTGGCGGCTTGCCCGGTCTTGCTGCCACCAGTCTCCGGCGCTACCGCTCTTGCTGGCGCGGCTCTTCGCCGTGCCTGCCCTGGCTGTGCCTGCCTTGGCGGTGCCTGCCTCTGGCTGTGCTTGCCTTTGCGGCCGCGGCCGTTCCGGCCGACCGTCTGGCCGGCTTCCGCTTTGGCGCCGGCGCCGCGGCCCGCCGTTCGGCCAGCAGCTCAACCGCGCGCTGCGGGGTAATCGACTCGATCGTGTCGCCCTTGCGTAGGGAGGCGTTGGTCTCGCCGTCGGTGACGTACGGGCCGAACCGGCCCTCCCGCAGCACGATCGGCTTCCCGCTGGCGGTGTCTTCGCCGAGTTCCTTCAGCGGCGGCGCGGCCGCTGCCCGTGCGGCCCGGCCGCGCGGCTTGGGCTGGGCCAGGAGCGCCTGCGCCTCCTCGAGGGTGACCGTGAACATCTGCTCTTCGGACTCCAGCGACCGGCTCTCGCTGCCTCGCTTCACGTACGGGCCGTATCGGCCGTTCTGCACGGTGACGGGCTCGCCGTCCAGCTCGCCGAGGGTGCGCGGCAGCGTCAGCAGGCGAAGCGCGTCGTCCAGGGTGACGCTGTCCAGGTCCATCGACTTCAGCAGCGAGGCCGTGCTGGGTTTAGCTGACGCCCGAGCCGAGCCGGCGGCGTCCTCGTCCAGCACCTCGGTGACATACGGGCCGAACCGGCCGGCCTTCGCGACTATGGTCAGGCCCGTCTCCGGGTCCGAGCCGAGGATCTTGTCCCCGCTCGGCCGGTCCAGCAGCTCGGCGGCGAACTCTGGCGTCAGCTCATCCGGCGCGGTGCCCTCAGGCACGTTCACCCGCTGGCCGTCGCGCTCCAGGTACGGGCCGTACCGGCCGACCCGGACCACGATGTCGGTGCCGGACAGCGGGAACGAGCTGACATCGCGCGCATCGATGTCGCTCAGGTCGCTGACCATCTCCTTCAGGCCCTCTTCGCCGTCAGCACCGAAGTAGAACCGCCGCAGCCACGGCACCCGCTCGGCCTCACCGTTGGCGATGTCGTCGAGCGCGTCCTCCATCTTGGCCGTGAACTCGTAGTCGACTAGGTGGGCGAAATGCCGCTCCAGCAGCGTCACCACGGCGAACGCGACGAACGACGGCACCAGCGCCGTGCCCTTCTTGAACACGTAGCCGCGGTCCAGGATCGTGCCGATGATCGAGGCATACGTCGACGGCCTGCCGATAGCCCGGTCCTCAAGCTCCTTGATGAGCGTGGCCTCGGTAAACCTGGCCGGCGGCCGGGTCGCGTGCTCGGCCGCGTCCAGGTTCAGCGCCCTCAGCGGCTCGTTCTCCGCCAGCTGGCGGCAGCCGGCGCTGGTTATCGTCCAGCTCGGCGTCCGGGTCGTCAGACCCCTCGACGTAGGCCTTGAGGAAGCCGTGGAAGCTGATGACCTTGCCGGATGCGCCGAACTCGGCCTCCCGGCCGGGAACGCTGTCGGTCCTCCCGTTGGCCAGCGCGCCGCTGCGCGGACACGCCAACCAGGATCGGCTCATGCACGTCAGCCTGGCCGAGCACCCGCACCGAGATCGACTCGCCGGTCGCGTCCTTCATCTGGGAGGCGACCGTGCGCTTCCAGACCAGCTCATACAGGCGAAGCTCGTCACCGGACAGGCCCGACTGCGCCGGAGTCTTGAACGAGTCCCCGGCAGGCCGGATCGCCTCGTGCGCCTCCTGTGCGCTCTTGACCTTGCTGTCATACATCCGCGGCGCGTCTGGCACGTACTCATCGCCGTACAGCTGCCTGGCCTGAGCGCGCGCCGCGTTTAGCGCGGTCTGGGACAGCGTGACCGAGTCCGTCCGCATATAAGTAATGTGGCCGTTCTCATACAGCCGCTGCGCCGTCTGCATCGTGTACTTGGCCGAGAAGCCAAGCTTGCGTGAGGCCTCCTGCTGCAGCGTCGTGGTGCGGAACGGCGCGTACGGTGACCGCCGGTATGGCTTGCGCTCTACCGACTTCACGCTGAAGGACGCTGCCGCTAGCCGGTCCCGCAGCGCTGCGGCTGCGCCGCCATCCAGGTGCAGAATCCGGCCGCGGCCATTGTCACTGGACCCCTCAGCGCCGCGCAGCTCCCCGACCGAGGTGAAGTCACGGCCCTGCGCCACCCGGCGGCCGTCGACCGAGACCAGGGTCGCGGTGAACGAGGTGACGTCGCCCGCGGCCTGCTCGGCCGCACGCGATCTTGGCGAACTCGGCCTCGAGGTCCCAGTACTGGGCAGGCCGGAACGCGATCCGCTCCCGTTCCCGGTCCACCACCAGCCGGACCGCGACCGACTGGACGCGGCCAGCCGACAGCTGCGGCATGACCTTCTTCCACAGCACCGGCGACAGCTCGTAGCCGTACAGCCGGTCCAGCACCCGCCGGGTCTGGTAGGCCTCGACCAGGCCCTGGTCGACGTCCCTCGGCGAGGCGACGGCCTGCGCGATGGCCTCAGGCGTGATCTCGTGGAACACCATCCGCTTCGCCGGCACCCTCGGCTTGAGCTCCTCCATCAGGTGCCAGGCGATTGCCTCGCCCTCGCGGTCCTCATCCGTGGCGAGCAGGAGTTCGTCGGCGTTCTTGAGCAGCTGCTTGAGCTTGGTGACCTGCTGCTTCTTATCCGAGTTGACGACGTACAGCGGCTCGAAGTCGTGATCCACGTCGACGCCGAGCCGGGCCCATGCCTCGCCGCGGTACTTCGTCGGGATCTCGGCAGCCTTATCCGGCATATCGCGTATGTGGCCGATGCTGGACTCAACCGTGTAGCCCTTGCCGAGGAAGCCAGCGATCGTCCGCGCCTTCCTAGGCGACTCGACGATAACCAGCTTGTTGCCACCGTTGGCCCCGGCCTTCGGGGCGCCGGCGGATTTCTCGGTTCCTGCTGCCACTCGTCCCACCTCTATATCCAGCAAATGCCCAGGAGGCTACCGCAGCTAAGCTGCCAGCCATCCGGCACTCTGGCCTTTCCATTAAGGGATTACAGCATCCGCCAGGCGAGCTGCCTGGCTGAGTACAACCCCGTTCCCTCCCAAGGACGTTAACCTGCGGCTAGCGTCAGCGTGTTCCCTGAGCTACCGGTGCAGATTCCCGCAAGGTGATTGAACCATCCCGCCGAGCGCGCACAATGTGTTGATGGCGGAGTACTCGTACCTGGTGCTGTATCTGCCGCGCGGCACCTCACGGGACGCGGCACGTCGGATATTGACCGATCACGCCGAGTATGGCAGCTGGGAGCTGTCCCGGCTGCGCCTGTATCCGGACGGCAGCCGCAAGGCTACGCTACGGCGGATGATTATCCGCCAGGCCAGAGCGCAGCTGGGGATACGTCCCATTATGGGCCAGCGTGGGCTTGGACCCGGTCAGGGCAGCTAGCGGATCTCGCCCTGGGCCAGCTCGTCGGCCGGGAGGGTTCCGGCTGGCAATCTGCCGCCGACAGGCTCACCCTCAGCAAAGATCAAGGAAACGGTCCAGGACGCGGACTCCGAATTGCAGCGAGCTGACCGGGACGCGCTCGTTCACGCCGTGGAACATCCCGGCGAAGTCGAGTTCTGGCGGCAGCCGCAGCGGCGTGAATCCGAAGCACCGGATGCCCAGCCTTGAGAACGACTTCGCGTCCGTGCCACCTGACAGGCAGTAAGGCACCATCTTCCCCTCGGGATCCTCCGCAGCCAGCGCCTGTCCCATCGCGGCGACTAGATCGCCGTCGAAGCTCGTCTCCACGGCAATGTCGTGATGCACCTGCTCGCGCTTAACGCCAGGTCCGATCAGCGCGTCCACCTCACTGAAGAACTCGTCCTCGTAGCCGGGCAGGAACCGGCCGTCTACCTGGGCAGATGCGACCTGCGGTACCACGTTTACCTTGTAGCCCGCCGCCAGCATCGTGGGGTTCGCGGTGTTGGTCAGCGTCGCGCCGACCATCTTCGCGATCGAGCCGAGCTTGCCCATCACTGCCGCCGGATCCCGTGGGTCGAACTCGACGCCGAGCGCGGCGCAGGCCTCCTCGGCGAATGCGAATGCGGCTTCAGTTTCGCGCACCGGCCATTCGTGCCTGCCGATGCGCGCAATGGCTTCCGCTAGTTCGGTGACCGCGTTATCGGAATTAATCATCGAGCCGTGCCCGGCCGTTCCCTGAGCGGTCATCCGCATCCAGGCCATGCCCTTCTCCGCAGTCTGGAGCAGGTATAGGCGCTTACCGCCGATAGTGACGCTGAATCCGCCCACCTCGCCGATGGCCTCGGTCACGCCCTCGAATTCGCCGGGATGATTGTCGACGAGCCAGCGGGCGCCCCAGTTGCCGCCGGCCTCCTCGTCGGCCAGGAAGGTGACGACCACATCCCTGGCAGGCCGCCTTCCCTCGGCGAGTCGTTGACGCAGCACGGCGAGGATCATGGCGTCCATGTCCTTCATGTCGACGGCACCCCGGCCCCAGACGCAGTCCTCGGTGATCTCGCCCGAGAACGGGTGGACCCGCCAGTCGGCCGCATCCGCCGGGACGACATCCAGGTGACCATGGATGAGCAGTGCAGGCCGGGACGAGTCGGCACCCTCGATCCTGGCCACGACGCTGGACCGCTTCGGATGCGATTCGAAGATCTTGGGCTCCAGCCCGGCCTCGGCCAGCAGCGTGGCCACGTACTCGGCAGCGGCCCGTTCGCCGGGGCCGGAGTGGTCACCCGGGTTGCTGGAGTCGATCCTGATCAGGTCGCTGGCCAGGACGGCGACCTCATCCTGTGCGGCAGTGCCGCGAGCGCCTGCGGGCGAGACATTATCGGTCATCTCGCCATCGTCGCACCTTCGCTCCGTTGCCGCAGGCGGAGGATGCCTGAGCTGCGGAACCGGCTCTTCCAGCGGCCCGGCGGCGGCAGCGACGTCGCCGGATGCCGCCGGATTTGCTATCGTGAGGCCGGCTGAGCTTCTGGGCAGAGCCACGTCCGGGTGGCGGAATAGGCAGACGCGCTAGCTTGAGGTGCTAGTGCCCCAAAAGGGCATGGGGGTTCAAGTCCCCCCTCGGACACACAGAATGCGCAGGTGAGCGGCTTGTGATTCGCTCGCCAACCGGCCCGTGATGCCAGTCTGATGCTTGAGGCCTGATTTTCATGACGTCGCGCCTCCCACCAGCCGGGCGAAAAGGTCAGCCGCGGAACACCTGATTATCCGGCATGACGTGCGGCTAACGACCTGGACGAGCACGGGCGTCCCATTGGGCACCTGTGGCAGCCGTCGCGCTCGGACGCCTACCCCGGCACCGGGCGGAGCATCGGCAGCACCTTTCCGGAGCGTCCGCGCAGGTCACAGCGTCAGCGGCGGGTGACCATCGGTCCCATGCGTTATTGCTCAGGTTGCCTGTATCGGCGAGCCTTTACGCCGGCGCCTAGCGCGGCTTGCTGCCTGGCGTCCGCGAGAAGGCTGACCAGGACCGCGCGGATGACATCGTCTTCGGGGTCCGGGCCGCAGCTGGCGGTGACTCCGACGTCGCCGGTGCGGATCACGAGCCGCCAGCTATCCGGCCGCTGGTCTACCCCCAAGCCGAGTTCCTCGCCGGGCTGCTTCTGCTCGCTCAACCAGGCTGCGGCCAATTGCGTGACGTGCCCCCGCTGGACCATGGCCGGCAGCGTAAGCGTCGGGTGCGACAGCGGCGTGCCGTTGGGGCAGCAAGGCCAGTAGGAGCTAAGAAGTTGGGGTCTAGCTGGAGATGGTAATGGTGGCGGTGGCCTGCGCGAACGTCCCGTAGCCGAGGCCTACGATCCGGTATGTGCCGGCGGGCACCTGAGTACGCGGACAGATAAGAAGCTGGGAGCCGCGGAGCTGGCGAAAGCACTTATCCTGGCTCCAGTCGAGGTCCTGGGTGCTCGAGTAGCCCGCCGGGTACGACACGCTTGTCACGGGCTCGGGCGGACACGTGACGTTACCGCCGCCAGCGCCGCTTTCCCAGACGTCTTCGCCGGCCGAGTTGTCGGCGGATGCACCCGGCGGCGGCGGTCCGCACGGCGACCCCGTCGGGATGCTGCAGGCTGGTCCTTTGTTGGCTAGGGTCACGCTGATGACCACCGTCTGGCCAGGTGCGTAGCTCGACTCGTTGGTCCGCACCGTAGCCACGAGAAACTCAGATGTACAAGAGAAGGCCGAGACCTGCCCATCTCCCGCAATGCTGACGCCACCGGCTGCGGTTACCAGCGCAACGAGCACCAGCAGCGCAGCCCAGCGACGCCGAGCGCTCCTGCGCTCCAGGCCGTCAACCACGCTCGCTGCACCGACTCTCACGGCTCTGAGACGCTCCCTCCAGCCGATCTGGTTCCCGCAGATGACGACGACCAGGCGCTGATTGTCGCCCGTCCATCGCCTCGCGCGTCAGTCTGCGCCGCAGGCGTCAGGTGCTGACTCGATCCACTCGGGATCGTCGGAGACAGTAACCAAGCCGGCAAGCTAGGCCAGCCGCAGTTACCGCAGCCTTGCTTAGCCGCTACGCCCGGTCCTGGTGCTCGCGGCGGTCGGCCGAGGTCCTGACAGAGATCATGGCCACGTAGCGGACTGTCCTGGCTGACAGGCCCTCGCCTGCGCGGTGGTCGGCCCGGCCGGATGTCTCAAGCTGGCAGTAGAGCGCAGTAATCCGGGTGCTGGTCAGGCTGGCCAGCGGGATGCTGCCGACGTGCGGCGTAATATGCAGCCTGACGTTCTTCTCGTGCGACGCCAGGGTGCTCGGCCTCAGCTCACTCTGGCCCGCCAGCCACTGAGCCAGGTACTCGCCCAGCGGCTGCTTGGTCGCTCCGTGAACCCGGTCTCGCTGGACGCCGCCAGAGCCTCGCGCGTGGCGTCCTGGGCGGCCTTCTTGGCGGCAACTGCGGTTGATGCACGGCCCTCTGCCTTGAGCCGACCGGGATCAGGATGCAAAGGAAGGAGACCGGCACCAGCACCCACGAGCGAAATAAGGTGACGAAGCCGAGAAGCAGCCAGCCGAGCGCCCACATCGTGCACCAGACGATCCAGAAGCTCCGCAGGTTGCTAGTGCCTTGTGGCGTCGGTGGCCGCGGCTGCCGCTGCGGCGTCGGCGGCTTGCCGTGGTTGTAGGTCATGGTGTGCTCGCCTCTTCACTCCGCCGGTCACGCTACTAACGAATCGATCGACCACCATCGGGCTGTTACGGGGTTCATGACGTCCTGCAGCCCAAACCGCGGCCGTCAGCAGCCGCCCAGCCGCCAAATGCTCGGGCACTCCTCCCGCGCGGAGACTGTTGTTCAGTCGGCGCCGCACGCACTCATTTGATCGTTGAGCAGCGCCACGTGCAGGTGCCAAGCCTCAGGAGACGGCAGCCTTCACCAGCTCGACGACCTTCTTCTCGACCACGGCGCTCCACTTCTGCAGCGCGTACGACACCGGCCACAGGTCCCCGTCATCGAGGTTGGCTGCCTCCTCGAAGCCCAGGGTCGAGTACCGGTACTTGAACTTCCCCGCGTCCTTGAAGAACACGACGACCTTGCCGTCGGCGTTCGCGTAGGCGGGCATCCCGTACCAGGTCTTTGGCGACAGATCCGGTGCGACAGCAGTGATGGTCACATGCACGCGCTCGGCGAGCGCACGATCGTCCGGCGCCATCTTCGCGATGCTGTCGAGGACCGCCTGCAGGCCGTCGGCCTTCTTGGCGCCCTGCTTGCCCTCGGCGCGCAGCTCGGCGGCCCGCGCCTTCATCGCGGCACGCTCCTCCGCGGTGAAACCTTCGGAGTCGGTGGTGGAATTCTTCGCGGGCATTCTCGGGCTCCCCTTTTCGCCGTCGCATGATTCGGCATGATGCCGACTACCTGCAAAGGCTAAGCGGCGGCGACACCGTGGCGCTTCTCGATTCGTGACCGGATCAGCAGTGCCAGGTCTGCGCAGGGCTTCTACGTGGTGGCGACGGCTCCGGTCGGGTTGAGGCGGGCCGCCCGGTGAAGACCGGACCAGTAAGACCGGCTTGCGAGCACCCCGATCGCGCCGTGCCGGGACAGCGAGCGCTGCGCCCGCTCGCTGCATACGATGGCAAGGTGTCGGCGACGAGCCGGATCTCGTCGCCGACGCGCCTGCGGACGTACCCTAACGGTCCGTCATGAGTCGGCGATGCTGCTGAGGAGTGCCGTGGCGCGAGCGATTACCGCGCGGTCTTCGGCGCTGAGGGCCTGTAGCCGCTGGTCGAGCCGGGCGTTGCGCTGTGCCGCCCTCACCAACCCCAGCCCCATTCCAGGAATTCGCCACCGAAAAGGCGCGCTCGGGCGGCGCGGCTGGGCCGGACCCATGCCGGTACGATCACACGGACGCCACGCCTACGCCTTCCAGGTCTTCGCCCTCGACCAGGCCCCCGGCCTGCCAGCCAGCTTCACCCTCGATGACGTGATCGCCGCCATCAAAGGCCACGCCATCGGCCGCGCCCGGCTGGACGGAACATACGAAATCCGCTATCACCCAGAACAACGTGACCCTGGCTCAAGACGTGGTCACACCGGCCGTGCAACGCTAACCACGGCCTTTCGCTCGCGCATAGCGACCGGGACTGCCGCGAGGACCAACGCGCCGGTAAGGGCGAACGCCGCCGGGTAGCCGGTGCGGATGCAGAGCAGGCCGAAGACGGCCGGGCCCGCGCCGTACCCGGCGTCGTAGGCGAAATTCCACAACGCGCTAGCCGTAGCCTCGGGCAGTTGCTCGATCAGCAGCGCGAACGTCGCGTTCTCGATCACCCCGAACCCGGCGCCGAACAGCGCCATGCCTGCGAAGATCACCACGGGCGAGCCCAGCAGCATCATCGCGGCCATGCCGAGCGCCGCCACAGCGAGCGCCGGGATGAGCAGCCGGGCGTGACCGTACCGGTCGCCGCGCTTGCCAGCCTGCCAGCGGCTCAGCGTGGCGGTGATCGCCTGCACGAGCAGGGCGGCCGAGGCGAGGTTGCTCGGGATCCCCTTTGCGAGCGGCAGGAACGAGTCCAGCACGCCGGCCGCGACGGTGGCGGCGGCGAAGATCAGCGGCAGCCGCAGCGCGGCACCCGGTATCCGCACGGATCTGCTGGCGCCCGGCATCCGTCTGCCGCGGGCGGTGCGGCGTGCGTCGCGCCCGGCCGGCAGCCAGCGGATCGCCACCAGCGGCAGCAGGGCAATGGCCGCCATCGTCGCGGCCGCGGCGGCCAGGTGGTGTCCGGCAAGCCAGACCCCGGCCGGCAGCGCGACAACTGCCGGCACGCCGGAGACGAGGCCGAGAAGGCCGAGCCCCTCACCGCGCCGTCCGGGAGGCAGCAGCTTGGCGGTGAGCGCGCCGGTGACCACGCCGCACAGACCGAAGCCGAGCCCGCGCACCAAGCTGACGCTCACCATGACGGCCTGGGGTTCGGGTGCGAGCATGGCCAGGGCGGCGCGCCGAGCAGCACGGCTCCGGCCGCGAGCACCATCCGGTAGCCGAACCGCCTGATCGCTGCTGCGGCCACGGCCTCGGCAACCACGGTGCCGAGCAGCAGGGACCCGGTGATCAGCCCGGCACGGGAGCTATCGGCACCGGCCGCCGCCGCCAGCATCGGCATCACCGACAGCAGCAGGAAGAAGCTGGTGAGCGAGGTGAACTCGGCCAGGAACGTGACTGCCAGCGGCACGCTGAGGAGCCGGGCCGGGGCCGCCGTACGAGGCTGCGCCTGCGTCAAAGTGCTCATAGCACGCACGGTAGGAGCCAGCCGGCTCGCTGGTAAGGTCCGATTCCATGGCGATTGAGTGGTCCGGTTTGAGTCCGGAGCTGCTGGTTCGGCTCGACCGTTCGGCCAGCCAGCCGCTGCGGGCCCAGCTGGAGGCGAGCGTGCGCGAGGCGATCAGGGGCGGCCGGCTACACGCAGGGGAACGGCTGCCGTCCTCACGGGAGCTGGCACATGTGCTCGGCATTTCCCGCGGCATGGTGCAGGAGTGCTACGGGCAGCTGCTGGCCGAGGGCTACCTGACCAGCCGCACAGGGTCCGCCACCCGGGTGGCCGAGATCAGCGGCCAGCAGGCCGGCGACCAGCCCGCGGCCGGGTCGGCCGTGGTCTCCGCCTCACCGCCCCGCCAGCCCCCGGAACTGGCGCTGATCGCGGACTTCGAACCCGGCGTACCGGACCTGTCCAGCTTCCCGCGCACCGACTGGGCCTGGGCCGTCAAACAGGCGTGCACCCAGGCCGCCTCCGCGGACCTGGGATACGGCGACCCGCGCGGCAGCGCCGTGCTGCGCGAGGTTCTCGCCGGGTACCTGCGCCGGGTACGGGCCGCCGCCGCCAGCCCTGCGCGGATGATCATCAGCACCGGCTTCGCGCAGGGAATCAATCTGGTACTGCACGCCCTGGCCCGCCAGAGCGGCGTGACGTGCGTGGCATTCGAAGACCCCGGCTACGGCAGCTCGCAGGCAGACGAAACGGTCCGCGCGGTACTGGCGATGGGCATCCACGTCACCTACGTGCCGGTCGACGAGCAAGGCCTCGTG
Organism: uncultured Actinomycetota bacterium; assembly: GCA_963808215.1. GTDB lineage: Bacteria > Actinomycetota > Actinomycetes > Streptosporangiales > Streptosporangiaceae > JAJYUU01. The sequence continues at coordinate 19,054 of CAWEEY010000005.1, forward strand.
GTCAGCGAACTGGCGGCCAGCGGAGCCCAGGCTGTCGTGGTCACCCCGGCGCACCAGTCCCCCACCGGGGTGGTCTTGTCCCCGGCACGGCGGCACGCCCTGACCGACTGGGCCCGACGCGGCGGCGGGTACGTGATCGAGGACGACTACGACTCAGAGTTCCGCTACGACAAAGAACCCGTCGGCGCGCTGCAGGGACTGGCCCCGGACCAGGTCTTCCTGCTCGGCACTGCCAGCAAGGCACTGGCGCCCGCGGTCCGCCTCGGCTGGGTCCTCGCCCCTTCAGCACTCGCCTCGGCGGTCGCCGCCGAGAAGGAAATGAGCGACCGCGGCTCCTGCACGCTAGACCAGCTCGCCCTGGCAACCCTGCTCACGACCGGCCGGTACGACCGCCACCTGCGCCGGATGCGAATCGTCTACGCCGCCCGCCGCACCGCACTGACCGACGCGTTCGCCAGACACGCCCCCCGCGTCCAGCTCACTGGGCTCGCGGCCGGATTCCACGCTGTTGCGCCGCTGCCACCCGGCGCCGACGAGATGGCGGTGATCGCCGCGGCGAGTGAACGGCGGGTCGGGCTGCACGGCATCGGCGCCTACCGCGGCAACCCTGACGCCGCGGCGCCACCCGCGCTGGTGATGGGCTTCGGCAACGTCCGCGAGCGAGCCATCGAACCCGCCATCGCCGCCGTCGCCGACTTGCTCAGCTGACCTGGACTTGGCGTCACGTGCGGAGGTACTGCAGCACCGCGAGCACCCGCCGGTTGTCGCCCTCGGAAGGCGGCAGCCCAAGCTTCCCGAATATGGACGCGACGTGTTTCTCGACGGCGCCGGTTGAGATCACCATGTGCGCCGCGATCGCGGTGTTAGAGCGGCCCTGCGCCATGAGCTCGAGGACCTCCCGCTCCCGTGAGGTTAGTGCCCCGAGCCCGCCGGTCTGCCCGGCTCGCCCGCATCAGCTTCGTCACCACCTCGGGATCCAGGGCGGTCCCGCCGGCGCCGACCCGCTCTATGGCGGCGGCGAACTCCGCACCGTCCGCGACCCGGTCCTTCAGCAGGTAGCCGGCTCCGCTGGCGTTCCCGGCGAGCAGCGCGGCGGCGTAGGTGGTCTCGATGTACTGGGACAGGACGAGCACTCCCACCTGCGGGTGCTCGGCGCGGAGCTCGATCGCGGCGCGCAGTCCTTCGTCGGTGTGCGTCGGCGGCATCCGGATGTCGGTCACCACGACGTCCGGCTGATGCCCGGCCACGGCGGCTAGCAACTCGCGGGCGTCGCCTACTGCCGCGACCACCTCGTGGCCACGGTCCTCGAGCAGGCGCACCAGGCCCTCCCGCAGCAGTGCCGAGTCCTCTGCGATCACCACCCGCATGCACGCCATGGTCCCACGGCAAGCGGAGCGGGAGTGCGGACGCGCAGGCGCGGACAGGCCGACGATGTCAGGTGTGCAGGGGGAGCTCTACCGTGACGATGGTCGGGCCACCTGGCGGGCTGGCGACGGTGAGCGTGCCGTCCACGGTACCGGCCCGCTGACGCAGGCCCGCAAGGCCGGTGCCACCCGCCGGGTCCGCCCCGCCCCGCCCGTCGTCCCCGACTCCCAGCAGGAACGGCCCGCCGCCCGGTGCAACGGCGCTGATCTCGATCAGGTTGGCGCCACTGTGCTTGACGGCGTTGGCGAGCAGCTCGGCCGCGCAGAAGTAGGCAATGGTCTCGATCGCCGGCGAGGGCCGCTCCGGCAAGTCCGTGCGCACGCTGACCGGGATCGCGCTGGCCGTCGCGAGCGATTCGAGGGCAGGCCCGAGGCCGTTGTCCAGCACCGGGGGATGCAGGCCGCTGGACAGATCCCGCAGCTCGGCGAGTGCCTCCCGCGCCCCGGCGTGCGCCACGTCCACCAGCTCGCGTGCCGCGGCGATCGCCGCTGGGTCGCCGACGCTGAGCTTGTCCCTGGCCATGCCGAGGTGCAGCGCCAGCGTTGCCAGCCGGGTCTGCGCGCCGTCGTGCAGGTTCCGCTCGATCTGCCGCACGAGCGCTGCCGCCTCGTTGACCGCCTCCGCCCGCGAGCGCTCAAGCTCGCCCACCCGCTCCGCCATCGCGCCGGGTCCGCTTACCCAGCGGAACATCCACAGGTCTGTGACGACGATGCCCCGTACAAGCCAGGGCGCAAGGAGCAGCATCGCAGCGCCCAGTGCGGCCGCCGCCCACGTTCCCGGCCAGGTCGCGATCACAAGCCGGGCGCCGGCGTCGACGGGGCGCAGATGGATGCCGCCGGGATGATTGCGGAATATGAGCCACCACGCCGGCATCGTGAGGTCGTACAGCGACCCCGCCCACCATCCGACCGCGAGGACCTTGACCAGCGCTATCGGCAGCCCGGTGATCGCGGCAGCCACCCCGCGCCACGCGGCCCCATCCCGCAGCCGCGCATCCAGCCGGCCGAGCGGACCGTGCCCACGCCGGAACGGCTGCGGCTGCGGCTGCGGCAGCCGGGCACCGAGCAGGCGCCCGGCCAGGGCCCGCTGGGCGCCGCTGAATCCGCGGGCCACCTGCAGCGCGGTCATCAGCAACACGAAGCCGAGGACCGTGCCGGCGATCGAAACAGTCAGCACGACCCCGGCCCCGATCAGGCCCGCGATGACCGCGAACCCGGCCAGCCCGAGCGGAACCCCGACGGCTACATAGGCAAGCTCACGCCGGGCACGGGCCGAGGACGGCCCGGCCAGCACAGCCCGGACTGCGCCCGCGGGCCGGGCCGGGCGCGCCCTGTAGTCCGCCAGGCGGCGCACATCCCCGGAAGGGGCGGGCTCGTTGCTCATGTGGCTAGTGTCCCCTGCTGCCGGCCGGGACGCGCTAGGCGTCCCGGCGGGCGAGGAGCACGGTACCCACGGCAAGGGCTACCGCCGCGTAGACGGCCAGCACGCCCAGGCCCGCCCACGGACCGAAGTGGTCCGCCATATGCTGCGGGCCGACCGGCTTGGTGACCGACAGCGAGCCCGCAACGATCGCGATCGGCAGGTATTCGATGACCGCGTGAGCGACGGCCCCGAGCGCTTGCGCGGCCACGAACACGCCGCCGACCACCACTGCGACGGCGGCAGCACCATGCCGGACGATTGCGCCGACCCCTAGGCCGAGCAGACCAAACAGCGGATAGGCAGCACCGGTGAGCAGGATCGCCCGCAGCACCGCCGGGTCGCCGAGCGACGGCGCCGGGACGCTGTGCGGCAGAGCAGCGGTGCCGGCGAAGAACGACGCGAACGACGCGAGCTCCCCGATCAGTAGCGCGACCAGGCCGAAGACCGCCGTCTTCGCAGCCAGCACCGTGCCGCGTCGCGGCATGGCAGCCAGCGTCGCCCTGATCATGCCCGAGGAGTACTCGCTGGTCATCACCAGCGCGCCGAGCACGCCGAATGCCAGCAGGCCGGGCGCCACGCCGGCCAGGATGTTGCTGGTGACGTCCCCGTGCGGGTCCTTGGAGTTCACCCCGACCGCCGTGGCCAGGCCGGCCACGCCCGCCACGGTGATCGTCAGCGTCACCCACGGGGAGCGCAGCGTGCGGAGCTTGATCCACTCCATCCGCGCCGCCTGGCGGAAACCTGCCCCCGGCGACGCGGCTGACGCGTGCCTGGTCGTGATCAGAGAGGTTGTCATCTTGCGCCTCCAGCCGTCATGGTGAGGAACGCGTCCTCCAGCGAGCCCGAGTTTGCCGACATCTCCCCGACGGTCGTGTCGGCAAGCAGGCGCCCGCGGCCGATGACGATCAGGTGGTCGGCCATCATCGCCATCTCGCTGATCAGGTGGCTGGACACCAGAACGGTCCGGCCCTCGGCGGCCAGGTTGCGGAGCAGATCCCGGATCCAGCGAATGCCCTCCGGGTCGAGGCCGTTCACAGGCTCGTCCAGGATCAGCGTGCGTGGGTCGCCAAGCAGTGCCGCTGCGATGCCGAGGCGCTGCGCCATGCCGAGGGAGAACTTCCCCGCCCGGCGGGTTGCTGCGCCAGAGAGGCCGACAAGGCTGAGGACCTGCGACACCCGCGCGTCTGGAATGTCCCCAGCCGCGGCGAGCGCACGGAGGTGCGAGCGGGCCGATCGAGCCGGGTGGAATGCGCGGGCCTCTAGCTGAGCGCCCACCTCCCGTAGCGGCCAGGCCAGCTCGCCGTAGGGCTTCCCGCCTATAGTGGCCCGGCCCGCGTCCGGTCGGTCCAGACCCATGATCATCCGCATCGTGGTGGACTTGCCGGAGCCGTTCGGACCGAGGAAGCCAGTCACCGAGCCGGGGTGGACGGTGAAGCTCAGGTTATCGACTGCCCGCACTGGGCCGTACCTCTTGGTGAGGCCACTGACCTCGATCATGATGTCTCCATTGCCCGGGCACGCCCGTTGCGCGCCTCCGTAAGACACGCTAGGAAGCTCGCGGCGTAAGGGACATGCGGCCAGCAGCCGTCTTAGGGCCCCGAATACCCCGCGGCTCGTGCGGGGGTTATCCCCCCGACGAACACAGGTCGGGGCTCACTCGGCGCGGTACTCCCGGTCGCCAGTCGCCGGGTCGTACCACACGCGCATCCGCTGACCAGTAGCTGGGTCAATGAACACTTCGCTTGTGGGCTCCGAGCCGCTGCCTGCGGCGGCGCTCTTCCGATTCCCGCGGTACCGGTCCCAGCCGAAGATGGCGATAACGATTCCGAGGACGACGACAGCGAGGATCACCCATTCCACTGCGTGCATGACTGCCCCCTCAGCCCTGCGCGCTCGCGGAGTCGGGGGCGTCGGTAACCGTCTCGATGATCCGGGCGGTGCCGTAGGCCACGATCTCGGTCATGGTCCGGCCCATCTCGGTGGAGTCGAAGCGCATCATGGTCACGGCGTTGGCCCCCATGGCGGCGGCGTTCTGCACCATGCGGTCGAGCGCCTGACGCCGAGCATCCTCGTTGAGCTTGACGTACGATCCGATCTCGCCGCCGACAAGGCTCTTGAGGCCGGCGGCGATGTTGCCGCCGAGGCTCCGCGACCGGACGGTAAGCCCAAATACCTGGCCGATCGTCTTCACCACCCGGGTGCCCGGGATGTTCTCGGTCGTCGTGACGATCATGGGTCGCGAAGAAGTGATGTTCTCGGTTGATGCCTGCATCGGGCTGCCTCCATTAACTCGTGACCGCGGCCGGGCCGCATCTATCAAACTGATATCACTTTGATAGTCGGCTGTCAATGGGCGCCTGGAGGTGGTCGCCCGGTTCGGTGCCAATGGCCGCCAAGTCGTGGCGGCCGGGGCTTCTCACCAACCTGATAAGCGCGCTGTTCGTCGCCTTTCTCGGCATGGGCGCCCGCGCTGCGCGACGCTCGATGGTCACGGTCTGTCGCCGTTATTGATACTTGTCCGCGCGCACATTAGGGTTTCGCTCTGGGCAAATAAGACGCGAATCCGGGGAACCCATGCGTAACTGGACCAAGAGGTTCATACAGTCCGCCTTGTTCGCGCTAGCAGCGGCCACCTGCCTTATACCGGCTAGCTATGCGCAAGCCGACTCCCTCACCTCGCTGCCGATCAAGGGGTTCTACCAGATAGTGGCGGACTCCGCCCACGGCCACCTCTTTATCAGCCAGGGCAGCAGCAGCCTGAACGAGATCATCGTTACTGACCTCAGTGGCCAGGAAGTCGCGACCATCACGGGCCAGGATGGCGTGATGGGCATAGCGCTATCGGCTGACGGCAGCACCCTCTATGCGGCCCTGTCCGCCGACCATGCCGTAAGCGCGATCAGCACCGCGACGCTGCAGCAGACGGCCTCTTACCCGATCGGGGACGCTAACACTCCGCAGGACGTCGCCGTGCAGAGCGGCAAGCTCTGGGTGAGCTACAGCACCGGTTCCGTCGGAACTGGCGGGATCGGCGACATCAACTTGTCGGCCAACCCGCCAACATTCGAGACGCAGGCGGCCATGGGCGGCTGGTATGACGTTCCCGAACTCGCCGCCGACCCGCACGATAGCGGCGTGCTGGTCGCTTCCCAGCCGGGCATCGAGCCAGCTCCCGTTGATAGCTACGACGTCGCGGTCGACCCGGCGACCGTGCGCGCCCACACCCCAGGACTGCAGAATTGCACGTTCGCGAACGACCTGGCCGTCGTGCCAGGCGGCTCGCAGTTCATCCTCGCCTGCAATGTTCCGTCCGCGCAGTTCCGTTACAGCACGGCCGATCTCAGCCAGCAGGGCTCCTACGCCAGCTCAGGAACACCCGATGCAGTGGCGATCGACTCCGACGGCGAGGTGGCGGCGGGCAGCATCTACAGCGGCGCTAGCCCTGACAGTCCGAATCTCTACGTTTACCAGCAGGGTGGCGACTCCGCGCTGAACACCTACAACCTGGCCTACAACGTATCCGCGCGCGGGCTTGCCTGGTCGGCCGACAACTCGCAGTTGTTTGCCGTGCTCGAGAACAGCCCGACCGCCTTCTACCTGCAGGTCATCGACCACCCGACGGTGGCGCCCGCTAGCCTCAGCCTGTCCGGCCCGTCGAACGCTCTCGTCGGCAACAGCCTGACGCTGACGGGCACCCTCACGGTGGGCTCCGAAGCGCCGCCCGCCGGGACCGCGATCACGATCACCCGCACGGTGGCAGGCAGCACCGCCGTACAGACCTTCCCTGCTAGCACGTCGGTTACCGGCAGCTTCACGCTGACCGACACCCCGCCTGCGCCTGGTCAGTACACCTACACCGCCAGCTATGCGGGAACGAGCACGAGCGCGTCCGCCACCGCCTCGCTGGCCGTCGACGTCACCCTGATATCAAGCTCGCTTACCGAGAGCGGCCCATCGACTGCCCTCCTCGGTACGCCGGTAACGCTGACCGGCAAACTCGCGCTGGAGACTGGCACGCCGCCAAGCGGGAGTAAGATCACCGTCACCCGTACCGTCGCAGGCAGTGCTTCGGTCAAGACCTTCACGGTCAGCACGGATTCCAGCGGGGACTTCACGCTCACTGATACGCCGCCCGCGGTCGGGCGGTACACGTACACGGCTGCTTACGGCGGAACGAACACGATCTCCCCGGCCACTGCATCGCATCTGGTGAGTGTCACGCTCAAACCAGCCGCACTGACGGTGAGCGGCCCGGCAAAAGTGGCCTACGACTCCACCATCCATGTCACGGCTCACCTCGGCCCGACCGCAACCAACCGCACCGTCGCGATCTACGCACAGCCTGTCGGCAGCGCGACCGGGGTGCTGCTCAAGAAGGGCAGCGTGGACTCCAAGGGCGACCTCAGCGCAAGCTACAAGGCGCCGCACAGCACCACTTTCAGCGTTGTCTTCGCTGGCGACGCCGCCGACGCCGCGGGAACCGCGACCCGCACGGTGAACGTTCTGGCGGCAGTATCCGACTCGCTGAGCGGCTATTACCGCAGTCATCGCGTCGGCCGCGTCACCTACCGGATCTTCCATCACACAGCTGAGCTGCACGCGCTTGGGGCCGTCAGGCCGAACAAGCACGGCGAGTGCGTGAAGTTCGAGGTCCAGGAGCACTACCGGGGCCACTGGCACGCCAATACCGTTAGCGGCTGCGCCATCCTCAACCGGGCCAGCAAGGGCGCCGGAACCTTCGGGCTGACGAACGCGGACATCGGCTACCACTACCGGATCCGAGCCGACTTCGTCCGCGCCAGTACCGATACCAGCAACGGTGACAACGACAGCGCCTGGGCGTATCTGATCGTCGTGCGGTAGCCGGCTTTCGGGTCTGCGAAGACAGGAGCGGCGCAGCGGACGAGGGCTTACATCAGCAGGGTGACTTCGCTGATCTTTCCGTCGGCGACTCGGTACATCGCAACGGAGTGGACCTGCGGCGGGTATCCGGGCAGATTGAACCCGTCGATCTGCTCCTCGTTAGCGTAACTTCGCGCTGCCGGCAGTGGCTGTGCTGAATCGAGGTACGTTCGGCTCCGCTGCCCTTACGCCTGAGCCGCTGACTCCCGATTGGGAGATGTCTCGGTCGGTATGCCGAGAGCTCGCACTACTTCGCCCACAGTCCGGAACTGCCGCCCCGGCGGCAGGCTGCGGATGGCGTCGTCAATGTCGTCAGGGGCGCTCTCCCGACCAAGATAAGCGAGCAGCCTGTCGCGATCGGCCGGGAACGCGGGGGGCGGGAGATAACGGGCAATGTCGCTGCGGCGCTCGGCATCGGCGGCGGTCATGCCATGCGGCGCCCCGGGCTCGTGGTCGGGAGGAACGGCCAGGTGCAAGTGGTCGCCCTCTACGGGCTCCGGCTCGCGCCACTCCGCCGTGTGAGACGGCCAGCCACTGCGGGTCAGGTCCTCAGTCTCCCGTTCGAGCTCGTCGTCCAGCCGACGGCTGTGCTTCGAGTTTGCCCGTTGCTCCATCTGATACCTCCTCAAGATCACGGGCACGGTCCTGGCGAAGCCACCTCCGCCGTCCCCGTCCCCGCTGCCCTAATCCGGTCACGGCGCCGCGGCTGCCAGGCTGACAGCCGAGACGATGGAGTGCGGATCCGGCCGGACGAGTGCTCCGGCGACAAGGACCGTCGGCGTCGCTTCGACGCCGAGGTCGAGGGCCCGGGCCGTGACATAGGACGGCCACTCCAGGTAGGGCCTCTCGGTCATGCAGGTAATGAAGGGGGGCCCGTCGAGCTCTACCAGCTGCGCAAGGTCGGCCAGCTCCTGGTCGGTGAGCCCTGCGCCGCCCTCGGGCGGCTGGCGGGCGTACAACGCGTGCGCGTACTCCACGAATCTGCCCGCGTCGGCGGCGCAGCCGGATGCCGCAGCCGCGCGGGTGGAGTAGTTCGTTGTCGAGGCGGCATCGAGGAAGTTCATCGGGTGATACGCGATACCCGCCTGCCCGCTAGACGCCAGTTCGGCCAGGGTCTCTCCCGCAGACAGCTCGAATTGGCGGCAGTACGGGCACAGGAAATCAACGAACGCATCGATGCGGACCGGACCATCCCCGACGAGGACGCCATCGCCCTCGGGTGTCGCGTTTGCCGGGATACGAGATGGCCTGCTGGGATCGGTCATGGTTCCTCCGGGGGGTGGCACATCGGCCGAAATGGCGGATCGGCCGAGGTAGCGGTCGCTCAGTGACGGATGGGCCAGCGCAGCAGCATGGCCTTCATGCCTTACCCGCGGCGCGTCCGGATGACACCACCCGCAGGGGAACCGTCAATATCGGCGATGGTGACAGGAAACACCTGAGCAACTCTGTGGTAACAGCCGCCCGAATAACGTCTGGGTGCACAAGGTCCACTGAAGAGGACAAGGGACTCTTTCCAGACCAGGCAGGGTGACTCATGACGAGTGACGTAAGTTTGTACGACCTTCTCAGCGGCGACCGCCACGCGATGCACTCTGTGACAAGCGCGCTGTACAAGAAAGTCCTGGCGGATGAACTGCTAGCGCCCTACTTCCGCGGCGTCGACATAGACCGGCAGGCCAGCATGCTGGCCGAGTTCCTGGCGATGGCGTTCGGCGGCCCGCACGCGTACTCGGGACGCGACCTCCGGACCGCGCACGCACAGTTGCCAGGGCTCACAGACATGCACTTCGACCTCGTTGTCGGTTACCTCACCGACACCCTCAGGGAATTCGGGGTCGCCGATGGAGACATCGCGACCGCGGGCGCCGTGGCCGAAACCGTCCGGGACGACGTGCTGAATCGCTAGGCCATGCCGAGAAAGGCGATTCGTTGGATATCGCGCGGCTCAAGAGCAGCTTTGCCCGCATCGCGATGCACGGGGACGAGGTGCCGCTGCATTTCTACTCGGACCTGTTCCTCAAGCACCCGGAGACCCGGCAGATGTTCCCCGTATCGATGCAGGCACAGCGCGCACACCTAGTGGAGGCGCTGGCACACGTCGTCGCTAGCGTCGAGGACGCGGACGGCCTCACCGCGTTCCTGCGGGATCTCGGCCGCGACCACCGTAAATTCGGCACGCTGGCTATGCATTATGACGCGGTCGGCGAGAGCCTCCTGGCTACGTTCGCTTACTTCTGCGGCGATGCCTGGGATGCCGAGCTGGCGGCTGACTGGAAGGCCGCGTACGAGCTGGTTGCGAGTGTCATGACCGGCGCCGCGCTCGAAGATGAGCAGAGCCATCCCGCGTTCTGGAAGGGCACGGTCGTGGCCAGCGAACGCAGGGCGTTCGACGTCGGCGCGCTGACTGTGCGCACCGAGCCGCGGCTCGAGTACCTGCCCGGACAGTCCGTGGCGATCGAGTCACCGGCTCGCCCGCGGCTCTGGCGCTACTACTCGATGGCCAACGCCCCGCGCGCTGACGGCAGCGTGGACTTTCATATCCGACTGGTTGACGGCGGAGCCGTCAGCATGGCGCTCACCGCCGGGACCGCGGTCGGCACCGAGCTCAGGCTCGGGCCTCCCATCGGTGCGCTGCGACTCGACCATGCCTCCGGCCGGGAGATGCTCATGGTCGCCGGAAGCACTGGCCTCGCCCCGCTCAAGGCGATCATCGAGCAGCTAGCTGTCCTGCGGCGCCCGCCCGGCGTGCACCTCTTCTTCGGGGCGCGAACCGCCGATGGCCTGTACGACTTGCCAAGCCTGGAGAAGATTGCAGCCGAGCATCCGTGGCTGACGGTGGTGCCGGTCGTGTCGGCCGGCCGGTCACCAGGTCGCACCGGCCCGCTCACTCGATGTGGTCAGCGGCTACGGCAACTGGTCAGCCCACGATGCCTACATTGCCGGTCCGACCGAGATGGTTCAGGACTGCGCGACCCAGCTTGTCGCAGCCGGGAACACCGGCCATGCAGATACACGTCGAAGACTTCGGCTGGAGTGAGCCATGACATCGGATGCCTGGTACGACGAGCAGAACCGGCTGAGCCCTGACCAGCTGCAGACGATCGCCTTCCCGCTGACGCGCTGGGGGCGGCACGGCTACGAGGAAGAGCCCGTGCGCGCCTTTCTCGCCGAGGTGCACGCCGAGATGGTGCGCCTCATTAACGAGCGGGCCTCGCTGTGGCAGGAGGTGCAGCGGCTGCGCCGCAGAATCCTCGGTACCAGCAACGGCAATGACGGCGTCCTGTTCGGCAAAGATGACGCGCACATCCACGCGGTGCGGATACTGTCCAGCGCCCAGCGCACCGCCGATCGGTACGTTGCTGACGCCCAGGCCTACAGCGGGCGGCTGACCGAGGAGGCCAGAGTCAGGCGCGACGACATCATGAGCCAGGCTCAGCAGCACGCCGACATGCTGCTCGAGGAAGCTCGCACCCGGGCACGTGCGGCGGCGGTCGCGGCGATGGACCACGACGGCCTGCCGCCGCAGACCGACCAGGAACGGCGCGCGGTACACGCGGAGTTGGCCTACCTTCGAACGTTCAGCGAGGTGTACCGGCAGCACCTGAAGATATACACGGAAGACGTGCTGCGCACGATCGAGGACTGGGAGAGCAAGGAACGCGCCGCTTCCCGCGACGCCTCGCTGGGCCGGTCTAATCGCCCGGGCCTTACCTAGCGCACGGTGCTTTCCACCGGGCGGCGCATGAAATAGCACATCATGCTGTCCCCCTTGATCGCTCCCTCAATCGGGCTGACCAGGTCGTTGATCCAGGGCGAGCACGCCATCTTCTCGCCGTGCCCGCTGATGATCCAGCCTGCCGCACCCAGAATGTTCGCGGCGCGCAGCAGACCGTGACAGCCCTCCATCACCCTGGTCCTGGAGCTATCGGTGACGATGCAGACGGCCGGAGCCGGGCCCACCGTGTGCACGACGTAGATGTATCCGTACTCCCACGCTGTCATCAGCTAAAGCTCCCCGCTGTTCGCTCACGCCGTTTCGCTGCCGTCATCGCGGGCGTGGCTCCCAGGCGCGCTGGACCGCCTCGGGGATACCCCACCACCCAAGCTCGGTCAGCCTCTCATCATCGTCGACTGCGCCGAGCACCTGCCACAGCGCCACGGCGTACTGGAACATGCCCGCGGCAGCATCAGCCTGGTCGTCGACGTCGTCCGGGTCGTACTCGCTGACAATGCGCGCGAGATCATCGGCACTCGCCGGCGTGGCCGGACCACCGCTGGCCAGCGCTGTGGCCACGGCCAGCCAGTCATAATGGTCGAGCGCACACAGCGCGACCATCGCCTCTTCGTCCTCACTCAGGTCATAGCCACCCGGCGCCGCGAGGGCCGCCTGGCCGCGCGGCAGCTCGTCCTCGGGCGAGACAATCCCTGCAGCGAGCCGCAGCCACAGCTCGGCATCGTCGGCGGGCAGGTCGGCCGGGCGCACGCCACCGCACGCCGCCAGCAGATCGCGTGGCCTGGCCGACCGCTGCAGCACGCGCCGGACGTGCGCGCACGCCGTAGTCAACTCCGCTTCTGGAACGGGCCGGGCAGGCAGTTCGCTCAGGTTCTCGCGCAGTTCAGCAAGCGCGTCAGCCTGGGCATCCGCCCACTCCGTGAGGAACTCTTCGTCCAGCTCGTCAAGAACTGTCCACATCGGCACCCGGCCGTCTGGCAGTGGTGCCATCATCCACGCCTCTTGCAGGCGCCGGTGCTCCCGCACTGCCGCGGTGTCACCGGCCGCGAGCGCATCCGGATCGACCTGCCCGCCGGCCATCTGGTCCTCAAGATGCGCGACGAGCAAGTCGTAGATCTCGGTTTGCAACGCACTGCGCTCGGCGACGTCATCCCAGACGAGCATGCCAAGAACAGCCGCTGGCTCGGTCCCGGTCGCCTCGAGCCAGTTCTGCACGTCTCCGACCGTTGCCGACTCGTCGGCGATCTTTTGCAGAGTCGCGGCAGTGCCGTCCCAGAAGGCCGCAGACAACGGATTACCGGCGGCGATCAGCTGCCTGCGGATGTCCGGCAACGCGGCGGCCCCCTCTGCCGCTCGCGTGCGGAGCAGGGCACGAGCAACATCCCGGCGGGTCAGCGTTACCAGCGGACGGCCCGCCGACGCGGCGATCGCCTGCGCATCAAGAGCCATAGACAGCAACGCTATGCCGTCGTGCCGGTCCCCGCGACTGTCGGCCCACGCTGGTAGCCTCTCGCTCCTGTGACCATCCCCGCAGCCGAAACCAGTGATCACGCGCGACGACCCGGCCAGCCGATCCGAGCAGAGCTGCTGCTGGCCTTGCGCAGCTGGCAGCAGGATGCTTATCAGGCGTACTTCACCGATGACCAGCGAGACTTCCTGCTCGTGGCCACGCCCGGCGCGGGCAAGACGACGTTCGCGCTGACCGTCGCCGCGGAGCTGCTCGCCCGCCGGGAGGTTGCCGCGATCACGGTGGTGACGCCAACCGAGCACCTGAAGCACCAGTGGTCGCACGCCGCGCACCGGCTGGGGATCTCGCTGGATCCCGACTTCAGCAACTTGGCGGGCCGGGCGTCGGCAGATTTCAATGGCGTCGCGGTGACCTACGCGCAGGTCGCCGCGCAGCCCGCGCTCCACAGGCAGCGCACGCTGAGCCGCCGGACGCTGGTGGTGTTCGACGAGATCCACCACGCCGGGGACGCGCTCTCGTGGGGTGAGGCCGTGCGGGTAGCGTTCGAGCCTGCCCGGCGGAGGCTGGGGCTGACCGGCACACCCTTCCGCAGCGACACCAATCCCATCCCATTCGTCACCTACCTGCGCGGCGCCGACGGCAGCCTGCGCAGCTCCGCAGACTACGTGTACGGGTATGGTCCGGCGCTGGCCGACGGCGTCGTCCGCCCAGTCATCTTCCTTGCTTATTCCGGCGAGATGCGCTGGCGGACCAGGGCGGGAGACGAGCTAGCGGGGACACTGGGCGCGCCGATGACCTCGGAGCAGCAAGCACATGCCTGGCGCACGGCCCTGGCACCGGACGGCTCCTGGATGACGCGCGTCCTGGAAGCCGCCGAGCGCCGGCTAACGGAAGTACGCCGCGGAATGCCGGACGCTGCCGGGCTGGTGATCGCCAGCGATCATGCCGACGCGCGTGCCTACGCGACCCTGCTGCGCAACATCAGCGGCAGCCGGCCCGTCGTAGTTCTGTCTGACGATCCGGCCGCTAGCAAGAAGATCGCGCGGTTCGCGGCGTCGGCGGATCGCTGGATGGTGGCAGTGCGGATGGTGTCCGAAGGCGTCGACATCCCGCGGCTGGCGGTGGGCGTCTACGCCACCAGCGTGGGAACGGCGCTGTTTTTCGCCCAGGCCGTCGGTCGGTTCGTGCGCGTCCGGCGCCGCGGCGAGACCGCGTCCGTGTTCCTGCCGTCCATCCCGTCGCTGCTCGGCTACGCCGCCGAGCTGGAAACTGAGCGCGACCACGTGCTGAACCGACCCGGCGACCCCGAGGATGACGAGCGTGAGCTCGACGCAGCACAGCGTCAGCGCGACACGCCCGACCATCTGGAGCAAACGCCGTTCCAGGCGCTGGAGGCGTCGGCGCATTTCGACCGGGTGCTCTATGACGGGAACGAGTTCGGCGTGTCCGCGGAGGAGGAGGACTTTCTCGGTTTGCCGGGCCTGCTCGAACCGGAGCAGGTCGCGCAGCTGCTGCGGGCCAGGAAGCCCGCTCAGCTGAGGGGCCTGCCCGCCATGGCGGTCGCACCCGCTGCCGGCACCGGGCCGAGCGCGCCAGCTGAACCGACCACCCGAGAGACGCTAGCTGCCCTGCGTAAGGAGCTGAACGGGCTGATCGCCGCCTGGCACCACCGGACCGGGCAACCGCACGGCTCGATCCACGCAGAGCTCAGGCGCAACTGCGGCGGTCCGCCGCTGGCCCAGGCGACGGCGGACCAGATCCGCGCCCGGATCGCGATGATGCACCGGATGGCCCGGTCCGCCAGGTAGCCGCGCTCGGTCGCGCTCAGGTCAGTCGCCGCTGAAAACAGGCGGCCGCTTCGCCGCGAACGCGGCGATGCCCTCGGCGACATCGGCGGACGCTGCCCGTTCCTGCTGGATCTGTGCCTCAAGCTCAAGCTGTTCGTCGATGCCGCGGTAGAGCCACGCGTTCAGCTGCCGCTTCGTGCCGGCGTACGAACCGGTCGGGCCGGTGGCGAGCCGACTGACCAGCTCCTCGGCCTTCGGCATCAGCTCCGCATCGGTCCACACCCGGTTTATCAGGCCCCAGTCCAGAGCCTGGCTGGCCGGGAGGCGTTCGCCGAGCATTGCCAGCTCGGCGGCCCTGGCGAATCCGATCCTGCTAGGCACCAGCACTGAAGATCCGCCGTCAGGCACCAGCCCGACGTTGACGAAGGCAAGGACGAAATAGGCCGACTCGGCGCTCACCACCAGGTCGCAGGAAAGGGCGAGGGACAGGCCGATCCCTGCCGCGACGCCGTTGACGGCCGCGACTACGGGCTTGGGCATCGTGCGGATCGCCTTGATGATCGGGTGATACCGCTCAGTCAGCACCTTGTAGACGTCCCGATGGCCCTCGGGCGTCTGCGCGGCCCTGTCCCGCAGGTCGGCGCCGCTGGAGAATGCCCGTCCGGCGCCAGTGACCAGCACCGCCCGGACCGAGTTGTCGGCTGCGACATCCAGCACGGTGTCGCGCAGGGCAATGCCAAGCTCGTCATTCCACGCGTTCAGCCGTTCCGGCCGGTTGAGTTCGATCTTGGCGGCTGCGGCACGGCGGTACAGCCGAACTGTCCCGAGATCGCGGACCAATCCGAAGTCAAGATCAGACGCCATGGCTAACAGGGTAAAGGACCGCTTGCCGACGGCGGCAGATCCAGATCCCGGCGCTGAAGGCGCGCAATACCCGCGCGTGACGCTTGTCAGTTCCTGGCGTACCGTCGTGGTCATGTGCCGCAGCATTAAGACACTCAGAGAGCCATACACCGAGCAGGTCACCGATGCGGATGTCCGGGCGGCCGCGCTCCAGTACGTCCGCAAGGTCAGCGGGTTCCGCGCGCCGGCCAGCCATAACGCGCAGGCGTTCGACCATGCCGTCGCCACGATCGCCGCAGCTACGCAGGAACTGCTCGACCACCTCGAGGTGCGGGGCCAGCGGGAGGCGTCCTGATGGCCGAGCCGAATGACTGGAACGCCAAGATCATCCAGGAGTTCCGCGCGAATGGCGGCAGGGTGGGCGGGAACTTCGAGGGCGCGCCGCTCCTGCTGCTCCACACCACCGGCGCCAAGACTGGCCAGGAGCGCGTGAACCCGATGATGTACCGGAAGATTGACGGCGGGTATGCGGTGTTCGCCTCGAAGGCCGGGGCGCCGACCAACCCGGACTGGTATCACAACCTCGTCGCCAACCCGAGCGTGCAGGCCGAGATCGGGACGACAGACCGTGGCGCTGACGGCGCGGGTGGCCGACGATGCCGAGCGCGAGGCGATCTGGAGCCGCGCAGAAGGCGGAGTATCCCGGTTTCGCCGAGTACGAGAAGCATGACGACCAGGCAGATCCCGGTCGTCATTCTCGAGCCGAGCAATTAGCGCGGGACGCTACCTGGCGAGCGCGACGGCCAAGCGCTTCATGGCATGGGGCCGAAACTTAGCCTGCCGGGACGGCGCGCATCGACTCCTCGGCGACGACGGCATCCGGCAGGTCCAGCAGCCGGCAGCCGACCCGGATCTCGAACCGGGCCTGGGCGGGCGATGAGACGCCCGCTAGCCAGCGTCGGGTGGCGGCACCGAAGATGGCCTGCACCACCGGCAGCAGCTGCCGCTGCTCGGCGCTCACCGGCTGGCCGGCCCGGCCACGTGCTCGAGCATCTGCAGGTGCAGGTGCTCGACTCGCTCGATGATCTCGCTGTAGCTCCGGCTGGTCTCGCTGATCACCCGGCTCAGCGCTGCGGTCAGCCTCGGCTCTCGCTGCTCGGCCCGGAACTCGCGCAGCAGGTGACTGGTCACCCGTTCGCGCGCGGTCACGCCGGCCGGGAGCTCCCCCGTCACCCGGGCCAGCGCCGCCGTGTAGCGGCTGAGCAGGATGGCCAGCAGCACGTGATCCTTGGCCGGAAAGTACCGGTACAGCGTTGCCAGCGAGACCCCGGCGCGCTGCGACAGGTCCTTCATCTGCAGCGCGTCCTCGCCGCCAGCCGCGAGCATCGCGGTGGCAGCAGCCAGGATCCGGTCATGCCTGCCGTGCTGCGCGGCAGTCGACGGAATGGCCGGTCCTGCCTGTGGCACCGCTACTGACCCGCTTTCTGGAATCCGTTCTGCTTTTGGCACGCTCCCGCCGGCGGGCTTAGATCCCGAGCGAGTCCGGCCAGCCGGTCCAGCTGCTCGCCCGGCCCGCCCAGCAGCACCTTGTTCGACAGGCCGTTCTTGTAGTACAGGTGCGCGTCGTGCTCCCAGGTGAAGCCGATGCCGCCGTGCAGCTGCACGGTATCGACCGCCGCCTCCGCGTATGCGCTGGCCAGCAGCACCCTGGCCACCGAGGCCGCGACCGAGAACCGAGTCGGGCTTCTGCATCGCCGGCCCGCGCCGCGTCGCGCAGCGCCGCGTTGCCGAGCTCCCAGGACTTCTCCATGTCAGCCAGCCGGTGCTTGACGGCCTGGAAGGCGCCGATCGGCTGCCCGAAAGCGACCCGGATCCGGGCGTAGCGCTGGTCATGTCGAGGCACGCCTTCATCGCCCCGGCCGACTCCGAGGCCAGCGCAAGGTTGGCCAGATCGCGCGCGGCGGCCAGCGCCGCGGCGCCGTCGCCGGCCAGCGCCCGGGCCGGCGTGCCGGCCAGCGCGATCCGGGCCAGCGAACGGCTGTGGTCGACCGCAGTCAGGCGGGTGCGCGTCAGCCCGGCGGCCGCCCCGTCGACCAGGCAGATGACCGTGCCGCCGTCGGCCTCGCGCCGGAACCAGCAGCACGCCCGCCTCGGCCCCGTTGAGGACCGGGGACACGCTGCCGGACAGCGCCAGGTCGGTCGCCGGACCCGGATGCGGTGACATGGCCGCCGGCCTCGCTGGCCAGCGCCAGCGTCGCGATCAGCTCGCCAGCGGCGATCCTGGGCAGCAGCTCGGTCCTGGCCGCCTCGTCGTCCAGCCGCAGCAGCACCTCGGCCGCGAGCACCGACGCCAGCAACGGCGAGGCCACCAGGCCCGCGCCGAGCTCGGTCAGCGCCACCGACAGCGCGGAGTAGCCCGCGCCGACCCCGCCGTAGGACTCCGGGATGGTCAGCCCGGCCAGCCCCAGCTGGGCGGTCATCTGCTTCCACACGTCCGGGTCATACGGCTCGCCGGAGGCGATCAGCTGCCGCAGCGAGGTCAGCGGGCTCCGGTCCGCGACGAACCTGCGCACCGAGTCGGCCAGCGCCTGCTCTTCGTCGGTCAGTATCAGTGCCATCTGAGGTCCCTTACTGCTTGCGCTGCGTGCCCACGCGCAGCTGATTGAACGGGGTGGCCCGGTCGACCCCGGGGTCCTTGGCCAGGCCGAGCACGCGCTCGCCGATGATGTTCCGCTGGATCTCGCTGGTGCCGCCAGCGATGGCGCTGCCCGGCGCAGCGATGATCGACGTCGTCACCGCCTGCAGCTCCTCCGAATCGAACCCGGCGATCTGGTCCCCGAGCACGTCGGCAGCCACATTGCCGGCAAACCGGCCGAGCTCGGACCCGGCTAGCTTGGCCACCGAGCCGCGCGCGCCGGGGAGCCGGCCTGCCTGCGTCTCTTCGCGCAGCAGCAGCGCGAACAGCTGCATCGCCCGGCCCCTGGCGTACAGTTCCGCCAGCTCGCGGCGGACGCCCTGGTCGCTAGTCCGGCCCAGGCCAGCGGCTAGGTCGCGCAGCGAGTCGTAGGCCAGCGGGTTGGTACGGGACGAGCCCATCGTGCCGATCGCGATCCGCTCGTGTCGCAGCATCACTACGGCCGCGTCCCAGCCCTTGTTCTCCTCGCCGATCAGCGCGTCGGCCGGGATCCGCACGTTGTCGAAGAAGACCTCGTTGAACGGCGAGTGGCCGGTCGCGACCTTGAGCGGCCGAACCGTGACGCCAGGCGCATGCATATCGACGATGAACATGCTGATGCCGTTGTGCTTGGGCTTGGTCGGGTCGGTCCTGGCCAGGATCGCGCCGAAGTCGCTGTACTGGGCCCCCGACGTCCAGACCTTCTGCCCGTTCAGCACCCACTCATCGCCGTCGCGCACCGCGCTGGTCTGCAGGCTCGCCACGTCCGATCCGGCGCCAGGCTCGGAGAACAGCTGGCACCAGATCTCCTCACCGCGCAGCATCTTCGGCAGGTAGCGCTTCTTCTGCTCCTCCGTGCCGAGCTCAACCAGAGTGTTGCCCGGCATGCTGATGCCAATGAAAAACGCCCCGGTCGGCAGGTCGTAGTCGCGCGACTCCTGGCTCCAGATGATCTGCTCGGCGCCGGTCAGGCCCTGGCCGCCGTACTCCTTCGGCCAGGTGATCCCGGCGAACCCGGCGTCGTACAGCTTGGCCTGGAACGCCTTCTGCTCGGCCAGCACCGCTGCCTGGCCCCTGGCCTCGGCCTCTGCCTCGTCATCACCCGACGCCCGGCGCGGCGCATTGGCCGCCAGCCAGGCCCGTGCCCTGGCGCGGAAGTCGTCGCTCATCAGTACACCTCTCATTGGCCCGGTGCCCAGCTCGCGAACTCCGCCGGCGGGCCGAAAACTGAAATCAGTTATACTTTCATGTCTGGCTCCGAGCGAAGCATGGTGCCAGATCCCATGTCAACCAGAGGACTCAAGAACACTGATGCAGGTAACCGGCACGCGGCAGCGTGAGGCATGGCGACGGGCCGAGTTCCCGCCAGTCGAGAAGGTCACGGGCGGCGTCTGGTCCGTGCCGGTGCCAATCATCGGCAACCCGCTACGGTACGTGCTCACCTATCTGATCGAGCACGACGCTGGCTTCGTCATGGTCGATCCCGGCTGGAACCACCCGGACAGCTGGCGGGCGCTGACGGCCGGGATGGGCGAGTGCGAGATCCCGATGAATGCTGTCACCGCAATCGTCATCACCCACATGCATCCGGATCACCATGGCCAGTCTGGCCAGGTACGCGAGGCGTCCGGAGCCTGGATTGGCATGCACCCGGCCGAGGATGCGTTCTTGAAGATGCAGGGCGACCGCGGCCTGATGCGTGATGGCATGGCGATGTACCTGCGCTGGTGCGGGGCTCCCGCCAGCCATCTCGAGGAACTCATCGCCAGCCGCCAGGAGGACGGCCAGATCGCCCCGATGGTGCGCGCTGACCGGCTGCTGCAGGACGGAGACCTCATCGACGCGCCGGGCCTGCGACTGCGCGCGGTCTTGACACCTGGTCACACGCCGGGCCATTTGTGCTATCACGACGAGACGCACGACTTGCTGCTCACCGGCGATCACATCCTGCCGCGGATCACCCCGAACGTGTCGTCATACGACTCCACGGATAACCCGCTTCGGGATTACCTGGCGTCGCTAGAGAAGCTGCGCGGCATCCAGCCCGCTGAAGTCCTGCCGGCGCACGAGTACCGGTTCGCCGACCTCGACTCCCGCCTCGATGACCTGGCAGAGCATCACAAGGAGAGGCTGGCCGAGGCCGCAGACATCCTGGCTGGCGCCGGCCCGGCGGGCCTGACGGCCTGGCAGGTCGCCACCGGGGTTACCTGGTCGCGCCCGTGGTCGGATCTGGTCTCGTTCCAGCGCCAGGCAGCGGTGGGCGAGGTCCTGTCGCACCTGCGCTACCTGCAGGCGCGCGGCCGGGCCGCGGAGGCCGATATCGACGGCGTCGGCTCCTGGACGTCGGTAGCGCCCTAGGCTTCGGCACCTGATAGCCGGCGGACGGAAGAGGCGGCCTTGACAGATCGGCACGCGTGGATTGAGGAAGGCGCGCATGCTGTCGCGTCTGGCGTTCACCGGATACCGCTGCCCCTGCCATCGGATGGCCTGCGCGCGGTCAACGTCTATGCGATCGAGGCAGCGAGCGGGCTAGTGCTGATCGACTCCGGCTGGGCCCTGGCTAATGCCCGCGACCAGCTCGAGCGCTCGCTAGCGGCCATCGGCGCCGGCCTCCCCGACGTCCGGCAGTTCCTCGTCACGCACATGCACCGCGACCACTACACGCAGGCGGTCGAGATCCGGCGGCTGTTCGGAACGCCGGTCGCTCTCGGCGCGGGCGAGCGACCGTCGATCGACGGGCTGCTGTCAGGCAAGTTCCAGCCGTTCCGGGCCCAGCTAGCGATACTGAGAAGCGCCGGGGCGAGCCTGGTCGCTGATCAGCTCGCCGCAATGATGTCAATCGCGCCGCCCGGCCGCGAGCGGGAGCCCACCGGGGCTGTCTCCATGGCGCCGGGGCACCCTCCGCTGCGGCCAGGCGCCACGATCGGGGCTGCTCTGGGCTACGAGCAGCCGGACCAGTGGATCGCGGCAGAGCAGGTCTTCGACCTCGGCACGCGGACACTGACCGCGGTGGCTACTCCCGGTCACACCCGCGGCCACGTTGTATTCGCCGATGCTCAGGCGGGCCTGTTGTTCGCCGGGGACCACGTGCTGCCGCACATCACCCCGTCGATCGGCTTCCAGGAAGCTCCGTCGGCTCACCCGCTCCGGGAGTACCTGCAGTCCCTGAACGTCGTACGACGGATGCCCGACATGCAGCTACTCCCCGCGCACGGCCCGGTCTCGCCAAGTGCCCACAGCCGCATCGACGAGCTAGTTGATCACCACGCCGAGCGGCTGCGCGTCATGGCCGACGTCGTCGCCGCCGGCCCGTGCACCGGCTACGACGTAGCGCTCGCCATCGGCTGGACGCGTCGGCAGCGGAAGCTCGCCGACCTGGACCTGATGAACCAGATGCTCGCCATCTGCGAGACCGTCTATCACCTTGACCTGCTGGAAGCGCAGGGGGCTGTAGCCAGCCAGTCAGGCGATGACGGGATCCGGCGATACCGGCTCGCCGAACAGCCCGGCAACGAGCAAGCCACCGCGTAACCCGGCTGCCTGAGGTACGGACCGACTCGCGGCCGCGGCCCCGGGCGACAGCTAGCGGATATCGCCAGGCTTCCCCTGGCCCATGCCAGGCTGGCCCATGCTGGTTTGCCCCATGCCGGGCTGGCCCATACCGGGTTGCCCTATGCCGGGCTGGCCCATCCTGGCTGCCCAGCTGGTTGCCCCATGCCGGTTTGCCCCATGCCCGGCTGGCCCGTGCTGGGCTGGCCCGCTCCGGTCCCGACATCCTCGGCTCGCATGCTCGGCTGGCCGGCGAACTGCGGAGACCGGTAGGCGAGCGGCCTAGTCGAGATCACCAGAGTGCGGGCGAGGTGGTCGCCGAGCCGCTGGCGGTAACGCGAGCAGAGCATGACGATGAGTCCGAGCAACCCGGTGATCGGCCACATCCACGGCGCGGCGTCGAAGAGCAGCGCGATCCAGCGGACGAAGAGCTGAGTCGCGTTCGCCGGGCCGCCATGCTTGCTGATGACCCGCAGGTCCAGCCACTTCATGGCGAAAGTCTGCCCGTTGTGAGAGTGCGGCCAGATCACCCAGTACCAGAGGCCGATGAGCACGAAGAGGACTACGTAGACCAGTCCGCCGATGATGTTCATCAGCGTGCTGCTGCTGCGGTCGAACGGTATTGACACGAGGTAGGGGATGATCGAGACGAGGAAGGCATCGATCCAGAACTGGAAAATGCGGCGCCAAGTCACCCGCGTCTCTGCCTCGCTCACCGGGCTACCTGATCCCGGCTGACTTCCCCACTGACCGCCGGGCGCGTCGCCGCCTGGCTGCCCTGGGCTGCCGCCGGATGGCACGCCGCCGAACTGCTCTTGCCCGGGTACCGTGCCCTGGGATGGCCTGCCCCGCTCTCCGGGAGGAGCGCTCTGCTGGGTCCTGCCTACCTGTCCAGGCGCGTCCCGCTCAGGCATGCTGCTCATCTGACCCCCCGATCCACGCCCGCCATGAAGACGTTTTGCGGCAGCTCCCTGACGGGCAGCCGCTAGGCGCATCTCAGTTCGTACCCGGAGCAACTCCTTGGACACATCTGGTCACAGACAGTTAGGACCCGCTGATATCCGGCCCTCGCTGACCTGCTGCGCTGGCGACCGCCCAGCGGGTAAAAGGAATTACCGCGGTTCGCCCTCAGCCTGGCCTCGGCTTGGTACCGACGCTGGCGTGCAGGGTGTGCCCATATCGACCATCCGGGGCAAGGCAGCCGCGGAACAGTATGCGGCGAGCCGAATCTCAGTGAAATCGTTGCCGCGATCTGGTGCCGTCGTGCGCCGGCATCACGGGCCGAGCATGCCCGCGCCATAGATCGAGCGGATCTCTGGTCGTGGCCGGCCCAGCGTCACGGGAGAGTAAGGACAGCCCGGCTGCCTGAGATGCGCCCGCGACTGCGTGTTGTGATTACGCAGTGCATTCTCATGAGCACGTCAGGTGCTCGGAGCGGGAGATGATTGCAATGAAACCCAGGCTTATCGGAGTGGCCACGGCAGCGCTCGGCGTCGGCCTGGCCGCTGCTGCCTGCAGTTCTAGCGGCACCCCGACATCGGCCGCTGCGCAAACCCACACAGGCTCGGCGCACAGCCCTGCAAGCTCAACACCCAGCCAGAGCGCCGCACCCGGTTCACCAGCGTCAGCGCCCGCCGCAACGATTGGCGCCGGCTGTGCCAAGCTTCCGGCCAGCGGCATGGGCAGCGTCCACGGGATGGCGGCCGAGCCGGTAGCGACGGCAGTGTCGCATAATCCGCAACTGAGCGACTTCGCCAAAGCGATCGACGCAGCCGGGCTGACCCACACGCTTAACTCGGCTAAGACGATCACCGTGTTCGCGCCCGACAACGCGGCACTCGCAGCCCTCGGCAGCGGAAACGTCAAGACGCTGATGGCCAACAAGTCCGACCTCACCAAGGTCATCCAGTACCACGTCGTGACCGCTCCCGTGACACCGGCCGACCTGGCAGCCGGCAAGCCGCTTACCACGCAGCTCGGACTGCCGGTCCACCCGGTTAAGTCGGGCGACAAGTACAAGGTCAACAACGCCGAGGTGGTCTGCGGCAACATCCCGACCTCGAACGCGATGCTTTACATCGTCAACAAGGTGCTGATCCCGACGACCTGACCTCAATCCAAGGTGCGCGGTTAGGTCCGGCACCGTTCACGGGCGTGGCAGCGGGTAGCGTAGACGGACGCACCCGGAGACGCCCGTGAAACTTAAGCTCGACCTGCATGACGTCTATAACCGCGGCCAGGACATCGACCGCGCGCTGCGGGCCGTCATCGACGAGGCCGTCCGGACGAAGGCTCCGTTGGTCGAGATCATCCCGGGCAAGGGCTCGGGCCAGCTGAAAAAGCACGTCCTCAGGTTTCTGGAGCAGAAGGAGATCAAGGCCCTCTACCACCGCGTGGAGAAGGACTCCAAGAACTTTGGCCGGGTTTTCGTGCACTTCCGCTGGTAGCGCGGCTGGCCCCTGGCGCGCACGTGCGGCTGGCCGCTAGCGCGGAGGCACGGCCGGCCAGCTGGCAGCGTGGGCACCGCGCCTGGTTACCGCGAAACCGGCCAGGACTGCTCGGCGGCGCTTGCTCTGGGCGTGGCGGCCGGTCCGGAGGGCCGCTGGTAGCGAAACCCGACCTGAAACGCGGCCGTGCCCCGACGCGGTACGCCATCCGACATGCACCACGCGGCTGCGGTCACCCGCGCCGCGATAAGGCCAGCTAGTCCCATCGTCGTCGACATCCACATCGCCGGACGCACGACGGCTGTCCTCCGGCATCCACGCGAAGCCCATCCCCGCTCCCCCGAGCGCCGCGGCACTCACTGCCGCGGCATAACGATCCCCGGATGCGATGGTGGCAGTGCTGACCGCAGATGTCCACTCCATCGGTCACAGCCGAACCAGGTGCCGACGTCATATCCGAACATATTGCCTATTGATCGGGCAGTCCGGCGAGGCAGCCTCGGAAGCCTCGGAAGCCTCGGCAAGCGGAGCCTTCCGCCTTGGATCGGGGTATTTGGTGGAACATGGCAGTATGGCGCCATGAGGCTCCTGCTGCGCATCCTTATCCCCGCCGCCGCGCTCGGCATCGCTCACCTGCTGATCTCCGGCATTGAGCTGACCGGCAGCAGCGACCTGTCGAAGGCCGGCACGCTGATCGTCGTCGCCCTCATCTTCGGAGTCGTGAACGCCGTCATCAAGCCAGTCGTGAAGACTGTCGGCTGCTTGTTCTATGTGCTGACGCTTGGCCTCATCGGGCTTGTCGTCAACGGGCTGCTCCTGTGGCTGTGTAGCTGGGTCGCCGGCAAGCTGAGCGTGCCGTTCCACATCACCGGCTTCTGGCCAGCCTTCTGGGGCGCAATCATCGTCGGGATCGTCGGCTGGCTGCTGAACCTGGCATTCGACGAGCGCCCGACAGAGCTCTAGCGCCGCTCAGCAACGTGCCGGCGCGGCCGATACCGGCCCGGTGACGGGCCACCGGCGCGGAAACCTCCTAATGTTCAGCCTGGGAGGGTAACCCGTTGTCGCAGCCATGGCCCGTCATCGACCTGTTCTCTGGCGCCGGAGGCATGAGCTGCGGCTTCGGCCGTCAGGCCGGGTTCAGGCTGATCGGCGCGGCGGATGCGCAGCTAGGCAAGCCGAGTGCTGCCCCAGGCTCGCTCGGCTGCAACGCCAGCTATGCCGCCAACATCGGACTGTGGCCGGTCGAAGCTGACCTCGCCAGCGCCGATCCCGCCGAGATATGCCATGCGATGGGAATCGGGGAGCGGCATCCGGCTGTGCTAGCGGCATGCCCGCCGTGCACCGGATTCTCGCGCGCCGTGGCCACCAATCACCTGCGCGACGATCGCCGTAATGTCCTGGTCGGCCGGGTAGGTGACTACGCGGCCCTGCTACGGCCGGACATCGTCCTGATAGAGAATGCCAGGGAACTGGTGACCGGGCGGTTCAGCGGTCATCTGCGAGGTCTCGTCCGGCGGCTGTCGGTGCTGGGTTACCAGGTATCGGCCGATACCCACTTCCTGACCGAATTCGGGCTACCGCAGCGCCGGGAACGCGCCATCGTCATCGCCGTGCGCCGGCCGCTGCCGCTTCGCGGCCTGGCAGACCTGTGGCGTGGCTGGCGAGTCGACCCTAAGGCGACACACGTCCGGCGCGCGATCTGGGACCTGCCGCCCGTGCGCGCGGGCGTGGCCCACCCGGCAGATCCGCTCCATGTCGCCCCGGCGTTCCGGTCGGAGCTCAACCGACGGCGCCTCGCGGCCGTGCCCCGCGACGGCGGCAGCTGGGCTGACCTGCGTGGGCACCAAGATCAAGCAGTCCTGCTCACACCGGCCATGGCGCGGCGCGCTGCTAGCGGAGATCTCGGCAGCCATCCCGACATCTATGGGCGGCTGTGGTGGGACCGGCCAGCCGTCACGATCAAGCGGGAGTGCAGCCACGTCGGCAACGGCCGTTACGCCCATCCGGAGCAAGATCGGCTGTGCACCGTGCGGGAGATGTCATTGCTCCAGGGCTTCCCGCGGGACTACCAGTTCACCGGAACGCTAGCGAACATGTACCGGCACATTGGCGACGCCGTACCGCCGTTGATCAGCTATCAGCTCGCAGCCCTGTGCCGCTGGATCCTGACGGGTGTCAGGCCGGACGCCGAGGAGCTGATCCTGCCCGGCTGCCAGCTGACGGCCGGCGATCTCATACGGGCCTAGTCAGCCTTCACCGGCTACAGTGGAAACGTGCAACGACTGCAGCGCTCTTGCTGGTGGTGGCCGCGCTAGCGGCCGCCAGTCCTTGCATGTTCAGACGGCGTGCCCGCTGGGTGGCGCCGTCTCGCATGTTGCGGGCGTGATCTCCTGGCGGGCCCACTTCCCAGGAGGTCACTGCAATGCCGACGCTCACCACCACGACCCGAGCCGTTACCCCGCCCGTTCGGGCAAGCCAGGATCGCACCGCGGTCCTAGAGCAAGCAATCGCGCGCGATCCGCGCTCGTTCCGGATGCTGACCGGCGACCGCCCGACCGGTGCGCTGCATCTGGGCCACTACTTCGGTTCCCAGCAGAACAGGGTCCGGCTGCAGGACGCCGGCGTCGAACTGCTGGTCCTCATCGCCGACTATCAGGCCATCACCGACCGGTCCGCACCGCCCGACTTGCCCGACATCGTCACCGGGCTGGTCGCCGACTACCTGGCACTCGGCATCGACCCGGAACGCTCGACGATCTTCGCGCACAGTCAGGTCGAGCCGCTGAACCAGCTACTGCTGCCGTTCCTGAGCCTGGTGAGCGTCGCGGAGATCGGCCGGAACCCCACGGTCAAGGACGAGATCGCGGCGGCTGGCTCGCTGACCGTGTCGGGGCTGATGTTCACTTATCCGGTCCACCAGGCGGCCGACATCCTGTTCTGCCACGCCAACCTGGTGCCGGTTGGCAGCGACCAGCTCCCGCATATCGAGCTCACCAGGACGATCGCCCGGCGTTTCAACGAACGCTACTGCCCAGACGCCCCGTACTTCCCCGAGCCTGACGGCCTGCTCAGCGCAGCCCCGCTGTTGCTCGGAACAGACGGCCAGAAAATGAGCAAGAGCCGGAACAACTCGGTCCCGCTGCGCGCAACGCCGGACGAGACCGCGCGGTTGCTCTCCCGAGCGAAGACAGACTCCGATCGCTACATCAGCTATGAGCCGGAACGGCGGCCCGAGGTGGCTAACCTGCTGCTGCTGACCGCGCTGTGCCGGGAGACAACGCCGCAAGCGGTTGCGGATGAGATCGGCAGCGGCGGCGCTGCCGCGCTGAAGGCCATGGCCATCGAGGCGATCAACGACAGGTTCGCCGGCCTGCGGGCCCGGCGGGCAGAATTGGCCGCCGATCCGGGCTACCTGCGCAGCGTGCTGGCAGCCGGCAACGAGCGGGCCGCCGCGATCGCGACCGACACGCTGCGGCGGGTGCGGGAGCTAATGCATCAGCGTACTAGCCGTAGCGTCACTGCTGATAGGTTGGCTGCCATATGCGCGTTATATGTATATAGTCTTTATATATGACCACGTTCGAGGTGGTCGCCGAACCTACCCGGCGCCGGATCCTCGACTTGCTGCTCGCCGGCGAGCTCGCCGTAGGCGATCTCGTGGCCGATCTGGCCAGTGAGCCAGCCCGCCGTGTCCCGGCACCTGCGTGTCCTGCGCGAGGCGGGCCTGGTCAGCTCGCGCACAGACGCGCAGCGGCGGCTGTACAGCATCAACGCGGCGCCGCTGGCAGAGCTGGACGCCTGGCTGCAGCCGTACCGCCGGCTGTGGGCGGGGCGGCTCGACCGGCTGTCGGCCCACCTGGACTCGATGCACGGACCGGACCCGGCGTGACGACCAAGCCGGGCTTGCGACCGGACGGACGGAGACGACGATGACGGGCACCGACGGCCGTGATGACGGGGGCTTCGGCGCCCTCGAGCGTGGCGACCGCGAGGTGACGCTGCGCTTCACCCGGCTTCTGCCGCATCCGCCAGCGAAGGTGTGGCGGGCGCTTACCGAGCCGCAGCACCTGGCGGCCTGGTTCCCGACGACGGTCGAGGGCGACCTAGTGCCGGGCGCACCGCTGCAGGTTCGGCTTCCGGGAGATGCAGCTGCCGGACTTCGAGGGGACGATGCTGGCTTTCGATCCGCCGAAACTGCTGGAGCTGCTCTGGGGCGACGAGCGCCTGCGGTTCGAGCTGGTCCCGGATGGCGCGGGCACGCTGCTGATATTTAGCGCCTCGTTCGCCGAGCTCGGCCGCGCGGCCAGGGACGCGGCTGGCTGGCATGTGTGCCTTGACCTCCTCGGCTAGGACCTGAGCGGCGAGCGCGCTGCCGTGGGCGCAGGACGACCGGTGGCGGACGGTACACCGCGGGTACGTGGCCAGGTTCGGGCCGGAGGCGGCCACTGTCGGGCCGCCCGCCGAGTGGGAGGAGACCTACGGCCGCGGCGGACGACGAGGCGCGCGCGGACGACCAGCCTGTCAGACGCGCTGAGACATGCAAGACCGGCGGGCCGCTGGTGCGGCCCGCCGGCTTGATTGTGCGCCTGCTTTACCCGATAGCGGATTGTGATCAGACAGCGCCTGAGCTTGGCCAGCTCTGCCTGCACCATCGCCTCGTGCTCCTCCTCATCCCGCTTGGCGTCACGCGGGCGCCAGCGGCCGCGCAGCAGCGGAATCGACAGCAGGAAGAACACGATCCCGCCGAAGCAGATCCAGTACCACGTCCGCCACTGGCCTGGGGACTTGGCCGCCGCCGATGCCACATCGCCGGCGTGCGCCTTCATGTAGGCATCCACGGACAGCGGCACCTTCTGCAGCGCCGCCAGCTCGGCCGCGACCCCTGGAGCCGACACGTCCGCGATGACGGAGGCCGGTACCTTCGACAGCGCCGTCAGCTGAGCCGAGTACGGCTGCAGCGTCAGCGAGCTGCGGCGCCACAGCGATGACGCCCTGGATCGCCGCCTGATTGGCGCTGATCGTGCCGAGGATGGCTAGGCCCTTGCTGCCGCCGCCGGCGGCGGTGACGAGCTTGGCCGCCAGCGCAGCCGGGACCTTGTTCGCCGGGTACTTGGCCGCCTGCGAGGAACAGCGCCGGGTTGGCCTTGGATCACTGCCAGCTCGGGAGCGAACTTCTGCCGCGTTGGCGATCTGCGTCGTATCCGCCTTCGCGGTCGCGACGATGGTGGGGTGCGTCGCCGCGAACGTCAGCGGTGCGCTGTACTGCGTCGCCTCGGCGACGACCTTGCCGTGCGACCCGGCCCACACCAGCGACGGGTACTGGGCCGCGTATCCCGCCACGGTGCTCGCCGTAGTTGACCAGCGGGGTGACCGAGTTGATCACGACCAGCAGCAGCAGGGACGAGGCGAAGACGACGACCCGGATGATCCAGCCCCAGATCGCGAGCCCGGTTGCAACGGCTGCCGGGTTGCGGTGCTCGACCGTCTCGGTGAAGCTGGCCATCCACGGCGTGTAAGCGACGCCCAGGAAGAACAGCATGATCGCCAGGATCGCCGCGATGGTGCGAGAAGCTCGGATGCGCGCCCCGACCTTCGACTGCAGCAGGAAGAGCACGAGCATGACCGCAGCACCGACGCCGCCGATGACCATGAACGGCTTGCGCACCCGGACGCCGGTCCGAGAACATGCCCACCAGGATCACCGCGCCGGCGTTGAAGGCCCAGCACCAGTAGCCGAGGTTGTTGGCCTCGTTCAGGGTGAAAGCCAAAATCGTGGTCGCGAAGATGACCAGGAAGCCGACGAGGGCGTAGTAGATCAGCAGCATGATCGAGACCGCGAGCGCCGAGATGATGATGTCGGCCTTGAGCAGCTGCCGCCAGTGGTTCTTCACCAGCGCCTCGATATCGAGACCCTTGGCCCGCGCCTCGATCAGCGCCCGGTCTCGCATGGTCACCATCAGCTGGTCGCGCAGCCCCGGCGACAGCTCCCGCAGCCCGATCAGGGCGACCAGGAAGACCACCAGGCCCACGGTGCCGCCGATGTAGAACTCGTGCGTCCAGAACCGCGGGTTGGTGATGATCGGTCGGGATCGTGATGGAGCCGACGATCGCGACGATCAGGCTGCCGAGCACCGGGCCGCTGGTCCAGAAGCCCATCGCGGTGGCACGGCCGACCTGCGGGGAGAAGTCCCGGATCAGCGCTGGCGTGGCGACCAGGCAGACGCCCTCTACCGCGCCGACGACAAAGCTCTCGATCGTGAATGGCCACTTGTTGGTGGCGGCGGGCAAGTATGAACGTCACGAAGATGCCCGAGAACAACAGCCCGAACACCACCAGGTTCGCGCGGCCGTATCTGTCGGTAAGGCCGGCGAACAGCGAGCCGAAGGCGCCGATCAGGTTACCGAATGCGACAGTCGCCACGTAGAACTTGAAGGTCATGCCCAGGTTGCTCAGGATCAGCGTCGACACCGAGCCACCGACGTACAGCTCGTAGTACAGCGTGATCGTGGCCAGTACGGTGATGGTCAGGTACATGACCCTGCGGCCGGTGTCCGGATAACTATCCAGCTGCCGGTGAATCAGCGAGGAGAGCAATCCCCGTTGCCCGGAGACTGGTTCCGCGGTGGTAGCTGTCATACGGCCCTCCTTGCTGTGACCGGATGTTGCGCGTGGGTTAACTACATGCCGACTAGACGGTATCCCCACCGCGAGTAACAAATCAACGGTCTGTTTTGCGGTATAGCGATGCTGAGTGACCGGCCGAGGGCGCGGCGTTTGGTTACCGGTCGGTTACTGAGCGGCGGCAGCCGACGGCGTTGCGGGCATCGGATCGGACGGCGTCATGACGGGGTGACCGACCTTATGCCGCTGGCGTTGACCGTGTCAACGGTGTCCGTGAGGACTCCGTCAGGCGCCGACGTAGGCCGCGAGGTGCTCGCCGGTGAGGGTGGAGCGGGCAGCGACGAGGTCGGCGGGCGTGCCCTCGAAGACGATCCGGCCGCCGTCGTGGCCGGCGCCTGGGCCAAGGTCGATGATCCAGTCGGCGTGCGCCATGACCGCCTGGGTGGTGCTCGATGACGATGACCGACTTGCCGGAGTCGACGAGCCGGTCGAGCAGTCCGAGCAGATGCTCGACGTCGGCGAGGTGGAGGCCGGTGGTCGGCTCGTCGAGAATGTAGATGCCGCCCTTCTCGGCCATGTGGGTGGCCAGCTTGAGGCGCTGCCGCTCGCCGCCGGACAGCGTAGTGAGCGGCTGGCCGAGGCTGAGGTAGCCGAGCCCGACATCGGCCAGCCGGCCGAGGATCCGTGGGCGGCGGTATTGCGTGCCTCGCCTGAGCCGAAGAACTCCCCGGCTTCGGTCACCGACATCGCGAGTACCTCGCTGATGTCGCGGCCGCCGAGGTGGTACTCGAGTACGGATGGCGTCGAATCGCTTCCCCTCGCACTCCTCGCAGGTGGTGGCGACGCCGGCCATCATCGCCAGGTCGGTGTAGATGACACCGGCGCCGTTGCAGTCGGGGCAGGCGCCCTCGGAGTTGGCGCTGAACAGCGCCGGCTTCACGCCGTTGGCCTTCGCGAACGCCTTGCGGATCGGGTCGAGCAGCCCGGTGTATGTCGCCGGGTTGCTGCGCCGCGAGCCCCGGATCGCGCCTGGTCGATGGACACCACACCCTCAGCGGCCGGGATCGAGCCCTGCACGAGCGAGCTCTTGCCGGAGCCGGCGACGCCGGTGATGACGACAAGCACCCCGAGCGGGATGTCGACGTCGACGTCGCGCAGGTTGTGCGTCGTCGCGCCGCGGACCTCCAGCGTGCCGGCGGGAGTGCGCACCGTCTCCTTGATGGCGGCCCGGTCGTCGAGATGGCGGCCGGTGAGGGTGCCGCTGGCCCGCAGCCCCTCGACGGTGCCTTCGAACACGACCTCGCCGCCCTCGGTGCCGGCGCCGGGGCCGAGGTCGACCACGTGGTCGGCGATCGCGATCGCCTCAGGCTCGTGCTCCACGACGAGCACCGTGTTGCCCTTGTCGCGCAGCCGCAGCAGCAGGTCGTTCATCCTGCTGGATGTCATGGGGGTGCAGGCCCGACGGTCGGCTCGTCGAAGACGTAGTGACGTCGGTGAGCGGCGAGGAGCCGAGCTGGCGGATCATCTTGACGCGCTGCGCCTCGCCGCCCGATAGCGTGCCCGACGGGCGGTCGAGGCTGAGGTAGCCCAGCCCGATCTCCACGAATGAGTCGAGGGTCTGCTGCAGCGCCGCGAGCAGCGGTGCCACCGACGGCTCGTCGAGGCCGTCCACCCATTCGGCCAGGTCGCTGATCTGCATGGCGCACGCCTCGGCGATGTTGATCGCCCTTGATCCGCGAGGAACGGGCCGCCTCGGTGAGCCGGGTGCCGCCGCACTCCGGGCACGTGGTGAACGTGACCGCGCGGTCCACGAACTCTCGGACGTGCGGCTGCATCGCCTCCTTGTCCTTAGACAGCATCGACCTCTGGATCCGCGGGATCAGCCCCTCGTAGGTCATGTTGATGCCCGCGATCTTCATCCTGACCGGCTCATGGTGGAGGAAGTCGTGCAGCTCCTTCTTGGTGTACTTGCGGATCGGCTTGTTCGGGTCGACGAAGCCCGACTCGATGTAGAGCCGGGAGTTCCAGCCGCCACCCGTGTAGCCCGGGACCGTAATCGCGCCCTCGGCGAGGGACTTGGATTCATCGAAGAGCTGGGTGAGATCGATGGCGGAGACAGTGCCCCGGCCTTCGCAGCGCGGGCACATGCCGCCGGTGATGCTGAAGCTTCGCCGTTCCTTCACGGTCTTGCCGCCGCGTTCGAACTCGACCGCACCCGCCCCGCTGATTGAGGCGACGTTGAAGGAGAACGCCTTGGGCGAGCCGATGTGCGGCTGCCCGAGCCGGCTGAACAGGATGCGCAGCATCGCGTTAGCGTCGGTGGCGGTGCCGACCGTGGAGCGGGGGTCGGCGCCCATCCGCTGCTGGTCGACGATGATCGCGGTCGTCAGTCCTTCGAGCACGTCGACCTCGGGCCGCGCCAGCGTCGGCATGAAGCCCTGCACGAAGGCGCTGTAGGTCTCGTTGATCAGCCGCTGCGACTCCGCGGCGATCGTGTCGAACACCAGAGAGCTCTTGCCCGAGCCGGAGACGCCGGTGAACACGGTCAGCCGGCGCTTCGGGATCTCGACGCTGACGTCCTTGAGGTTGTTCTCGCGCGCACCGTGCACGCGGATCACCTCGTGGCTGTCGGGACCGTCAAGCGCAGGCGGCTGCGTCGCCGTCCTCGTAGCCATGCTCATCGTGTCTCCATCTGTCGAGGGCGGCTCGACTTACCGTACTCGCGGTCACGTCCTGAACCAGCCCGAGGACATTGCCGTCGTGGTCGGTGAAGGTGGCCACCAGGCGGCCGCCGCCGACGTCGCGCACGGGCTCCTTCAGGGTGGCCCCCGCGGCGGTCACCTCAGCCAGCTTCGCCTCGATGTCCGGCACCTGCCAGTAGGCCACCGGTGACGTCATGCCCTGCGGCCCACCGCCTGGCACCAGCCCGATGTGCTGGCCCGCGGCCTCGAAGCCGACGTAGTAGGACGAGTCGGCCTGCGGTGGTACGCCGAGCAGGGCGGTGTACACCGCCTTGGCGGTCTCCAGGTCGGACACGGGGTGCAGCACGATCTTGATTCCCTCAGTGGAAGAGTCGCTCATGGTTACTCCTTGAAGTCGTGGGTCACGACGACCCGGTGTGTCGTGTGGTCGGCGCTTGGGCGCGAAATCGGCAGCCCACGTGTTCCGGCGTTCCGGGCTTAGTCGCAGCGGATCGGTTCAGCGCACCTGGTTGATGCGGATCAGGTTGCCCGCCGGATCGCGGAAGGCGCAGTCGCGAATCCCGTAGGGCTGCTCGGTCGGCTCCTGGACGACCTCGGCGCCGCCAGCCTCCAGCCGCGCGAAGGTGCCGTCGAGGTCGGTGGTGGCCATGGTGATGATGGCGTAGGTTCCCTTGGCCATCATCTCGGCGATGGTGCGGCGCTCGTCGTCGGTGATGCCTGGGTCGGCGGCCGGCGGGTGCAGGACGATGGACGTGCCGGGCTGGTCGGCGGGGCCGACCGTTATCCAGCGCATCCCGGCGTATCCGACGTCGTTGCGGACCTCGAAGCCGAGGGTGTCGCGATAGAAGGCCAGGGCTGCGTCCGGGTCGTCATGCGGGAGGAAGGTCGAGTGAATGGTGAGGTCCATAGCGGTCACGTTAGCTGCGGCTCGGTGAGCGGCGCTTCTCGATTCCTGATCGGTCTCGTCACCTGTTTCGCCACGCACGACGGCATCCCCGCCGTCGCGCGCGCCGCCTCGCGCCGGTAGGTGCTGGGCGGCACGCCGACCAGCTCGGTGAAGCGAGTGCTGAAGGTGCCCAGCGACGAGCAGCCGACCGCGAAACAGACCTCGGTGACGCTGAGGTCGCCACGGCGCAACAGCGTCATCGCACGCTCAATTCGCCGCGTCATCAGGTACCCATACGGCGACTCGCCGTACGCGAGCCGGAACTCGCGGCTGAGGTGCCCAGCGGACATGTGCGCGCCGCGGGCGAGCGCCTCGACGTCCAGCGGCTGCGCGTACTCCCGATCGATCCGGTCGCGTACGCGCCGCAGCCGCGCGAGGTCGCGCAGCTGCTGCTCAGCGGCGGGTTTGCTGGTCACCCGTGCATTTTATCCAGTCGGCATACCGCGATCAGTCCCAGCGATGCCTGCTCACGTCTAGGTGGCAAGCACGTGAGTAAAGGTCACTTGACATGAGGGAGAGGTAAAGGTACCTTGACATCATGCGGAACCGGGTCCGAGAGCAGCGCACCCAGCGGGGACTGTCGCAGGCCGAGCTGGCAGCAGCGCTCGGCGTCTCTCGGCAGACCGTGATCTCCATCGAAAGCGGCCGCTACCTGCCATCGCTACCGCTGGCGTTCACGATCGCGCGGTTCTTCGACCTGACGGTCGACAAGATGTTCGACCCGGATGAGGAGGCAGAACACATGACGACATTCATCCGCCCGCGGCTGCGGAAGCCCGCAGGGATCGCCCTGGCCGGGCTACTGTTTGCCGCCGCCTGGCTCGTGCGCGGCGGCCCGCTGTGGTGGGTCTCGATCCTGGCCGCGATCACGACGGCCGTCCGCGTGCTGTCCTGGTACAGGATGAGCGCCAAGGACACCGACGAGGGCGCACTAGCGGCTCACGTGCAGACGAGCGCCAGCACTGGTCAGCCTGCGCTCACGGGCTCTGGCCTGCAATCTCGCTGCGGTCGCTTCGTTCCTTGGCCTGACCGCGGCGATCGCGGTCAACGCCGCCTGGTTCTGGCCGTTCCTGGTCATCCTCGCCGTTACCGGCTTTGGCTACCTGCTCGGCCTGTCCAACTACGGATCCGGCGAGCAGGATGCCGACGATGACGCGGACGCCGGGCAGCCCCGGCGATCCCCGGTTTAGCGCTGACGTACCCGGAGAGGATAAGGCGGGCATCGACATGGCTGAATACGTGTGGATCCCCTATGACGGCACCGCGAAGATAACGCTCGCCATCGTGCTGGTGATCGCCGCGGCAGGCGTGGGGTACGCGGGAACCCGGCTGCCTCTACCTTTTCGGGCACCACGACCCGGACAGACCGCCGCGAACTTAATGCTCGCGTCCTGGGTGATTGCTATTACGGCGTTCCTAGCCTGTGTGGCGACGTACTTTCACCAGGCGCGCCGGGATCACCTGCTTCATGCCCGGCCACCGGATCCCATCACGCCCGTTACGTTTATAAGCGTAGGAGTCATCTTCGTCATTATTGTTCTCATCAGCAGCTCCTACGACTGGCCGGTCAGGCTGGCGAGTGGTGCTATCGGCGCCCTCGCTGCCCCGATGATCTTCGAGTTTCCATTCGACCTCATCGTCATGGCCAGAATTTACCCACCGATCCCACCCAATCCGGCCCTGTACCGGGTGCTGTTCTTCGCGCCTTTGTTCCTCATCGAGATCACGACGATGTCGCTTTTGACATTGTCACCGATGGTGAAGCTGTCCAAGGCCACCTTCTTTTCCTTCGCGGCGATATTGGCGGTGTTCGCCGTCTGGGGCCTGTCCGGGTTCGGCTACCCTTCCGCGCCACTCCCCTACGGCCTGAACGTGGTGTCGAAGATCCTGGCGTTCGTCACCGCGCTCACCCTGTTCCTGCCGCAGCGAGAGGGTCACCTGAGATCGGTCGGGCCAGCTACGATGAGCATCAGGCGCTGGAGGGCGCCGCTGGGTTCGCGGGCAGGACAGAGTCCACCTCCTCACGACATAGCAGGCCGTTGAAGGTGACGTTCTCTGCTGGCCCGGACGCGGACCGCCGGGCGATCAGGGGAGACGTCATGGCTGACCTGCCTGCCCGGCCCGACCTCGGCCAGCTCCATCACCAGGCCAAGGACCTTCTGCGCGCCGCTCAGCGCGGCGACCCCGATGCGGTCGCGCGGATCCGCGCGGTCTCCGGCCGGCTGATTCTTTCCTCGGCGCAGCTGGCGCTGGCCCGCGAGTACGGGTTCGCCAGCTGGGCCAGGCTCAAGCTGGAAGTGGAGCGCCGCGACATACTCAACAGCCGCGACCTATCCCGGCTGACCAGACTGCTGGCCGAGCACCCGGAATTGGCCACCACCAAGATGGAGCACTGGGCCGACCGGCAGTGCGGGGAGCCGCTCGGCTACATGGCCATCCTGCGCTTCAACCACGACCGGCTCGGGCTGCCAAGCGAACTCCCCGGCACCGGCGCCATCGTCAGGGCGCTGATCGACGCTGGGGCGGCCGTGGACGGGCGTCCCGGGGACAAGGAAACCCCGCTGATCACCGCCGCCAGCTGCGGCGACTCCGATGTCGCCAAGGTGCTCATCGAGGCCGGGGCCGACATCGACGCCATCTCCGCACCCGATTCCGGCGGCGTGCCCAGCGGCACCGCGGTGGACCATGCGGCCGTGTTCGGCATGACTGATGTCCTCGACGTCCTGGTAGCCGCCGGGGCCAAGATCCACAGCCTGGAGATGGCCGCCGCCGCCGGCGATATCACCGGCTGGCCGCTGGCTCGGTTCACCCGCCAGAGCCGGATCAGGGCGCTGGTATTCGCCGCCGACCACCAGCGGCTTGACGTCATCGACCAGCTCATCGAGGCAGGTACGCCGGTCAACGAGGCCGACGCCGAATGGGGACGGCTGCCCCTGCACACCGCGGCAGGTAACGGCCGGGCCGCCAGCGTCCGGCGGCTGCTCGCCCACGGCGCTGATCCCAACCTCCGCGACCCCGAGCATCACAGGACCCCGCTGGAGGAATGCCGAACCAGCCGACAGTCCAGGGCATCGCCAGGTCGAGGCCATCCTCCAGCCCCTCACCGAGAACGGCGGCAATGCTGCCGGGCACGAGACACTACGGAGGACACCATGACGACCACGCCGAACGACCCGACCACCGCGCTGCCCGGCTCGACGGGACGGTCGAGGTCGTCGGACCGGACGGCCCGATCCCGTTCCTTGACCTGTTCCAGGGCCGCGACGAGCTCGTGGTCTACAAGCACATGTGGCACGACGGCGCGCCGCACCAGGGGCAGTGCGAGGGCTGCACCACGACGGCCTGGCATCTGAAGGACGCCGTCTACCTCAACGCCCGCGGCGTCTCGTTCGCCGTCCTGACCACGGGCCGGTGGGACGAGGTGGCCTCTTACGTCGAGTTCATGGATACACCCAGCCCTGGTACTCGGTGCGCGACGTGGACGCGCCGGTCGGCGGCAGCATGGGTTATATCACCTGCTTCCTGCGCGACGGCGACCGCGTGTTCCTCACCTACTCCACGACGGGCCGTGGCAACGAGCGGGTCAACGGGTCCGTCGGCCTGCTCGACATGACGCCCTACGGCCGCGGCGAGGCGTGGGAGGACAACCCCGAGGGCCGCGAAGAGCTACTCGGCCTTCCAACAGACGGTGCGGCCTGCTGGTTCTGGCGCTCGGACGCGGACGGGAACGCCACCTGGGGCCCGACCAGCCGGCCCGTGCCGCAGTGGACCCGCCCCGGCGCGACCGCCGTGGAGACCCTGGGCCGGTGACCTTGTCCATGGCGATCACGAAGAATGTGTAGGCCACCTCACGGGAGGCGAGGGGTGGGGCCTCTGCCCGAACCTCTACTGGTCCAGCGTGCGCGGCCCGTATGCCAGCGTCCGGCTGCCGGGCGGCTTCCGGATCGATCACAAGGTATAGGGCGGCCAGGCCGTCAGCGTCTGCCCACAGCGTCACCATGCACGGCGGGCTAGGCAGGCCGCTTTTACCGCGACCTTGCCTAGCCGTTGCCGCATCTGCCTGGCTAGCCGGCGCGGGCCGCTGGTGACCGTTGCTGGCCGGTCAGCGGCCCGCGCCGTTTGCACTCCTAATTGAAGGGCTGCGGGGCCGGCGTCTCGGCGAAGGTAAACGTGAAGTGCGCGACCCCGTTCCCGCAGCCGGCACCGACGTCGGCCTGCAGTTGCCCGCCACCCGCGGTGATTGTGTCAGGAGTGGCCTGGAAATCATCGCCGGACCCAACCGTCTGAAGCCTGTTGCCGTTTCCGTCCGTGACTGTGCCGAAGTCAGTCCCGCTATCGTCGCCGGGGCAGTCACTGGTCACAGTGAGCGAGATAGGCGTCACCACGGTCCCGGTCGGTATGGAATCCGTGGTCGAAACAGTGCACTGGAAAAGGGAGTTGCTGGTTGTGCACGAGTCGCTCCAGACGTACTCGGGCGCGCCGTTGGTGCCGTTGGTGCCGTTGGTGCCGTTGGTGCCGTTGGTGCCGTTGGTTCCGTTGGTGCCGTTGGTTCCGTCCTTGCCGTCCTTGCCGGCGGGGCCGGTCTGGTTCCAGTTCAGCGACGTGTACCCCTTCGGGCACGTGGCCGTCACTGACGTGTCGATGAGCTTCAGGTTGCCGCCGGAGTCGTAGCAGCCGTGGATAACCCCGGCTGAGTCCGGGATCGACGACGACACCGCGAACGCGGTCCCGCCCACCATCACCAGACCCGCCACGAGCCCGGCCGTCAGCAATCCGATCCGCTTGTTCATTGACCCCCACCTTCGTGCTGCGCCGTCTGGCGCAGATACCTGACCGCCATCATTCGGTGGAGCGGCGGGCGGCGGTATAGGTGAAGCCGCCTATCTTTAGGCCGATGACTACCTATTTTAGTGCGATCTGGCACCCGATGAAGGTCAGCGGGCGCAGGTAGTTGCTACGAGCGCCCGGCTGGCTACGGCTGGCCGGGCGCTTTCTTGCGCCACGGCAGGCGCGCTATACGGTCCACGCTCCAGCGTCGCCGGGAAGCTCCTGGCGGCTGACGTTGTACGGGCTGCGCCGCGGCGAAGTCCTCGGCTTGGCTGGGATGACTCGGCGGACCTGGAGGCCGACGACGCGTACACCGACAGCGGTTACGTCGTGACTGACGAGCTCGGCCGGCCGGTGCACCCGGAGTGGTTCTCTGGCCGCCGCTGGCGTGCCAGAGCACATCCGTGCTGCCTGGTGCGGGCCACACCGTGGCCGTCAACAAGCAGACCTACACCCATGTGCGGCCGGAGGACATGACCGTCGCGCTGGCCGCTCTGAGCAAGATCCAAAAGGAAGTGTCAGAGAAGGTGAGATTTTCGGCCGCTCAGACGACTAAGGGCCGCGTGCCCTGTGGTGGCGTGCGGCCCTGACCTGCGGTTTGGCTGGCGCGCTCGGAGGGACTCGAACCCCCAACCTTCTGATCCGTAGTCAGATGCTCTATCCGTTGAGCTACGAGCGCCGGTTCTTAGTTGTCTGACCTGCTGTTTTACAGGTCACGAGCTATGCTAACAAACATGTAGACCGCTTCAAGAGCATCTGATTCGGCAGGGCCAGTCAGACAACCTTGCTTGCCTCGTATCAGCTCCACCTTGAGAGTGCTGGCAAGCGCCCTAAGACCGTCACCTCTTACTTGTCGTCGGTGCGCATGCTGTCCGCGTACCTGAACGCGAGCGGCCTTGCTGATGATACCGAACTAACAGGCGCTCCGGAGATTCGCACCTTCCTGGCCGCAGATCGGGACCGCACGTCGGCAGTGTCAGCTTCACTGCATTATCGCAACCTCCGGGTCTACTTCAGCTGGCTCGCTCGTGAGGGCGAGCGCTAGGCGCTGAACCCGATGGACCTTGTTGATAAGCCTCAGGCGCCTCCCGAGGTGAAGCCGTTCCCTGTCCGACGATGACCTCAAGGCGCTGCTCAAGGCTGCGCGGTCAGTGGCTTTGAAGAGCGGCGCGACTTCGTAATCGTGGCGTTAGCCATTGACACCAGCTCCGGCATCCGGGCGATGGTCGACGCTATATAAGGCACGCGCAGGCGGGCGTGCAGAACGTCCACCCGCGCAGGTTCCGCCACACGTTTGCAGACAGCTGACTGGCCGCTGGCGGCTCCGTCGATGACCTCATGCACATTGCCGGATGGACCACCTACGACATGCCGCTCCACTACGCCGGGGGTCGCGGCCTAGAGCGAGCCAGGAAGGCGCACCAGCAGCTCGGGCCAGGAGACCGTCTCTGACCGCCGGGGGTGCCCGCTGCGGCCAGCTAGTGGATCGGGCACGCCTCGTGGATCCACTCGCCATTGACCCTGCGCCGCGCCTCCTGACCTGCCCTGATCACCGCCCCGCACAACTCGCAGACCTTGCCGGGAGCGGTTGCCGCATTGTCGTCCGTTGGCCCGTTCTGATTGTGCTCGCGGGCCTCTTGCCGCTCTTCCGAATAACGCTCAGAGTCCTTTGAGGGAAGATAATCGCCTGGGTTGTACACATGGAACGTCACTTGGACCCACCGTCTCCTGTGACCGGGCCGCTCCCTGCCGCTGACATCAGTGTCCCACCGGAGATGTGGACACTTGAGATGCGCGCTGGCAGAAAGCCTGTCCGGGACGCCCTTAAGCAAAGCACGAGGGCGGCTCCCTTTGACATCGCTCACGCCAGCGCGCGAACGCTCCGAGCCCGTGCGCCAGCACACGCCATGCACGCACAAGGCAAGACGACTACCACGGCAGCGCGCCAGACATTCCTTTGCCGCTTCGAGCGCGGGGTCGACCTGTAGGCGGCCGCTCGCCGCTCCAGAAGGCGCGCTAGCGTTCCCAGTCCATGCCTTGGGATACTCAGGCCGTGAAGGAAACCCACGTTTTCCCAGGGGGGCTGGCCCTAGTGGCCGTGGTCGTCGTCGTCCTGGTGGTCGTCTCGTCGTAAAGCTGTGGAACCGGTAGAAGTAGGACGCGGCCTAGGTCGGCTATTCAGGGGCGCGGTCGCAGGGCATCCAGGAGACATTGGAGCGACAGTTCATGC
Source organism: uncultured Actinomycetota bacterium (assembly GCA_963808215.1). Taxonomy (GTDB): domain Bacteria; phylum Actinomycetota; class Actinomycetes; order Streptosporangiales; family Streptosporangiaceae; genus JAJYUU01. The sequence goes on from CAWEEY010000005.1 coordinate 60,634, forward strand.
TGACCGTTGACCGCTATGGTCGACTACAGGTTAATGGTCACCTGCTGCTTCGCAGCCCGACGAGCCGTGCAGCGGTTGCCGGGCTTAGTTGACATGGCTCCGGCCGGCGACGGACGGTGACAGGTGTCCCGTTATTGACCGCCTGGGCGGTAGATGGCCGCTAGGGCCGAGTCGTCCGGCCGGAGCTTGTCATGACGCTACCGCGCACTGTCGCTGAGGTGCTATCGGAGCACGTGGTGTTCGAGGTCGAGTGCATCGACCGGATGTACCTGAACGTGTATGTCCCGCAGCTGCAGCACGCCGGCGGGCTGGTGGGTTACGTGCACCGGCAGCTCGGCCTGCCGGTCGCCTCGACCGCGCCGCTGGCGAAGATCACCGACCGGTTCGCTGCCGCGGTGCACCGCTTCGCCGCGCGTGAGCGGATCCCGTGGGTGGACTTCGCCAAGGGGCAGCGCAAGGACGACGTCATGCATGAGTACCTGGCCGCGTTCGAGGCGGCCGGCCGGACCGAGGGGGTGCTGTTCATCGGCCGGGCGCAGGAGAAGACCGCCGCTGTTCCGGACCGAGAAGCGCCGCGACCGCGACGGCCGGTCGTACCCGTGGATCGTCAAGACCACCGGGGTGGTCAACCAGTTCTACGTGTACTGCGTGGACGGCGACTTCGGGCCGTTCTTCCTCAAGTTCTGCTCCTACTTCCCCTACAACGCCAAGCTGTGCATCAACGGCAACCACTGGGCCCAGCGGCAGGCCGCCAAGGCCGGCATCGGGTTCGAGGCGCTGGACAACGGCTTCGCCGCCGTCGACGACCCCGCCGCCCTGCAGGCGATCTGCGACCAGCTCGGCGCCGGAGCAGATCGACGCGCTGCTGCGCAAGATGGCTGGCCAGGCTGCCGCACCCGTTCACCGCCGCCGACCGGGCCGCCGGCTACCGCTACGACATCTCGATCCTGCAGGCCGAGTTCTCCCTGACCCAGATGCTGGACAAGCCGGTGTCCGGGCGGGTGTTCTTCGAGCAGGTCATCCGCGACAACCTCGACGCCGGGCGGCCCGACCAGGTCAGCCTGATCTTCGGCCGGCACCTGAACGCACCGGCACCGCGCCCACCCCCGGCCGGTTCCGCACCCGGGTCATCACCAGCGGCGTCACCCCGAGCCTGCACGTCGACTACAAGCACGCCACGATCAAGCAGTACCACAAGGAAGGACGAGCCCTGCGGACCGAGACCACCATCAACGACACCCGCGACTTCCGGATCGGCAAACGGCTGACTAACCTGCCCGCCCTGCGGGAGGTCGGCTTCTCCGCCACCCGGCGCCTGCTGCGCCTCGCAACGACTCAGCCACGACCCGATCACCGGAGCCACGCGCCATCACCGCCATCACCAGCCCCGCCATCACCCCCGCCGGAACCCGCATCCCCGGCCTGCGCCTGGCCCAGCCCCGCAGCCACGCCCTGCTCGCCGCGTTACTGATCTTCCGGCTCCAGCCCCGCGGCTTCACCAACCGCGACCTGCGCGAGCTCACCGCCCAACTCCGCGGCCTGCCCGCACGTCAGCACCGGGCAGATCACCTACGACCTGCGCCGGCTCCGCACCCACCAGCTCATCGAGCGCGTCCCCGGCACCCACCGCTACCGCGTCACCGACACCGGCCTGCACACCGCCATGTTCCTCACCCGCCTGCACGACCGCGATCCTGCCCGCCGGCCTCGCCCAGCTCACCGCCACCGCGCCGCCCGGCAAACTCCGCCGCGCCGCCACCGCCTACCAGGCCGCCATCGACGACATCATCCGCGACGCCGGACTCGCCGCATGACCAAGCCGACACCGACACCCAAACTTGACTCAATCAAACCGACTTCGTCGGACCTAGCCGGGCTAGCGGGCTAGCTCACGCGTGCGGTCACGGCTAGCCGGTGCGCACGCCTAACGATGCTTCGCAGCCCACCTCGAGTTGAGCTCGTCAGCGTTGGTGGTGTTGCCCGCAACGGCATCTCTGGCAGCATGGAGGCGTCAGAAATTGCAATTCTTCTGCTATGCCTGATATCGGGGGCGATTGCGGTGAGTGACAGCGGTTCTGAGCAGGTACCGCGGGCCGACGCTGGCGTGCCGCCTTCGATTCCAGCGATGCCGAGCGTCCCACCTGGCCCAGCTCTATGGCGGCTCGCCCTATCTGCTGGTGGACTCCGACGTTCACCACAGCCTCGGCTGGCAGGATCATCGGAAAGCCGGTCCCAGCTTCGTCATGGTCCGGTTGGGCTGGATCGGTACGGTCAAGGTCAAAGCGCGGTTCCCCCTTACCGAGAAGGGGTGGGAAGATGCCTGGCGAGCACTGCACAGCGTTGACCCGAGCGCGGCGGCGGCGGTCGCGGCGAAGCTCGCTCGATCGGCGGCGCGCGATAGCGCGGCGGCAGCGCTGGCCGCGCTCGACCATGAGTCGCTGTGCAACCTACGGGGCGTGACCTTCAAGGGCGGTTCCGGCGGCGTGGCGCTGGCCAAGGATCAGGCCTACGAGCTGCGGTTCCTCGGTGATCGGATCACAGTTAGCTTGCCTCGCCGGCTAGACGCCGTCCTCGTCGATCCCGTACCGGGATGTCGACAGCTGTGGAAGTCAGCGGGCCAGGGAAGGTCAGCAAGCCGCTCGGCGAGCTTCTGGTGCTGATCCTGGGCCTCGGCTTGCTAGGCGCACTGCTCGGACTCGTCGTTCTCGGCCTGTTGGGTCTCTTGCTGGGAGCCGTACTCTTCGGCTTGATCGGCGCCATGGCAGGATCCGCCTCGACCAGAGTCGAAACGATCGTCCGAATCCGTGACGCGGACGCTGACCTCTACTTCCTGAACACGGAGAAGGAACCCGACGCGCTTCGGATTGAACTTTCCGCGGCCCTTGCGGCCATCGACACCGCACGCGGTGCGCCGCGTCGATGATGCTGAGGGTTCAGCAGAGCTGCCATCGGCGTCGATCCCGGACCAGCTCGGCAAGCTCGCATCCTTGCTGGAACACGGCACGATCACTCGCGACGAGTTCGAGCATCTTAAGGCGAAGCTGATAGCCAGCTTCTAGCGCGGTTGTGTGCTGGGATCTTTGCTGGCATTGCACGATACGAGCGTGCTGTGGAGCGACGCGGCGGCGCTGGAGCACGGCCAGGCCAACCACGCCGTCACAATCACCGGCATCGCCCGCGACCCTTACGACGGCGCGCAGCTGGGCTTCTACATCAACGACAGCGGTACCGGGCAGTCCGGCCAATTCGTCAGCCCGCACCTGATGACGACCGCGTTCGAGCACGAGGGCGGATTTTGCGTCGTGACGGACCGCGCGCAGGAAGCCCGTGCTAAACGTCCCTCTCGACGGCTGCCTGTCCGGGTGGGCGGTAGACCTGATCCGAACTCTAGCGATCTATGCAAGTGATCCAGCAGGAGGGCGACCGCTGAGGCGCGGTCTTCAGGGACCTGGAGTATGCGCACCCATGATGCGCTGGAATACACGAATGTCGCCACGAACTTGAGCATCGCTGTCCCTCCTCGCGTCGCACGTTGCCTCCGGCACTGGAAGGGAACGCCAGTGCCTGTTCCGCCGCCTGGCCGAGGTGACCGGTAACGACTGCGATTTGCTGCGGGCTGGAACGTTCGGGCCGAGTTCTTCGTGCTTGGTTTGCGAACGAGGAGGAGGCTCGGATGGCAGCCGACCGGAGCTCAGCTGAGCTCGAGCGCTTCCTTGCCGAGCGCGCCGATCATCTGTTGCGCACCGCCGTGCTGCTGACCGGCAGCAGGGAAGCCGGCGAGGACCTGCTGCAGACGGCCGTCGAGCGGCTGCTCCGGCGGTGGCGCCGTTTCGACGGGGATCCCGAGGCTTACCTGCGCCGGACACTGTGCAACCTCGCGACCGACGGCCACCGGCGGGCAGGCCGGTGGCGGCAGAAGGAACGTCTGCTGCGAACCGGGCTGCGGCAGACGCAGGACGCGACCGGCGATGTGGACCTGCGCGACGCCCTGGTCCGGCTGCTGTTGCAGCTGCCGGTCAGTCAGCGCGCCGTGCTCGTGCTGCGGTACTGGGAGCAGCTGACCTACGCCGAGACGGCGGAGATTCTCGGCTGCCCTGAGGGCACTGTGAAGTCCGCGGGCTCGCGCGGCCTGACGCGGATGCGCGAACTCGCCGACGACTGGAACAACACGGCGGCCATGTGCGCGGCCGGAATGGAAAGCGGACATGAACGACGTCGAGGACCTGCTCCGCGAGGGCATGGAGCGGTTCACCGCGGATCTCCGGGCGCCCGCCGGGCTGACGCGCCGGGTCGCGGGGCGGCGCGCCGGCGACTGGCCCTGCAGTCGGCCGCCGGCGCGGCAGCGGCGCTCACCGCGGGCGCTGTGGCCCTGGTGGCTGTCGTGGTACCTGGTGCACGCCACAACGGCACCAGGGGCCGGTCGTCGATGCCGCTTACGTGGTGAAGCGCGTCAGCAGCGCGCTGAGCACGGCCGAACCCGGCGAGATCGCACAGATGACGGTCCACCCGCAGCGCCGCGATACCTGGCGGCAAAACCGTGACGACCACCGCCGAGGAGTGGTCCTACGGCGACCAGTGGCGCTCGGTCACGTACTCGCCGGCCGGGCATCCGGTCTATGACGAGGGCTTCAGCGCCTCATCTGTCTATACCCTGGTCAGCTACCTGACACGGACGTGGGCCCGCCAGCCCGGATTGGGCCGCCCGAATGCACCAGTATTCGGTCCGCTCGGACTAGGCCCGGTCCCGAGTGACCCGCAGACCCGTTCCGCGCATCTGCCGGCCGGTGGTCGTTGCCCTCCCGTTGCTGTTCCAGCCCGGGCTGCCGGGCGTCGGTTTCTCTGCCAGTTCGCTGCGCTGTGGCCAGAGCCCTGCGCACCGCGATCTCTTGCGGAACCCTGGCCGTGGCTGGCCGACAGCGCGTCGACGGGATCGACGCAATCGAGCTGACGAGCCGCCCGCACAGCCCGATCGCCGAGACCATCTGGGTCACGCCCGGGCACGTACCTGCCAGTGCGCGTTGTCGTCCGCTCGGCCCCTGGCACGCCGGTAGTCCTCCGGCAAATAGCGGACATCACCTGGCTCCAGCCGACCGCGCAGAACCTGGCCAAGCTCACCGTGCGCGTCCCCGCCGGATTCCGCCGGGCCCGCGAGTTTCCGCTCGCACAGGGCCTTCTGCCGTTCTTGCAGCAGATCCCAGGCCTGAGCAGTTTTACGGGCACCAGGTCGGCCCGGTGGCGAAGCCACCCCGATGACCGCAGCAGCGGGCCGAGTCCGGGGGCAATGACTACCTCATCATCGGCGGCGCGGTGACGTCTCGGCGGTGTCTATTCTTCGGCGAGTAGGTGGGCGGCGGGGAGGCGGCGCAGGGCCTGGGCGGGGAGCAGGGCGGCGGTGGTGGTGACGAGCAGGCCGCCGGCGACGGCGGCGGCGGCGATGAGGTAGAGGGTGGCGGGGAGCTGGCCGGCGAACTGGGCGGCGGCGGCCAGGCCGAGCGCGGCTCCGGCGAGCGAGCCGGCCAGGCCGATGATGGCGCCTTCGGTGATGACCAGGCGGCTGAGCGCGGATTCCGGCCAGCCGAAGGCGCGGATGGTGGCGAGTTCGGGGGCGCGTTCGCGGATGTTGAGGAAGACCACGTCGGCGACGGCGAGGACGCCGAGGGCGACGGTGGCGATGACGGCGACGTAGTCGACGCCGCGGACCTGGACGGCGACGGCGTTGCCGAGCAGGGAGCCGACGACGACGCCGCGGAAGGCGAAGGTGACTGCGGCCAGGATGGTCAGCGCGGTGACGCCGACGGCCAGGCTGACCGCGCCGACGGCCGCCCGGCCGGGGGTGCGCAGCACGTTCACTGCGGCCAGGGCGGTGATGCCGCCGGGCTGGCGGGCCCGGCGGACAGCCAGGACCGGCGGGCGGACCGAGGCGACCGGCTCGGCGCGGGCGGCCAGCCAGGCCGGGATCAGCCCGGCGATCACCGCGACGGCCACTGCGATCGGCACGGCCAGCGCCGCCCGCCCCGGTGAGGCGTGCAGGCCAAGTGCCGATGACAGCGGCAGCGCGGCGGCCGCGCCGAGCAGCCCGGCGGTCAGGCCGATCGCGGCGAGCTCGCCGAGCACCGCGGTGAACAGCCGGGGCCGGGTCCAGCCCAGGCAGGCCAGCACCCCCAGCTCGCGGCGGCGGCCGCGGATCGCCGCCGACGCGGAGTTGGCGACGAACAGCACGCACACGATCAGGATCAGCGCGAACAGCACCAGGCTGTTCTTGTCGATCGCGGTCAAGATCGCGACCGCGACGCCTTTCTTCACCCAGTTCTCGGACAGCGTCAGGGCGGGCTGGCCGAACTTCCCGGCGGGCAGGTCGATCGTCGTCGGCGACGGCGAGGACCCGGCGACGATGTCCACATCCAGGTGCGTGCGCACCTCGATCTGCTGCGCCACCTCCCGGATCCGCTCCAGCGACAGCGGGTTCGGGCCGGTCACCCCCGCCACCCGGACCCGGATCACGCTGATCGGATCACGTGCGTGCACGTCCGGGCCGTAGTAGCCGGAGTTCTGCAGGGCGGGCAGCGCGGACAGCGTCGTGACCAGGTCGACCGGCTGGCTTACGTATCCGCCCAGGTTCTGGTTCGGCAGCAGGTCACCGCCATGCAACGCCCTCCGGCTCGCTGCCGTCGCCGGCGCCGCCACCACCGGCTGGTAGGCGCCCAGCGGCACCGCCGACAACGGGTCAAACGCCTTGATCTTCGCCGGGTTGAAGATCCCGACGAGCTGCGGACTGGCCGCGACGCTGGTGAAGGTGGTTTTTGCCGGGGCGTGCACCGAGACCTTGCGGTACTGGTTGTCCTCGTCGTCCATGCTGGCGACCTGGGCGCCGCCGGCGTACCAGGCCGACGGCGGGTTGTGGGTCAGCCGGGCAACAAGCGCGCCGGAGCGCGAGCGGCGGTAAGAGGTTGGCCCGACGCTCCAGTAGGCCTCGACGCCGACAGGCCCGCCCGACTCGTCCTTGCCGGTGTACTTGAACCTGATATTCCCGCCCCCGCTCATGGCCGGGCGGGCGGTTTTGATTGCGAGCGCTGCCAGCAGCTGCTGATAAGCCTGACGCGCCGTGGTTGTGGTGGTGGAGATCACATGGCCTGGCGCGGTGGCGTGCTGAGTCATCCAGGGCACCGTCATGGACGGCGGCGGACGCGGGCGCGGTCAGTGTCGCCACCTGGGTGACGGCGGACTCGTCAAGTCCGCTGGCCGAGGACGCCAGGACGGGAAATGTGGCGGCGGTGGTTCCGGCACCGCGGGTGTTCTGTGCGAGGTAGTGACCGGAGATCACCGCACGGTTCAGCCCGTCCAGCTTCGCCTCGGCAACCGGATCCACCGCCGCGATCAGCACCGGGATGACCCAGTCGACGTGGGACCTGGGGTTAGCGCCGGCTAAAGTACGGGCCCGGGCCGTAGCCATTGACTTTTGACCAGGCCGTGCAGTCTGACTGCGCGGCCACGCCGAACGGATCGACGCCAGGATCAAGGATGGCGTCTGCCGGGCAGATGGTGACATTCTTGCCGTCCGGAAGCCGCTCAGTCTGGGTGGTGGTCTGGGCAATCTTCGGGCCAATCACGGTGACGTGGAGGTCGAAACCCAGCCGTTGCGGGGTGACGTAGACGTAGGACGGCGGCTGGGTAACGCGGCTCGTGCCGCCCTGCGAGATCCACGTGCTGGTGACCCGGTACAGCTGCCGGCCTGGCCGGCTCAGGTCAGCCGCGGGCAGCGGGGAAGACAGCTGCGAGGCCAGCAGGGTGTAGCCGACCATGGCGATCGGGGCGGCGACCTGGACGCCGGGAATGGCGGCAATCTGGTGGTACTGGGCCATGGTGATGCCGCCGTAGATGCCGGACAGGAAGTTGGGCTGGACCGTGCCGGTCCGGGTTTCCAGCGCGGTCCTGCTGCCCTTAGGCCGGACCAGGATGTCGTAGGCCGGCGCGAAGTGCGCGGTGACCGTGCCCACGGTGCGCAGCTGCGCGGTCCGCGACGCCGCGGTCAGCACGGTGAACGCCGTCGTCGCCAGCAGCATCCCGGCCAGCAGCGCGACCAGCCGGACCGTGCGGAACCGCAATTGTGACCAGGCCAGCCGTCCCACAGCGCGTCCTCAGCCGAGCTGGCCGACGCGCCGGATGACGTCTTCGACGGGGTAAACCTGCGACAGCGCGATGTCGTCGACAACAGCCCCGTCGCGGAGCCTGATCAGCCGCTCGGCATGTGCAGCGACCTGAGGATCGTGCGTGGCCAGAATGATCGTCATCTCATGGTCATTGCGCAGGCCAGTCAGCAACTGCTCCCCGCCGGACATCTTCGCTGGTAGGGAGTGCTCGCGGCCGGCCAGCCCGACGGCTGCCAGCAGTTCACGGCCACGTTCCCGTTTGTTGAACGATGTCCGATACAGCAGCACCGGCGCGATGACGTTATCCAGCGCAGTGAGCGCGGGGAGCAGGTGGTAGCTCTGGACCACGAAGCCGCGCAGCTCGAGAGACGCACTGTCGTTTCCCACGTTCTCGACTCCCTGCGCTGGCCATCCGGCTGGTGCTCGCTAGGTTCGCGGATTAGTTCGCTTGATACCTAGTGACAATGCAAGACTAGTAATAGCGTGTTAGCTAGTCGCAATGCAAGATGAGACAGTTTCGTTACGAGCGCACCTTGTTACTCGATCCGCTGTAGGTCAGTGGCGGGCGGCGCGCCTCGGCCCGATAGCCCACCGTCAGGATCCGGTCAGCGGATCGCAGCGCTGCGCGACTCCGCCGGCCTGGCCTCTCCCTGCGCGCGCAGCATCCCGCGGTTGAATGAGACACGGTATGCCGACGGAAGCCGGCAACGGTCCGCATTGTCCGACTCCGATGACCGATGGCGAGAGGGTCCGCGCAATGGATAATCGGCTGGCTACGGCGATCTCAAACTGGGCACCGCGGTTCACGACTAACGGCGTGACCGCAGGGGATTTCGACCGGATCGTCAACGGCATCTCCTCATGGGATCACTGGTGCTCGGCCTGGAGCGCGGTCGCTGCTGAGCACGAGCAACTCGGCCGTGACGCGCTGGCCGCAGGCCGCTCGATCTCCGCCGGGGAGCACCTGTCGCAGGCTGCCGTCTACTTCCACTTCGCCAAGTTCCTCTTCGTCAGCGACATGGACCAGATGCGTGCCGCCCACCAGCGGGCGGTCCGCTGCCTGACCGACGCGCTGCCTTACCTCGACCCGCCTGGCCGCCGGGTGGAGATCCCGTTCGAGGGATCGCAACTGGTCGGCATCCTGCGCCTGCCGACCGGGCCGGGACCGCATCCGGTCGTGATCATGATCCCTGGACTGGATTCGGCTAAGGAGGAGCTTCGCAGCACCGAGGACTTGTTCCTGGAACGGGGGATTGCGACCTTCAGCGTGGACGGGCCCGGCCAGGGCGAGGCAGAGTACGACCTGGCCATTCGCGGTGACTGGGAGGTGCCTGGAGCCGCCATCATCGACCAGCTGAGCACCGAGGACGGGATCGACCCGGACCGGGTCGGCGTCTGGGGCGTCAGCCTCGGCGGCTACTACGCGCCGCGCGTGGCTAGCGGCGACAAGCGGGTACGGGCCTGCATCGCGCTGGCCGGCCCATACTCGTTCGCCGACGACTGGGATAGCCTCCCTATCCTCACCCGCGAGGCATTCCGGGTGAGGTCCAAGTCGGCAGACATGGAGACGGCCCGACACCGGGCGGAGGAGCTGAACCTGGTCGGCCGGGCCGGGCTGATCAAGTGCCCGCTGCTGGCAGTCATCGGCAAGCTCGACCGCTTGATTCCCTGGCAGCACGCGCAGCGGCTAGTGGAGGAGGCGGGCGGTGAGGCGCGGCTACTGCTGCTCGAGCAGGGCAATCACGGCTGCGCAAACCTGGCGCCATTCCACCGGCAGGCGACTGCCGACTGGGCCGCCGAGCAGCTTGGCGCGATGGTGAGCCGCGCGGTAGCCAGCTAGTGAATGAGCGGACCGCTGCCGGCGCAGTCGGCCCGCGGTGCTCCTGCAGGGCAATGCCCGCCCAGGGCCAGCCCCTCTCCGCGAGGGATACGGTCATGCGGCGGCGCGCTCGCCGACGGGTCGCCGACTCTGCCTGCTCAGGCCAGCGAGAGGCACTCATAGGATTCGGTGCCCGCCCACACTGACGCCGGAATGTGCCGCCCTGATCGCTCGATGCGCGACAATAGCGTGGTTTGGACACACGATGGCGGCCCAGCCGGAGGTGGAATGGTCAGCGATCTGCTATGGGAGGGGAGCCACTTCGGCCATGGCTCCCGGATCGGCAAGTACGTGCTGGAGCAGCAGATCGGCCAAGGCGGCATGGCGGTGGTGTTCAGAGCGCGTGACGATCAGCTCGGCCGGTGGGTAGCACTGAAGATCATGGCCCCGTCCGTCGCCTCGGACGCGGAATTCCGGGAGCGGTTCGTTCGCGAGTCGAAGGCCGCGGCGGCTGTGGACGACCCGCACATCATCCCGGTGTTCGAGGCTGGTGAATCGGCCGGCGTGCTGTTTATCGCCATGCGGTACGTCGCCGGCGGCGACGTTCGGTCCCTGCTGGCTCGTGAGGGTCCGCTGAGCGTTGATCAGACCTCCGCGATCCTGGTATCGGTAGCGTCCGCACTCGACGCTGCGCACGCCGCTGGGCTGGTGCACCGCGATGTCAAGCCGGGAAACATGCTGATGGACGTGCGCCCGGGCCGGGCGGATCACGTCTACCTGGCGGACTTCGGGCTGACGAAGGCCACATCTGGGGCGGTCACGTTGACCAGCACCGGGAGATTCCTGGGAACGGCCGACTATGCCGCCCCAGAGCAGATCGGGGGACGGCCCCTCGACGGCCGGGTGGACCAGTACGCGCTGGCGTGCGCCGCCGTCGAGATGCTCACCGGGCAGACGCCGTTCCCCCTCGAGAACCTCATGGCCGTCCTCACCGCGCACATGTCCGAGCCTCCGCCGCCGCTGTCGGCTCGCCGTCACGGGCTGCCTGCGGAACTGGATGCGGTCCTCGGCAGGGCGCTGGCCAAGTCACCCAGTGATCGATACCGCAGCTGCGGCGACTTCGCTGCGGCTTTCCAGGGCGCAGCCGCCGTCGGCCGGTACGAGGCTCCCGTCGCGGCCGGAGCATCGCACCGCAGAACCGGAGCGGAGGAGGCCACCCTCGCCCCCCGCGGACCCGGCGCTATCCGCGCCGAATCCCCCGCCACCAGGCCTTTGGCGCTGCCGCGCTCGATGGGGCCGCCCGGCCAGATCGAGGTCGTCCGGGGCCGCAGGCGCGGCGGGCGCTTGGTGATAGCCGCCGCAGCGGCTATTGCCGTTGCGGCGGCCGTCGTCGTGTTCCTCACGGTCGCGCAGCCCCGCCCCGCACCAGACGCACATGCGGCTGGCACCGGTCATGCGGCGGCCGGGCGAGCGGTGTTGCCGCCCGGCTGGCGCACCTACTACGACCCCAGCGGGTTTGCTATCGGTCTGCCGCATGGCTGGGCCGTTGCCTCGACGACGCCCGGCGAGGTCCAGTTCACTGGGACGCCCGGCGGGTTTGTCCTGGTGGTCGCGTGGAGCACGCACCCGCAGGCCGACGCCCTGGCCGACTGGCAGCATCAGGCGGCGGGGAAGGCCGCAGCCGATTCCTCATATCAGCAGATCTCGATTCACCGGGTGACCTACCGCCGCTACAACGCCGCTGACTGGCAGTTCACCAACATCTACCAGGGCGTCCGCACCCGCGTCATCGACCGGGGCTTCATCGTCCGGCCCGGGCAGCTCAGCTACGCCATTGAGCTGTACGGACCGGCCCGCCCGGCCCGCCAGTGGCTCGCGGTGTACGCGAGGTTCTGGCAGCCTCTGGTGACCAGCTTCCAGCCCGCATCCTGAGCGCCCCGCCTACGTTGCGGCAGCTCGACAACCATGGGGAGACGTCCAGTCATTTCCAGTGACTAGGGCGCGAATTGACCGTCGTGAGTTGGCTGCGCTGCTACGGCGCATCCGGCCGGCGTGCCAACGGACGGGGAGATGGACAGGCTTACGTGCCATGGGGCGCGGGTTCCCACCACAGGGGACTCGCTGACATCTGACGCCCCAAGCTGCATCCCCTCCGGATAGCCAGGAGTTCGGGCAGCGCGTACGTACAGCACGATGATGTCGCCGTAGCGGTCGTACACGTTGGGAACGAATCCGCCATTTGCGTACGTGCCCTCGGCCTTTACGGTCGTGCCAGTCAGCCGGCACGAGGCCGGACGAAGTACTGAAGACGACGGGCCGTTGTTACCCTCAGCCTTCATCTGGCTGTCGGATTCAACCGAAATCGGGAGTTGCCCGCTGGGCGAAGCGGTGGCCGTCGGGGTCGAGGCAGATGGAGCCGGTGCCGATGCGAATTGACCGTCGTGAGTTGGCTGTGCTGCTACGACGCATCGGGCGGGCGTGCCAACGGACGGGGAGATGGACAGGCTCACGTGCCATCGGGCCCGGCTTCCCACTGAAGGGGACTCGCTGACATCTGACGCCCCAAGCTGCATCCCCTCCGCATAGCCAGGAGAACGGGCAGCGCGTACGTACAGCACGATGATGTCGCCGTAGCGGTCGTACACGTTGGGAACCAATCCGTCATTTGCGTACGTGCCCTCGGCCGTTACGGTCGTGCCAGTCAGCCGGCACGAGGCCGGACGAAGTACTGAAGACGACGGGCCGTCGTTGCCCTCGGCCTTCATCTGGCTGTCGGATTCAACCGAAATCGGGAGCTGCGGAGCTGACGCGGCGGCAACAGCCTGCGGCGTTGCCGTTGCTGGGCCGGTCCTGGCGGTAGTCGGAACCGGCGTAGTGGCCGCAGGCAGAGATGCTTGTCGGCTAGCAGGGCCGCAACCAGCGACCAGCAGGGTGCCAATGGCGGCGGCCGCGGCGGCCGCGGCGAAATTTATTGAGTGCATGCTCGCAATAATTTGGCAGGTGCAGCGAGATTGTCATGGGGAGGGCCTCCCACATGGGGAGGGCTTCCCGCTAAAGTTCGTACCCGAGGCCAGGTCCAAACCAGGTCGTCAGCGCATCGTGCAATCCCGCATCGGTTCCCTCCCCCACCCAGGCGACGTGTCCGTCGGGCCTGACGAGCACGGCCGATGGCGCAGTCACCTCGCCGACCACCGGGAGCTCCCAGATGCCGGCGTAGGAGGCATCAGCGAGCTGAACGCGTTGGGCCCACGGCGCGATGTCGAACCCGCCGGCCTGACCGAAGTTGAGCAGCACGGGCTTGGCGCTGTGCAGCAGCGAGAAAACGCTGATCGGGCCATCAGCGGTCACAAGATCCAGGTCAGGCATGCGGCGCCCGAGCAGCGGGTGTCCCCCGCCGAAATCGTAGGCGACGTCGAGGCCGGAGATCATCGCGGCGATGTGCTTGCGCGGTTGATCCATCGTCAGCACCTCAGCCAGGATGCCGCGAAGAGCGACCGTGCGCTCGTCGTTGGCGCCCACCGCTCTCTGCGCCATCGTGTTCTGCAGCACGCGGGCAGCAACCGGATGCCGTTCAGCCTGGTACGTGTCGAGAAGGCTCACCGGTGATGTTCCGTTGACAACCTGAGCCAGCTTCCACCCCAGGTTGACAGCGTCCTGCACGCCGATGTTCAACCCCTGCCCGCCCATTGGGGCGTGCACATGTGCGGCGTCACCCGCGAGCAACACGCGCCCGCCGCGATACGCCACCGCCTGACGTGTCATGTCGGTAAAGCTGGAGATCCAGTGCGAGCTGTGCACGCCGTAGTCCTTGCCGTCAACCCGGATGAGCGCGTCGCGGACGTCCTGCAGGGTGGGCTCATCGGTGCGGTCCAGGTCGGGCACGATGAGGGTGACGCCCACCCGTCCGTCCTCGGCTGGGCCGATGCCACCACCGCCACGCAAGCCGAATTCCGGCACCTCCTCCATCTCGACCTCGGCAATGATCCAGCGCGTGGTTGGATCCCAGCCCGCGAAATCGATTCCGGCCGCCTTGCGCACAGCGCTGCGGCCCCCGTCGCAACCAACCAGATACTGCGCCCGCAGCGATGTGCCGTCGGACAGCGCGACATTGACGCCGCTGTCATCTTGCGTGAAGCCGGTGACCTCGCGTTCGCGCAGGATGGGAACGTCCAGCTCGTCGAGCCAGCCGGCCAGGATGCGCTCGAAGTGGCTCTGCAGCAGCGCCATCCCATAGTTGTGGCGGGTGGGGAAGTCGCTGATGTCCATGGGGACCCCAGCGAACGCCTGGACCTGCATCGCCTTCCCCTCGGCGAGGAAGCGATCGACGACGCCGCGCTGGTCCAGCACCTCGATGGTGCGGGAGTGCAGACCTCTGGAGCGCGAGCTTTCGAGCCTGATGCTGCCGCGTCGCTCGACGATGAGGACGTCGGTCCCCGCCAGCGTCAGCTCGGCCGCCAGCATCATCCCCGTCGGACCGCCGCCGGCGATCACAACTGCATGCTCGGACATACACCACTCCTCATTTCCCAGCGTTTGCCAGGAAACTCTGCACCATACCCGGGGCCTTCAGACATTCATGCTGCGCTCAGCACGATCTCGCTGGCATCAAGGCGGTGCAGGGCATCAGGGCGTTGCAGGAACGCGGCATCAGCACGGTCATCGTGTCCCTCACCTTCAGGGTGGCCGCTGCCCATTTCGCTGAGCGCCTGCAACGTCGACCCGATGCTGCGGTCGGTCCGCACCTCGTTCTACGTGGTCACCGTGCTGCCGCCCGGCTTCGCCCCGACCTGGCACCTTCCCTCGCCGCCGATAGATCAGATCGCGCGCCTCAGCATCGACCGCGGCACCCGGATCCGTCCGCGGGGCCAGCTACCGGGGCGGACCGCAGAGCGATACAAGGCAGGTCAAGGAGCATCAGGCAAACTACGCGCCTCTGGCAGGACGACAGCCGTGACCACGTCTGCGGCGTTCCGCCGGCGCACGTGGGCCAGCGATTGACAACGTCCTGCTCAGCCAGACCCAGATCCACAACCGGCTGGCCGAGCCGCCGAGCTGGCCGCCGAGATCGACGCCAACGGTGACATGGTCCTGCTCGGCGTGCTCAAAGGCGCCATGATGGTCATGGCAGATCTGGCGCGCCTTCTCAAGCACGACGGCGTGGAAATCGACTGGATCACCGTGTCCAGCTACGGCAATAACACATCCTCCTCAGGCGTGATCCGCGTGCTGAAGGAGCCCGATCTTGACCTGGCCGGCGTTGCGTCGGTCGAGGTCTTTAGCCTGCTCCGCAAGTGCGACCTGGTGAAGGTCGAGGTCCCGCTTCGCTACCTGGGCTGCGTCCAGACGCAGGGCGTAGACCCGGTCCGGCGGGCAGACCTGCACGCCAGAAAGCTGCTTGGCCTCGGACAAGACAAGCTGGCGCGGTATGCCGTGGTATGCAACTGTGGCCTCCTGCTCCGGGGAGGGGCAGAAGGCCACGTCAGCGATGCGAGGTAGCATGCAGAGATAGATGCCCCTGGGTAGTGCCGTGAGCCGGGGGGCCACTATGCCTGAGCTGATGGGTCAGACGGAGTCACTGCGACTGCTAGCCGACGCGAGGGCAGTGCTCGACGAGGGCCTAGAAGACGCGCTTTCGATGCTGCGAGCAGACCGCGGCGACGTCCAGATCGTTGATCCCGTCAGCGGCACGCTGAGAATTGCGGCGCAGGTGGGCTTTAGCGACGAGTTCCTTGAGTACTTCGCCATCGTCAGTGACGACGGGTCGGCCTGCGGGCGGGCGGCGCGGCAGCTTGCGCAGACGGTCATCGCCGACGTGAACACCGACTCCCGCTTCGCGCCGCACCGGGAGATCGCTGCTGCGTCGGGGTTCAGGGCGGTCCATTCGACGCCACTGGTGGACCTGCGCGGACATCTGGTCGGCGTGCTATCGACGCACTATCCGTGCCCCTATCGCCCGCCTGATAGGGATCTGGAGCTTATGAAGTGCTTCGGGGACCGAATCGGACAGGCCATCGAGGCGAGTCTGGAGGCCGACGGCCAGCCAGCGTCCTTGCGCTTCGGAGAACTAATCGGGCAGGCAGGCCATCGAGGCGAGTCCGGAGGGCGACGGCCAGGCGCACACCGAGGCCGGTGCGCTGCCGTAGTCAGCCGCGCGGAGTAGCAGTACCGGTCGGCGGACGGCGGCGGGTGTTGAGTAACTAAGCTCCGCCGCGACGGGCTTGGGATCATCTCGGCGAGGGCGTAAACGCCAGGTGGTGATCGCTGAATCCCCCCTGTAGGTTCCCAAAAG
Organism: uncultured Actinomycetota bacterium; assembly: GCA_963808215.1. GTDB lineage: Bacteria > Actinomycetota > Actinomycetes > Streptosporangiales > Streptosporangiaceae > JAJYUU01. The sequence continues at coordinate 76,889 of CAWEEY010000005.1, forward strand.
ATTTGTCCAACCGCAGTGGCGTGACCTTGGCCGACGCGCGGCGTCTCACCGTTCTGTCCTCAGGTTTGTCTCACCGTTCTGTCATTTTCTACAGCAGCGAGCTTCGGAGCAGAGCTAGTGCGGGCCCGATCCACTTGGAGTCGGGCCTGAACCGCGCGGCAAATGCCTGCAGCGGATCAGGGTCGGCGTGCCACCGTTGGCATTCGCCACTCCGCGCTCGAGCACGGCGGTCAGATCGATGACGGTGCCCGCCTTTGCCCAGGGGTGGTCCATCAAAGCCCGGACGCCTTGCGCGGGTCTGGTGCCCGCGACTGCGTAACGTAGCTGTCCGCATTTCGTCTCTTCTGGCATGCGAGACTTCATCACCATGGCGCAGCGTGCCCCGGCGCAGCGGACCGGGCAAACGGCAGCTGCACACGGCTGGGAAGCGGCCAAGCGCTCCCAGACCGCCGATTTCGGTCAGGGCGCACCAGAGCACGTGGCCGGAGTCCCGACAGCCGATCCCTGCCGGCACCTTCTGGCCCGCGCTCAGTCCGGCGACCGTGACGCGCTCGAGCAGCTGTGCCGGGAGAACTGGCTCTTGGTCTACCGGGCTGTGTCGCGCTGGGCCAGCACCCAGTCCGAGGCCGAGGACCTGACCCAGGACGTCTTCGTCCGGGCCATCCAGTCGCTCTCCAGCGTGCGCACGGAACCGTCCGTGCCCTACCGGGCGTACCTGCTGCGGATAGCCAGGAACCTCATCATCGACCGATGGCGGGCCAGAGGGCCAGGCACGACGAGCCTTCACCTTCTTGAGCAGAGCCTGAGCCAGTCAGAGGATCTGGCGACCGGGCCCGAGGCGACGGTCATCAGCCGGGATGAGCACGAGCGAGTGCTCGACGCCATCGACCGGCTGCCCGACGCCTACAGCGATGTGCTCAGGGAGCGCATCTTGCTAGGCCGAACCGCTGCCGAAGTCGGCGCGCGGACCGGACAGACGGCCAACGCCATCAGGCAGCTTCAGTTTCGGGCGATGGCCGCGCTTCGCCGCGAGCTCGCCGCAGGGGCGCTAGGGGAGGACCGATGAGAATGACCCAGCGACAGGTCGAGGCGCTCGACCGTCACCTTGACTCGCTACGAAGCGACACGGCAGATCTCGGGCACGACGACGATGCGGTACTCGGTCCGCTAACGCAGATCCGTTCGGCGCACTGGCCGGACCGCGCGGCGGGCCAGCGAATCGCGGCGCAGGTAGCCAGCGCATTCCGCATCGAGGAGCCTGCCGAGCGGGAACACTCACTCATCCCGTGGATGCGCCCGGAGAACGAGGATGGCGGCAGAGGATCGTGCTCGCGCGGATCCGGGCTGCGGCGGACCCGCTCGGCCGCGCGGAGCCGCTCGGCCGCGCTGAGGCGGCCACTTGTGCTAGCCCCGCTGGCTGCGGTGCTGGCCTCAGCAGCCGCCCTGCTGGTCGTGAATGGCTTTGGCGCTGTCGGCGGGCCACCTTCGCAGCCGCTTGTGTACCACACCGGGTTCACTGCCACAGCAATCGCACCAGGCTCCAATCGCATGCCGGCGGGTTACCGAGCTGGCAGCTGGCAGCTGGCCAGCTACCTGACCGGGGCCGGCTGGCAGGCCGGCCATGTAGGCGCGTCGGCTGACGATGTCTCCTGCCCGAGCGCGGCCGTCTGCTACATGACAGCGGCGCGGCCAATCCCGATCAGCGGGTACAACCTGCCATCGTCGGCCTACAACATCCTCGAGACGACACGGGATGGCGGGGCAACCTGGTCGGCCCTCCAGATGCCTTCGGACATTAGCGTCACGACGCCGTTGCAGTGCCCGCAGAGTGTGTCGACCTGCTTCGCGGCCGGCTACGACGCGAACCGGGTCGTCCTGCTGGCGACCAATGACGCGGGGCAGTCCTGGTCAGCTCTCCGGATCCCCGGCTCGTTCAACTTTGCCGATGATCTGACCTGCTCAAGTGACCTGAGATGCGTGGGACTGTTCACCAGCCCAGGCTGGGCGCCCGGCTATAACGAGCGCGCCAACAACGCGGTCGTCCTGGTGACAGGCGACGGCGGCAGGAGCTGGTCGGCAGGCCCGCCCGTGCCGCGTGGCCAGCTGCCCGACTACCTGACCTGTCGCGACAGCACATGTGTAGTGTTCGACCAGCTGATCACCACGGACAACGGCCAGTCTGTCAACGGCAACGGGCAGCAGACGGTGGCGCCGGGTAGCTGGGCCGCCTGGTACAGCCACGATGGCGGGGCAACCTGGCATCGCGGTCAGCATCCCGGCTCGATCTGGACGATGGCCTCACACGACCTGCCGATGCCCGGCACCATCTCCTGCTCGGACGGGCTGCACTGCTGGGCGGCGATGAGCAACGAGATCGGGGAGCCTGGTATCGCGACGGCATTCCTCACCACGTCGGATGGCGGACTTAGCTGGACGGCCGAGCAGCTTCCCGTGCAGCGAGCAAAGCAGTTCATCCCGCTGGCGATGAGCTGTCCGACGGCGCAGCAGTGCTACGCAGGCGGCGGGGACTCCGACGGTCCAGTGATCCTGACGACCCTCAATGGCGGACTCACCTGGTCACCTGTCAGCCTTCCGGCAACGCGCACCGGCAAAGTCGGCACGTCGGCCATCGAGCCGACTGTCGGCCTGCTGTCCTGCGCGGCGGCGACCCACTGCGTAGCGGGGCTGCAGACAGAACAGAACGCGCGCTTCGTTCCGATCTACAGCCTTGGTGCCTGGCAAGGCTGAGGAGCCCCGGTCAGCTGAGACCGCCGGCCGTTCCCGGCTGGCGGTCTCACTGCTGCAGCTCCGCGCCGCAACTTGCTTGCTCACGTTGAGTGGGCATCTCGCGGCCGTGAGATTGCGCCGCGCGGAGTGAGACCCTACAAGCCCACCCCCGGCCGCTAAATCGGCGCCATGTCCACGAACCGGCTGTAGTGACCCTGAAACGCGACGGTCACCGTAGCGGTGGGGCCGTTCCTATGTTTGGCCACGATCAGGTCTGCCTCACCAGCCCGTGGCGACTCCCGCTCGTACGCGTCTTCACGGTGCAGCAAGATGACGACGTCCGAGTCCTGCTCTATGCTGTTATGCACCGCTATGCCGTCGGCGATGAAGTTGTGCAGTCCAACAACTGTGGCGTCATAGACGTCTTGAACGCCTTGAGGATCCATCGCCACGATCTCGTCCCAGAGGACATCGTTCGTCGCCAGCAATTCAAGTTCGACGTCGTGGAGGACCTCGGCGACCATGGCCAGCCGACCGCTGCTCGGAGAGTGCCTCCACAGAGTGCTGCCGCAGAACTGCATGCCTATCGCGGCCGAGAATCGCCGATGGGTCATCCCTTGGTCAGCCAGAACCGCCCGGATCCGATTCCACACCTCAGCTGGAATCGTGTCTACATTCGTGTTCCCAGCGACACCTCCGAGAATCTGGTTCAGCTTGTTGCATGACGCCGCCCGGGCGCCATGTGCGCCGATCTTCTGGAGGAAAATCATCTGGTCGTCACGGCCTGAAACATCGAGCGTGTACTGGGGGCGATACGGACCAGGGGTCACTTGGCGAATGCGCGCATTGATAGAGAACCGCCGGAGGAGATGCGCGACATCATCCAAGAGGCGACGGCTGGTTGAAGCATAGTAAATGCGGCCGGCGCGACCATTGCGGTTGACGGTCACTGAACCATCCGTGGCCCAAAGATGGCGAAGGAACAAAGCTACCTGGCTATCGGGCAACCCGAAAACGCCCGGCGGCACGAACTTCTCATGCGAGCGCAGGCCATAGAGGCCCAATTCGTCGAGCCATCTCACAATAGGGTTACGTCGCCCGCGGGCGAGCCTGAACGGCGCTGGCAACCGCAGCGTTACTACCCGGGCAATCGGGTAGTCATCGCGAACCGCAGTTACCCCGAAGTGGCTCGCTGCCCTAGCCACGGCGGCCAGGTTGGCATCGTCCACGCTGGCGTAGCGCAACGGCTGGTTACGCACGAACGAGCCATCGCCAAGCAGATGCGCCAGCAGTATGACTTCGGCGTCAGCCCAGGACCGTGACTCCAGCGGCGCTGGGACCGACCTCGGCACGGCTATGCGCGAGCCTGGTGGCAATTCAGCGAGCGGAATCCACCCGTCAAGCGTGAGGAACCTGTGATTCCCGGTGGCCTCGATCTGCCTGCCCGAGGCTAGGCGCAGCAAGAACGTCTCCTTACGCCCGGTCGGGAAGACATGGGTCATCGTCGCCTTGACGTACTTCAGCCGTTCGTCCAGCGCCCAGACCGGAATGTCGCATTCTCCGCTCGAAAGCAAGTCGCCGAGCGATACCTGCTCGTTCGTATCGGCCCGTACGATGCGCGTCCCGGCCGTCAGGCAACCGCTCTCGCGCAGATCAGCTAGCAGCGGGCGTTTGTCCGTTCTCAGTTCTGGGCCGCGGTTGAGCTGTGCAAGCGCCACTACCGGCACGCTGAGCTCCTTCGCAAGCAGCTTCAGCGAGCGGGACAGCTCGGAGACTTCCTGCTGCCGGTTCTCCACTCGCTTCGGCGAACTCATCAGCTGCAGGTAGTCGACGATTACCAGCTTCAGGTCGTGCCGTTGCTTCAGCCGTCGGCACTTTGAGCGGATCTCCATCATGGACATGTTCGGCGAGTCGTCGATAAACAGCGGCGCATCGACGACCTCGCTCATTCGGCGTGCGAGTCTGGTCCAGTCGTCCTCGCTGAGCTGACCGGTCCGCATTGCGTGCAGCGGTACCCGCGCCTCGGCCGACAGGAGCCGCATGGTGATCTCGTTCCGGCTCATCTCCAGGCTGAACAACACCGACGTGAGTCCGGCCTTAACCGACGCCGCCCGCGCAATGTCGAGCGCCAGCGCCGAGTTATGAGTCGGGACCATCGAGCGACTAGCCAGGTAGAGGCTGTCCGGAGCGTCCACCTGGACGCACCTGACGGGGACGCTCGCAATCTCGCGTACGTCGACGATCATCCGCTGGGTAACGCTCACACTGGCCCTGGCGGGCCTGCGCTGCCGATGGGCTTCCCGCCTGCACGAGAGCCGGAACACGTCGTCGCTCGTAGTAAACGTGACTGTGAAGGCAATGGAGGATCCTCGAGCCCAGCTGGCCACGCGCGCGCGCATGAACCCGCACCGATAGCCGAGGCTCACGATCAGTTCCCGCACGTCGGCAGCCAGCCGAGCGGAGGTGGAAATGAACTGCACAGAGCCGGTCGGATTGACAGTCCCCTCGGCATCGAGAAGTCCTGCCAGCAATGCCATTCGCTGTGCCCGGCTTGCCCGCAGGTACCGGACGGGTATGCGCGAGTCAGCTGAGTCTCGCCTGCGGGCAAGCTGCGTGCCCAGCGCATACGGGGGAACCGGCAACTCACGATCAGGCAGCTCGAGAGGATGAGTTACCGGGACCGCGTGGTTCGGACTGCGGCGATCAGCAGCCAGTAGCGTCCCGGCGATTTCGCGAGTGGTATGAACTCCCAGCGGGCAGACCGCCAGACCACGGATCAGATGGCCGGGGAAGCCGCTCCGGGAGCGTCCAGTCGCCACTGCGGCTGCCAGCACGCGGTCAGCTGCCACGGTCGTGATCCACTGATGCTCGGCATCGGCAACGATGCTGGTCTGATCGTCAAAGAGGACCTCATAGCACGGGCGGCCCAGCATGACATCGGTCGCTTCGATCACCGTGACTGGGCGACCGTCGGAGCCGATCAACTGGTCGCCGGGTTCGACCTCACCCATCGTCGTCCAGCCGGTCGGCGTCGGCAGCGGCGTCTCGAGCGCAAGCGCCTTGCCCATCGCGGGACGGGCCGCGATCACGACCATCTGCCCGGGATGCAGGCCGTTGGTCAGTGCATCGAGGTCGCCGAACCCGGTCGGCACGCCCGCCAGTGACCCGCCCCGGCTGCCGATTGCTTCGATCTCGTCCAGCGCCCCCGGCATGATCTCCGCCAGCGGGAGGTAGTCCTCGCTAATCCGGCGGTCTGTCACTCCGTATATCTCCGCCTCGGCGCGGTCGACGAGCTCGTCAGCGTCACCGTCGCCGGCGTAGCCGAGCTGCACGATCCGGGTGCCGACTTCGACGAGCCGCCGCAGGATGGCGCGCTCACGGACGATTCGCGCGTAATAGCCGGCGTTGGCGGCCGTTGGCACCGACGCGATCAGCGTGTGCAGGTAAACCGCGCCACCAACCCGGCCGATGTCCCCGTTGCGGGTCAGCTCGGCGGCAACCGTCACTGCATCAGCAGGCTCGCCCCTGCCGTACAGGTCCAGAATGACATCGTGCACGATCTGGTGAGCTGGCCGGTAGTAGTCGTGCGCCTTGATGACGTCAAGAACGTCAGAGATCGCGTCCTTCGACAGCATCATGCCGCCCAGCACGCACTGCTCGGCCGCGAGGTCGTGCGGTGGCGTCCGCTCGAACTCCTGGCCCCGAGGCATGATCTCCGCGACGCTCACTCAGCGACCCCTCCCTGTCGTAGCCAGCCGTGTCCTAGCCGACCGTGTGGTAGCCAGCCCTGCCACGGCAGCCAATCCCGCACCGCAGCCGACCGTTTGCCGCGCCTTTCGGTTCCCGTAACAGCCGCCAATCCCGCATCGGCCGCCACCGGATCCATGCTTGTTCTATCGAACGCCTCCGACAGTCTTCAGCGACTCGCGAAAAGCGTCGAGTCATGCTGTGCACAGGCCTGGGGACAGGCTGTGCAGACACGCCGGCACTGCTGTGCGCAGCCTGGGGACACCGTTGTGGAAAGCCTTCTGGAAAACCCGGAAAGTGGCCTCCTGGCTGGGCGAACGTTCTGCCCAGGCTGTGCATAGAAGATTTATTGACCTTGGATAGAACGTGACGGGCAGCCATTAGTTATCCACACAGGGAATTTGACGTCCAACGTCACCCAGGAACTCTGCCGGGTCCGGGCGAAGCAGCCAGCAGATCCGCCGATTTGCCAGGCACGCGAGGCTGCCGCCAGCTAGAGTTCGAGTATGTGTTCGAAGCCGAGTCCGCACGAGCCGCCGGCACCCGAAGTTGCGGCCGTTCTGGCCCGGGTAATCGACGAATTAGCGGCCGTGGCCGATGCCGGGGACGACGGGGAACTAGCCGCGCGACTGGCGGGCGCCTGGGCGATGATCGCCGCTGCAGATCCCGAGCTCGCCGCGCGGACGCAAAAGTATTCACGCTCGTGAAGGCCGCGCCGAGGAGGGGCACGCATTCGCGGCCGCCCCTCCTCAGCTGAGGTCCCCAGATCAGTCGGCCAGCAGGTTAGCTACCGGTGACCTCGACGTCGAGATTGGCGCTGACCTCCGGGTGCAGCCGGACCGCAACCTGGTGCGAGCCGATGGTCTTGATCGGGTTCTTCACCTCGATCTTGCGCTTGTCGAGCTCGGGCCCGCCCGCGTTCCTGACAGCGGCGGCAATGTCGGCGGTCGAGATCGAGCCGAACAGGCGACCGCCGCTGCCTGCCCTGGTCAGCAGCCGGATCCGCAGGGAAGACAGCCGGGCGGCCGCCTCCTTCGCGTCGTCGAGGCTGCGGATCTCGCGAGCCGACCTGGCCTTCTTGATCAGCTCAATCTGCTTCTCCGAGCCGCGAGTCCACGGCATGGCTAGTTGGCGCGGCACGAGGTAGTTCCGGCCGTAACCGGGCTTGACCTCCACGACGTCACCGGGCGCGCCCAGGCCAGTGACTTCCTGCGTCAGGATGAGCTTCATCGGCTTGCCGCTCATGGCTGAGTTACCTTCCTCGGCCTAGCGGGCCGTGCTCGTGTAGGGCAGCAGCGCCATCTCGCGCGCGTTCTTGATCGCCGTGGCGACATCACGCTGGTGCTGGGTGCAGTTACCGGAAACTCGCCGCGCGCGGATCTTGCCGCGGTCGGAGATGAACTTCCGCAGCAGCCCGGTGTCCTTGTAGTCCACCCGGGTCACCTTCTCCTGGCAGAAAAGGCAGACCTTCTTCTTCGGCTTGCGGATCGGTGGCTTGGCCATCGTGGTGCTCCTTCACAATCCCGGCCAATTCGCCCGGGATGGGTGAGCCCCGCCTGCGGCGGGGATGGTCGGTTTCTTCTGTTTGTACTGGAATCATTAAAGCCGGAACGGCGGTGCGTAACTAGAACGGGGGCTCGTCCGAGAAGCCGTTGTCGGCCGGGTCAGCAGCCCACGGGTCGTCGCTGGCGCGCCCTGCGGCGGCCCCACCATACCCGCCCTGCCCACCCTGCCCGGACTGGCCGCCGCCAAAGCCGCTGCCGCCACTTGACCGAGTCGATCGGCTGACCTTGGCGGATGCGTTCCGCAGCGACGGGCCGACGTCGTCGACCTCGATCTCGTAGACGGTCCGCTTCTCGCCTTCCTTCGTCTCGTAAGACCGCTGCCTGAGGCGTCCGGACACGATGACGCGCATGCCGCGCTGAAGGCTCTCCGCGGCGTTCTCGGCGGCCTGCCGCCACACGTTGCAGGAAAGGAACAGCGAGTCGCCGTCCTTCCACTCGTTGGTGGTCCTGTCCATGAACCTGGGCGTCGAGGCGACCCTGAAGGTGGCGACCGCCTGGCCGGTCGGGGTATAGCGGAGCTCCGGATCATTGACGAGATTGCCGATGATCGTGATCTGGGTGTCGCCTGCTGCCATCGGGGTTCTCCCGCTCGCTCGGGTCGGGTTAAGGTCGAGCTCGTGATCTTGGGCTGGCCGTGACCAGGCTCAGTGCTGGCTGCGGCTCATTGTTGGTCGGGACGGATGATCTTCGTCCGCAGGACCGCCTCGTTCAGGTTCAGCTGGCGGTCGAGCTCCTTGACGGTGTCTGGCTCGGCGTTCAGCTCGATGACGGTGTAGATGCCCTCGGACTTCTTGTCGATCTCGTAAGCCAGCCGACGGCGACCCCAGACATCGACCTTGTCCACAGTGCCGCCGGCCGATGTGACGACCGTGAGGAACTGGTCAAGAGAGGGCTGCACGGTGCGCTCTTCTAGCGAAGGATCAAGGATGACCATCATCTCGTACTGGCGCATAGAACTAATCTGCCTCCTTCGGACTCAGGCGGCCACGGTATTTCCGTGACAGGAGGAGCTGCGTACCGCCTGTCCGGCGGCCCTGTCGCAGCTGCGCCAGCTTACCAGCAGGGCCCGACAGTTCCTGCCGGTCCGCCATGGCGCCGCGCGCTGGCTCACGTGTCGGATGTTCCTTTCCGGCGCCCGCGGGAACACACTGGTACCTAGCACGCCCTGCAATCGATCCTGAACCCGTCGTTGGGGGTAGCGATGCCCGAGGCCATTGGCACGCAGACGCAAGCTCGCGCGCCGCGGCTCACGCTGAACAGCGATGGTCAGCGGCATACGGTACTGAACGTCGCCACGGCCCTGACCTTCTTCGGCGGCATTGCCGCCTTTGCGCTCAGCCTTGTCGTCAGTGCGCACCTGGCCGCGACCATCATTGGCATCGCCGTCTTCGCCGTCGGCATGGTGACCCAGCTGATGTCGGCGACCAGGGAGCAGCGGATCTTCATCATGGCCGGCATCATCGCTGCCGCAGTAGGCGCTGGCCTTGGCATCGCGCACGGCGGATTCGGATAGCCGGCCGGGTGGCGTCAGCCAGTGTGTCTGGAGCCCCACGGTCGGCAGGTCCAGCGTCGGCGGCGCCCGATACCCTCGTCAGATGACTCGGATCGGTGCGCATCTGCATGATGGTGACCCCCTAGTACAGGCCCAGGCAATCGGCGCGGACGCCGTCCAGTTCTTCCTCGGCGACCCACAGGGCTGGAAGGCCCCGACGTTCCCCGGCGAGCCTGACGACGTCCGGGCGGCGTTTGCGACCTCCGGTATTGACCCCTACGTGCACGCTCCGTATGTCATCAACGTAGCTTCGCCAAATAACCGGATCCGGATTCCCAGCCGCAAGCTGCTCGAGCAGCAGCTGAACGCGGCCGCGTCGGTCGGCGCCAAGGGACTGATCGTGCACGGCGGGCACGTCACGGCTGGAGTGGACGCCGGGGAGGGTTACGACAGCTGGCGCAAGGCCATCGAGCGGATCGAGCGGCCGCTGCCGATGCTGATCGAGAACACCGCTGGCGGCGATGGCGCCATGGCGCGCGGCCTCGACGGCATTGCCCGGCTATGGGACGCCATCGGAGCTGTAAACGGCGGCGGCGAAATCGGCTTCTGCCTGGACACCTGTCACGCGTTCGCGTCTGGCGAGGACCTGGCGACCATCGTGGCGCGGGTCAAGGCGATCACTGGCCGGATCGACCTTGTGCACTGCAACAACTCGCGGGACGAGTTCGGCTCCGGCCGAGACCGGCACGCCGGCCTGGAGTCTGGCGAGATCGACCCTGCGCTCCTCGTCGAGGTCGTGCGGTCTGCCGGGGCGACCGCGATCTGCGAGACCCCGGATCCGGCAGCCGACGTCCGCTGGCTCCGGGCGAAGCTCAGCTAGTCTAACTTTCGCGCGTTGCATCGGCTCGCAGACTCTCGTCGCTTTCGCGCGTGCCGAGTGCACGGGCGGCTGGCCAGGCGAGCAGGCGTGCACGTGGTAACTCCGGGCGAACGGCGCTGCGCCGAGGGCGTGGCGGCTCGGCGAGATTGCACTGGCCGAGACCCGAACTGGCAGCTCGGCGACGGAGACGGCGAAGTTTCCGCCGCATGGCTGACCGTAAGCCTTGCCGTTGCCCTGCAGGACGGGCTCGGGTTCGGATGGCCGCAGAACGGCGTGTTTTTCGGGCAGGTGCATTTCTGCTGACCCTGACCCTGACCCTGACCGGGCTTGCAGACTGGGCTTGGCCTTCTTCGGGTGTACCTGGATCCACGGCACGAACCCGGTCGTTGGTCCGTGCTGGAACAGCGGAATGACGCGCGCGTTCTGGAACTCTTTGGTCATGTAGTCGTTCCAGATGGTGGCCGGCCACGCGCCGCCATAGCGAACCGGTGTTTCCGCCCGTGCCAGGCAGGTTGTCCAGGTTCTGCGTCTGGAAATTTGGTGAACAGGTCCACCGACATCGCGTACTCGTCGGGCGTGGCGCCGACGAACCAGGCTTCGCGAGGAGTTCGTGCCGTTACCCAGCGTTCCGGTCTTGCCGATCACGTCGCCCGCGGCGGAAGGAGACGCTGCCTACGGCCGTGCCCCCCGACATGACGTTGTCGAACGACAGCGCATAGTCAATGTCGGCCGCTTGCGCCTTGGTCAACACCTGCGTCGGGGCGGGCAGGGGCGAGGCGATGCTGGTGCCGTTTCGCTGCAGCGACGCGATGACGTGGGGCATGTGATACAGGCCGTCATCGGCCAGCGTGGCGAAGGTCGAGGCCTGCTCGATCGGGGTCAGCGGGTTCTGGCCGAGGGCCATCTGCAGCGACCCGGGGTATCTGACGTGGCCCTGGTTCTTGCTCTCCGGGCTGAAGTTCACCTGCAGGCCGTTGCCCTTGTACCAGCTCTTGCCGATCTTGTAGTCGGGACCCGTCATGTCGTTGCAGGCCGCAATCGTCTGCGGCACCGGCGCGTTGGGTGGCGGCCCCGCACGGGTTGACGAATGCGGTCTGCCCGACGCCGAACGCCTTGGCCATGTTGATGACCGGGTCGATCCCGGTCCGGTGCAGCAGATCCTCGAACGCCGGGTCGGACGAAATCGCCGCGGCCACGTTGACCTGCAGCGCGCCGATTCTGACCCGTCCCAGGGAACCTAGTACCAGTACATGTTGTTGCTGAGTAGCCGCCTGACTCGCCGACCTGTGAAACCAGCGGTGGCGGATTATTCGTGGAGAGCGTCATCTGCGCTGCTTGCCGCCGCCGGACTGAGCGGGATCCAGATCGGAGAGTAGCCGTCGAGCTTGCTGGTGAAGACGCTCATGCCCTCCTTGACGGCGGTGGCCAGCACGTAGGGCTTGAACGAGGATCCGACCTGCTCGGCAGCCTCGGCCGTGTTGAGGTAGCAGTCAGCCTGGCTGCAGAGCTTCGTCAGCGCGTTTGCTCGACAGGTAGGCCAGCCCGGGCCGCCGTAGATGGCGACGATGGCGCCGGTCTTGAGTTCTCGAGCACCGCGCCGATCCGGTCGTACTTCTGGAACGGCGACAGCCCTGCTGCGCCGCATCCAGCTGCATCTGCGCCTTCTCGCTGCTGACGGACCGGGCGAGCGCCTTGATCCTCGGCCATGCTGAAGGTCGTCGTGATCCGGTAACCGCCGGTGTCGACCTGCTGCTGGCTGAGGCCGTACCCGCCGTCGGCTGGCGGCGCTTCCAGTTGCTGCTCGACCATGTTCATCAGGTACGCCGGTGGTTCCGGTCTCGCCGTTGCCGGCCGCGGGCGGGTTGTACTTCGGGGAACTTCGCTCGTTGGCCTAGCCGTCGTGGCGTGATGTTGCCGTCCCTGACCATGTTGCCGAGCACGTACTTCCAGCGGCTGACGCAGCGCCGTGTAAGCCAGCGCCTGCACGTGCGGCATCGGGGCTGAAGGCGCCGGGATTGTTGGGCATCGCGGCAAGCATCGCAGCCTGCGCGATGCGTCAGGGTCGCGCCGCGGCTTGGTCAGGTTGACGCTGAAGTAGTTCTCCGCAGCCGCGCCCAGGCCATCGATCGTCGCGCCGAACGGCACCGTGTTGAGGTAGTTCGTCATGACCCACTGCTTGGACTCCTTGCGGCCGAGCTTCATCGCGATGAAGATCTCCTTCAGCTTCGTGCTGAAGTTCCGGCCGGTGTTAACGCCCGCGTAGTAGTTCTTGGCGTACTGCATGGTGATGGTGGAACCACCCTGCAGGTTGCCGTTGCCCAAGACGTCCTCGTACGCGGCCCGCAGCAGGCCGGTGAGCGGAGACGCCGCCCTCGGTGTAGAAATGGCGGTCCTCGGCGGCCGTCATGGCATGCGTCATCGTCCTTGGGTATCTGGCCGGCGTCAGCAGCACCCGGTCGATGACCGTCCCGTTGACGGTGTTGTCGTGAAGGTGCCCATCTGCTTGCCGTTGGCGAAGTACACGGTCGAGGACTGGTACTTGGCGGTCTGCTCGTACGCGGTCGGGGATCGGCGTCATCTCGATAGAGGATAGAAGAAGCCCGCGATGGCCAGCAGGAAGACGCGGCGATCCCGCCGCCGACGACCGCCAGCGCCTTCTTCCACGTCCAGTGCCGCCACCAGCTGCCGTACAGCAGCCAGTCCTTGAATCGCTCGCCGCCGGCTGCGCGGGTCGGGCCCGCGCCGGCCGCCAGCCGCCACGACCAGCCGCCGCCACGGCCACCGCCCGCGCCGCCACGGCCACCGCCCGGACCGCCATGGCGAACACCTGGCCGCTCGGCGATCCTGGAGCGCAGCCCGCGCCCGGCGGGCTCGTCGTTGTCCAGAAGTCATCGGCATGGCTCTCGCAGCGCCGTGCGGCCGCCCGGCAGCACGTCGCCGTCTGATCGTAAGCACGGCCCGTAATCACCAGGCCCGTTCACGCGCGCGCTGCCACCCGCCGGCCTCCCCGGCGTGCCCGCAACCGGCCCGTGCGACCGGCACTGCGGACCGGCTGCCCCAGGCCGCCGATCCCGCCCGCCGGCCGCCCTGCTCGCCCGAACGTCGCGGTGCGGGCCCGGCACGCCCGCGGCTGCCCGTCGTCCGGCGCCGGCGGCCCGTTCCCGCCCCGTTACCGCCGTCGGCCCCGCGGCCAAAGCCGTCCTGCTCGCCCCGGCGCGGCCGTCCCGCGTCGCGGCCGCGGCCCGCCGCGGAGCCCCGGAGGCCAAGCCGGTTCCTGAGGTCGTCGGCGGTCTGGCTGAACCGCCCGGTCCAGCTCACCGGCGTATTCGGCATCCGCCGCGCGCCCTGAGCCTGCCCCGCGCCGACGGTTCCCCGAGCGCCCGGCGTCCCAGTCGTCCTCCGGCGATGCGCGCCGCATGCGGCCGCCAGGGGCACCGGGCTGGTCCGCCCGGCGGTGTCCGTTGTGCCGGGCCTGGCCGGGCGGTAGCCGTCCTGATCAGCGGCTACCGCCGCGGTCATCATCGCGCCAGAAGCCAGCGGCATCGTCCCAGGCCGACTCCGCAGGCGCGGGCCGGGCGGCGCCGGAGCGCCATCCCGAGCCGTAGTCGGCATCGTCCTGATCCTGCCAGTACGGCCCGGGCAAGTCTGGGTTACTCACGCGTCCTCGCTGGTCGGGGTCAAGAGCAGTCGCAAGCGAGCAATGGTCCGCCAGGCAAGACACGTTACCTGGCGGTACCTACCATCCCGGCACGTATTGCGTCACCTTCGCGGCCAGACCATGTCCGCGGGCAGCGGACTCAGGCTGACCCGAGCGGCCGCTTTACTCGCTGGCCCTGGCTCGCCGACTGCGCCGGGGAGTTGGCTCGCCAGTGCCGAGAACATAGGACGACGCGAGGTGGTTCCAGGCACAACTCTGGCAGACCTCGACCACATAGACCTGGAACTCCGCATATTCGGCGGCCATTTCGTCGAGTTCTGGTCCCCGCTTCACGCGGCCCTCGTAGCGGCCGAGCTCGTCGCCATACACGTAGGTAACGTGCGTCAGCTTCGTCTTCCGGCAGATCGGACAGGTGACGTCGGTTGCCTCGCCGTGGAACTTGGCGGCCCGAAGCAGGTACGGATGCGCGTCGCAGACATCGGTGATGGTCGTGCGGCCGGAGTGCACCGACGCGAGCGTTGCCCGCCGGGCCAGTCCGTAGTCAACGACCGATCGCCTCATGCCCGACAGGTTACGACGGAACTGCTCGCTGACAGGAGACCTGGCAGGTCATCGCTTTGCCGCGGTCCGGGCAAGGGTGGTAAGGGCCGGGCATACGCCGCGATCAGCGGCCAATGCCAGCGGGCCGGACTTGCGCGGAAACAGCGCACAGCATATCGTTGCGATGTATCAACTCGATACATCGAACTGACCGGCTCGCGCCGGTGGGTTTACGTCGGCGACGGCGAGCGAAGCGTAGCGCCAGCTTGTTGACCAGATCGTAACTGTGCGCAGAATGCGAGGTGCAAGCGAGTATGAGTAACCAGCGATCTGGCGTGCTCGAGCTCGCGGTCCTCGGCATCCTGCATGAGACGCCGATGCACGGGTACGAACTGCGCAAGCGGCTGAATTCGCTGCTCGGTGCGTTCCGTGCGTTTGGCTACGGGTCTCTGTACCCGGCGCTGAAGGACATGCTCGCTAAGGGACTCATCGACGAACGATTCCGTGGTTGATACCGGCAGGCCACTCGACCGGCCGCGACGCTCCAAGATCGTGTACCGGCTTACGGCCGATGGCAAGGAGCGGCTCAACGCCCTGCTTGGCCAGTCCGGCCCGGCGTCCTGGGAGGACGACGGGTTCGGCGTTCACTTTGCCTTCTTCGGCCTGACCCAGGCCGAAGTCAGGATGCGGATACTCGAGGGCCGCCGCAGCAGGCTCGAAGAGCGGCTGGAGGGCTTCCGCGCGGCAGCGACCAGGACCCGTGAGCGGGTCGACAGCTACACGCTGGAGCTGCAGCGGCATGGCTTGGAGTCAGTGGAACGCGAGGTCCGCTGGCTGAATGAGCTGATCGCCTCGGAGCGGCAGTCGGGTACCCATCCCGGCGGCGCGGCCGGGGGAACCACTGAGAGCGGCGGAGCGACCACCGCCGTCTAGGACCGGCGAGCGATCGTCGCTGCGCGGCACAAGATAAGGAGCAGTACTCATGGGTTCGGTACGGGTAGCCATCGTGGGCGTCGGGAACTGCGCCAGTTCCCTCGTTCAGGGCGTTGAGTACTACAAGGACGCCGACCCGGCGAGCCGGGTACCGGGCCTGATGCACGTCCAGTTCGGCCCTTATCACGTCCGCGACATCGACTTCGTCGCCGCGTTTGACGTGGACGCCAAGAAGGTGGGCCGGGATATCGCCGAGGCCATCGTGGCGAGCGAGAACAACACCATCAAGATCTGCGACGTGCCGCCGACCGGCGTCACCGTGCAGCGCGGGCCGACGATGGACGGACTCGGCGAGTACTACAGCGAGATCATCACCGAGTCGGACGAGCGGCCGGTGGACGTCGCGCAGGCGCTCCGCGACGCCAGGGCGGACGTGCTGGTGTCTTACCTGCCGGTGGGCTCGGAGCAGGCGGACCGGTACTACGCCCAGTGCGCGATCGACGCGGGCGTGGCGTTCGTTAACGCGCTTCCGGTCTTCATCGCGTCCGATCCGGTCTGGGCAGCCAAGTTCACCGAGGCCGGCCTGCCGATCGTGGGCGACGACATCAAGTCGCAGGTCGGCGCCACCATCACTCACCGGGTACTGGCCAAGCTGTTCGAGGACCGCGGGGTCGAGCTGCTGCGCACCTACCAGCTCAACTTCGGCGGGAACATGGACTTCATGAACATGCTGGAGCGCAAGCGCCTGCAGTCCAAGAAGATCTCCAAGACCCAGTCCGTGACCTCGCAGATCCCGCACGAGATGGCCAAGGCCGACGTGCACATCGGCCCGTCCGACCACGTGCCGTGGCTGGATGACCGCAAGTGGGCTTACGTCCGCCTTGAGGGCCGCTCATTCGGCGACACGCCGCTGAACCTGGAGTACAAGCTCGAGGTCTGGGACTCGCCGAACTCGGCCGGCGTCATCATCGACGCCGTCCGCGCCGCGAAGATCGCCAAGGACCGCGGCATCGGCGGCCCGCTGCTGTCGGTTTCCTCGTACTTCATGAAGTCCCCGCCAGAGCAGTACAGCGACGACGTCGCCCGCGAGGCAGTCGACAAGTTCATCCGCGGCGAGCTCGACCGCTAGCCGATCTGCAGGACCGCAGCGGAGCCCTGGCCTGGCTGGGGCTCCGCCTCTGGGTCCAGGCTATCCAGGCCTGGGCAGGCGCCATAGGCTGTGCCAGTGTCCAGGCAGGAGCCCGTGCCCTCCGGTGCCGGCCACGGCGCAGACGCCGGGCCGCGCTGGCCCGCCCGCGCCCGCACCACGCAGCTCTTTCCTGAGCGACCTGCGCGTCGTCTGGGCCGAGCGCGACTTCCGGCGGCTGCTGTCGATCAGGCTGATCTCGCAGACTGGGGACGGCATCTTCACTGCCGGCCTCGGCACGTACGTGTTCTTCAACGCAGCCACATTCCCGAACCCGGCGAAGGGCGCGGCCGCGTTCGCGGTCCTGTATGCGCCCTACTCGCTGATCGGCCCGTTCGCGGGCGTGTTCATCGACCGCTGGTCACGGCGGCAGATCCTGGTCTACTCGGCCCTGCTCCGCTCCGTCTTCGTCGCGCTGACCGCAGGCCTGATGGCGTCAGGCAACCTCGGTCCGCCGCTCTATATCGCCGTCCTGCTCGTGCTGGGCGTGAACAGGTTCTTCCTGTCCTCCCTGTCGGCCGCCCTGCCGCACGTTGTCGCCGGCGACAAGCTGGTGATGGGCAACTCCGTGTCGCCAACAGCCGGCGGAACGCTGGCCGCGATCGGCGGGACTCGTCGGGCTCGGCGTCAACGCGGCCACCGGCGATACCGAAGCTGGCGCAGCGATAACGCTGCTGGTCGCCGGGGCGTGCTACGTCGCCGCCAGCCTGGTCGCCAGGACCATGCGCCGAGACCTGCTCGGTCCGGTACGCGAGCCGGGCCAGCCGGCGCCGGGCCGGATCCTCGCAGGAACTCGGCACGGTCGCTGCCGGGCTGGCGGCGGGCGTGCGCTACATCAGTCAAGCGCCGCGGCCCCGGCGCTGCGCTCGGCGCCACCGGCGGCAACCGGTTCTTCTACGGGATCTTGTTCCTGATGTCGATCTTGCTCTACCGGAACGACTTCTACCACGGAGCCGCCCATGCAAGCGCGGAAGCGCACTACGGCTACCTGGTCGCCGCCGTCGCGGTCGGCTACTTCTGCGCCGCGCTCGTCACTCCGCCAGTCACCAGGCGGCTGACCAAGCCAGCCTTCATCACCCTGCTGCTCGCCGCGAGCGCGGTCGTGATCGCCTCCCTCGGCGAGACCTTCAGCCAGCCCGCGTACCTCGGCATGGGCTTCTGCCTGGGCCTGGCCGGCCAGGGCATCGCGATCTGCGCCACCACGATCCTGCAGGAGCAGCTGGCCGACGACTACCGCGGCCGGGCGTTCTCGCTATACGACATGATGTTCAACATCACGTTCGCGGTCGGCGCGCTGATCAGCGTGCCGTTCATGCCGCTCAGCGGGAAGTCACATGCGCTCATCGGGGTGATCGCCGCCGGTTATGTCCTGGTCGCTGCCGGCTACTGGCTAGCTGGCCGTCACTCCGGCGCGGCCGCCTGATGGAGGCGGTACGTCCAGCCCCTCGGACTCGGCCCAGCGCAGCAGTTCCTGAACCGCCGCGTCGTGGCCCAGCGGGCCCGCGTCGATGCCGCAGCTCCCTCAGGTGCCTGTAGGCCCGGCCGACCAGCGGTCCTGGCGGGATGCCCAGGATCGCCATGATCTCGTTGCCGTCCAGGTCCGGCCGGATGCTGTCCAGCTCCTCCTGCGCGGCAAGCTCGGCTATCCGGGCCTCCAGGTCGTCGTAGGCCTGCTCCAGCCGCAGCGCCTTTGCCTTGTTCCTGGTCGTGCAGTCTGCCCTGGTGAGGGCGTGCAGCCGCGTCAGCAGCGGTCCGGCGTCGGTCACGTACCGCCGTACGGCCGAGTCGGTCCACTCGCCCTCGCCGTAGCCGTGGAACCGCAGGTGCAGCTCGACCAGGCGGCTGACGTCCTCGACGATCTCCTTGCGGTACCGCAGGGCTGCTCAGCCGCTTGCGCGCCATCTTGGCCCCGACGACCTCGTGGTGATGGAAGCCGACCCGTCCGCCGGGCAGCCTGGACCGGGTGCGCGGCTTGCCGATGTCGTGCAGCAGCGCAGCCAGCCGCAGCACGATGTCCGGCTCCAGGCCGTAGCGGGGCTCCAGGTCGATCGCCTGTCGGAGCACCGTCAGCGAGTGCTGGTACACGTCCTTGTGCCGGAAGTGCTCATCCGACTCCAGCCGCAGGGCCGGGACCTCGGGCAGGATCTGGTCGGCGACGCCGGTCTCGACCAGGAGCGCGATCCCGGCTGCCGGGCCGCCGGGCCGCGGCGAGAGCAGGAGCTTGGTCAGCTCGCCTTCGATCCGCTCGGCCGAGACCCGTGGCGGAGCCAGCAGCCCGGCCAGCTCCGTCATTGCTGCCCGGACCTCGGGCGCAGCGGTCAGGCCAAGCTGGGCAGTGAACCGTGCCGCCCGCAGGATCCGCAGCGGATCGTCGCTGAACGACTCTTCCGGCGCGCCCGGCGTGCGCAGCAGGCCGCGCCGCAGGTCCTGAAGACCGCCGAACGGGTCGACCAGCCTGTAGCCGGGCAGCTGGGCGGCCATCGCATTTACCGTGAAGTCGCGCCTGGCCAGGTCAGCTTCCAGCGACTCGCCATACGTAACGACCGGCTTGCGCGAGGTCCGGTCGTAGCTATCGGCGCGGTAGGTGGTGATCTCAAACGTCTGGCTGCCCTTGCGCAGGCCTACCGTGCCGAAGTCGATGCCGATTTTCCAGGTCTGATCAGCCCAGTCGCCGGTGATCTCCAGGATGCGCTCCGGCGGCGCGTCGGTGGTCAGGTCAAGGTCTTGCGACAGGCGGCCCAGGAAGACGTCCCGGACCGGGCCGCCCACCAGGGCAAGCTCATGGCCCGCCGCCGCGAACAGTGCCCCCAGCTCCGTCACGAGTGGCGACACGGCGGCGAGCAGCTTGGCGGCGGCCTTCAGCTGGCGTTCGTTTAGCGAATCTGGATCTGGCACGGCCATTGAGACTAGGTCCTGCGCGTAGCCTGTGGGAAATGAGAGAGCCGGGAAGCCCGAAGGATGAGTCGCAGGATACTGCCCGGAGCAGCGCGCGCCGCCGCGATCGCCAGCGGTGTGCCTCGGGCACTCGGCCAGCCGCAATAGCATGCTCGGCATGCCACCCACGGGGGGGCACCCCCCGTGGACCCCCCGAAACTCAACGGACGCCGAGAGCCCGCAGTTCATGCGCAGCGCAGCGACACGCGGGCGGATCTTGGCGCGACGGCCAGCAGGACCCTGGCCGCGATGCTCGTGGTGTCCGCGATCTCGATGCCGGCGGCACTGCTCGCCAGCCAGGCCGCGATTGCCGCCCCGCGGCCCGCGCCAGCGCCAGCCTGGCCGCCCAGCCGCAGGCAGGCGTCGCGATCACCATCACCGGCATGACGCCGCAGGCAGGCCGCGCCCGGCTCGACCATCACAGTGACCGGCACGCTGAGGAACGCGTCGCAGCAGCAGCAGAGCCACCTGGCTGTCCGGCTGCTCAGCTCGACCACGCCGCTCAGGAGCGTCGCCGAGTTGCAGCCCAGGCGAGAGCCAGCCGTACGGGCTTGCCAGCACGCCGGTGCGCGGCCCGTCCTGGCAGACTAAGGGTCAGCTGAAGCCCGGCGCGGTCGTCCCCTGGTTGATTCGCCTGAAGGCCAAGGCCATCGGCATGACGAGCTTCGGGGTCTACCCGCTGGCGGCGCAGGCCCGGTCAACGCTGACCGATGTGACGCTTGCTACTGCCGCGACCTACCTGCCTTACGTTCCGGCGAAGAAGGGCCCGTACGGCTCCTCGATCCCTGCCCGGACGAAGATTTCCTGGGTCTGGCCGCTGATCGACAAGCCGCTGCTTAGCCAGCCGGGGCAGGGCCCCTGCGAGGGCGCCCAGGCGCAGACGCTGGCTGCGAGCCTTGGCCGCGGCGGCCGGCTCGGCCAGCTCGTCACAGCAGGCGCGAACGGCGCGCGCACCGCAATTACCTGGGCGATCGACCCGGCCCTGCTGGCCGACGTGAAAACGCTGGCCGCCTGCGGCCGTTCGCAGCCGAAGTCGGCGGCAGCGGCACGCGCCTGGCTGCTCAAGCTCCGGGAGCTGAGCTCTGCCCAGCCGGTGTTCCTCACTCCGTACGGCGACCCCAACGTGGCCGCGCTGATCGGCGCCCAGCACGAGACTGACGTGCAGCAGGCATTCCGCTACGGCGGCCAGACCGGCAGCAAGATCCTGAAGCGGACCGTGGTCGCCGGCACTGTCACCGCCGCGCCAGCGGCACAGGGCCAGGCGGCCAGCATCGCCTGGCCGTCCAGACGGGATCCCCGGCGATGCCGGCGGGGGCAGCGCCGGCTACTCGGTGCTGGAGTACCTGGCTGCCGACCACATTCAGACGCTGCTGCTGGGCAGCGGCTACCTGCCCCGCGAACATGCCTCCGTGCTGCGAGTGCCTACCAACGGCGGCTATATGAAGCTACTGCTGGCAAATGACTCCATCACCGGCCTGCTCGCAGCTGGCGGCAGCACAGCAGACTCCGCGTTCGCCACCGCACAGGAGTTCCTGGCAGCAGACCGCACTGCTGGCCCAGCAAAGCGCAGGTCAGCCCATCGTGGTCGCCCCGCCGCAGCGCTGGACGCCAGCCCCGCGCCTCGCCGCTGACCTGCTGGCTGTAACTGGCTCGGCGTCCTGGCTGAGTCCGGCCAGCCTCACCTCACTGACAAGCGGCTAAGAACATCAAGGTCCTCAAGTATCTACCCAGCAGGCCCGAGCCCCGCAGGATGAACGCGAGAGAAGCTCGGGTTCTCGGCCGGGTCGACAGCGAGATCGCACAGCTGCATGCCCTGCAGGCCAGCCCGGACCCGGCCGATTACCTCCCGGTGTGGGTTGCGGAGTCCTCGGCCTGGCAGGGCAAATCGAAGTCCGCCGCGCTGATGGCTCTGCGCGCGCTGGAGCAGCGTATCCGCCACCAGCTGAAGCAGGGCGTGCAGGTCGAGGCCGAGCCGCGGGTCACGCTCGGCGGGCTGAAGGGCAGCGTGCCGGTGTCGATCGACAACACGCTGGGTTACGCCGTCGCGGTGCGGCTCGACCTGGATTACAACCCGTCCACCGGCATGAAGATCACGGTGAGTCCGGCGGCGCCGCGAGCCAGGAAGGCCTGGTGACGGTGCAGCCTCACAATGTCGTCACCGTCCGGCTGCAGGTGCAGGCCGACGGAGGTGGGGTCCACCACGGTCACCTGAGCCTGGAGAACAGGAGCGGCAACTCGCTACTGCGACAGCCCGAGCCAGCGATGACGTCAGGCAACTCAGGTGGGCGTGCTCGGCGTGATCATCTTCGCCGCCGCGCTCGGCATTTTCCTCATCGCCAGGCGGCCCGCGCTGCGCGCCGCGGCCGCCCGGCACCTGGCGCTGACCAGGCAGCGGATCCCGGCCTCCGCCGCAGATCAGGCTGCTGATCGGCCCGGGCCGCCGCCGGAACCGGATACCGTCATGGCTGAGCGTACTGAGCTGGGTGCAGCCGGTGCGCCCGGACCGTGATTGAGGAGGCCGATGACCACCGGAGGGCCCGAGTCTGACCCGTACGGGGACTCCGGCGACCGCGGCTGGACGCCCCGGCCCGCGGTGCCCGGGCTGGACCGCGGGTCAGGACTACACCGGTCCGCTGTTCGACGACACCGGGTGGCACATCGATCTGTCGGACGTCGACTGGGGTGACTGAAGCCGCGACGCGACTGGGGCGACGATCGGGCCGCCGGTGCCGACGCCACGTTCCGGTTCGAAGATCAAGATCACTCAGCGCGGGAACGGGGCAGGTCCGGCAACTGCCGACTATGACCGCGCGGTCGAGTCCCCCGGCCGGACCGGTCAGTCAAGCGGGCGGCACGCACGCAGCGCGGGCGCCCTCATGACGAGCAGGCCGGGCTTGGTCGGCGGACCGTGCCGCGGCCGCCCGGCGCTCCCGGCGCGTTCCCGGTCAGCCGCCTCCCCGCACGCAGCCCCGGCGGGTGGTGCCATCTGCGTACCAGCAGCCGCCCGACTGCCGAACCGCGGCCGTACGATCCACCGCCGTTACGGTCGCGGACCATGGCCGCTCCGACGCCCCGCCGCGGACGTACGACCGCCGTTTGACGCATCAGCCGCAGCGATCCAGGGGCCAGTACGGCCGCCGGTTTACGGATTCGGGCTACGACGGCAGGGCAAATTCAGGCCCCGCCGTACGCCCCCGACGGATACCAGCCGCCTGCCGGCCGGCCGCCTTCGTCTCCGCCGCTTACCAGGCCGCCGGTCTACGAGGAGCCCGGTTACGGGGCGCGGCGACCGCCGGCGGACCGGCGGCTCGGGCGCGCGCCCGGCCGCAGCACGTGCGGGCGCCGACGGCGGGCCGGCCTCAGTCGTCCGGTCAAGCGGCGTCATGGCGGTCGGAACCCTAGGCTCCCGGCTGACCGGCTTCGTCCGCACCCTGGTGCAGAACGTCTGCCCTCGGCGCCGCCGGGCATCGCCGAGGCTTACAACCTGTCCAACACGATGCCCAACGTCGTCTACAACCTCGCCCTGGGCGGCATCCTGACGAGCGTCATCGTGCCGTTGATCGTGGCTGCGTCCCGGCGTGGCTCCGACCGCGGGGAGAGCTACGACCAGCGGATGTTCACGCTGGTTACGGTCGCTCTGCTTGGCATCACCGTGGTCGCGACGCTGGCCGCCGTTCCGATCGTGCACCTGTACAGCGGGCAGCCAGATCACCGGCCGCACTGAGCATCTCGCGGTCATCTTCGCGTTCTTCTTTATCCCGCAGATCTTCTTCTACGGGGTGAGCTCGCTGATCGGCGCGATACTCAACTCGCGCGGCAGCTTCGGCGCGCCGATGTGGACACCGATCGTCAACAACTTCGTCGTGATCGCGGTGCTCGGGCTGTACATCGCCATGGATGGCCAGAGCAAGGACCCGCGCACGATCTCCGGTGCCGAGCGTTGCGCTGCTCGGCTCGGCACGACGCTCGGCATCGTCGTGCAGACCGTAGCACTGGTGCCCGCCATTGCGGCGAGTCGGCTTCCGCTGGCATCCCCGGCTGGACTTCCGCCGCGGCGAGGTAGCCGAGATCGGCCGGATGGGCGGCTGGATGTTCGGCTACATCGCGGCGACCCAGGTGGCATTCTGGTCACCACCAAGCTTGCCGGTGACACCAACGACGGCATCACCGAGTACAACTACGCCTGGCTGCTGTTCCAGCTGCCGTACGCGGTCGTCGGGATCTCGGTCATCACCGCGCTGCTGCCGCGAATGAGCGCGCACGCGTCACAGCGCAGGTTCGGGCTCGTGCGGCAGGACTTCTCGGGCGGGCGTCCGGCTGGCGGCGACCATCGTGGTGCCGTGCTCCCTGGTGCTGGCCGTGCTGGGCCCTAAGCTGGGCGAGCTCTTGTTCGGCCGCCACGGCTACGGCGCTGGCCGCAGGCCCACGACGACGGGCGTGGTGTTCGCCATCTTCTGCCTGGGCCTGCTGCCCTACATGATCTTCCAGCTCCAGCTCCGGGTGTTCTACTCGGTGCACGACAGCAAGACCCCGGCGCTGATCGGCCTGGCCACGATGATCGTGAACATCGTGGCGAACCTGATCGCGCTCAGCTTGTTCAGGTCGGAGCTGGTGGCGGCGCTCGGCGCCGGGTTCGGCGTGGCCAATCTCGTCGGGCTGGTGATCGCCTGGCGGATCCTCAGCACGCGGCTGCGCGGGCTTGACGGCTTCCGGATCGGTCGCTCGCTGGTCCGGATGCACGCCGCGACCCTGCCGGCCGCACTGCTGGCCATCCTGGTCGGGCTGGTGACCACGAACGCGATACGTCGTCGTCATCATCGGCGGCGGCCTGGCGGCGGGCATGTACCTGCTGTTCGCCCGAGCTGCTGCGGATCGAGGAACTCACCGGCCTTAGCCGGGCCATGCTGTCCAGGATGGGCCGATGACGTCTCTTGCGGGTAACGGTTTGCTGCCGGGTCGGGACACGCCCGCCCGACGAGCGCAGATGCGCCCTAGCATGGTGTGCAGCATCATTGCCTTACCGAGACCGGTGATCCCTACGGCCCGCGAGGGGAGGTTCGAGGGCTCGGCGAGCCTTTGGACCGCGACAATGAGCACGTTCACCTCAGAACCGGGCGTCAGGCTCGGCGGCCGGTACCGGCTAGAAGACCGGCTGGCCGCGGCCGCTGGTTGGTCTGCGTGGAAAGCGATCGACGAGATCCTGGCCCGGCCGGTCAGCGTCATCACCTTCGCCGCCGGGTTTCCGCGGCTCGAGCAGGTGGTGACTGCAGCGCGGGCCGCCAGCCGGCTGACCGACACCCGGCTCACCCAGGTATTCGACGTCGAGGACAGCTGGGACCACGCCTACATCGTGCTGGAGTGGCCGGTCGGCGACACGCTGACCGAACTGGTGGCTGCCGGGCCGATGGAGCCAGCTACCGGGGCCCGGATCGTGGCCGAGGCGGCGGCGGCGCTGTCCGGCGCCCATGCGGCGGGTCTCGCGCATCTGTGCCTGCGGCCGGACAGCGTGCAGGTGGACCCCGGTGGCGGCGTGAAGGTCACCGGCCTCGGCATCGACGCCGCACTGTCGGGCGTCACCGCTGACGATCCGGAGCTGGCCGACACCCGGGGCCTGGGTCAGCTGCTGTACGTCGGCTGCTGACGGGCCTGTGGCCGGGCCCGGACTACCCTGAACTGCCGCCCGCGCCGGAGGCGGACGGTCAGCCGCGGCGGCCCCGGCAGGTGCGCGCCGGCGTGCCCACGGTCCTCGACGAGGTGGCCGCCCGGGCACTGGCGCTGCCCGGCCGCGACGAGGCGGCGTACACCGCGCCGGCGGAGCTAGCGGCCGCGCTGACCGCCGCGATCCCGCCCGTGCAGGTGCCTCCGGCTGACGCGCGGCGGGACGCGCGCCGAGATGCGGGGCTACTGGCCGGCCGAGCAGCGAGCCGATCGCCGCCCGACGCAGACCCGATCAGTGCCAGGCGAGCAGCGAGACGCAGCCGCGCACCAGGCTCCGATGAGCCGTTCCGGCCCGGCCGTCGCGGGGCGGGCCGCGCCATCGCGGTGAGCCTGCTGCTCGCTGTCGCGGTCGCTGGGGCAAGCGCCGCTGCGCTGCATCTGCTGAACAAGTCGCCGTCACCCGCCTCGTCGACGCCGCCCGGCAAGTCCCACAGCCCGTCCACGACCTCGCCCGCGCAAGGTCCGGTCATCACGCCGAAGTCGGCAAAGGGCTTTGACGCGCTCAATCCTGCCGATAGGGGCGACGAGAACAGCAACCAGGCGGAGAACGTGCTGGACGGCAGCTCGGGCGGCTGGAGCACGCAGTGGTACGGCAGCGCCAATTTCGGCAGCCTCAAGTCGGGCACCGGCTTCATCCTGAACTTGGGCACAGCCGCGCAGGTGGGTTCGGTCACGGTGACGTTCGGCAGCCGTGCCGGGCGCGAACGTCGAAATCAAGGAAGGCGACTCCCGGCAAGGAGCAAGGCCAACCTTGACTCGATGACCGACGGTGGCCAGGGCACCGACGTCTCCGGCAGCTACACATTCACCATTCCGCGGCCGGTTACGGGCCAGTACCTGGTGATCTGGTTCACTAAGCTGCCGCCGCTGGCTGGTCAGCCGGGCAAGTTCGAGGCGTCAGATCTTCAGCGTCGTGATCCACGGCACCAGCTGATCCTGGCTGCTCAGGCCCGATCCCCGGCGACCTCGCGGCCAGGTCGCTGCTGCGGGCTAATGGCAGTGTCACGGCCGCGCACGAGGTAACTATCATCAGGATTGGCCTGCGTGGGTCGGCTAAGCCGTTCCCTCCCCCGAGTCGTGGGTCGCGTTATGGTGGGGAGGCGCCGTGAGCGCATTGCGGGCCGCCAGCGCGTGATCAGCACCACAGGCTGCGGCTGTCGTAGCGGACGGCCCGGCGGCGGGGGGGAGGACCCACGGAATACGACCAGGCAGCTAGCCCGCATCCGTTGCCCGGCCCGCGCCAGCCCGCTGACATGCAGAGTTCTCGGTTGCGTGACGATGACCTCCCCACCGATGCCGAGCTGCTCCAGCGACACGTGGACGGTGACCCGGACGCTTTCGGCCTGCTCTTCCAGCGCCACCGAGACCGGCTCTGGGCGGTAGCGATCCGCACCCTCGGCGACCCCGAGGAAGCGGCAGACGCGCTCCAGGACGCGATGATCGCGGCCTTCCGCCGGGCCTCGAGCTTCCGTGGCGACTCGGCAGTCACCACCTGGCTGCACCGGATAGTGGTGAATGCGGCGCTTGACCGGATGCGCCGGCGCGCTGCCCGGCCGACCACTGGCGGCCAGGACGACGAGGCCCTGGACACGCTGGCTGCGGTCGCCGGCGAGCCGGCCCTTGTCGGATCCGTCAGGCACCACTGACACCTCGATGGACGTGATGGCGGCGCTCCGGCGGCTGGTCCCTGATCAGCAGGCCGCGCTTGTCCTGGTCGATATGCTCGGCTACTCGATCGCCGACGCTGCGGAGGTACTCGGCGTGTCCGAGGGAACGGTCAAGAGCCGGGCCGCGCGCGGGCGGGCCCGGCTGCGTGCCCCGGCTCGCCCATCTGCGGCCGGACGGTGTCAGATCAGGAGACCGGGAACCGTACGGCCAGCCCGCGCGTCCAACCTGCGCAGGAGGGGGGTGATGACGCGCTGTGAATCGGCATGCCACTCTCGACGAGCTCGCCCGGCTCGCAGCCGACGACCTGCAGCCGCGCAAGGCCGCGAGAATCCGTCATCACCTGGCCACCTGCGCTCAGTGCACGGAGCTCAACGCTCAGCTATCCGCGGTGCCCATGGTGCTGTCGACCGTTGACTTCGGTCCGATGCCTGACGAGTCTGTCAGCCAGGATCGAGACCGCCCTAGCCGTCGAGTCGAGGCAACGGCTGGCTAGCGCGCCTGCCAGCGAGGCCGGACGGCGCGACCTGCCCGGCGCCAGGTCTGCTACGTCCGGCCGACGGCGCTCGGTGCGGACGGGCCGGGTGGCGGCTGCCGGGCCTGTCCGTCGCGGCTACCAGGGCGCTGGCCACTGCCGGAGCGATCGCCCTGATCGGCGGCGGCGGCTACGAGATAGCCAGCCACGCGGGCGGCGGCACCACGACCGCCACTTCCTCTGCCGGCCGGTCTAACGCGGCTGTGCCAGGGGCGGAGGCGTCGCAGGCCTCGGGGCGCCGGTCAACTACGGGCACGGCGTCGACGCCCACGAGCATCCCGACGGTGACCTCGGCCACCGATTTCGAGCCGATCCACGCTCGCGTCTCAGGCGGTTGCCGCTTTCAAGGCGGCCCAGCATCGAGGGGGTGCACTCCGGGCGGCCAGTGCGTAGTCCGTTGGCACCAACGTCCGCTAGCAACAGCTCGGGCTTGCGGAACTCGGCCGAGCAGTCACATCCTGGGCGGCCTCCAGCTGTCGGGCTGCCTCGGCCGGTTCGCTCCCGGCCAGCGCGTGCAGCTGGTAGAAAATGCCCGATTTAGGAACAAGCCTGCCACAATCATCATGACAACGACGCCCTCGGGCAGCGGCGGCCGAGGTGTGGGTGGTCGGCCCGTCTTGCTCAGCTAGCCACAGCGATGTGCTCGATCATCTGAAGGTAGCTCACATTTAGGCATCCCTTGCCGGGGAATCTCTACGCCCGGCTAGTGGTTATGCCGGTGCACTCGAGAGGGGCAGGCAGAAGTGACCGACGTTCGGGACGTGATCGTCATCGGCTCCGGGCCGGCTGGCTACACGGCGGCGCTGTACGCGGCCAGGGCGAGGCTCAGCCCGCTCGTCTTCGAGGGCTCTGTGACGTCGGGCGGCGCCCTCATGAACACCACTGACGTCGAGAACTTCCCCGGCTTTCCGGACGGCATAGCTCGGGCCAGACCTGATGGACCAGTTCCGCAAGCAGGCCGAGCGATTCGGCGCCGAGCTGCTTGCCGAGGACGTGACCGAGGTGGACCTGACGGCCACACCGAAGGTGGTCAAGGCAGGCGAGGACACTTATCTGGCCAGAACGGTCATCATTGCGACGGGCTCCGGCTACCGCGAGCTCGGCGTGCCTGGCGAGAAGCGGCTGTCGGGCCACGGCGTGTCCTGGTGTGCTACCTGTGACGGGTTTTTCTTCCGCGAGCAGGACATCGCCGTGATCGGCGGCGGCGATACGGCGATGGAGGAGGCAACGTTCCTGACCAGGTTCGCTCGGAGTGTCACCATCGTGCACCGCCGGGACACGCTGCGCGCCTCGAAGATCATGCAGGACCGCGCGACGAGCAATCCGAAGATCCGGTTCGTCTGGGATAGCGAGGTCGCTGAGGTGCTCGGCCAGGACCGGGTGACGGGCCTCCGCCTTCGGAATGTCAAGACCGGCCAGGAGAGCGTGCTCGAGGTGGGCGGCCTGTTCGTAGCCATCGGCCATGACCCGCGAAGCGAGCTGTTCAAGGGCCAGCTGGCAACTGACGCTGACGGATATCTCCTGGTCAAGCAGCCCCATACGCGCACGGCAATCGACGGTGTGTTCGCGGCCGGCGATGTCGTCGACCGCACCTACCGGCAGGCGGTTACCGCAGCCGGGACTGGCTGTTCCGCAGCCATCGACGCTGAGCGCTGGCTGGCCGACCACGATTCCTGAGACCACGAGACCTGACTCGAGCTACTCAACTACCGAGCGGGCTAGCCGCGCCGGCTGCCCGGAGGACCACGGGAGACTGCCAGCCAGCACGGCATGGCGGCGCCAAAACTGATGGAAGGAAGTCCTGGAAGTGGGCACAACCAAGGCAGTGACCGACGCGACCTTTGAGGCCGAGGTACTTAACGCCACCAAGCCGGTCATCGTTGACTACTGGGCGGAATGGTGCGGGCCGTGCCGTCAGGTCGCCCCGGTACTGGAGGAGATCGCCAGCGAGCATGGCGAGAAGATCGACATCGTCAAGCTCAACGTTGACGAGAACCCGGTCGTCACCCAGCGCTACGGCATCATGAACATCCCGACTATGAGCGTCTTCAAGGACGGTCAGGTCGTCAAGGAGATCGTTGGCGCCAAGCCGAAGTCTGCGCTGCTGCGCGACCTGGCTGACTTCATCTGATCAGGCTTCCGACTGCGGCCGGATCACGCTTCGTTCGTGATCCGGCCGTTGCTTGCCGGCTGTAGCGGATCTGATTGCGACAGCCGTGATCACTATCTCTGCTATGTGCAGAGCGAGGATCGGTCCTGACGCTGCTGCCTGTCGTGCGTATACCGCGGCGAGCAGAGCCGAGGTGACGAGCAGCGGCGTGCTGGCCGAGGGCCGTTGACAGCCCGGTGATGATGCCCTGCGGCCCCCCGTTGCGTTCGGCTGGCTGCCTACGCGTCGCTGGCGTCGTCCTGCCACGACCGGAACAATGCGGACACCCGGCCAGGTGCCTCTCGAAGCGGCGCCGGTCCGCCCGGGACAGCGCCTCCTCGAGATAGTCGGTCACCAGCTCCACTGCCTGCTGGCAGACCAGGTCACGGCGGGCTGACATGAGCAACCGCATCATGCCCTCCCGAACTCGGACTCGAGCATCTGCCTGAGGCGGCTCCGGCCGCGGTGCAGCAGCACCCGCTGGTTTGCTTAGTGATCTCCAGCACGCCGCACACCTCCCCACTGCTCAGCCCTTCGACATCTCGCAGCGTCACGACCTCTCGCTGACGCACCGGCAGGTCCGCCGCCATGGCTGCCCTGACCGCCTTTGCCGTGGTCTGGGCAGCAAGACGATCTTCCACTAGGTCGGTCCACGGTTCTGGCGGCACCAGCCAGGTCCCTGCGGTGTCGAACCGCGATGCGTCGACTGCGGCCGTCAGGTCACCGACAGCCGTGCTCCGGCGTTCCGCGGCTGTCGCTGCCGGCTTCGGTCGGCGGGCTCACGCGCGATCGAGAAGGCACCTTGCCGCGGCCGGGCAAGCTGACCCCCCCTCGGCCGCGCGGCGAGTACGTAGCCTCGCCGAGATGGTGATCCGATGCGGAGGGCCAGATCAGGCAAGCCGCAGCGAGCGCTCGGGCGACATCGACCCGAGCAGCCGCTCCAGCGCGACCTCGACGTCCTCGCGCCAGGACAGCGCGGTCTTCAGTTCCAGCCGCAGCCGCGGGTAGCGGAGATGCGGACGAACGGTCTTGAAGCCAACCGACAACAGGAAGTCGACGGGCACGACGCACGAGGGCTGAGTCCACTTGTTGTCGCCGAATGCCTCGATTGCCTTGATGCCCCGCCGGGTCAGGTCCTTGGCCAGGCCCTGCACCAGCATCCGCCCAAGGCCACCGCCGGCGAACTCGGACATCACGTGTGCGGTCATCAGCAGTACCGCATCGGCGCTGACCGGGCTGGTCGGAAAAGCGACCGACCGGGGGGCGTAGCTCGGCGGCGCGTAGGTCAGGTAGCCAGCCGGTACGCCGTCCACGTAGATGATCTTCCCGCAGCTACCCCACTCGAGCAGGACCGACGACAGCCAGGCTTCCTTCTCGAGCGCCGGATCACCGACTTCGATGGCGCGAGCCTGGCTGACCGGGTCGAGTTCCCAGAACACGCAGCGGCGGCACCTGGGCGGCAGGTCATCGAGATTGTCCAGCGTGATGCTCGCTAGTCGGCGCGACACTGCCACCCCTGCGGTAGATAACCCATGAGCCAGGCCACTGCTGCGGCCTGCGGCCGAGCGCTGCCTCAGCGGTAGCTACAAGTGCCCGATCGCCGGTGCTTATCGTACCCACCAGCCCCGTCTAGGACCCTCCCGTTTGGCCGCTTCTTGGCCATGATTTGGGCGCGCGGGCGCTGGCTGCGACCGGCGGCCATCAGGTTTCACGTGAAACAGCAGTTGCCTTGACAGCCGCTGCCAGCCGGTCAACGTCGGCGGCCGAGGTATCGAAAGCCGTCATCCAGCGGACGATGCAGCTCTCGTCCGCACCCTCCGACCACACCTGGAAGCTCCAGTCCTCCCGGAGCCGGAGCGCCTGCTCTCGGCTGATCTCGGTGAAGACTCCGTTGGACTGAACCGGGTAGGCCAGCCCGACTCCGGGCAGCCCGGCTATGGCGCCCGCTAGCTGCCCGGCCATCGCGTTGGCATGCCGGGCGTTTGCGAGCCACAGGTCGTCCTCCAGCAAGGCGTCCGCTTGCGCGGCGAGGAAGCGCATCTTCGATGCCAGCTGCATCTGCTGCTTGCGGTGATACTGGGCACCCTCTGCCAGTTGCTCGGACATCACCAGTACGGCCTCGAAGCCGAGCGCGCCGTTCTTTGTTCCGCCGAAGCTCAGTATGTCGGCGCAGGCCGCGATGTCGGCCAGCGAGCAGCCCAGATGGGCGGCCGCGTTGGCGATCCTGGCGCCGTCCAGGTACGTCAGGAGCCCGTTCTCTCGGCCGAACTCGCGGAGTTCGTGCAGTTCCTCGAGCGAGTAGCAGGTGCCGAGCTCGGTCACCTGCGCGAGCTGGATCACCCGCGGCTGTACCCGGTGCTCGTCGCCTCGCCCGGTCAGCATGCCCGCGATCAGGCTAGGGCTGAGCTTGCCGTCTGCGGTCGGGACGGTCAGCAGCTTGCAGCCGAGAACCCGCTCCGCTGCGCCGCATTCGTCGACGTTCAGGTGCGAGGTATCGGCGCAGATGACGGCCTCGTATGGGCGGATCAGCAGGCTCAGGCCCAGGATGTTGGCGGCGGTGCCGTTGAAGACCAGGTAAGCGCTCCGTGCCCCGGAAGCCGCGCAGAGCCTGGCTATCGCGGCCCTGGTGATCTCGTCGTCGCCGTACGCCACGGCGTCGCCGTCGTTCGCGGCCGCGAGCGCAGCGAAGACCGCCGGATGCACGCCTGCATGATTGTCGCTGCCGAAACTCTTGCCCGATATGTTCGCCACGGCACCGAAGCCTAACGGCCAGCGCATCAAGGGCCGGCGCGGGCGGCGGCTTCCGGTGCCGCGCGGGCCTCCCGGCGCCGGCGCGGGCCTCCCGGCGCGGCGCGGGCTTCCCGGCGCGCGCTAGCCTAGCGCGGCTTCCGGCCCGGCCTAGCTGATGCTGCCTCGGCGCGCCGGGGCCAGCTCCGGTGACATGCTCCGCACGATGCGCTCCAGGTCATCGAGCGAGGCGAACTCGACGACGATCTTGCCCTTCCGCTGGCCCAGCTCAACCTTGACGCGCGTCTCGAACACATCTGACAGCCGGTCAGCCAGCTCCTTGAGGCCCGGCGCGACCGGCGCCCTGTTGCCGGGGATGCGAGCGCCCTTCGGCGGGCGGGCACCGAGCGCCACGATCTCCTCGGTCGCCCGGACCGACAGGCCCTCGGCAACGATCCGGTGCGCCAACTGCTCCTGACTGACCGGGTCATCGACGCCAAGCAGCGCGCGCGCGTGCCCGGCGCTCAGCACGCCGGCGGCCACGCGCTTCTGTACTGCGGGCGGGAGGTTCAGCAGCCTCATGGTGTTCGAGATGTGCGGCCTGGAACGGCCGACCTTGCGGGCGATCTCCTCGTGAGTCGCCGCGAAATCATCGAGCAGCTGCTGGTACGCGGCTGCCTCCTCCAACGGGTTCAGCTGCTCTCGATGGAGGTTCTCGATGAGGGCTTCGCGGAGCATGTCGTCATCGGACGTCTCCCGGACGATCGCCGGAATGACATCGACGCCGGCGAGCTGGCAGGCTCGCCAGCGGCGCTCACCCATGATCAGCTCGTACCGGCCTGGCGCCATCCGGCGGACGACCACCGGCTGCAGTAGGCCGACTGCGTCGATCGACGCAGCGAGCTCAGCCAGCGCGTCCTGGTCGAATGCCTGCCTCGGCTGCCGCGGGTTAGCTGTGATCGCCCCAACAGCGATCTCCTCGAGGTAAGCCCCGGAGATGCTGACGTCAGGCTCGCCCGCGCGCGTGGAGGTCCCAGCTAGTCCGTGCGCGCCAGACGGAGAGCCTGAGACAGGCGGACCAGTAGGGATCAGCGCCCCGAGTCCCTTGCCGAGCCCGCGCTTTGGTTGCGGCATGCTGACACTCCTCGCCGTCCGGCCGCTCTGCCAGTCAAGCGGCGCACTCCCGGTAGCGATCGTCGCGTGACATCGCCCGCTGAACCATACTGCCAGCAGCCGACTTGCTGCCCACACGATCGAGACCAGCCTCGGGCGAAGACTCGCGAGCGTCGAGCCACCGGGCAGCTGCCTGCCGTCACGCAGTCACGCCCCAGGCCTGGGGGCCTGCCATCCGCTCCTCAGTCCGCCCGGACGCGAGTTACTCCACGGGCTGCTGGGCGTTCCGGTGGGCAAGCTCCCTCCCGGCCTCCAGGTAAGCCTGAGCGCCGCTCGAACCGGGATCATAGGTCATCACCGACTGGCCGTAGCTTGGCGCCTCAGACACCCGGACGCTGCGCGGGATCACCGAGCCCAGCACGACGGCCCCGAAGTGATCCCGCACCTCGTCCGCCACTTGCGAGGCGAGTCGCGTCCGGCCGTCATACATAGTCAGCAGGATCGTCGTCACTGAAAGCACCGGGTTCAGGTGGCTGCGCACCAGCTCGACGGTGCGCAGCAACTGCTCCAGGCCCTCCAGCGCGTAGTACTCGCACTGAATCGGGATCAGCACCTCCGGGGCAGCAACCAGAGCGTTGACCGTCAGCAGGCCCAGCGACGGCGGGCAGTCGATGAAGATGTAGTCCAGGTCCGATGCGTCGTACGCGGCCAGCGCCCGCGCGAGCCGCGACTCCCTGGCCACCAGCGGAACGAGCTCGATCTCGGCTCCCGCCAGGTCGATCGCGGCCGGGGCACAGTACAGATGCGGATAACCAGCCACGGGACGTACAACCGAGCTCAGCGGCTGTTCCTCGACTAGGACATCGTAGACAGACGGGACGCCGGAGTGGTGGTCGACGTCCAGTGCGGTCGACGCGTTGCCCTGCGGGTCCAGGTCGATAACCAGCACCCGGGCGCCGTGCATCGCCAGGCTCGCAGCAAGGTTCACGGCCGTGGTGGTCTTCCCGACGCCGCCCTTCTGGTTGGCAATCGTGATCACCCGGCATGCCGCCGGCCGCGGCCAGTTCTCGCCACCCGAGCGTGCCACGACGGCCGCCTGGGCTGCCCTGGCGATCGGCGTGTCGGCCGAAGCCTCCGGTATCGACACCAGATCCTCACTCCCGCCTGTCCGGTTGCCCGCTGCCTGCAGGCCGGCACGTCTCTGCGTCACCGCGTCCCGGTTTCACGTGAAACGGCCGCAAGTGCCAGCCGGACCCGCATCGGAGGCGGCTCTGCCACTGCGCCAAATTCGTCCGCGGGTCCTGAGCCTAGGCCACCGAGGGCCACTGCATCACCGTCATCGGGGTTATAGGCGCGGTTGCTCGCCGTGACATCCTCAGGCACCCGAGGCGGCTCCGCGCGAGGTCCGGGGCCTTCCGCCGGGTCCGTCGGCCAGCCAGTCCCCACCCGTGCCGCCCGGCGCGCATATCTGCCAGGAAGGCCACCAGGGTCGGACTCAACATTCCCGGCAAACTGCTGCAGAACCGGATCTGGCCGACCTTGTGCGGAAGCCACGCCGGCTCGGCCGGTCCTGCCCGCCCACTGAGGCGCCAGCTTCCGGAATGGCCGCGGCATATCCGGACGTTTCCCCAGGCCAGCCCAGCCCAGGCACGGAGCTCGTCATCGCGCAGCCTTCTCCTCATCGAGCCATGCCCCGCTGACCAAGCTCGCCGACCTCGCGAGCCCGCCCCGTTAGCACCGCCAGGCGCCGCCGTCGGTCGCGGCGATGCTGTTTGCAGCCAAGCCGCCCACGCAGTGAAGCCCAGCCGGCTAGCCGCCGCCGCGCCTGCTGTTCGGCCGCGCCTTCCGGTTGCCCGACGCGGCTGTCCCAGACGCGCGACCGGCCAATCGCGGCGCGAAGGCCCCCGGCCGAGCATGCACCGCCCCGCCGACCGCCGGCGCCCGAAGCCCGCGGTGCTCAGGCGCGGTGAACGTCACCACTGTGGCAGTCGCACGCCCCGCCGCGCTAGCTGCCTGGACCACGCGCGCATCGGTAACGCCCAGACGCGCCAGGACCGGCCGTGCTTTCGCCAGCTCGGCCTCGGCGGTCGAGCCCTTGATGGCCAGGACACGCCCGCCTGGACGGACCAGGCCCAGGCTGAGCCCCGCCAGCTTGTCCAGCGGCGCGACCGCCCGCGCGGTGACGATGTCGCCAGCCAGGTGCCCGGCCAGATCCTCGGCCCGCCCGCGCACCACGTCCACATTCGCCAGCTCCAGAGTCGGCGACGGCCTGCTCAAGGAACTCAACGCGCCGCGCCAGCGGCTCCAGCAGCGTCACCCGCACGCCCGGCAACAGCATCGCCAGCACGATTCCCGGAAGCCCCGCACCGGAGCCCACGATCGACCAGGGAGCACCTCGCGGGCACCAGCCGTGCCACCGCCGCGCAGTTCAGCAGGTGCCGGTCCCAGATCCGGTCCGCCTCAGCCGGACCCAAGATGCCGCGCTCCACGCCGGTGCTCGTCAGCAGCTCGGCGTACCTTTCAGCCTTCGGCAGCGTGTCGCCGAACATCTCCGCAGCAGCGATCCCAGCCACTGCCACATCAGTCACCGCGTCAGCCGATCCGGTCACCGCAGCCACCAAGCACATCCGGCATTCGAGCACGCCTCCGCTGCCGAGTCCTAAACGCCTGCCGAGCCCTGAACCCTGCCGGGCCCTAGCCGACCGGCAGCACGACCACGCGCCGCTCCGGCTCCTCGCCTTCCGACTCAGACCGCAGCCCTGCCGCCGCGACCGCATCGTGAACGACCTTCCGCTCGAACGGATTCATCGGCCACAGCGTCTTCGGCTGCCCCGTCCGCCTGACCTCCTCGGCGGCGTCCTGCCCCGCCTCGGCAAGCTCGGCCCGCCGCCGCTGGCGGTATCCGCCCACGTCCAGCATCATCCTGGTCCGGCTGCCAGTGTGCTGGTGCACCGCCAGCCGGGTTAGCTCCTGCAGCGCCTCGAGCACCTCGCCCCGCCGGCCGACCAGCTCGTCGAGGGTCGCGCCCACGACTGAGACGACCGCGCGGTCGCCCTCAACGTCCATGTCGATGTCTCCATCGAGATCGGCGACGTCGAGCAGGCCCTCGATGTAATCCGCCGCGATCTCGCCCTCAAGCTCCAGGTCAGCAACCGACGAGCGCGGCTGTCGCTCCGGGCCGTCAGCCTCGGCCGACCCGGCCCCGTCCCTCGTCCATCCTCGTCGTCGTCGTCAAACTCAGCGCCATCGGCCTCGAGGCGGTCCTCCGGCTCGACGTCCTCCTCAGCACCGGGACTAACGGCCTGCAGGGAGCCACCCCGGTCATCCTGACCAGCATCATGCGCCACAACGTCCTCCTGCTGGCTCATGCCAGGCTCCTCCTCGATCCCCATCACTGACCGCATCCGTGCGCGCCGTCAGCACGAGCCCAGCCTGCCAGGCCCGACGAACCCGGATCAGCGTTTGCCCGACCGTTTGCTGCGTGACTGCCGTTGCGTCTGGTGCCTCACGAGCTTAACGTCGGGCAGCTCGGGCTCCGCCTCCGCCTCGGATCGCCCCTGCCACAGGCGCTTCAGCATGCTCACCGGCGTCGCGCCGCCCGGGCCGCCAGTGCCGTTGGCGCTCGCGCCGTTCGCGGTTGCCTTGCCGGTCCGCGGGCCGCCCGGCTGCGGCCGGCCTGCTGCGCCTGCCCCGCCGACAGCGGTCGCTCGCTGTGCCCTTCACCGCGGTGCCCTTGACAGCCGTGCCCTTCGCCCCGCCGCCGTGAGCGACCTCGCGCCGGCCGTGCTCGGAACCGGCGCGCCATCGGCCGCCGCGCCGGCGGCGTGTACGGGTAGCGCAGGCCCAGAAGGAACTGCTGGCCAGCGTCCACACGTTCGTCGTCACCCAGTACAGGACCAGGCCGAACGGCCAGTACAGGCCGGTCAGCGCGAAGAACGGCATGATGTAGGTCATGTACTTCTGCGACGACGCCATCGGGTTGTCGGGCGTCGCCGCGGGCATCATGCCGCGCTTCTGGCTCTGCCGGATGGTCAGGAACGTCGTCGCCATGCTGACGAGCACTGCGCAGAAGATGACGATCTTGGCATGGAGCGGCACGCCGCCGGCAATGCTGCTGGTGAACAGCACCTTGTCGTACGAGGTGCGCGCCGAGGATCTTCGCCGCTCTGGGCGCTCTGCACCATATGCAGCGGCAGGCCGTACTTCGGTAGCCCCGTGCCGGGCTTCCAGTCGGCGATCGCGCGCAGCACGCTGAACAGCGAGAAGAACAGCGGCAGCTGAAGCACCATCGGCAGGCAGCCCATCAGCGGGTTGACGCCCGCCTCCTGGTAGAGCTTCATCGTCTCTTGGTTCAGCGTCTGCTTGTCGTTCTTGTACTTCTTGCGCAGCGCTGCCATCTGCGGCTGCAGGGACGACATCGCCCGGGTGGTGTGCATCTGCTTGATGAACAGCGGCACCATGATCAGCCGCATCAGGACGACCAGGATCACGATGGAAAGAGCCCAGGTCCATCCGCTGGTCGGGCCGAAGAGCGGGCTTCAGCACATCGTAGATATGCGTGAAGACCCAGCCGACTGCCTCGTAGAGGTAGTTCAGTGGATTCACCTGGTTAGCTCCCTTGTGCTCTGCTCATGATGGTCGAAGCCCTGACCTCAGAGCTCATTACTTCCGGGCCCGCTCCGGCTGACGCTTGCGCCGCGTCCGACCCAGGGACCGGGTCAATGCCCCCTGGATGGAACGGATGGCAGCGGCTCAGCCGGCGCGCCGTCAGCCATGAGCCCCGCAGCGCACCGTGCAGCTGCACGGCCTCAAGCGCGTACGCGCTGCACGACGGGTAGAACCTGCATGTCGGTCCAAGCAGCGGGCTGATGAATCGGCGGTACCCGGTCAGCAGCCCGATGAGCAGCCGACCGGCCATGGACAGCTTCGCGGACGTCACGCCCTGATCCGCCGCTCACTGGCCCATCACCCCACCTTGCCGCCGAAGCAATGCTCCGATTACCAGGTCGAGGTCGGCGGCTAGATCCGCCTGGCAAGCCGTGGCCGCGCGCGGCGCAGCGCGCACTATAAGCAGGCTACCTCCCGGCAGCGACCCCAGGTACCCGCGGGCGAGGTGCCGTAGCCGCCGTCGCACGGTGTTCCGCACCACCGCCGAGCCGACGGCCTTGCTCACCACGAACCCGACGCGGGCAGGGTCGGTGCTGTCCGGACGCACCAGCAGATGACCGGACACGAGCGGCCGCCCGGCCCTGCTGCCGCAGCGGGTCGCGGTCGCGAAGTCAGAACTCCGCCGCATCCGCGCGGATGCCGGAAGCATGGCGCTGCCACCGCTGACCTCGCGCGTCAGACGCTGACGCGCTCGCGCCCCTTCCGGCGCCGGGCCGCGAGGATCGCGCGTCCGGCCCGGGTGCGCATGCGCAGGCGAAAACCATGCGTCTTCGCCCGGCGGCGGTTGTTCGGCTGAAACGTACGCTTGCTCACTGGAACTCCAGGTGCGGCAGGTATGTGATCACAACGGTCTCACGATCAGCACGGGCACAGGCGGCAGCCCTGGGCTCCGCAGCCAATCGGCCGCTGTCGTTTACCAACAACCGCCGGGGCGGAACCCATCCAAGCCACGGGCCCTACCTGCATCAGGCCGCGATTCAGCTGCACCGGGGTAAGCCGGACCTCTACAAGTTACGCGCAGGCCAGGTAGCGGTCAAACCGGCCTGCCCGGTACGATGCCTCAGCCCAGCTGACCGCGCACCCTGCTCGCGCGCTGACAGCGAAGCGAGCCACCACGACCCCAGCGTGAAGCGTGCGGCGCCCGTTCACCGTGACGATCCGGGTTTCGCGAACGGAGCGCGAATCGCCGCCCTAGGCTGTGGATAGCGCAGCCCGCGC
The DNA here is from genome assembly GCA_963808215.1 of uncultured Actinomycetota bacterium. Classification (GTDB taxonomy): domain Bacteria; phylum Actinomycetota; class Actinomycetes; order Streptosporangiales; family Streptosporangiaceae; genus JAJYUU01. The sequence continues at coordinate 116,344 of CAWEEY010000005.1, forward strand.
TGTGTGGCGCTCCCGCCGCCAGCGCCGCCTGAGCCGGTTGAGCGGCCGGGAAGCTGTCCGAACTGTGACATTGAAAACGTGCACATGCTGTGGAAAAACCTGTTGATCACATCTGGGGGGCTCGGGTGACCGGCCAATGAGCGACGAGGACCTCTCGGAGGTGTGGGCCCGCTCGCTGGCCGACCTGGCCGAAATGCACATCGAGCCGCACCAGCGTGCCTGGCTGCAGCTAACCAGGCCGCTGGGCCTGGTCGAGAACACCGCGCTGATCGCAGCCCCCAATGAGTTCGTCAAGGAACAGCTCGAGACCCGGCTGCGCGCTCTCATCACTAACGCGCTGTCCAGAGAGCTCGCCCGCAGCATCCAGCTCGCCGTCACGGTCGATCCCGGCGCCACGGCGGGCCTCGGCCCGCCATCCCAGCGGCCTGGTGACCGTGGTACAGACATTGACGATGACATCACCGGCCCGCTGCCCCTGTCCCTCGCCGGAGGCAGTGATCCCGCGCTTATACCGGACTGCATGACATCAGCCCGGCTGAGCGCGCCGATCTGAGTTCATCCGGCAGCCCGGCCGGCGGCGCCCTACTCGACGGCGGCCGCTACGGCAACGGCAGCTCCGGCCAGCCCGGGCTCGATCAAGCCGGAGCACGACCGCCGGGCGGGCCAACCCCGTTCCCATCTCAGCTTGGCCCGCCGCCTGCTGGACTGCCGGGAAGCGGTGGTCTGCAGCCGGGACAGCCGCCGCTTCCGCTGCACCGCCAGCAGCGCGCAGGTGCCCAGCAGCCTGCTCCTGGCCAGGCGAGGCTGAACCCGAAGTACACGTTCGAGACCTTCGTCATCGGGTCGAGCAACAGGTTCGCGCATGCGGCGGCCGTCGCTGTGGCTGAGGCGCCTGCCAAGGCCTACAACCCGCTGTTCGTCTACGGCGACTCCGGCCTCGGCAAGACGCATCTGCTGCACGCCATCGGGCACTACGCCCAGAGTCTGTACCAGGGCCTGAAGGTCAGGTACGTCAGCTCCGAAGAGTTCACTAACGACTTCATCAACATGATTCGCGACGGAAAGCAGGACGGGTTCCGCCGCCGCTACCGCGACGTCGACGTGCTGCTGGTGGACGACATCCAGTTCCTGGAGAACAAGGAAGGCACCCAGGAGGAGTTCTTCCACACGTTCAACACCCTGCACAACGCCAGCAAGCAGATCGTGATCTCCTCGGACCGGGCGCCTAAGCGTCTGGTCACGCTCGAGGACCGGCTGCGCAGCCGGTTCGAGTGGGGCCTGCAGACCGATGTCCAGCCGCCCGAGCTCGAGACCCGGATCGCGATCCTGCGCAAGAAGGCCGTCCAGGACCGGCTGAACGCGCCGCCCGAGGCCCTGGAGTACATCGCCTCGCGCATCTCCACCAACATCCGCGAGCTCGAGGGCGCGCTGATCCGGGTCACCGCGTTCGCCAGCCTCAACCGGCAGTCGGTCGACCTCCAGCTAGCGGAGTTCGTGCTCAAGGACCTCATCGTCGAGACCCACGGCCCTGACATCACGGCGTCCACGATCATGGGCCAGACCGCGTCTTACTTCGGGCTGTCCATCGATGACCTGTGCGGTACCTCCCGGTCGCGCGTGCTCGTGACCGCGCGGCAGATCGCGATGTACCTGTGCCGCGAGCTCACCGACATGTCGCTGCCCAAGATCGGCCAGCAGTTCGGCGGCCGTGACCACACCACCGTGATGCACGCCGAGCGCAAGATCCGCTCGCTGATGGCCGAGCGCCGCGCGATCTACAACCAGGTGACTGAACTCACCAACCGAATCAAGCAGCAGGCGCTTTCCGGATGAGCGCAAAATTCGCGCCGCACACAATGTACGCACACAGGCTGTGGATAAGTATGTGGATGTCCTTGGGACATCCGGAGGAAAACCCCACTCATCCGGGGGGTAACGCGGGGGTTACGCCATGGCGGACGCCCGCTGCCCACAGCCCTGCTGGCCGCTGTACCCAGGCCGGTCACAGCCGCTGTGCACGGTTGCAGCCCCGCCTAGCTGGGCGGATCCGCGTTATCCCCGGGATCCACCGTCCCTATGACGACTACCAGTTTTGTTATGACGGACAGATCCAAACCCAAGTAGGCGAGCGTCGGGCCGGTTTCCGCCTCGCCTCCGGACTCCATCCCTTCCGAGCCTGCCAGTCAGATCCCGGATCGGCCGAACCGAGTTCGATGAACTCCCGACCAGATAAGGAGGGCGACAGGTGAAGATCGTTCTTGAGCGCGATGTGCTGGCCGAGGCAGTCGCCTGGACAGCTCGTGCCCTGCCAGCCAGGCCTACGGTTCCGGTGCTGGCGGGCATCCGCCTCCAGGCGGGCGAGGAACTCGTTCTCTCCAGCTTCGACTATGACGTCTCCGCGCAGGCCACCGTGCCGGTCGCCACGGAGGAGGCAGGCACCGCCCTGGTCTCCGGGCGGCTGCTAGCCGAGATCAGCCGCAGCCTGCCTGCCAAGCCCGTCCATATCAATGCCGAGGATGGCCGCGCGGTCCTGACCTGCGGCAGCGCCACGTTTACCCTGCTGACGATGCCGGAGGAGGAGTATCCGGCGCTGCCCGAGATGCCGCCGGCCGCGGGCACGATCGGCAGCGATGCGTTCGCGACCGCCGTGAGCCAGTCCGCTACAGCCGCAGGCCGCGATGACACGCTGCCTGCCCTCACCGGCGTCCGGATCGAGATCGACGGCGACACTCTGACGCTCGTGTCCACCGACCGGTACCGGCTCGCGGTCCGCGAACTGCGCTGGTCTCCGGCCCGTCCCGACCTGACCGCCGCGATGCTGGTGCCGGCCAAGGCGCTTGCCGATACTGCCCGCTCGCTGACCAGCAGCGCTCAGGTGTCCATCGCGCTGGCACTGCCGGGCACCGACGGCGGCGCGGGCGACGGCATGATCGGCTTCGAGGGCGCTGGGCGGCGGACGACGACCCGGCTGCTGAGCGGTGAGTTCCCGCGCTACCAGTCGCTGCTGCCGAAGACGGTGAACGCGGTCGCTGAGCTCCCAGTCAGCCTGCTGTCGGAGTCGGTCAAGCGGGTCGCCCTGGTCGCCGAGCGCAACACGCCCGTGCGCCTGTCGTTCAGCCCTGGCCAGCTGATGCTCGAGGCCGGAACCGGCGACGAGGCCCAGGCCGAGGAGTTCCTCGAGGCCGAGTTCTCCGGCGACGACCTGTCGATCGCGTTCAACCCGCAGTACCTGCTCGATGGGCTGGCCGCAATCGACTCCGACACCGTGCGCATCTCATTCACCGAGTCCGGCAAGCCGGCCCTGATGACCGGGAAGCCCGATCCGGATGGCGAGCCCGAGTTCCGCTACTTGCTGATGCCGATCCGGCTTGGCAGCTGAGCCGTCGGCGGGCTTTGCGGATGATCCTGAAGACTTTTCGTCGTATACGGCAGCTAAGTCCTCACGATCATGGTGGACGCCCGCGGTGGCTGCTGATTATGCGCCTATAGTCCGGTTGTGCATCTGAGCCGGCTCTCGCTCACCGACTTCCGCAGTTACGCCGAAGCCGACGTGCCGCTGGGTCCCGGCATCACGACGTTCACTGGCTTCAACGGCCAGGGCAAGACCAACCTGGTGGAGGCGGCCGCCTACCTGGCCACGTTCGGCAGCCACCGGGTGGCGACGGACGCTCCGCTGATCCGGCAGGGGGCTGACCGCGCCATCCTGCGCGCGGTGGTCGTCTCGGCCGGGCGCGACAGCCTGATGGAGATCGAGATCAACGCCGGCCGGGCCAACCGGGTCCGGCTCAACCGGGCGCCCGTGCCGCGGCCGCGCGAGGTGCTTGGCGTCATGCGCTGCGTGCTGTTCGCCCCGGAGGACATCGCAGTCGTGAAGGGCGATCCGGATCAGCGACGGCGTTACCTCGATGATCTGCTGGTGGCGATGCGGCCGCGGTATGCGGGCATCCGCGCCGACTACGACCGGGTGCTCAGGCAGCGGACTGCGCTGCTGAAGTCGGCTAAGGCCAGGGGCGCGGTGCCGCCCGGCGCACTCGAGGTCTGGGACGATCAGCTGGTCACTGCCGGGGCGCAGCTCACGGCTGGCCGGCTGCGGCTGGTCCGTGAGCTGAGGGACCTGGTTGCCAGCAGCTACAGCGCGGTCTCGGGCACCGAGCGGGACACCGACCTCAGGTACCGGATGTCGGCCAGTCGGGGGGACACCCACAGTCGGGGGGACACACCCCGGACATCCCCCCGATGGCGAGGTCCCCGGCGGCCTGACGGACGCCGAGCCGGAGCCTGAGCCGGACACCGAGAAGCTGGCAGGGACGCTGCGGGAGGCGCTGGCCCTGCGGCGCCGGGCGGAACTGGAACGGGCCGTCTGCCTGGTCGGGCCACACCGGGACGAGCTGGAGCTGGGGATCGGCGGGCTTGCCGGCTCGCGGCTACGCCAGCCACGGCGAGTCATGGTCGCTGGCGCTTGCCCTGCGGCTGGCGGCCTACCAGCTGCTCCGGGCCGAAGGCGATGACCCGGTGCTGATGCTTGACGACGTGTTCGCCGAGCTCGATAGCGTGCGCCGGGAGCGGCTGGCCGAGCTGGTCGCCGATGCTGAGCAGGTCCTGGTCACGGCTGCGGTCCCGGAGGACGTCCCGGCCGGGCTGTCCGGCGCCAGGTTCCGGGTGGCGGAGGGGGTGATCACCAGTGCCTGAGCAGCGCGGTTCGCAGGACGCCGTCAGCCGGGCGCGCGCAGCGCTCGCCGCCGCTAGGGCCAATGCCAGGGCCAAGGGCCTGCGGCCGACTCGGGATCCAAGGCCCGCAGTCGGGCGCCAGCATCCGGGCGCGGGCATCAAGGCGGACAGCGCGGGCGCCCCGGCTGACCAGGCGCGGCCAGGGTTCGCGGTGCGGCCGCAGCGCAATGACCCGCAACCGCTCGTCGGCGGCGATCCCCGGCCTGCTCGACGCCGAGGGCTGGGCGCTCGCGGCGGCAACCGGCTCGGTCTTCGGCCGGTGGGCCGAGATCGTCGGAGGCGGACCTGGCGGCGCATACGACCCCCGAGACCCTCACCGACGGGGAGCTGACCGTCGCCGCGGACTCGACCGCCTGGGCGACCCAGCTCCGGCTGCTGGCAGCCCAGCTGGTCAAGCGGCTGAACGCCGAGCTGGGCGACGGAACCGTGCTCCGGGTCCGGGTCCGCGGCCCGGTCACGAGCACTCAGAAGCCGGGTGAGTGGCGGGTCCGCGGCGGCCGCGGCCCGCGTGACACGTACGGCTGAGGCTGACGGCTTCTGCCCAGGTAAAATGAACAAGCGCACTAGGGCTGGCGCCAGGCGGGGGTTTGATGCGCCGGGCCTATGTGTTTGCCCTGTTCTAGAGGAGCTTCAGCTTTGTCCTACGACGCGCGTTCGATTACGGTCCTGGAAGGCCTGGAGGCCGTCCGCAAGCGTCCCGGAATGTATATCGGATCGACCGGCGAGCGCGGTCTGCACCATCTGGTGCAAGGAGCTCGTGGACAACGCTGTGGATGAGGCGCTGGCAGGCTTCGCCGACAGGATCGACGTCACGCTGCTCGCCGACGGCGGCGTCCGGTGCGCCGACAACGGCCGCGGCATCCCGGTCGACATGCACCCGGTCGAGAAGCGGCCCGCGCTCGAAGTGGTGCTGACCACGCTGCACGCGGGCGGCAAGTTCGACAGCCAGTCCTACGCGGTTTCCGGCGGCCTGCACGGCGTCGGCGTCTCCGTCGTCAACGCCCTGTCCTCCCGGCTCGAGGTCGAGGTCAGGAAGGACGGCTACGTCTGGCGCCAGTCGTACGCCAGTACAGCGTGCCGACCGCGCCGCTGCTGCCGGGGCGAGTCGACCGACAAGACCGGGACAATCATCACGTTCTGGCCGGATGACACCATCTTCGAGACGACCGAGTGGTCGTTCGAGACGCTGTCCGGCGGCTGCAGGAGATGGCGTTCCTCAACCGCGGCCTGTCGATCACCCTCACCGACGAGCGGCCTGAGCACATCAACGGCGAGCCGCACGTGGTCACGTTCCGCTACGACGGCGGCATCGCGGACTTCGTCCGCTACCTCAACGCGACGAAGGACCCGGTGCACGCCTCGGTGATCGAGTTCGGTGACGAGAGCCGACGGCATCTCGGCCGAGATCGCGATGCAGTGGACCCAGTCCTACTCCGAGTCCGTGCACACCTTCGCCAACACCATCAACACGGCCGAGGGCGGTACCCACGAGGAGGGCTTCCGGTCGGCGCTGACCACCATCGTCAACCGGTACGCCCGGGACCAGAACTTCATCACGCGAGAAGGACGACAACCTGCTCGGCGAGGACATCCGCGAGGGCCTCACCGCGATCATCCACGTGAAGCTGTCCGAGCCGCAGTTCGAGGGCCAGACCAAGCAGAAGCTCGGCAACACCGAGGCCAGGTCGTTCGTGCAGAAGGTCTGCAACGACCACCTGCAAGGACTGGTTCGAGCGCAACCCTGGCGAGGCCAAGGGCATCGTCAACAAGGCCAGCCAGGCCGCGCGCGCCCGGATCGCCGCCCGGCAGGCCAGGGACCTGACCCGCAAGAGCGCGATGGGCGGATCCGGCCTGCCCGGCAAGCTGGCCGACTGCCAGTCCGGCGACCCGACGATCTGCGAGATCTACGTCGTGGAGGGCGACTCGGCCGGCGGCTCGGCCAAGGGCGGCCGCGACTCGAAGTTCCAGGCGATCCTGCCGATCCGGGGCAAGATCCTCAACGTGGAGAAGGCCAGGATCGACCGGGTCCTGAAGAACAACGAGGTCCAGTCGATGATCACGGCGCTCGGCACCGGGGTCCACGATGAGTTCGACATCACCAAGCTCCGCTACAACCACATCATCCTGATGGCGGATGCCGACGTCGACGGCCAGCACATCACGACATTGCTCCTGACGCTGCTGTTCCGGTTCATGAAGCCGTTGATCGAGGCTGGCCACGTCTACCTGGCGCAGCCGCCGCTCTACAAGATCAAGTGGGACGGCCGGGGCGTTGCTCCCAGCTACGCCTACTCCGACCGGGAGCGGGACGCGGTCATCGAGGCCGCCGCCGCCGAGGGCCGCAAGGTCCAGCGCGACGGCGTGCAGCGCTACAAGGGCCTCGGCGAGATGAACGCGACCGAGCTGTGGGACACCACGATGGACCCGGCCCGGCGGCTGCTGAAGCAGGTCACCGTGGACGACGCGGCGCAAGCCGACGAGATGTTCAGCGTGCTGATGGGCGAGGACGTCGAGGCGCGCCGCTCGTTCATCCAGCGCAACGCCAAGGACGTCAAGTTCCTCGACATCTAGGGCGGGAACGGGCAGTCCGGCGCTGGCGGCAGCCTGCCAGCGCCGCAGTATGACGGAAGGAAGAAGGAACCAGTAAGTGCCTGACGTGACCACACCCGACGCACCGTCGGAGGGCCGGGGCCGCACCGAGCCCGTTGACATCCAGGTCGAGATGCAGCGCAGCTTCCTCGACTATGCGATGTCGGTCATCGTCGGCCGGGCGCTGCCGGACGTCAGGGACGGCCTCAAGCCGGTCCACATCCGCATCCTGTACGCGATGTATGACGGCGGCTACCGCCCGGAGCGCGGCTATAACAAGTGCGCCCGCGTCGTCGGCGACGTGATGGGCAACTACCACCCGCACGGCGACTCGGCGATCTATGACGCCCTGGTCCGCATGGCCCAGGACTGGGCCATGCGGATGCCGCTGGTGGACGGGCAGGGCAATTTCGGCTCGCCCGGCAACGACCCGGCCGCGGCGATGCGGTACACCGAGTGCCGCCTCAGCCCGCTGGCCATGGAGATGCTGCGGGACATCGACAAGGAGACCGTCGACTTCCGGCCGAACTACGACGGCAAGTCGGCCGAGCCGGTGGTGCTGCCGGCCCGGTTCCCGAACCTGCTGGTGAATGGCTCGGAGGGCATCGCGGTGGCGATGGCCACCAAGATCCCGCCGCACAACCTGCGCGAGGTCGCTGCCGGGGCGCAGTGGTGCCTGCAGAACTTCGACGCGACCGACGAGGAACTGCTGGACGCGCTGCTGGAGCGGGTCAAGGGCCCGGACTTCCCGACCGCGGCGCAGATCGTGGGGCGGCGCGGCATCCAGGACGCCTACCGCACCGGCCGCGGCTCGATCACGATGCGCGCGGTGGTCGAGGCAGAGGAGGACAGCAGGGGCCGGACCACTCTGGTCGTCGACCGAGCTGCCGTTCCAGGTGAACCCGGACAGCCTGATCGAGAAGATCGCCGAGCTGGCCACTGACGGCCGGATCCCCGGCATCGCCAACGTGCAGGACGAGAGCAGTGCCCGGGTGGGCCGCCGGATCGTGATCCTGCTCAAGCGCGACGCCGTCGCCAAGGTCGTGCTGAACAACCTCTACAAGCACACCGCAGCTGCAGGACACCTTCGGCGCCAACATGGTCGCGCTGGTTGACGGCGTGCCGCGGACGCTGCGGCTGGACCAGATGATCCGGTACTGGGTGCTGCACCAGATCGAGGTCATCGTCCGGCGCACCAGGTACCTGCTGCGCAAGGCGCAGGAGCGAGCGCACATCGTGCGCGCTCTGCTCAAGGCCATCGACCAGATCGACGCGGTGATCGCGCTGATCAGGGCCAGCGAGTCGGCGGCCGCCGCTCAGCCAGGGCCTGATGGACCTGCTGGAGATCGACGAGATCCAGGCCCGCGCGATCCTGGACATGCAGCTACGCAAGCTCGCCGCGCTGGAGCGCCAGGCGCTGATCGACGAGTACGAGGAGCTGATGGCCGCAGATCGCCGAGTACGAGGCCATTCTGGCCTCGCCGGAGCGGCAGCGGCAGGTGGTGAGCACGAGCTGGCGGAGATCACCGAGAAGTTCGGCGACGACCGGCGGACCGAGATCATCGCCTACGACGGCGACATGTCCATGGAGGACCTGATCGCCGAAGAGGACGTCGTCGTCACGATCACCCACGGCGGCTACGCCAAGCGGACGAAGACCGACCTGTACCGGGCGCAGCGGCGCGGCGGCAAGGGCGTTCGCGGTGCGCAGCTGCGCACCGACGACATCGTGGACCACTTCTTCGTCACGACCACGCACCACTGGATCTTGTTCTTCACGAACAAGGGCCGGGTGTACCGGGCGAAGGCCTACGAGCTGCCCGAGGCGGGGCGGGACGCGCGCGGCCAGCACGTGGCGAATCTGCTGGCCTTCCAGCCGGACGAGCGCATCGCCGAGGTACTGGCGCTGCGCGACTACAACGTGGCGCCGTACCTGGTGCTGGCCACGTCCTCCGGGCTGGTGAAGAAGTCCAGGCTGACCGACTTCGACTCGTCGAGGTCTGGCGGGCATCATCGCCATCAACCTGCGCGAGGACGACGAGGTGATCGCCGCCCGGCTGGTGTCGCCGGATCAGGACCTGCTGCTGGTCAGCAAGCATGCTCAGGCGATCAGGTTCCGGGCCTCGGACGAGGCGCTCCGGCCGATGGGCCGGGCCACCTCCGGTGTCATCGGCATGCGGTTCACCGAGCGGCGACCAGCTGCTCGGGATGTACGTGGTGACCGAGGGCGCCGACGTCCTGGTGGCCACCGGCGGCGGCTACGCCAAGCGGACGCCGGCTGACCAGTACCCGGTCCAGGGCCGGGGCGGCCTCGGCGTGGTTACCGCCCGGATCGTGGAAGCCAGGGGCGAGCTGATCGGCGCGCTCATGGTCCATCCGGAGGACGAGGTTTTCGCGATCACCTCGGCCGGCGGGGTCATCAGGACCGCCGCCGCGGAGATCAAGATCTCTGGCCGCCAGACCATGGGCGTCCGGCTGGTCAACCTCGGCGAGGGCCAGAGCCTGGTCGCGATCGCGCGGAATGCGGAAGCCACCGCCGCTGCGGAGGCGGCCATCGACACCGACGCGGAGGCAGACGACGTTGCCGGTGACCTGGCTGATGCCGCGCAGATGCCGACCCGGCCGCTGGCGACGGTGCCGGCACCGGTCCGGCTGCCGGGGCCATCGATGAGGCCGATGCTGCGGACGGCGACGGGCCCGATGACGAAGGCGATCGGTGACCAGAGTCGGGGCGGCCAACGCACTGCCCAGACGCAGGACCTGCTCTTACGTCAATGCTGGTAGCTAGGCTAGATGACCGTGTATCGTGCCGGAAAGTAACTCAAAAATGTGGGCTAGGTCCGGGGGACGCGGGCCTTCACGGGGAGAGCTGTCCGGCAGGTCGTCTGCGGGCTGCAACGATCCGGTTGGCCTCGGGCGTCATAAATAGCAAGCCGTAGCTGCGGTTCTGATTCGAGCGAATCAGAGCTCAGCTGACTTGGGGATAACCTCGTGTCAGTGAACGGTGCGGAGGAGGACGGGGTGGATAACCGGGTGGAGGCGCCATCTCGGGCGTCTGGCGATGGTTCTGGGAGCACGACGCCAGAAGATAGCTCAGACAGCGCTGTAACGCCTGGGTTCCACGTCCTCGGCCGCCGAGGCGACTGCGGCGCCTGACGATCGGCGGCCGAGTCAGACGTTGGACGCACCGGCCCCGGCCTCGGCAGGCAGGCACTAGCCACGCCGCCGCCTTTCCCCGCCGGCACCCAGCCGTCACGCCACAGTCGACTCCTGCGGGCAGGCTCGGTTACGGTCGACGCTCCGATGGCGGCGGTCGCCGGGGCTGCCAGCGGCGCCCGCGGCCTGGCTGCCAAGGTCGGTGCCTCGTTCTCCGGCCTGACCAAGACCAAGCCGAAGCCGAAGCCGAAGCCCAAGGCGCCGCCGAGGGCTCCGTCAGCCTCGGTCCGCCGGCCGACAGGCCCTGGTGCTGGTCTGCCACCAGGCGCTACACGGATAACCGGCCGCAGCAGGGCGGTTCTCAGACCCGCCGGGCGCTGCTGAGCCTGGAGCGGATCGAGCCGATGTCGGTCATGAAGTTCAGCTTCCTGATCTCGCTGGTCGGCTGGGTTGTCCTGTTCGTCGCCATCGCTGTGGTCTACTTCGCGCTCTCCAAGCTCGGAGTCTTCCACAAGATCGAGACGACCGGTCGGACTGGTCACCTACAACAAGGACCATCCTGGGACCAACGCGGCCAGCTGGTTCAAGGCCTCTCGGGTTCTGGAGTACACCGCGCTGGTGTGCACCATCAACGCGATCCTGTTCACGGCCCTGGCGACCGTCGGCGCCGCGCTGTACAACCTGGTGACGACGCTGACCGGCGGCATCGAGGTAACGCTCAAGGAATCCGACTGAGCAGCTAGTCCCAGCTTGCGGTAACCTATCCGGCGTGCCGGACGCGGACGACGTCGGCACGAGTACGGGCCTGTAGCTCAGACGGTTAGAGCGCTTCCCTGATAAGGAAGAGGCCGGAGGTTCAAGTCCTCCCAGGCCCACGATTCAAGCACGCGGCTATGAGCATCACCGCACCCCGGCGGATGCCGGTGCCGCCGCATCCGCGGCACGTCTGGTGGGGGTAGCCCACAGCATGAGTAACTCGAAGACGACGGCGGCAATGATCCACAAGAGGGCGTTCTTACCGTAATTAGGATGACACGATTAGCCCTCGCTACCGCCTACCCTGGCGGGTCCATGTCGGCGAGCAGTCCGCTGGGCCGCGCGTCAGAGACGTGGTGAACCACGATTACCTAGGTCGGAGGTGCGGCCGGGGGCTGATAGCCCGAGATGTACGGCCAAATGCGCCGGTCGGCAGCTGGCGCTTGACCGTAGGCTCGGCCCCATGGATCTCAAGGACGCGACGCTCATGTTCCTTACCGAGGCCTCTGGTTACCCTGCGGTGGCCGAGATCGCGCAGTCTGCCCATGACCGACTCGTCGACGGGGAGGACGTTGACTACCGGGTACTGAGTGATCTTGTCGGTGAGGCAAGCGGCAAGGGCGTTCTCCGCGCCATGCATCAGAAGTACGGCCCAATCGCGTTCGAAGCTATCGTCATGCCGGTCTTGCAGGAGGTCGGGCGTCGAGCGCCGATCCGGTCGAGCAGATACACATACAAATGGCAGCCTGACGAGGACCCGCTGACGGCTGGCATCCCGCCCGACGACCCTCGAACCTTGCACGGAAGCTGGTGACAGGCATCGAGGGGCAGCACTACCGCGACCCCGAGCAGCACGCCGCCAGCCTCGCGCATGCGGCGATCGCGGCGGGGGATGCAACCGGCTGGTTCGAGCAGGTCTACGCTGACGCCGCGGCCGGCAAGACGAGCGTGCCGTGGGACCGCGGCCGGGCCAATGAGCTGCTAATGCAGTGGGCGTCCGGGCAGTACCGGGACGGGCCGGTGATCGCCGCCCATGGCGCAAGCGCGCTAGTGGTCGGCTGCGGCCTGGGCGAGGACGCGGAATACATCGCGCGGCTCGGCTTCGCGACCGTCGCGTTCGACATCGCGCCGACCGCGATCGCTGCGGCAAGGTCCCGGTTTCCGGGCTCACCAGTCGACTATCAGGTCGCGGATCTGCTCGCGCCGCCGAGTCGCTGGTCGCAGGCATTCGACCTAGTCGTCGAGAGCATCACCGTGCAGGCGCTGCCGGATCCGCCGCGAGCGGAAGCGCTCACGCGGCTGGGCGAGCTCGTCGCGCCGGGCGGGACCCTGATCGTGATCGCCCGCCGCCGCGAGCCGGGCGCAGCCGACAGCGGGCCGCCATGGTCGCTCACCCGCGCGGAGATCGACTCGATCGCGACCGGCGGATTGCGGCAGGTCAGTGCCGAGACCATCGAACCCGGGCCGGTGCCCTCACGCCGCTGGCTCGCCGAGTTCCGCCGGTATGGCGGCCGGCAGCCGCGGCGGCACAACAACGTCAAGCTTGCCGGGTCCGGCGGCGCCTGAACCCAGCGTTCGGGCCGGCTTATCTGCCGTGCTGCAGGTCGGAGACCACCGCCCAGCCGATGACCGTTGGATTGGGCGAGGCCGATGGCCCCCGGCCGTCGGCGTGCTCCGCGGCGTAGTTACGGGCAGACGCGGCCATTCCGCTCGAAGGCGGCGTGAGTCAGCGGCATCAGCCCGGCCCACAGCGTTTCCATCTGCTCGGCCACCATCTCGATCTCGCGCTGCGGGAAGGACGGGAACGTGGCGCCTTCGTTCTTTACCCGCAGTGACAGGAAGTTCATCAGTGCCCGTGCGTTGCAGGTGGCGTACATGGAGGAGTACAGGCCGACTGGCAGCACGGTCCGGGCGACCTCGCGGGCTACGCCGGCCTCCAGCATCTCCAGGTATGCCTCATACGACTGACGGCACGCCGCCTCGACGGTCTGGGTCACCAGGGCGTGCTGCTCAGCAGAGCCCGCGGTGAACACGTAGGCACCAGGCTTGCCGGATTGCACAAGCTTGCGGTCGGGCCCCGGCACGTAGAACACGGGCTCAAGCTTGCGGTACCGGCCGCTCTCCTCGTTGTAGCTGAAAGTGCGGTGCCGCATGAACTCGCGGAATACGAATATCGGCGCGCTGACGTAGAAGGTCATAGTTGAGTGCTCGAACGGTGTGCCGTGCCGGTCGCGCATCAGGTAGTTGATCAGCCCGGCCGACCGCTCGGGATCCGCGTCGATGTCGGCCAGCGACTGCTCACCCTTGGTGGAGACCCTGGCCGCCCAGATCACGTCGGCGTCCGAGGCTGAATGCTTGACGAGCTCAACGGTCATATCGCTACGGAAAGTGATACTCGGCACGGTCGTTATTGTGCTCTCAGCTACCGTCAGTTCCATACCCGCCATCATCCCGAACCTGCTGCGGCCCGGGCGGCCGCGACGCGCCCGGGGTTCGCCGTGAGTCCGGCCACCAGGCCGTGACCTCCGCCTGGTTAGGCCGGCCGGCACGGCGCGCGATGGTGGATTAAGAGATCACTTAATCCCGACTCGCGATTGTTCCTACGCCAGGGTTACAGTCGATAGATCGCGCCGGGCGGAAGGATGTCCGATATGAGTGCAGAGCCTGCCGAAGCGCTGGAAGTGCTGCGCGAGGTATGGCGCGGCCAGGGGCAGACGGCCGCGAACCTGGACGATGCCGCCGGTGAGAAAGGGTCCTGCAAGCGGATGACCGACGCCGGAGTTGGCTTCGACGACTTTGCCGTCGAGGGCGACCTGACATCCGCATGGCGGGCCAGGCTGGAGCGCGAGGGCAAGCTGAACCAGTCCGGCGGCGGCAGCGTCCGTGATCTTGTCCTGGGTTCGGGCGAAGTTCGCTAACCGCAGCACCAGACGGCGAGGAGATTCGCTCGGTGGAGTATCCCGGAACCGTCGGTGAGCTGACCGATCGCCTGCGGACGGGCGGGTACCTGGCTGATCGAGGGCTGGCCACTTCGCTGCTGGTATCGCTGTCGCTGCACCGGCCGGTGCTGCTTGAGGGTGAGGTCGGCGTCGGCAAAACCGAGGTCGCCAAGGTTCTGGCCAGCATCTTCGGCCGCAAGCTGATCCGGCTCCAGTGCTACGAGGGCATCGACACCAATCAGGCTCTCTACGAATGGGACTACGCGCGGCAGATGCTGCAGATCCGCGCGCTGTCAGAGCACCAGGCCGCAGACGAGCAGTCGGTCGACCGGTTGTTCGGGCCCAAGTTCCTGCTAGAGCGGCCGCTGCTGGAGGCGGTGCGAGCCGGGGATCGGGCCGTCCTGCTCATTGACGAAGTTGACCGGGCTGACGACGAGTTCGAGGCGTTCCTGCTGGAGGTGCTGTCTGACTTCCAGATCAGCATCCCGGAGATCGGCACCATCAAGGCGGAATCCCCGCCGGTGGTGATCCTTACCTCCAACAGAACTCGCGAGTTGCACGACGCGCTGCGGCGACGCTGCCTCTATCACTGGATCGGCTACCCGTCCGCCGACCGCGAGGTAGAGATCGTGCTCGTCCGGGAACCTGGCGCGGCCGAGGAACTGACCCGCAAGGTCGTCGCCGCGGTGCACCGGCTTCGTGAGCTCGACATGGCGAAGCCGCCCGGCGTGGCGGAGACCATCGACTGGGTGCGGACGCTGGAATTCCTCGGCGAGACCGACCTGACCCGGCAGGCCGCGGAAGACACGCTGGGCGCTGTGGTCAAGGACCGGGATGACCTCGACCTCGTACGCGAGAACCTGGCGGAGATAACCTCCGGTGCCTAAGCAGTCTCCGGTGCCTGAGCGAGCGGGCGTGCCCGAGCTCGCGCCGTTCGCTCCGGTGCTGGTTGGATTCGCGCGCGAGCTGCGGGCTTCCGGAATCACTGTCGGGACCGGCGATGTGCTGACCTACTGCTCAGCGATGGCGCCCCTCGATCCGTCTGACCTGCTGGACCTGTACTGGGCCGGGCGGACCACGCTGGTCAGCAGACGTGACGACATCCCTGCATACGACCAGGCGTTCCGCCGTTACTTCCTGGCAGAGGACGGGCCCGCAGCCGCCCTGCTGCTGAAGGCGACCGCGGTGGCCGAGGCGGAGGCCGCCATGGTGATGCCCGGCACCGAGCCAGGTCCCGAGGAGAACGAGGAGCAGCCTGTCCTCGGCTGGATGGCGTCCGATGCCGACGCGCTGAAGCACCGGTCCTTCGCTGCGTGCACGCCAGCCGAGCTGGCCGCGCTGCGCCGCATCATGGCCAGGATCCGGCTGACGCCGCCCCGCCGCCGAACCCGCCGGACCCGCGCGGCAACCGCGGGTCGTTCGCCGGACCTGCGCAAGACGATCAGGGAGTCGATGCGCATGCACGGCGAACCTGCGGAGCTGTTCTTCCGGCAGCGCAGGACACGGCTGCGTCCGCTGATCCTGATCCTGGACGTCTCCGGGTCGATGGCCGATTACTCGCGCCATCTGCTTCAGTTCGCGCACTCGGCGAAGCGCGCGGCGGCTCGCGTCGAGGTGTTCTGCTTCGGCACCAGGCTCACCAGGATCACCAGGGCGCTGCAGCATCGTCAGCCTGACGCCGCGCTCGAGGAGGCGGCCCGTGCGGTCGTCGACTGGGACGGCGGCACCAGGATCGGCCAGTCCCTGGACACGTTCGTGCGGCGATTCGGACGCAGCGGACTGTGCCGGGGCGGAGTCGTCGTCATCTGCTCCGATGGCCTGGACCGCGGCGATCCGGAACTGCTCGCGGCCGCCATGGAACGGCTCTCCCGGCTGTGTTACCGAATCGTGTGGCTGAACCCGCACAAGGGCAACGACCCGAACTTCCGGCCGAGCACACTGGGCATGATGGTGGCAGCGCCGCACATCGACCTGCTGTTGTCGGGCCACGACCTGGCAAGCCTGGAGCAGCTGGCCGAAATGCTGCCGGCGCTGAACTGAGTGCGACTAAAGCGCCAACACAAGGAGCCGGTTGTGAGGTGGAGTGTCGGCATCGAGGCCGAGGGCGACAGGATCCTCAGCCGCGAGGAAGTCGTCGAACTGGCGGATGCGATCGCCGCCAGCCACGGCATCGCCACCGGGATCGGCACCAGCAGATACGGCGCGCAGCTCATGGTTGAGGCCGATAGCCGGGAGGATGCGGTGAGTAAGGCCACCGAGCGGTTCCTCGCGGCGGCCGCGGCGGCCGGGCTGCCCCCGGCTCCCGTCGTCCGCACCGAGGCCATCAGCGAGGCTGACGAGGAGAGCGGTCGGTCTTGGGGGGGTACACGGGGGGCGGAGCCCCCCGTCGGTGAGGACGAGCTGCGGTGATCCGGCTGGGCTCGCTGGCGGGCTACCCGTTTGAAGGGCCGCGGTTGCTTGGCGGCTGGTCTCCCCCTGCGACGGCCGCGGTCTACGCCATCCTGTACAAGCCCGATCCGGAGAACAAGCCCGAGCGTTACGCGGTGAGCTACGTCAGCCACTCCGACGACCTGTCCGCCGAGCACTTCCCGTTCCAGCATCCCCGCGCCGCCTGCTGGGTACAGAGGGCGGGCTCTAAGTGGAAGGTCTACATCTGCACCTACGAGGTGCCCGGCGGGAGCCTTTCGCACCGAGAGCAGATCGCACGCGAGCTGACCGCTATCTACCATCCGAGCTGCAACGAGCAGCAGTACGACAACGCCTGGGAAGAACACTGGATCGGCGAGTACTCCGCGCCGACCACGGGTCCGGTCGCGCGCCGCGGCCCCGATGAGTCCGGCCATCGCTAGCAGTCAAGATCACCGGCAGCGATCCGGCCGACGCAGGGCTGCCGCGCTAGCGGAGACACAGGGCGGCCGCGCGGCCGGGCGGCCGGCCTAGCTAGCGCTGCGGGGCATAACCCACGGCGTCATGCAGGCGGGAACGGCGCGTGCCGGATGCGGGCCTGGCCACCTCGGGGACTTCCGGCTCGGCAGGCCGGGGCGTCACGTCAGTGACGATCTCCTCGGCCATCCCGTACAGCAGCGGCAGAGCGCCAGCCACGACGCCGCCCGTCTGGTTAATGTGCTCGACACCTGGGCCGATCAGCTTGGCGTGGCCGACGATGGTGCGCACCAAGTCGCCGCACTCCTCGAGGTTCCCGGCGATCCGCGTCAGCAGCGAGCCGACCCAGTACAGGTAGAACGCCAGGCCGGCGATCAGCAGGACGATGTCGACGACAGTCAGGACGACCAGGGTGGTCATGACTTCACCTTTCCGAGCACTCGGCCGAGGAACAGGTGGTGCTGAAGACCCTCGGCCAGGACCGCCTCCACCCCGTCGGCTACCTGGGGGATGAGGACGGTGTCGGACGTGTTCGCCGCCGCGGCCTTTAGGGTGTCGCGCACCTCGACCACCCGCCGGTCAATGATCTTGACAAGGTAAATGAGCAGGCTCAGCAGGGCTGCGACCGCGAGCACCACCACGAAGCCGATGATGATGGCCCACACCCAGAGCGTGTGCTCGTGCGCCGACATGGCAAGTACGTGATCAACGCGCATCGGTCAGCCTCCAAGCCTGGCGCGGCCGCGCTGCAGTCCGCCGATGATGATCGTCGCGTGCTCGATGGTCGTGCGCAGCGCAGCAAGAGGTGCGGTGTTGTGGACGGCGTCGGTGAGCGCGGCGTCGATCTTGGGTGCCTCCGTCCCGATCGACCGTGCGAGCAGCAGGATCGGCACGACCAGGGCGACCACTACAACTACGATGACGCCGCCGATGGTGAAGCCCAGTATCCAGCCGAAATTGCTCGTTCCGCCGCCGGCTGTGGCGACAGCGACGATCTGTGTTCATGTGTCTCCAGCTCCCTCAGGCCCGCTCAGACCGTCTCGCAGAAGTCCCGGACGGGCTTCAGGCTCGCGTTGACCGATGTCAGCCGCTCCGGAACGGTGCTCGTCAGTTGCGCGACCGCCTGGACGCCGCCGGTGGTCGTGACGAGGGTCGCCCGGATCGCCCGGAGGTGAAAGATCACCCGCAGCAGGCCGACGGCGGTTATCGCGATGATGAGCGCAGCGATGATCAGAGTCACCCATGCAGCTGCCGGCATTACCGTTCTCCTTTCTGCTTACCGAGGGCTGGCTAGCCCAGAAGCTTGGCGACCGAGCCCGCGTAGCGGACGGCGCCCACCGATATTTCCCCGACCGTGGCGTCGGTCGTGGCCAGCGCCTCCGGCACGCCGTTAAGCTCGCCGATCAGCGCCACCCCGCCGGACAGGATGTCGTCGGTCGCATGCCGGATGCGCTCGACCGCGGCGAGCACCCGGTTCAGCAGGAAGATGACGACGGGCAGTACCACCAGCAGCAGGACTGCGTTGCCGATCCACCACAAGACCATGGCTGTCCTCCTCTAACGCGACACAGGCTGATAGGGCAGGAAGAACCGGCGGAACACCCGCATGAGCGCCATCCGGGCGGCCCGCAGGCCGAGGGTGAGGCCGCCAGCCGGCGTGGCGGCCGCCGCGGCGATCTGCTCGGCAGATTCGCCGCGCTCAATCCGGTTGATCCGGTCCTGCATGTTGACCGAGAAGTCGTGCATCAGCACCGAGCTGACGTCGCTGATCATGCCGCGACCGTACTGCGCGGCCGCCCCGGACAGCTGCAGGTCCTGCGCCACATCCACCCGAGTGCCCCGGCCGGCCTTCGTCAGGGTCGCGGTCACGATCATGCTGGCCTGGCCGCGGCCCTTCTCGTCCGCGCCCGCCGCATGCACGACCACGCGCCTGGCCGCCTCGTCCCGCTCGGTAATGTCGGCCGTGCCGGCGAACTGCAGCCGGACCGGGCCCATCCGGATCGCCACCCGGCCCTTGTACTTCTCGCCGCCCAGGTCCTCGGTCAGCTCGGCGCCCGGCAGGCAGGTTGCCACCTGCGGGATGTTCTCGAAGAACTGCCATACCTTCTCGACCGGCTCAGCGACCTCGAAATCGGTCTTGATCAGCATCAGGCCTCGCTCTTGTAGTCAGGCGCCGCTTGGACGGGCGGCGGCCTCGTTCTCGAACGCCTGCCGGCACCCGGCGCAGCAGAAGTAGTAGGTAACGCCATCGCGCTCCATCGGCAGACCATCCGGCCCCGCAGTCACCGTCATGCCGCAGACGGGGTCGATCCTCTCTATGCCGGGAACGGCAGCGTCCGTGGCCAGTGCCCCGGCCGCCCGCAGCTGCACGAGCTCTGCGAGGATCGCGACAGCAATCTCCGGATGCGTCGTGCTGCCCAGATCTAGCCCGGCTGGCACCCGGACGCGCTCAAGGTCGGCCTCCGGCAGGCCGCGCTCGGCGAGGTAACCGAGCACGGCGGTGCCGCGCTTGCGCGAGCCGACCAGGCCGAGATAGGCGGGCCTGGCCGCGACCGCGCGCTCGAGGACGCCCTCGTCATTGTGTCCCTGGGTCGCCACGACCACCAGCGACTGCGCGTCCGCGTCCGCGGACGTGAAGTCCGGCCCGTCGATCAGGTCGGTGCGCCAGCCCAGCGCCCTGGCCAGGTCGGCGAGCATCTGCGCCATCGGCGACCGGCCAACCACCACCAGATGCGGAACGGGCAGCACCGGCTCGATGTAGACCTCGAGCGCGCCGTCGCTCTGACAGGAGATCGGGACGACCGCCATGCCGTCCGGTACCACGGCGCCGAACTGATCCGGGTCGCCGAGCAGGAGCAGCCTGGCATAGCCGGAGGAGATGACGCGCTGAGCCTCGCGGATCACCGCCGGTTCCGCGCAGGCGCCGCCGATCCAGCCGCGCAGCTCGCCGTCGGCCGTAATGATCGCCCGCGAGCCCTGCTGGCTCGACGACGGCCCCTGCCGCCAGACAACGGTCGCCAGGGCGAACGCCGTACCCTGCCGCGACAGCTCCGCGGCCTGCTCCATTACCTGCCAGCCGTCCATCGTCGTTCCCGTCAGTCGTCTGACCGGACAGGCGGGGCGCCAGATATGTCCCGGTGGTAGGTGATGGCCTCCCACACCCGGTCCGGCAGCAGCGGCATGTCGATGTTGCGGACCCCGCTGCCCGACAATGCGTCCATCACAGCGTTGACGAAGGCGGCCGGCCCGCCCACTGCCGCGCACTCGCCGATGCCCTTGGCGCCAATCGGGTGATGCGGACAGGGCGTGACGACCTCGCTGTGCAGCTCGAAGCCGGGTGTCTCCCAGGCCGTCGGCAGCATGTAGTCCATGTAGTTCGCACCCACGCAGTTACCCTCGGCGTCGAAGGTGATGAACTGCATGTTGGACATCGCGTACGCCTCGGTCAGCCCGCCCATGATCTGGCCCTCGACGATCATCGGGTTGATCCGGACGCCGCAGTCATCGACCGCCACCATGTTGAGAACGTCCCAGACGCCGGTCTGCGGATCGACCTCGACCGTGACGATGTAGACCGCGAATGGCCAGGTCAGGTTCGGCGGGTCGTAGTAGGCGGTCGCGTCCAGGCCGGGCTCCATGCCGTCCGGCATGTTCGCGTACGCCGCCACCGCGCACTCCTGGATCGTGACCCCACGATCCGGAGCGCTGCGGATGTAGAACCGGCCGAGCTCCCACTCGATGTCCTCCTCCGATACCTCGAGGAGGTGCGCGGCCAGCTTTCGGGCCTTGGCCCGGATCTTTCTAGAGACCATCGCCACCGCGGCGCCGGCCACCGGCGTGCTGCGTGAGGCGTAAGTGCCCATGCCGAACGGAGCGGTGTCAGTGTCGCCTTCCTCGACGACAATGTCATCGGCCGGGATGCCCAGCTCGTGCGCCACGATCTGCGCCCAGGTCGTCTCGTGCCCCTGGCCCTGACCCCGGGCGCCAGTGCGGACGATGCCCTTGCCGGTCATGTGCACCTTGAGCTCGGCCGAGTCGAACATCTTGATGCCGAGGATGTCGTACTCGCGGCTGTTCCCGGCCCCGAGCGGCTCGGTCATGGTGGAGATGCCGAGGCCCAGTCAGCCGGCCGCGGGAGCGGGCGTCGGCCTGCTGCTGCCGGAAGTTGTCGTAGCCGATCGCCTTCAGCCCGACGTCCAGGCACTTGGCGTACTGGCCCGAGTCGGTCAGGAAGCCGAACGGGGTCCGGTGTGGGAACTGGTCGTCTGCCACGAAGTTCATCCGGCGGAACTCGGCCTGATCCATACCCAGGTCGTCGGCGGCGGCCTGGACCATGCGCTCCTGGAAAAACATAGCCTCGGTGACCCGGAACGAGCACCGGTAGGCGACGCCGCCGGGCGCCTTGTTGCTGTAGGTACCGCGGGCAGTCAGGTGCGCGACCGGGATGTCGTACGCCGCGAACGCCGAGTGCATCAGGCCGATCTTGAACTTGCTCGGCTGGGCGTCGGAGAAGAACGCGCCGTGGTCGGCATCGGTGTGCATCCGGACGGCGAGGATCTTGCCGTCCCGGCGCAGCGCCATCTCGCCCTTGAGGTACACGTCCCGCGCGAAGCCGGTCGAGATCAGGTTGCCGGACTTGTCCTCGATCCACTTGACCGGCCGCTCCAGCAGGATCGAGGCCAGGATGGAGCACACGTAGCCGGGGTAGACGGGCACCTTGTTGCCGAAGCCGCCGCCGATGTCCGGCGAGATGATCCGGATCATGTGCTCGGGCAGTTCGGCGACCATCGCGACCGCGGCCCGGATGATGTGCGGCGCCTGGGTTGTCATGTAGACCGTGAGCTTGGATGTCGCGCGGTTGAAGTCCGCGATCGACCCGCAGCATTCGATCGGCGACGGGTGCGAGCGCGGGTAGTGCAGCTCCAGCTTGGACACCAGGTCAGCGGCCGCGAACGCCCGGTCAGTACCGTCCCGGTCGCCGACTTCCCAGTCGTAGATGACGTTGTCCGGCTGGTTCTCCTTGTCGTCCCGGATGACCGGGGCGCCCTCGGCCACCGCCTGCACCGGGTTCACGATCACCGGCAGCGGCTCGTAGTCGACGACGATGGCCTCGCAGGCGTCCTTGGCGATGTAAGGGTCGTCGGCGATGACGCAGGCAACCTCCTGGCCCTGGAACCGGACCTTGTCGGTGGCGAGCACAGCCTGCGTGTCGTACGACAGCGTCGGCATCCAGGCCAGGTTCCTGGTGGCCATCATCTCGCCGGTCAGCACCAGGTGCACGCCGGGAATGTCCCAGGCCTTGCTCGCGTCGATGGACTTGATCCGGGCGTGCGCCATCGGGCTGCGGAGGATCTCCATGTGCAGCATGCCGGGCAGCACGATGTCGTCGGTGTAGTTGCCCTTGCCGCGGATGAACCGGTTGTCCTCGACCCGCTTGCGGCTCGCGCCGATGCCGCCGATCTTGATCTCGTCTACTGCCTGCGACATTTCCGTTGTTCCCGTCTTGATGTCGGCTAGCGGCCTGGCGGAGTTGGCGTTACCGTGCTGGCATTACTGGGCCGGTGCCTGCGAGCGGAGCTTCTCGGCGGCCCACAGCACCGACTTCACGATGTTCTGGTAGCCGGTGCACCGGCACAGGTTGCCTGACAGTGCCCAGCGGACGTCTTCCTCGCTCGGGTTGAGGTCGCGGTCCAGCAGCGCCTTGGCCGCCATCATCATGCCCGGCGTGCAGAAACCGCACTGGAGGCCATGCTCCTCTTTGAAGCCCTCCTGCAGCGGGTGCAGCTCGCTGGCGGTTGCCAGGCCCTCGACGGTCTGGATCTCGTGCCCGTCGGCCTGGACGGCCAGCATCGTGCACGACTTCACGGCCTGCCCGTCGACCAGCACCGTGCAGGCGCCGCAGTTCGTGGTGTCGCAGCCGGTGTGCGTGCCAGTCAGCCTCAGGCCGTACCGGATCAGGTGGGCGAGCAGCAGTCGCGGCTCGACCTCGGCGATCTTCTTCTCGCCGTTAATGGTGAACTTGATCCGGCGTACCGGTACGTCCGCCGCGGTCTCGTCGCCGCGATCTTCATAGACCATGGTCATGATCAGGCTGCCCTTTCCGCCGTCGCGCCGTCGTGCCCCTGGCCTGCTCTGCTCAGGATGCGCTCGACGAACGTCGCCACCATGTGTCGCTTGTACTCAGCGCTGCCGCGGTGATCTGTCCGGGGCCGGGCCGCCGCGGCCGCCAGTGCGGCGGCCTCGCGAATCGAGTCGGCCGTCAGGGGCCGCCCGGTCAGTGCCGCCGCGGCCTCGGTCGCCGCGATCGTCGAGCCACCGACGCCCGTCAGCGCGATGCCAGCGCGGGTCACGACCGAGTCAGCGGTCTCGACAGCGACCGCGACGCCGACGGTGGCGAAGTCACCGACGCGCCGCTCGAGCTTCAGGTAGCCGCCCGACCGCACGCCCCGGGCAGCGGGGATGACCGCCTCGATCGCAATCTCGTCGGGCCCGAGTACGTTCTGGAACGGGCCGATGACGAAGTCGGTCATCGGAATCGACCGGCGGCCGGCCGGACCCTGGGCGACAACGGACCCGCCGAGCGCCATGACAACTGAGGCCCAGTCGCCCTGCGGATCTGCGTGACAGAGCGAGCCGACCAGCGTGCCCCGGTTGCGCACGATCGGGTCGGCAATCAGCGGCGCAGCCGCCGCCATAGTGGGCTGTGTACTGGCCAGCAGCGCGGAGCGTTCCAGTTCGGCGTGACGGCACAGGGCGCCGATCCGGAGCGTGCCATCGGGATCGCTGCTGTGGTAGCTGAGGCCGGGCACGTTGTTGATGTCGACCACAAGCTCGGGCGCGGCGAAGCGGAGCTTCATCAGCGGCACGAGGCTCTGGCCGCCTGCCAGCACCTTGGCGTCATCGCCGCCATCGCGCAGCAGCCCGATCGCCTCGGCCAGCGAGTGCGGTGCCTCATAACGGAACCGCGACGGGTACATACGTTCCCTCCGGTCTCAGCGGATATGGCTCCGGGCGCTGTTCAGCCGGCGTCCGGTTAAGCGGGGGCGTCCGGCTCGCGGCGGACGCGGGGCTCTGATGCGGGATCGGAGACGGCCACGGGCCCCGACTCGTAATCGGGATCAGGCCGGGGCTCCTGATGGGGCGGCCATGGCCCGGAGACGGGCTGTCCGGCGATCTTGAGATAATCGATCAGCTCGGGCCAGGCCCAGACAGTCGGGCTTTTTCCGGTCTTAGGTGCGTGCTCGATGAGCTCGTACAACCGCGGATTGCCCCTGCTCTTGCCGTCGGACTCGATCCGCATATTCATGCTCCTAGCAAGGCCGGCGCCTGCCGCCACTGGGCAGCGCCTGCCTGATTGCGTGGGATTGCATCGTGCACCCTTGGTTGCGCCGAGGCAACTAGTCAATAAGCTGTCGCTTAACTAACCAGCTAGCCCCGGTAGACAAGGCAGCCAAATAGAGGATTTTCAGCTCCATATCGTGACGTACACCGGGGGCCGGAACCTGGACGGCGCCACTCCGGCGGACGGCGACCGCATGAGCTGCATCGCCTCAGGCGTTGTCAGGAACCTGCGCAGCGAGCTGGCGGCAGTGCTGCGGTGCTGTCGCTCCAGCAGCGTGGCGTACCAGCAGGCCTCGGCGGGCAGGCCTGGCAACTCGACCAGCGATAGCTCGCCGCGCCGCAGCTGGTGTGAGACCAGGTGCTCGATCGCCGGAGCGACGCCGGCCCCGTCGGCAGCGGCGGCCCAGGCCGCGGTCTGGCTGGGGAACATGCCGATGTTGCCGTCCGGCACGCCGATCTGCTTGAGGAGCCTGCCAGTCTCGCTTCCTGGATCGGCGCCGGACGGGTCCACGAGCCAGCGCCATTGCCGGGC
The DNA here is from genome assembly GCA_963808215.1 of uncultured Actinomycetota bacterium. Classification (GTDB taxonomy): domain Bacteria; phylum Actinomycetota; class Actinomycetes; order Streptosporangiales; family Streptosporangiaceae; genus JAJYUU01. The sequence continues at coordinate 141,268 of CAWEEY010000005.1, forward strand.
CTGGCCGCGCAGCCGCGACTGGCCGGCCGTCACCACGACCATGCGGTACTTGAAGATGGGCTCGCTGACCACTGGCATCACCTGCTCGGCCGCGACGCCAGGCCCGAAGGCCACGTCGGCGAGCCTGTTGGCGACCAGTACGGCCTGCTCGCCCGACACCGCGACGCCGGTCGACACCTCCACTGGACCAGCAAAGCGCCGGGTGAACGCCTCCATCAGCGGGCCCGCCACGAACTCGGCGAACGTCGAGGTCGCCACCACTCGCATCTGCTCCGGTGCACCCTGCGCGGCTCGTACGGCGGCGTGCGCCTCGGCGCCGAGGACGACGATCTGCGAGGCGGTGGCGAGCAGCCTCGAGCCGCCTGGCGTCAGCGTCATCCAGGCCGGCCCGCGCGCAATCAGCTGGTCGCCGAGGTGCTGCCGCAATGCCGTCAGCGCTTGCGACACTGCGGGCTCGCTGACTCCGAGTGCACTTGCCGCCGCCGTTACCGAGCCGAGCCGTGCCACCAGGACGAATGCGTTCAGCTGGGTGAGCGTCATGGCCGTCCCCCGGCAGCGGAGGCGTGGCTTCGTACACTCGTGCGCAGGAAGGGCGGTTCGGTGCAGGTACCCGCGCAGGTCGAGTACGAGAAGGCCACCAGCGTCGAGCACGCGCTCGCGCTGCTGGCGCGATACGGTTCGGCGGCGCGAATCCTGGCCGGCGGGCACAGCCTGATACCCATGATGAAGCTGCGCCTGGCCCAGCCAGAGGTGCTGATTGACATCAACGCGATCACCGACCTCCGCTATATCAACCTAACTGGTACTGAACTGCGGATTGGAACATTGACCCGGCATGCGCAGCTGCTGGACTCCCCCCTCGCGGGCGAGCATTTCGCGATCCTGCACGACGCAGAGCGCGTTATCGCTGACCCTATCGTCCGAAATTGGGGCACAGTGGGCGGTTCACTTTGTCAGGCCGATCCGTCCGAGGACTTGTCCGCCGCGTTCGCCGCCATGAAGGGAACGATGGTCATCTCCGGGCCGGACGGCAAACGTGAGGTGTCGGCGCGGGAATTCCACACCGGGCCGTACGAGACCGTGATCGGGCCGTCGGAATTGCTGACGGAGATCCGGCTCCCCATCCGGCCGGGCGGCGGCAGCGGCTACCAGAAAGTGTCCCGGCGCGCAGGCGACTGGCCGGTCGGCGCCGCCGGGGCCGCGGTCTGGCTTGACGGCGACGTGATTGCAGACGCGGGGATCGGCCTGGCCGCGCTCGGGGCCACTCATTTTGTCGCTGCCGAGGCGGAAGAGTACCTGCGAGGACGGCCTGCCAGCTCGCAGACTCTGGCCCAGGCAGGCGAAATCGCCGCCGAGCACTGCCGGCCGGTCACTGATCAGCGCGGTCCGGCCGATTACAAGCGGCACCTCGCCCGCGAGCTCACCACCAGGGTGCTGCATACCGCGGTGGCCCGCGTCCGCGACGCGCCGTCATGAGCGGCGCGCCGGTGATGAACGGCCGGCTGCCGTGAGGCTCACGCTGACGGTCAACGGCACTGAGTACACGCGTGAGGTCGAGCCGCGGCTGCTGCTCATCCACTTCCTGCGGGACGACCTTGGCCTGACCGGGTCGCACTGGGGCTGCGACACGTCGAACTGCGGCGCCTGCGTGGTCTGGCTGGACCAGACTCCGGTGAAATCATGCACGGTGCTAGCTGTGATGGCGGACGGCCACAACGTCATGACGGTCGAGGGCCTGGGCAGCGGCGCTCAGCTCGATCCCGTCCAGGAGGGCTTCGCGCACTGCCACGGCCTGCAATGCGGTTTCTGCACGCCGGGCATGATGCTCACCGCGCGATGGCTGCTGAACCGCAACCCCCGCCCGTCCGAGGCGGACGTGCGCGAGGCGATCTCCGGGCAGATCTGCCGCTGCACCGGTTATGAGAACATCGTGCGGGCCGTGCTGTGGACCGCCGCGAACGAGGGCCGCGCATGACCACGGCGTACGGGCCGCTCGGCCGCAAGGAAGACGCCCGGTTCATCCGCGGACAGGGCGTATTCGTGGACGACGTCAACCTGCGCGGCATGCTGCACGGCGCGATCCTCCGCAGCCCGGTCGCGCACGCCAGGATCATTTCGGTGGACGCCACTGCGGCCCTCGCCCATCCGAAAGTCGAGGCTGTCCTGACCGGTGCGGATCTGGCCGAGCGCGGACTGGCCTGGATGCCGACCCTCGCGGCCGACGTGCAGGCGGTGCTGGCCACCGACAAGGTCCGCTTCCAGGGCCAGGAGATTGCATTCGTCATCGCGCAGGACCGGTACGCCGCCAGGGACGCGCTCGAGCTGATCGCTGTCGAGTACGAGCCCCTGCCGCCGGTCGTCGACGCGCTGACAGCGCTGGCGCCTGATGCCCCCGTCGTCCGCGACGACCTGCCAGGGCGCACGGGCAACCACATCTTCGACTGGACCGCGGGAGACAAGGCCGCCGCCGACGCGGTGTTCGCGGCCGCGGACGTGATCGTCGGCGGCGACATGATCTACCCCCGTTCCCATCCTGCTCCGCTGGAGACCTGCGGAATCGTCGCTGATTTCAATTCAGTGAGCGGGCGCCTGACGCTGTGGTCGACTACCCAGGCGCCGCACGCGCACCGGACCCTGCTCGCGATGATGACCGGGCTGCCGGAGCACAAGATCAGGATCGTGTCGCCCGACATCGGCGGGGGCTTCGGCAACAAGGTGCCGGTCTACCCCGGCTACGTGTGCGCGATCGTCGGGTCGATGGTCACCGGCCGACCGGTGAAGTGGATGGAGGACCGGTCGGAGAACCTGATGTCGACCTGCTTCGCTCGCGACTATCACATGCACGGGGAGATCGCGGCCAGTCGGGACGGCAAGATCCTCGGCCTGCGAGCCAGGGTGCTGGCCGATCATGGCGCTTTCAACGCCACTGCCCAGCCCACGAAGTTCCCGGCCGGCTTCTTCCACATCTTCACCGGCTCCTACGACCTGCAGGCGGCATTCTGCGAAGTGACCGGGGTTTACACGAACAAGGCGCCAGGTGGCGTTGCGTACTCCTGCTCGTTCCGCATCACTGAAGCGGTGTATCTGGTGGAACGGCTGACCGACATGCTGGCCCGCGAGCTCGGCATCGATTCGGCCGAGCTCCGGATGCGCAACCTGCTGCGGCCCGAGCAGTTTCCCTATACCTGCCCGACGGGCTGGCAGTACGACTCCGGCGATTACCCGCGGGCACTCGCACTGGCGATGGAGATCGCCGGCTACGACGAGCTGCGGCGCGAGCAGGCCGAACGGCGGTCCCGCGGCGAGTACATGGGGATCGGGCTCAGCTTCTTCACCGAAGGCGTGGGCGCAGGCCCGCGCGAGCACATGGACATCCTCGGGCTCGGCATGGCCGACGGCGCCGACCTGCGGGTGCACCCGACTGGCAAAGCGGTGCTGTCGATCTCGGTGCAGACCCAGGGACAGGGCCACGAGACCACATTCGCACAGATCGTGGCGCACGAACTCGGGCTGGCGCCGGACGATGTGGAAGTGGTGCACGGCGACACCGACCGCACCCCGTTCGGCCTCGGGACGTACGGCTCGCGGTCCACTCCCGTGTCAGGCGCGGCCGCAGTGATGGCCGCGCGCAAGGTCCGCGACCGGGCCCGTCTGGTGGCGGCCGCGATGCTCGAGGTGTCCGCGGACGACCTGGAATGGCTGGACGGCAAGTGGCGGGTCCGCGGAGACCCGGAGCAGGGCGCGGGAATCGCCGAGATCGCGATGGCCGCGCACTCCTCGCTCGCGCTCCCGGACGGCGTCGAGGGCCACCTGGACGCCTCGGCGGTGTACAACCCGCCGAACCTCACGTTCCCCTTCGGCGCGTACATCTGCGTGACCGACGTCGACCCGGCCACGGGCGAGGTGAAGGTGCGCCGGTTCATCGCCGTTGATGACTGCGGCGTAAGAATCAACCCGGAGATAGTGGCAGGCCAAGTGCACCGCGGCCTGGCGGACGGCATCGGGATGGCGCTCATGCAGCAGATCGTCTTCGACGAGCTGGGCAACTGCCTGGCCGGATCGTTCATGGACTACCTGCTGCCCACATCAATGGAGTGTCCCTCGCCTGAGCTGGGCGCGACCGTGACGCCGTCGCCGCACCATCCGATCGGGGCCAAGGGAGTGGGCGAGTCGGCCACGGTCGGGTCTCCGGCCGCTGTGGTGAACTCGGTGGTCGACGCGCTGGCCCCGTTCGGCGTCGTGCACGCCGACATGCCGCTGACTCCAGCTAACGTGTGGCGCGCCATCCAGGGCCGGCCGGTTCGGTCCGACCTGGCGCTGAGCTGACGGTCAGGTCAGCCGATCGGTGAGACGCAGCAATATCCGTTATCGCCCGAACCAGATCGCGAACTGCTGCTACTTACCTATCGTGGGAGACCTTTCAGCAGGGTCCGGCGCGAATCGCCGGCTGCGGCTCAGGCTTGCTCCGGTGGACGCCGGGGCTGATGATCCGCCCCTGTGGGCTGCACATGGCCCGGATCCCGACGAAGCTGCGCTGTTGCGCTGCATCGCGCAGGGAGATCAAGCGGCCATGGCTGAGTTCTACCGGCTGCATAGCCACGCGGTACTCACCCATATCTCGCTGATCGTGGGCGAGCGCGCCCTAGCCGAGGAGATCTTCCAGGACACCATGCTGGCAATCTGGCGCAGTGCCGGCTCGTTCCGGGGCGAGTCCAGGGTCAGGACCTGGGTGATCGCCATCGCCCGGCGGAAGGCACGGGACCGGCTGCGCCGCCGCCAGCTCCGGCTGGTGAGCGACTCGGAGCTTGCTGATCAGCCGAGCGCAGGCCCGGGGCCGGAGGCTGTCGCGCTGGAACGCGCAGCTGTGACCGAGGTGGCTGAGGCCATCACAAGCCTCGGGCGTTCGCACCGCGAGGTTCTCGGCCTGGTGTTCGGCGCCGACCTCAGTCTTGCCGAAGCCGCCGAGCTGCTCAGCGTGCCGGTGGGAACGGTGAAGAGCCGGCTGACGGCGGCACGCGCTGCGCTCATCCGAGCGCTGAACGACAAGGGGGAGAGCCGATGAGCGCGCAGTCGCCGCACCTGGATATGGCGGACATGCTCGCCGAGATCAACGGCGCGGCGGCCGACGGCCATGTCCGAGCGCACCTAGCTGCGTGCGCGGACTGCCAGGCCGACGTCAGCAGCTGGGGCGCGGTCGCGGGCGGAGTCCGGCATCTGGCCGGAGGCATCCGGGTTCCGACAGGGGCGAACCTGGAGCCTGCGCCTGCCGCCCGGCACCGCCAGTTCCGGCTCGGGCGGCGAGAGCTTATCGGGACGGCGGCCGCGGCCGCCGTGGTGGCAGCCCTGCTCGTCGTCCTGCTCCCGGGACACAGCAGGCTGACCAGGCCGCTCCACACCGCATGGGCGGAAGCCCATGCGCTGCCGCAGGAAGCCGTCACAGGAGCCGGCGTCTCCCCGGGTGGTTGGCGGCTGGCGAGCTACCTGGTGAGCACTGGCTGGCAGCGGGGCACCACCGGTCCCGAGCCGGGCTTCCTCACCTGCCCGAGCGCACAGACGTGCTATGTCGAGGGCGATAACGCCACGTCGGCCACAGGGCCCGCGGACATGGACTCCTTCTACGCTTCCTATGACGGAGGCCTCAGCTGGAGCGTCCTGCCGTTGCCGTCCGGGCTGACCTTCACCTCAGCCCTGTCCTGTGGATCGGTGACCGGTTGCGCCGCCGGCGGCCTGTACCGTGGCCAGCCAGTCTTCGTCCGGACCGCCGATGGCGGGCATTCCTGGACGGTCGAGCCGCTGCCCGCTGCTGCCGGCGGGGTGATCTTCCAGCTCAGCTGCCCGACCACCACCACGTGCGATGGCCTGCTCACGACCTCGCCGGCTCAACTGCCGCTCGCGCTGCAGTATTACAGCGGCGTGACGTTCCTGCGCACAACCGATGCCCGGCACTTTGTCACAGCTGCTCCATTCCCGGCCTGGCAGTCGATGCAGGCACTGCAGCTGCCCCACTGCGAACGACTGCGTGGCAATCGGCGTCCGCAGCGCGGACGTCGGCGCCAATGCGATCGCATCCAAGGGCTTCGCGACCGCCAGCACGGACGGAGGAGCGACCTGGACGCGAGGCAGGCTGCCAGCCGGCTTTGGTCTCGGGCCGTTCCCGCAAGTGGAGTGCCCCGACGCCGGGCACTGCTTCATGCTCGGAACTGCTGACCCGCGAACCGGCTTCAGCGACGTCGCGATGTCGGCCGATGGTGGCCGCACATGGGCGGAGCGTCCGCTGCCTGCGGACGTCCCGGAGCCGGGTCTATCACAGATCTCCTGCCCCACCGACTCGACCTGCTATGCGTCCGGCACCGAGGCGATAGCGCAGCGATTCCACGGGTCTGTTAACGGCGGCTCGGCGATGATCCTGGTCACCGGCGACGCCGGCTCGCGCTGGAGCCGGATCAGGTTCGCGATCCCCGCCCATATGCCACGCGGCATGCAGATCGACGCCTTCATGGACGTCGGCGGCATCCAGTGCCCGGAAGTCAACGTATGCGTGGCGCTCGGGGTCGCCGACCAGGGCTCCAGGTCCACCCCTGTCTATACCGCCAGCCGCACGCCCTAGTCTGACCTGGTCGTCAGATGGCCAGGAATGACCAGCCACGGTCAACTGTTGCCGGCATGGGGAGCCCAGGCGACGAGCTAGGCTCCCAAGGGTGCGCAGGTGACGAAACCATGATGTTCACTAGATGGGGATATGACCGATCTCGCCGAGCGATTGCCGGACGTGCCTACCTTGGTGGCCGCGCTAGACGGTGTCAGCTATCTCGCGGACGAGCCGCTGGGGACGGCGCTGTTCCTTGCTGCCCGGATGGGACAGCCAATCCTGCTGGAGGGCGAGCCCGGTGTCGGCAAGACCGAGGCCGCCAAGGCGCTCGCTGACGTGCTGGACACGCCGCTGATCCGGCTGCAGTGCTACGAGGGCCTGACGTCGTCCGAGGCACTGTATGAGTGGAATTACCCGCGTCAGCTGCTCGCCATCCGGCTGGCCGAGGCCAGGGGCGAGATGCCGCGCGAGACGGACCTGTTCAGCGACGATTACCTGCTGGAGCGGCCGTTGCTCGCCGCCCTTGATCACCCGGGACCTCGCCCCGCGGTGCTGCTGATCGACGAGGTCGACCGAGGCGACGATGAATTCGAGGCGTTCCTGTTCGAGCTGCTGGCTGAGTCGGCAGTTACCATCCCGGAGCTCGGCACGCGCCGGGCCGCGTACCCGCCGGTCGTCGTGCTGACGTCGAATCGCACCAGGGACCTGCACGATGCGCTCAAGCGGCGCTGCCTGTATCACTGGATCGATTACCCGGACACCGCTCGGGTGGCCGCGATCATCAGGCGGCGCGTGCCCGTGGCCTCCGAGCGGCTCGCTTCCCAGGTCGCGATCGGCGTGCACCGGCTGCGCGGCCTCGACCTGGCCAAGCCGCCCGGTGTGGCGGAGGCGATCAGCTGGGCGAATGCCCTGCACGTCCTCGGCGCGGCGGAACTGGACGCCAGTGCCGCGCGGCAGACCATGGGAACGGTCCTGAAGTACGCCGAGGACCTGCAGACTGCGCGCGCCGCCGATTTCGCGGCCGTGGTCGGCCGCGGCAGCGGTGATGGCTGACCTACGACGATGGCTGACCAGCAGCAGGACGCCGGGACCGCGGTCCCTGGCCGTGGTTACATCGCTGAGGCGGGCGACGGCTCTGGTGCGGGTGATCTGGCTGAGGTAGCTGCGCGGTTCGGTGCAGTGCTGCGGCGTGCCGGGCTGCCTGTCGGTCCCGGCCGCACCGAGCGCTTCGCCGCAGCTGTGACCCTGGTCCGTCCGACGACCAGACGCGAGCTCTTCGATTGCGCGCTGGCGACCTTGGTATCCAGCAAAGACCAGGCCGAGACGCTGCGGGCGGTCTTTGCCGAGGTGTTCGGCTCGCCTGACGCATCCGATCAGCGGGCCAGCCTTGCCGCGATCTTCCCGGGGCTCGGCAGCCAGCCACCGGCGGCCCAGATTGCTGACGCTGCCACCGCCGCCCGGCATCACGCCAGCACTATGGCGTCCTTTCAGGATGCCACCGAGAACGACAACGGTGAGTCCGACAACGAGATAGCGCGGCCCTACCTCGGCAGCCCGGCCGAGCGGCTCTCCGGCACGGATTTCGCGGAGCTGTCCGCTGCCGAACTATCCGAGCTAGCGGCGGCGATGCGCCAGATGACGGTAGCGGTGCCCAGCCGTCGGTCCCGACGCCGTAAGCCACGGCCCGGCGGCCGCCGGACGGACGTGCGCTCGACGCTGCGGCAGGCTCGGCGCACCGGCGGTCATGCGTTCCGGCTGATCGGCGAAGTCCCGGTGAAGCAGCCCCGGCGGCTGGTCGTGCTGTGTGACATCTCCGGGTCGATGGAGCCCTATGCCAGGGCGATGATCCAGTTGCTGTACTGCGCGGCTGGCGGCGCGGGCGCCGAGGTATTCAGCTTCGCGACCAGGTTGACGCGGCTGACAACGGCGCTGGCCCGGTCCTCGCCGGCGATTGCGCTGGCCCGAGCCGGACGGGCGGCGCCCGACTGGCATGGCGGCACCAGACTTGGCGCTGCGCTCAAGGATTTCAACGATCGTTACGGCCGGCGCGGCATGGCCAGAGGCGCCGTTGTGCTGATCATCTCGGATGGCTGGGACACCGGAGATCCCGAGGTCGTCCGGCGCGAGATGCAGCGGCTGTCGCTTGTGGCGTTCCGTATCGTCTGGATGAACCCGCGAACCAAGAGCGCCGCCTACCAGCCGCTAGCTGCTGGCATGGCGGCCGCCTGGCCGTACTGCGATGCCGTGGTCAGCGGCCACTCGCTTCAGGCGATCGGCGAGCTGTCGGCTGCTCTGGCCGACCCGGTTCGCCGCCGCCTCGAGATTCGCACCGTCGGGCAGCAGGTACCGCAATCCGCGTCGGCCTAGTCCTCGCGGTCAGCTGAACGGATCCGGAGAGCTGGGAACGTTTCGCCCTCGATGCTGACGTTAACTCCCTTGCCGCGCTTGAGCCCTTTCAGTGGCTTCCGGGACTTGCGCTTGACTTCGATGCCACCCAGCACGCAGACGCCCTCGACTCGGAGCACAGGTGCGTCAGGGCTGGCCGCCTCGCCGGGGTTCCCGGTGATTTCCCTGCCGCCGAGGATTGCGATGCCGTTGTCCACCACGCGCATCTCCGGCGGCACGATTATCTCGACGCCTCCCAAGACGGTGGTCGCTTTCAGGATGATCTCCTTGCCGGGCAGGATCGCGTCGCGGAAGTCCAGCTCCGTGCCGCCGAAGACAGTCAGGATGTTGATCACGGGCTCGGCGTGCCAGGCGCCCTTGCGCGTGGCTCCGCCGAAAATGGCGGCAATGCGGCCGCCATAACCAGGTCGCGCTATCTCGGCCGACGGCTCGCGGCCCTGAAGCGCGACCGCATGCTGGCCGGGCAGGTCGTCCAGCAGCGGCACCAGCTCGGCGTGTGTCTTGGCCGCATAGATGGCATCCAGCCGCTCGGAATGTTCGTCAGGGGTGAGCCGACCCTCGGCAAGCGCGTTGTTGATCACCGCGGCAGCGCTGTCGCGGTCGGCGTCCGAGGCCCGGAGCCGGGAATTCGCGTTGAAACCCTGGGGGTCCATGCAGTTATTGTCAGGCATACCTGCGGCTCAATGTAACGGGAGACCCTGATGGGCCATGTAGAGGCGGCGCACCTGAGCCATTCCCTGCCTGACGGCCGGGTGCTGCTCGATGACGTCTCCTTTCGGGTCGGTGACGGCGTCGTGGCCGCTCTAGTCGGCCCGAACGGGGCGGGCAAGACCACGCTGATGCGACTCGTTTCCGGCGATCTCATACCGCAATCCGGGAGCGTGAGCTCAAGCGGCGGTCTGGGGGTGATGCGGCAGTTCGTGGGCGGGATCCGTGACGACAGCACGGTGCGGGACCTGCTGCTGTCAATCTCACCGCCACGAGTGCGGACGGCGGCCGCGCGGCTAGACGCTGCGGAGCTCGCGATGATGGAACGGGACGACGAACCGACGCAGATGCGGTATGCCACGGCGCTGGCGGACTGGGGCGATGCTGGCGGCTACGAGGCCGAGGTCCATTTCGACGCCTGCTGCGTCGCGGCGCTCGGCATCGGCTATGACGCCTGCAGGTGGCGTGAGGTGGCTACGCTGTCCGGCGGCGAGCAGAAGCGCCTAGTTCTGGAGTCGATGTTCCGCGGCAACGACGAGGTCCTCCTGCTCGATGAGCCGGACAACTACCTCGATGTACCGGGCAAAGTGTGGCTGGAGGAGCAGCTGACTGCGACTCCGAAGACCGTACTGCTGGTCAGCCACGACCGCGAGCTGCTCGCCGCCTGCGCGCAGCGGATCATTACGGTCGAGGACCGGCATAGCTGGGTGCACGGCGGCGGGTTCGCCACGTACGCGCAGGCCAGGCGCGAGCGCAACGAGCGGCTCGATGAACTGCGCCGGCGCTGGGACGAGGAGCACGAGAAGCTCCGCCAGCTCATGCTGATGTACAAGCAGAAGGCGTCCTACAACGCCGATATGGCATCCAGGTACCAGGCCGCCGTGACCCGGCTGCGCAGGTTCGAGGAGGCCGGACCGCCAGAGGTCGCACCGAGGGAGCAGAACGTCAGGATGCGGCTGCGCGGCGCCCGAACCGGAAAGCGCGCGGTGATCTGCGAGCAGCTGGAGCTGACCGGGCTGATGCGGCCGTTCGACCTCGAAGTTTGGTACGGCGAGCGAGTCGCGGTTCTTGGCTCCAACGGCTCGGGCAAGTCACACTTCCTCCGCCTGCTGGGCGGCGACGAGAGCGTTGCGCACAAGGGCGTTGCCAGACTCGGAGCGCGGGTGGTCCCCGGAATGTTCGCCCAGACGCATGCGCGTCCTGACCTGGCGGACCGCACCGCACTGGAAGTCCTGATGACCGAGCATGCGCTACTCATCAACGAAGCGATGTCCGCCTTGTCACGCTATGAGCTCACAAGCTGCGCGCGGCAACCGTTCGCGACGCTCTCCGGCGGGCAGCAAGCCCGGCTGCAGATCCTGCTGCTGGAGCTGGCTGGGTCGACGTTGCTGTTGCTTGACGAGCCGACTGACAACCTCGACTTGGCCAGCGCCGAAGCGCTACAGGACGGCCTCGAGCCCTACCTGGGCACAGTGCTCGCCGTCACCCACGACCGCTGGTTTGCTAGGTCTTTTGACCGGTTCATGGTGTTTGGCGGCGACGGGTCGGTATACGAGTCACCGGAGCCGGTGTGGGACGAGACGCGCGTGGCCCGGCCACGCTAGGACGTGGCTTGCTAGGCTGCAAGGATGTCTTGGGGGGTCGCGGGCACGCCAGCGGCCTTCCGGAAGCCGGAGCCGGAGGGATCAAGCATCGTGAAGAAGTTGCTCGTGGTCGTTGTCCTCGGACTCAGCGCATTCGCCGTGTGGCGGAAGGTCCAGGCGGACCGAGCTGAGCTTGACCTGTGGACCGAGGCGACGACAGCTGACGACTAACCCGCGCGTCCGTCCTGAGAATGAACGGCGCGACTGACAAGCCGGGCATAGCGCTTGCCTGTTGCGGCCTGATCGGGACGGTGGTACCTGATGAAGGCCTGATTGAGCGCTGCTTTGCCGAGGCCATCGCGACCCAGGGCGTGGTGAGCGGGACTAGCGCGTTCGCTCGCCGGATGTCTCAGGTCCATCAAGCCCGCGGGCAGGCGCCTGGCGACGTGCTCCGGGTGCTGTTCCCCGACAACGAGGCCCGTGCGCAGGCAGCTGAGCTGGCCTTTGACCGCGCACTGGGGGATGCGATTCGCCGCGTCGTCATCCAGCCTGTGCCGGGAGCCGTGCAGGTGCTGGAGCAGCTCCGGGAGGCGGGCTGCCGGATTGCCGTGCTGACGAGCCTGCCGCGCAGGGTGGCGGATGCCGTGATCGATGCCGCCGGACTGCGTCGGTGCGTCGACATCGCGCTCAGCGCTCAGGACGTTCCGCGGGGCTTTCCTGCGCCGGACCTCGTGCTGACAGCGGTGCTGCAGTCTGGCACGGGATCTGTGGCGGAGGTGGCCGTCATCCACAGCACTGGCGCCGGTGTCGAGAGCGGTCGGCGTTCCGGCGCCAGCATCGTAGCTGGCGTCCTTACCGGGCCGCACTCGGCCGCCCGGCTGCGCGCCTCTGGGGCGACTCACATTCTCGGCAGCATCGCCGACGTCCCTGCACTGCTGCCAGCGGGTGACGGTGCCGGGCCGCACGCATACCCTGAGGGCGTCAGCGTGCCTGCCCAGTCCAGGTCCGAGCACCGGACAACGGGCCTCTAGCTAGCTGCGACCTCAGGCATGGAACCGGGCTTGCTCGATGACTGGCAGGCCAGCCGGAATCTGGGGCCGGAAATCACTGACGCTTGTGGTGACGTCACGTAGTTCGTAACGGTGCACTGGCTTGTCGCCGATGTAGAAGGTCAAGCGCAGGATGATCCCCAACTCGGCGTCGATAAGGGACGCGGCCGGGAACAGCATCGTTGCAGCTTCTCCGCCCGTCGTCCTCCGCGTAGCACTGATCCGAAAAGCGGAATGGTCGCCGGCCATCACCATGGCACCGCCAGAGAGCGTGCATCGCAGCAGCCAGGAGGGGTCTGCGAGGTTGCCGATATCGCCGGGTGGTGGCTCGGCAGGTCCGGTTGTGATCTTGTCGGCGTAGACCTGCCAGTGGCGCTGCCCGTCGCAGGCGATCGTCGTGGGGCGACGACGGGCCTGGTAGCGGCGATCGACCTGGTAAATCCCTGGCGCGGCGAAGCGGACCTCCGAGACCGCGTGCCCGGCGCGATGTCGAGCCACTCGTGCAGGGCGGCCTCCAGCTGGGTCGGGCCGCCCGCGCGCAGCAGGTCGAGACGTCGTCACCGATCGGTGGCCCGGTAAAGGTGCGGTCCGGTGGCGGCTCATCGCGCGGGATGTCCTCAGCGTCGATGCCGCCAGGATCGGAGGTAGCCGCGTGGCGGAAGGGCTAGCACTTGATCGACGCGCCGAGGGCGCCAGCCGCCAGTCCGCCGACGGCGGCGGCTGGAATAGGGATGAGTCGATCACCGGGGCGAAGTCTGCGCGGACGAGTTCCAGGACCTCGGACTGGCCGTCCTCGTCCAGTTCGGGGATCCTGAGCAGGATGCCCGACTCGGCGTCGACAAGAACTTCGACGGCCTCGGCCATGTCATCGGCGGACATCGGCCCGGTGCGTAGGCTCGCCGCCTGGTCATCACGACATCAAGAGCATCTCGTCCGCAGGCGCGGGTGCTGCCACGGACCACGAGGCGGGAACTTTCCAGCAGCCAGGCCGGGCAAAGCAGGCGGGCGAGCGGCGCCTGCGGCCCGCTCACCCAATGGACCGCCCCGCCTCCGTCGTCCTCGTCGTCGTCAATCTCCCACGGGCGCCCGCCGTCGCAGCCGGTCAGGTATCCCTCGGCCTCATAGCGGTAGCGCATTCCGGGTGCTATGAGGACCTTCGACCCGTCGTTCGCTTCGGCTGACAAGCTCAGCCGAGTCCAGTCCGCCCGCTGCAGAAGGCCAACCAGCCCGCGCACATCAGTCACCACAACTCCGCCCGGCCCGGAAATACCAAGGGCAGACAATACCGGCGTTACCGCTGGCTCCGCTGACCTGGCACAACGCCGCTGGGCTGCCGAGCGCGGCAGGGCAGGCGTTGTCCGGGAATGCTAAGATCGCCTACTGGCCGCGTGACCTGCGGTTTCCC